>JAFGXY010000055.1 GCA_016936395.1 Paracoccaceae bacterium | reverse complement strand
TTTGCCGCTGATTCCGGTGCTGCGCGACTGGCTTTAGGCACACAGCTTTTCACAAACTGCTGAAAAAGTACTTCCCGCGACACATTAATAATAGTTTTCCAAATTTTTTGCGTTATCTACATGAGTGTGATGCTGATGGGGGATTGGCGATGCTACGAACAATAACACTTGGAAGTTGTGTATCGGTTCAGGGACTGTTGGTCCGGGCGCTTGCAGACGGCAAACTTGTGGTAAAGGTGGACGAAAAGCTGTTTGTCGGCTTTCCGGTTGCGGCCGCTCGCGCCTCGTAACACCAATCCAGTGCCGATATGCAAAAAGCCGGGGTTTCCCCCGGCTTCTTTATTTTCGTCAATGCCTCAGACCAGTGAGCGTTGCACTTCTTCGCGCTCGAAGATCTCGATGACATCGCCGGGGCGGATATCTTCATACCGCTCGAACGCCATCCCGCATTCCTGACCCGAGATGACTTCCTTCACCTCGTCCTTGAAGCGTTTCAGCGTCTTCAACGTGCCTTCGTGGATCACAACGCTGTCGCGCAGCAAACGCACCCCGGCCGAGCGGCGGGCGACGCCTTCGGTCACAAGGCAACCGGCAACCATGCCAACGCCAGTGACCTTGAACACTTCCTTGATCTGCGCATAACCGATGAAGGTTTCGCGCACCTCGGCCTTCAACAGGCCAGACGCCGCAGCTTTGATATCGTCCACCAGATCATAGATGATCGAGTAATAGCGGATCTCGACCCCCTTCTGATGCGCCGATTGCCGCGCCGACGCATTGGCGCGCACGTTGAAGCCGATGATCGGTGCGCCCGCAGCTTCGGCAAGGCCCACGTCGGTATCGGTAATCGCACCGACGCCGTAGTGCAAAATTCGCACCCGAACCTCGTCGTTGCCAACCTTTTCCAGCGCCTGCACGATCGCCTCGGCCGAGCCCTGCACGTCGGCCTTCACCAGAACCGGCAGTTCAGACACATCGGCATCAGCCTTGGCCTTGGCCATAAGCTGTTCCAGCGTTGTGGCGGCCCCGGCGGCGGCGCGTTTGTCCTTGGCGGCTTTCTCGCGATAGTCTGCGATTTCACGCGCCTGCGCCTCGGTTTCCACCACGTTCAGCGTATCGCCCGCAGATGGGGTGCCCGACAGACCCAGCACTTCCACCGGAACCGAAGGCCCGGCTTCCATGACCGTTTCGCCCTGATCGTTGATCAGCGCACGCACCTTGCCCCACTGTTCGCCGACAACAAAAATGTCGCCTTTGCGCAGCGTGCCATTCTGCACCAGAACAGTGGCCACCGGGCCGCGACCAACATCCAGCTTGGCCTCGATCACCGCACCCGATGCCGCCCGGTTCGGGTTGGCTCGCAATTCCAGAATTTCCGATTGCAGATCAATGGCTTCCAGCAAGGCATCAAGCCCCATGCCGGTCTTGGCCGACACTTCCACGTCCTGCACGTCGCCCGACATCGCCTCAACAACGATCTCGTGCTGCAACAGATCGGTCCGCACCTTGGTGGCGTCGGCACCGTGCTTGTCCATCTTGTTGATGGCAACAATCAGCGGAACCTTGGCGGCCTTGGCATGAGCAATCGCTTCAATCGTCTGTGGCATCACCGCATCATCGGCGGCCACCACCAGAATGACGATATCGGTCACATTGGCGCCACGGGCCCGCATGCTGGTAAAGGCCCCGTGACCGGGGGTATCAAGGAAGGTGACCAAGGCCCCGTTCGGTGTGCGCACCTGATAGGCCCCGATATGCTGGGTAATGCCCCCGGCTTCGCCCGACACCACATTCGCCTTGCGGATTGCATCCAGAAGGCTGGTCTTGCCGTGGTCAACGTGGCCCATGATCGTCACAATCGGCGGACGCGGGATCAGGTCTTCGTCGCGGTCGCTGATCTGGTCGATCACCTGTTCCACATCCGAGTCCGACACACGCGTTGCCTTGTGGCCAAACTCTTCAATCACCAACTCGGCGGTATCGGCGTCGATCGCCTGGTTCATGGTGACCATCATGCCCATTTTCATAAGCGATTTGACCACATCGGCGGCGCGTTCTGCCATCCGGTTGGCCAGCTCCGACACCACAATCGTTTCAGGCAGCTGCACGACGCGCACCTGCTTTTCCGGTTTGGTGCCAAAGCCCATGGCCTTTTGACGGGCTTTTTCCTGCTTGCGCTTCACCGCGGCAAGGCTGCGGGTCCGCCCACCTTCGCCGTTCAGCGCGGACGACAGTGTCAGCTTGCCACCACGACGGGATTCGTCGCCCTTGGCCTTGGCGCTGCGTTCGCGTTCTTCGCGCTCACGGTCGGTCTTGCGCTGTGGTGCGGGGGCCAGCGGTGCCTTTGCCGCCACACCGCGCGGCGCCGACGCATCTTGCGTCCGCGCGGCCGGTGCAGCCGAGATCGGCCCCTCGTTCCGGCCAGTTCCTGGTGCCGCTTTTGGTTCGGGCGGCGGGGTGGCCGATCGCGGGCGGGTGCCCAGAACGTCGGCCTTGCGTTGGGCCGCGGCCGCGATGCGGGCCTCGGCCTCCGCGCGCGCGGCGCGTTCGTCTTCTTCGGCCTTCAGCCGGATCGCTTCCAGCCGGGCCCGCTCTTCGCGCTCTTTGGCGTCGATTTCATCGCGGCGGCGCTGACGGTCTTCCTCGCGCTGGCGGTCTTCTGCCGCGCGACGCTCGTTATCCTCGGTCTCGCGCGCTTTTGCAGCCCGCAATGCCGCCAGACGGCGCTCCATTTCGGCATCGGAAATGCCCGCCGGCCGTTTGGCCGGATCGCCAAGGGATGGCGATCCGCCAGCCCCACCCGCAGCTCCGGTTGCACCCGGCTTTGTGGGAACGACCACGCGCTTGCGCTTCGTTTCAACCACAACGCTTTTCGTCCGGCCATGGCTGAAGCTTTGCTTCACCTGACCAGAACGTGGTGCACCACCCAAACCAAGGGGTTTTTTGCCGTCTGTATCGCTCATGCGTCCTTCGTATCCTTCCCGGCGATCTCGTCGCCGACCTGCTTGTCCTCTGCCCCACGCAGGCCGACAAGCCTTGCCGCTTCCTCTACAACACGGTTGTTGAGTCCACCAGCCGCAAGCGCAGCGTGTATGGCACGTTCGCGACCGAATGCCAAACCCAATTCCCCCGCCGTCAGGCAGGAAATCAAGGATTCCGGCCCATGCGGCGGGCGCAGCTTTTCCTTGCCGCGTTCCGATCCGTCACTGGCCTGCAAAAGGGTCTTTGCCTGACCCTTGATCAACCAGTCCTTGACCTTTTCATAGCCACACAGCGCGTCACCCGCCTTGCGCGCCAGAGATATAAGGTCGATCACCCTGTGAACCAACAGCGCCTCTACCAAAACCGGCAGATCGTCGGGCACCTTCACCGGCTGTCGTGCCGCGCGTGAAAACAGACCCTTCCTGGCGGCCAGTGCCAAAGCCTGAGGGTTGGCCGAGACATAGATGCCCCGACCCGGCAACCGCGCCAGAATGTCTGGCACGATCATGCCATCGGGCCCCAGCACAAAGCGGATCAGACCCGCTTTTGGTTGGCTTTCCCCGGTCGCAATGCATTTGCGTTCCGGTTCGTCCGTGGTTTTTTCCCGACCGCCGCGCGTCATGCGCGTGTTCCGAGGCCTGCGATCAGGCCTCGGCCTCCGTGTCATCGGCGTCGTCGTCTTCGTCGGGTTTGGCATCCATCTCGGTCGGATCGACCCAGCCCAGCATGACCCGGGCGGTCATCACCAGTGTCTGTGCCTCCTCAAGGCTGACGTCAAAGCGTTCCAGCAGGCCCTCATCTTTCTTGCGTTGACCGTTTTCGGTTGTCCAGCCGCCCGCCAATTCCCAATCGGCGCAGGTGGCAAAATCTTCCAGCGTCTTGATGCCGTCTTTGGCCAGAGCCTCCAGCATTTGCGGCGTCAGCCCGTCAAAGTTGATCAGGCTTTCTTCCACACCCATCGCGCGGGCGGCTTCCAAGGCCTTGCGGCCCTGTTCTTCCAGATAATCCCGCGCACGCGCCTGCAATTCCGAAGCCGTTCCTTCGTCAAAGCCGTCGATCGACAGCAACTCGTCGCTCTCGACGTAAGCCACCTCTTCGAGGTTGGTAAAGCCTTCCGAAACCAGCAGTTGCGCCATCATCTCATCCACATCCAGCGTGTCCATGAACAGCTTGGTGCGCTCGGCAAACTCGGCCTGACGGCGGGCCGATTCTTCGGTCTCGGTCAGGATGTCGATATCAAGCCCGGTCAACTGGCTGGCCAGACGCACGTTCTGGCCCCGACGCCCGATGGCCAGCGAAAGTTGTTCATCCGGCACCACGACTTCGATCTTGCCGCCCTCTTCGTCGATCACAACCTTCGACACTTCGGCCGGTTGCAGCGCGTTCACCAGGAACGTCGCCTGATCCTGATTCCACGGGATGATGTCGATCTTTTCGCCCTGCAACTCGTTGACCACGGCCTGCACACGGCTGCCGCGCATGCCGACGCAGGCGCCGACCGGATCAATCGAGTTGTCATAGGAAATCACGGCAATCTTGGCGCGCGAACCGGGGTCGCGGGCGACGGCCTTGATCTCGATGATGCCATCATAGATCTCGGGCACTTCCATCTTGAACAATTCGGCCATGAACTGCGGGTCGGTGCGCGACAAAAAGACCTGCGGCCCCCGCGGTTCGCGCCGCACGTCCTTGATGAAGCAGCGCACCCGGTCACCGATGCGATAGCTTTCGCGGCCAATCTTTTCGTTTCGGCGCAGGATGCCCTCACCCCGACCCACATCGACAATGACGTTGCCATATTCCTCGCGCTTGACCACACCGTTGATGATGGTGCCCTTGCGGTCGCGGAATTCTTCATACTGACGGTCGCGCTCGGCCTCGCGCACGCGCTGCAACAGCACCTGCTTGCCCGATTGCGCGGCGATCCGGCCAAGGTCTACCGGCGGAACCTCATCAATCACCTCGTCACCGATCTGCGGATCGGCCAGATAATCCCTGGCCTGTTTCACCGTCAGTTGCGCATGGTGATTTTCCAGCGCCTCATCTTCCACCACGGTGCGGACGCGGGCAAAGGTCGCACGGCCCGTCTTGCGGTCGATCTTGACCCGGATGTCCAGCTCGCTGCCATAGCGCGACTTGGCGGCCCGGGCGAGGGTTTCTTCCATCGCCTGAATCACCAGATCGGGGTCAATCATCTTTTCCCGTGCAACAGCCTCGGCCGTTTGCAGAAGTTCAAGCTGGTTGGCAGAGGTAATCGCCATCGGTCAACTCCCAGGCTTAGTGTTTGGTTTCTTCGACGGGATCTTCATCCTCGCCTTCGGTGTGTTCGATGTCGTCAAACTCTGATTCGTCGAAATTGCCGCTGGCCTTCTTCTGGCGCAGCATTTCGGCGATCAGGTCATCGGTCAGGACCAGCTTGGCATCCGACAGCCAGTCAAAGCGCAGGCCGATGGTCACTTCTTCGCCCGCCTCTTCGATCAGGATCAGGATCTCTTCGCCCTCAACTCCCGCCAAGGCCCCCTTGAACCGGCGGCGGCCGTCGATCAGTTCGGTGGTCTCGATCCGGGCTTCCCAGCCTTTCCAGACCTCGAAATCCCTCAACCGGGTCAACGGGCGGTCAATACCGGGGGACGAGACTTCCAGAATGTAGTTGTCCTCAACCGGGTCTTCGACGTCCAGCACGGCAGATACGGCAGTGGAAATGGTGGCGCAATCCTCAACCACGATGCCGCCATCGGGACGGTCGGCCATGATCTGAAGGGTGCGGGTCTTGCCGCCCATCAAGCGGATGCGCACCAGCTCAAACCCCAGCCCCTCGATCACGGGGCCGACGATGTCGGCAAGGCGACGGTCAATGGCAGTTTTGGCGATCAGGTCGGTCATGGGCGGGCGCGTGTCCAAAAATAAAAAACGGGCCCAGTGGCCCGCGTGCGTCTTTCGGATGCATCAGGTTTGGACCCCGATACGGCTGTTGGTTTGTCTCTAGACACAAATTGCGTGGAACGCAAGCGCCCTCAATCCTTCAAACGAAAAGGCCCGCCTGAACAGCGGGCCTCTGCGCGGGTTCAAAGAGGATCAGTGGCTGCCGGACGAAACGTTGTCGTCCGACGACAAGGCGGCTGCAAGCAGGGCAACGCCAAGAACACCGGCGACAACGGCACCACCACCAAGACCACCTGCCGACGAGGCAGCAGCAGCGGGGACAACCATTACGGGCTTGTCTTCTTCATAGACGGTCGGGCCAACAGCGAACGCCGAAGTCGCCAAGGAGGCGAACACGGCAGCAACAGCAAGCTTAGAAATCCGGGTCATTTGGGCACTCCGTTCATTACATGCTCCAGTTTTTATTAGCATATCCTACGCCTCAGGAAAAGGCTTTCGCATCCTCAACGGCGGCGCGGGTTTTCCAAAACCAAATAGCCTACATCTTCGCCAATCCATTGCCTCGATTTGCGCAAAGTCCCGTCAGCGTCGAACCAATGGTCATTCCGAAACGCCACCCCCTCGCCGCTGCAGTTTTCGACAAAATGCCGGGTGCTGAATTTTACCTCAACAATCTCAATAGTTTCCGCCCCAAGTGCAGAAACCGAACAGGTAAACCTGCGCTGAACGGGCTGATCCTCGCCATCCAGAAAACTGTGCATGCGATCATGGCGCCCGCCGTCGTTGCGCAACGCAAAGACCGCCGGAACGCGGGCGGACATCAGGTCGCCGCCCAGTCCACGTGTTGCAACAATAACACCATCGCTTTGCGAAATGGTGATGTCATCCAGCGTCGACCAGGTTTCAACGGCTCCGTTATCCTCGATCTTGGCGATCAGCGCGAACACCTGCCGCGTTTCAAGCCGCGCCACCATGACCGGGGTTTCCACCTGATCCAGAACTGCACGCGTCAGGGGTGTCTGGGCGGGTGCCGCGCTCTTGGCCTTGGCCAAGAACCCTTTTGCCAATGCCGTGCCTTGCGACGTTTCGGGATCATTTCCGCAACCCGAAACCGCAAGCAAGGCCAAAATCAACAGACCACGGTGCAGCGTCATTTCCAGAATCGCCCCCATTGTTCCGTCAGGCCGGTTTCGCGATAGGCGCGTAGCGAATCGTATAGCCGTCCGTCCACGTCCGGCTTTTGCCCGCCGTCCCGGCCAAACGGCCGCAGAACCGTGGTCCGCACCTTGGTGCTGGGTTTGCCAAGCAAGGCCGTCACCGGGATTTCAAGCGTAATCCCCTTGTCAAACGATCCGCTGCCAAACTCCTCTGCCGACGCGTCGGTTTTGGTCACAAACGCGCCGACGCGCCAGCCATTGTCAAACTCACGCTTCAAAGACAGCGTCGCGCCGATGTCACCGGCCAGATACTGCCCGACATCCACCTGCACGTGGAAATCGTTGTCGAATTTGTAATAGCCCGACACATGGGCCGTCACCACTTTGTAACTGTCCTTTGCACCACACTTCCCGGTCTCAAAACTTGGGTCAGTGCAGCCATCGGTCACATACATCGACAAGGGCAGCTTGAACCCAAGGCCTTGATCCGGCGCGCGCTGTGCCAGATAGTTGACCTCGGCTCCAATGGCCCAACGCTTGTCGGTCGGCATCCACAAGACCTCGCCAGACACCCCTCCGAACATCCGCTCAAGATATCCAAGCGACACCCGTCCATACACCTCGGGCGCAAGCTTGCGAGTGAACATCAACGCCAGCTTTTCCAATGCCGGGTCGCCCTCGGAATCGTAGAAATAATTGGCGGATCGCACGGGTTGCAGACCGTTGCGGTCCGGCAGCGGCGGGCGGTCGTCAAGATTGCTGATGATGTCTTTGGTCATCGCGCCATAAAGCGCAAGGTTCGGCGTCACTTCATACCGACCGTCCAACCGCACGCCTGCGCTGGCCTTCAGGGGCGCATTCTGGTCAAACAGGCGAAAACGAAAGTTCGGGCTAAGCGACCAAGTCAGGCGCGGATACGCCTCGGCATCGCGCAGCGCCGCGTCAAGGCCGGTCGGGGCTGCAATGATCTCGGCACGGGCCAAAAGCCTGTCACTGCCCGCCGGGTCAAATTCCAACGCTTCAAGGTCTGATCGCCGCAGCACAACCTGCGACACCGGCATCCCGTTGACGACGGGCACGACGACAAACTGCTCAACCGATGCCGGAAGGCTTTGGGACATCCCCCGCGCTGCACGCCCGATGACCTGCGCCTGCGAGTCATTCGTGACATTGCGCACGCTCAGATAGGCCGTCGCGCCCTCAAACCGGACCGAGTCGACCTCGATCCCGTCTCGGGCCAGACGTTTGGTCAGGTTCACCCGCAAGATTTCGGGCGATTGCCCGTCCGACTGCCACGTGGTGGAATAGGCTTCGGGATTGGCGCCGCGCGACGGACGTGGCTTGATCGGATCGGGCGCCGTGACCAGAACCCCGCCACCAGGACGCTTTTTCGGGTTCAGGTAGAAATGCGCAGCAACCCCGACCGTGCTGCCGTACATGTAGTAGCCGCCCAACCGAAACGAGTCTTTGTGTTGATATTCCAAGCCAAAGTTGACCGGGCTTTTGCGGTCAAACGTCTTTCGTTTCTCGGCTTCCTCGGCAAAGCTGTCTGACGAATATTCGGCCTTTGCCGTCCAGCGATCGTTGATCTGCCACTCAATCCCGCCAAAAGGTGCGGCCGGGCCACGAAACCACTGATCAACGTTGACATTGCCGCCCTTTCCAATCTCCAGTGGCGGGCGGTCGCCAAAGGGGCTTCCGATGTCGCCATAGCTGCCCAGACGCCCCCAACCCAGGCCCGCCGACACCTTGACATCGGGCGTGACATGCTTGGTGGCCACCACATATTCGCCCGCGATGATCCCGGTGCCGACGAAATCCTGCAAACCAATGGTCACGGCCGGAAGGGTGCGGGTTTCATCAAGAAGCTTGTAACGAACGTCGAAAGACCGGTCGTAATAGGTTTCGAACTGGTCAATCCCGTCGCAGGCGGGCGTTTCGCAGTATCGCTTGTTCCAGTCGCGCACGCCCAGAAAGCGAAAGCTTCCCGATAGGCGCGGAGAGATCTGAAAACTTAACGTTGTCCGGCTGATGGGCCCAAAATGGCCGCTGGTCACCGACAACATGCCATCTTTCTGCGCCTCGGCCGACGGCATGTCGATCAGCCCTGTAGCGCCGTAAAGGTTCAACGTCGGTCGCGTTTCTGCCAGAACGGCATGCGCCGTAACTATCACCACGCAGGTAACGACCGCTGCCCTTTGCCTGATCATCCGCCGATATCCACCTTGCCCGTTGTGGGGCACAATAGACAAACATGGCAAAGGAACAATGCCCGTATTCCATTTCATCCGCAGTTGGTGCCGGGCTGCACCGCCACGCTGCATGGTCAGCAGGATTTAACGCTCGGCAAGTTGCGCCACGGCAAGCTTTGGCGGCGCTCCGTGGCGGACATAGTCTTCGACATAGGTTTCAAGCACACGGCACGCCGCATCCGCGTCACCGATCGCCACGGCATTGCGCAGCTCGCGCAGGGCAGACGCCACCTCGATGCTGGACAGGCCGCGCTCTTGGGCGCGCAAAATCTTGCTGTGCGGCGTAATCAGCATGCCGGGCTCGATCAACAGCTCTTCATGCAGCTTTTCACCGGGGCGCAAGCCGACCACCACCACCTCTATGTCGCCATTTGGCTTTTGCGGCGTTCTCACGGTATAGCCCGCCGCCTTGATCATGCGCTCGGCAAGATCGCGGATCCTGATCGGCTGACCCATGTCCAGAACGAACAGATCCCCCGCATGCGGTCCACGCGCCGAAGACAGGCCGCCCGCGATCAGCACAAGGCTGGCCGCCTCTGCCAAGGTCATGAAATAGCGTGTCACGTCCTCGTGGGTCAGTGTGACGGGTCCGCCTTTCTTGATCTGCTCGCGAAACAGTGGCACCACCGACCCGGAACTGCCCAGGACATTGCCAAAGCGGACAATCGAAAAATCCGTTGAGGTCGATCGCCGCGCCATATCTTGCACCACAAGCTCGGCCATCCGCTTCGAGGCACCCATCACATTGGTCGGCCGCACCGCCTTGTCGGTCGAAATCAGAATGAAGCGCTTGACGTTTTCTTGCAGCGCAGCCTCGGCAACCGTGCGCGTGCCCAGAACGTTGTTCACCAGCCCTGCAATCGGATTGGCTTCGACCAGAGGCACGTGCTTGTAGGCCGCGGCGTGCAGGATCACGTCCAGTTGATGCTCGGCAAGAACGGCGCGCACCTGACGTGCTTCCGTCACGGTGCCCAGAACCGCGAAAATCTCGATCCCCACAGCCTCGGGGCAAGATTTCAGGTCGCGCTCAATGGTGTAAAGCGCAAGCTCGCTCAACTCGAACAGAACGATCCGGCTTGGCTTGTATTGCAAGACTTGGCGGCACAGCTCCGATCCGACAGACCCCCCAGCCCCGGTCACCATGATCCGCTTGCCGGTATAGGCGTCCTTGGCTTCGGGTAGCAGATCCCTGACCGGATCGCGGCCCAAAAACTCACCCGATTCCACGGGCGCAAGGCTGCCCAGCAAGACTTCGCTGCCAACAAGTTGCGCAAAGGATGGCAAGGAATGAACGTCAAGTCCGCGCGACAGCAAATCACGGATGATGGCGGCCTGACGGCCAACAGAAACAGACGGCATCGCAAGCAAGACCCGCTGAACATCATAGCGCGCCACGATCCGCTCAAGCTGCGACACCGGACGCACCTTGTGCCCCAGCACCGTCATCCCGTGCAGCGACGGATTGTCATCAACAAAGGCCACCACCCGAATGCTTTCGTGCGACCGCAGGGCCGTGGCCAACATCGACCCGGTATTGCCGGCTCCGTAGATCACCACGTTGTGCGGCACCTGCCCCGAGCGCAAAACCGCAAGATACAGGTTCAGCATCGCAAAACGCACCAGGATCATCGAGATCAGGAAGATCAGAACGAAAAGGAGAATTGCAGCCGTCGGAAGGGGCAAGTCGAAGACCGTCTTTGCTACAGACAGCCCGACCCCTGCAAGCGCCGCCAGGACCCCGGTCTTGACCGCGCTGGTGGCCTCATAGGCTTTCAGCTTTATGCGCGGAATCCCAAGCAACGGCGACCCGATGCCGGTGCAAAGCACAACCGTCAAGAATCCCGCGATGTTGTCTGCCAAAAAATCCGGCGTCACGCGCGATGGAAACACCAGGACATCGGTTACAAGCAAAGAAATCGGGGCAAGCATCATGTCGATGGACAGCAGGACAATCTGCTTGTGCAGTCTCGACAACCTGCCGATGACCGTTAGCAAACCTTGTGCAACCGATTTACCCAATGACCTGAACCTTTGCCTGCATGCACGCCGAAATTGCAACAAGGACCAAAACGTTCTCATTCACAAGAGCGGCCATAACCTTAAAGCCGGCCCTCTTCAACCTGATTGGTTTTTAGGCGGCTTACGTGACACTCCGCGCAAGGTTTTGACCATCAGCACAAAGTCGCTGCACAGATTTCGGCGTTTGCTATAGATCATGTCCAACCGTGCCTTTCTTGGCACGCATCGGCACGCATAGACCGCGTCGGTTTCTTCCGGCGTGGTGCATTCTTGCAGCAGCATTTCCTCATGACGGTGAAAATGCAGCGTCGCCAATCCGGTAATTCCGGGCCGCGACCGCAGCACTTCAGCGTAAATCTGCGGATACCGCTCGACATAGCTGCGAAGCGGGGGACGCGGCCCGACAAAGCTCATATCGCCTTTCAGGACGTTCCAAAGCTGGGGTATCTCATCCGCACGATATTTTCGCAGCCAGCGCCCGATGGGCGTGACGCGGTCGGCCTTGTCCCCGCCCGACACGCCAGCGTCCTGCGCCACCACCCGCATCGTGCGCAGCTTGCAAAGTTGAAAGGGCCGGTCGGGCGTGCGCATCCGCTCGGACAGGTAAAACACCGGTCGGCCCTGCCTGATCAGCAGATAGACCAGCAGGCCGGCAAAGGGCAGCGCCAGCACGGTCGCCAGAAACAGCGCCGCCGCGATGTCAAACAGTCGCTTGGCCGGGGTCATGCAGACCACCCGCGCCGCCAGCGACCTTGCGTGGTCGGTGTTGATCTCGTCCGTTCAGCCATCGCCTTCCAGCCGCGTCCGCATCTCACGCAAGACCGGCAGCAGCGCCCGCACCCGGTCTGCGCCCAGCGCCTGCACGACCTCGGCAATCAGCGGGGCCACCGCCTGCACCGCCGCATCGCGCGCTGCCCGGCCTGACGGGCTGATCGCCACGAACTTGCGCCGGGCATCATCCCAGTCGGGTCGGATATGCACATGCCCGGCCCATTCCAGCTTGGCCAGCGTGTTGGTCATCGCACCGCGCGTCACATGAAACGACCGCGCCAGCTGCGCCGGGGTGCGTTCTTCGTTCAGCCGCGCCAGATGGTTCAGCACCCCGAAATGCGACAGCTCCATCCCCTTCGGCAGCACCTTGGAAATCCGGTTGCGGGCAAGCTGATCGGCCATGAACAGCTCGCCGAACAGGGAAACGGCAATGTCCTCGGTGCGGTCGGACTCGGTCATGGCCCCGCGACACCTGACATCGTGAATTCCCGGTCGTGCAACAGCGAAGGCACCCGCGCCCGCGCCGCCGCCACCTGCGCCAGATCGATTTCGGCAAAGACCACACCCGGTTCTTCGCCTGCATCGGCCAACACCTCTCCCCAAGGGGCCACCACCAGCGAATGCCCATGCGTCCGCCGCCCCTTGCCCGCCGTTTCGGGGTGAAAGCCGGTTTGCGCCGGGGCCAGCACATAGCACCCGGTCTCAATCGCACGGGCGCGCAACAGCACCTCCCAATGCGCGGCACCGGTGATGTGGTTGAACGCCGCCGGAACCGTCAGAATCTGCGCCCCCGCCTGCGCCAAAGCCCGGTGCAGCTTAGGAAACCGCAGGTCATAGCACACCGTCATCCCGATCCGGCCGAACGGCGTCTCTGCCAGCGTCGCTCTGGAGCCGGGCCGATAGCCCGCGGATTCGCGATACACCTCGGTGTCAGACACGTTCACATCAAACATGTGGATCTTGTCATAGCGCGCCACAATCGCCCCATCCGGCCCGATCAGGAAAGACCTGTTCGCAAAACGCCCGTCAGCATCCTCGGTCTTTATCCCCAATGACCCGATCAGCAGCCAGATCCCCAGCTTTGCCGCCTCATCGCGCAAGGCGGCCAGCGTCGGGTCGGTCTCCTCGGGGTGCAACACCGCGCGCTGATGGTCGCGGTTCGACGACAGCGCATTGGTGCATTCCGGCGTCAGCACAAAGCCCGCCCCCCCCGACACCGCCGCCCGCACCAGCGCCAGTGTCTTGGGCAGGTTCGCCGCAGGGTCATCGCTGACCGTCAGTTGCACCAGACCGGCCCGCATCAGTCTGCCAACAGGTCATCAAGCTGCTTGCGATGGTCCAGCAGATGAATGTGATCGCAATCACCGACATAGGCCCCGTCGATGAATATCTGTGGCACGGTATAGCGGCCCTGTGCCCGCGTCCGCATTTCCTGCCGCTTTGCCATGTCGCGGCTGACATCAATCTCGGTATAGGCAACGCCCTTGCCGTCCAGCAGTCGCTTGGCCGCGATGCAATAGGGGCAAGACGGGGTGGTATAGATTTCAACGGTCTTCATCGGCTGTCCTGTGCAATGACTGCACAGGGACTATACGGGATTACCCCTCCTTCGCAACGCGACACAAAACAAGAACCGATATCTCTGTTGCACCCTGGGCCAGACAGGCCTCGGCCGCCGCGGCCAAGGTGGCCCCCGATGTCATCACATCGTCGACCAGCAGCACATGCCGCCCGTCAACCAGACCCGCACGGCGCGGATGCAGGGCAATGCTGTCGGCCATATTGGCAAAGCGGCCATCGCGGCTGCGGCCTTCCTGACTGCCGGTGTTGCGACGGCGGGTCAACAGATCGGGGCAATGCGCAAGCCGCGCCAGCCGCGCCACCTGCGCCGACAGCAAGGCCGACTGGTTGTAGCGCCGCCTGAACAGCCGCATCCAATGCAGCGGCACCGGGGCCACCAGCATGCCCGGCTGAAAGATCGGCTGTGCCGCCCGCAGCAGCCACGCCCCTGCCGGGCGGGCAAGGTCCAGCCGGTCTCCATGCTTCAGGCCAAGCACCATCTCGCGCGCCTTGTCGCGATACAGCATCGCCGCCCGCCCGCGCGACCAGGGGCGCGCGATGGTCAGGCAGTCATCGCATTGCACCGCATGGCCGGGGTCCTGCCCCGGCAAGGGCGTGCCGCATTGATCGCACACCAGCCCGGTGATGAACGGCGTGTCGCGCCAGCAATCGGCGCAAAGGCCGAAATCGGTGGTGACCAAGGCATCGCAGGCCACACATTGCGGCGGGTAGACCAGATGCAGCAGTGTCGCTTGCAATCCCATTGCTACCGCTCCATCTTTTGCGCCATGCAGACGCCCCCCATCCTGACCGACCGCACCGCCCTGTCGCGCAACCGTGCCCGCGCGACGGCCTTCTTCCTGCATGATGAGGTGCGCGCCGAAATTCAGGAAAGGCTCATCGAGGTTAACAGAACCTTTACAGCGTCCGCCGTGGTGACGGGTTTTCCCGAACAGTGGCGGGAAATCGGCAAAACCACGCCCGATGATGAGGTTCTGGCCCTGACACCCGGAACGCACGACCTTGTGATCCACGCCCTCGCCCTGCACTGGGCGAATGACCCCGTGGGCCAGTTGGTGCAATGTCGTCATGCCTTGCGCCCCGATGGGCTGTTCATGGCCTTTCTGTTCGGCGGCCAGACCCTGCACGAATTGCGCAGCTGTCTGGCCCAGGCCGAGGTTGAGGTGACGGGCGGTCTGTCGCCGCGCATTCTGCCGATGGGCGAAATTCGCGATCTGGGGGCTTTGCTGCAACGCGCGGGCTTTGCGCTGCCGGTGGCCGATGGTTTTACCCAGACCGTGCGCTATCGCGACGCTTGGCACCTGATGCATGACCTGCGCGCCATGGGCGAGGCCAATGCCCTTGCCAGCCGCCTGCGCCGCCCCACGGCACCGGGCGTGATGCGCCGTGCCGCCCAGATCTATCAGGCCCGCCATGCCGATACAGAAGGCCGCATCCCGGCCACGTTCGAGATCATTTGCCTGACCGGCTGGGCCCCGCATGACAGCCAGCAAAAGCCGCTTCGCCCCGGTTCGGCGCAGAACAGGCTGGCCGACGCCCTGAAAACTGCTGAAATGCCGCTGTTTTCGCCAGATCCCAGCGGTTGACCCCGGCGCATAAGCCTATATGTCCCCTCTAGCTTATGACCAACCAAGGACAAGAAACGATGCTCGATGCCAAGCACGGCCATTCCCCTGCGATGCCCAGCACCGTGATCCATCCCGGCGAGGGCCGGCTGACCCATGCGCCCGCAGACCATCCGCCGGTGCGTCGGGCCAAGATCGGCGTGCTGCTGGCCAACCTTGGCACCCCCGACAACTATGACTATTGGTCCATGCGCCGCTATCTGAACGAGTTTCTGTCCGACAAGCGCGTGGTCGATTACTCGGCGTGGCTTTGGCAGCCCTTGCTGCAACTGGTGATCCTGACCAAGCGGCCCTTTTCCTCGGGCGCCAATTACAAGCTGATCTGGAACCATGAGCTGAACGAAAGCCCGCTGCTGACCATCACCAAGGACCAGACCCGCAAGATCGCCGACGGCATCGCCGCCCGGCATGGCGACAGCATCATTGTCGATTTCTGCATGCGCTACGGCAATCCGTCCACCGAATCAAAGGTGCGCGCGATGGTCGAGGCCGGGTGTGAAAAGATCCTGTTCTTCCCGCTTTACCCGCATTACGCAGGGGCCACATCGGCCACCGCAAATGACCAGTTCTTTCGCGCCATGATGAAGGAAAAGCGCCAGCCCGCCGTGCGCACCGTGGCCGAGTATTTCGCGCACCCGCTTTATATCGACGCCCTGGCCCAATCGGTGGAACGCGCCTATGCGGCGATGGAGGTCAAACCCGACGTGCTGGTCGCCAGCTATCACGGCATGCCGCAACGCTATCTGATGGAAGGCGACCCCTACTATTGCCAATGCGCCAAGACCTCGCGCCTGCTGCGCGAGCGGCTGGGCTGGGACAAGGACAGCATAGACACCACGTTCCAGTCGGTCTTTGGCCCGGAAGAATGGCTAAAGCCCTACACGGTGGAACATGTCGCCGAACTGGCAAAGCAGGGCAAGAAGAACATCGCCGTGATGGCGCCGGCGTTTTCCGCCGACTGCATCGAAACGCTTGAGGAAATCAACGGCGAGATTCGCGAAGCCTTTGAACATGCCGGGGGCGAGACCTTCACCTACATCCCCTGCCTGAACGATGACGACGCCCATATCACCGCCCTTCTGGCGGTGATCGAAGACAATCTGGCCGGCTGGCTGCGGTAAGGCGCAGTCAGCAACATCTGGGGGCAAAGAAAAAAGGCGACAGGTTTCCCTGTCGCCTTTTTGTTGTCGATGATCCGAAGATCAGTTCGATGCAGCAGCTGCGATCACGAGCAGGAGCAGCAGCGGAACAATGATGCCACCAGCCGACGACGAGGTCGCAGCAGCAACAACTTCCGGTTCCATGACCGGTTCAACCATGCCGCCAGCGAAAGCGGTGGATGCAGCAACCGTCAGAGCGGCAGCGAGCGCAAGTTTCTTCATAATAACCTCCAGTTATTGCATATCGCCGTATGTTGCAGAGGCGACGACATGCACCCAAGACTGTACCTCGTAATGCCTTCATAACCGGCTTGGCGCAGCATTTGCAATCTGGCTTGTAAGGGGTGCAATCGCTTCAACGACTTGTCGTCAAATTAGCAACACCTGCGTGCCAACCTGCGCCAGCGAAAACAACTCGGCGATATGCTCGTTGTAAAGACCGACGCAACCGTTAGATGACCGACGCCCGATTTTGCGCGTATCATGCGTGCCATGAATCCGGTAATAGGTCCATGCCAGATAAAGCGCATGGGTTCCCAAAGGGTTATCAGGCGCACCGCCCTCAACCACATCCGGCCATTCGGGGTTGCGCTCTTTCATCGACGGGGTCGGGCGCCAGCTTGGGGCCACCACTTTTTGCACCACCTCGGTCCGCCCGCGCCGGGTCAGATCTTCCGTCAGCGGAACCGAGGTTGGATACAGCCGGTAGATCGACTGATCCTCAGACCAGAAATGCAGCGCGCGTGAGGTTATGTCGACCAGAATCGCCCCCTTTCGGGTGTCCTCGAAGTAGTCTTGCCACCGCAGCATCCGAAAGCTTGAGATATTGTTGCGAACGCTGCCTGCCAGAACGTCGGCGTCTTCTTCGGTCGATCCATTCATCGCCCAGACGGGCGTCAGGCTTGCCGTCAAACCGGCGGCTGCCGTTCCCATGAAGACGCGCCGGCTCTGATGCCCGGGTTTTGCGACACTCATCCTGAGGTCTCCTGACCATGTTACTTTGCCGTTGCATACTCAGTTCGGCGCAAAGTCGCAAATCAAACAGATGTCACTCGGCAAAGTCACGCAGAGTTGGGTTTGAAGTCCACCGCCGCTTTCGGTAAAGAACCGCAATATGGCCGCAGCCGCGCAACAATGATCGAACGGACATCAAGATGAACAGACGAATGGTCCTGACCCTCGGCGCGGTGGGGTTTTTGTCGGGCTGCGTGTCGCAAGCAGCAGCCGTCCGCGTCGGGCCCGATGGTCAGCCGTTGCCGCAGGTTTACAAGATCCGCCCGGGGTCGGAAAACGAGATCTCTTTCCGCTTGCTTGACGCGGTCAACGCCCTGCGCCGCGCCCAGTCGGCGCCACCTCTGGCGTTCAACGCCGCGCTGAACGCCGCCGCGGCCACCCATGCACGCGACATGTCGGTTCAAAACCGGCCGTGGAACTTCGGATCCGATGGCTCATCGCCGCTGACCCGTGCGCAGCGGGCGGGTTACACGGGCATCTGGCGGGGCGAAACGATCTCTGAGACATTCGAGACGGAGCTGATCACCCTTGCCACCTGGATGAAACGCGAAGACACCCGCGCCGTGATCCTTGATCCCGAAGCGCGGGATATCGGCTTTGCCTGGTATCAAGAACCGAATGGCAAAATCTGGTGGTGCCTGGAAATCGGTGGCTGACCGCCGTCATGGCAGGATGTGGATCGGGGTGCCATCCCTGACCATCGCGTAAATCATTTCCATTTCGCGGTCCTTGACCGAAATGCAGCCTGCCGTCCAATCGCGCCGACGGATCGGCTTGCGGGACCAGCCGTGAATGAAGATGTCGCCGCCCGGGCTTTTACCCTGCGCCGCGGCAAAGGCGCGATCCGCTTGGTTCGGATAGGAAATCCCGATCGAAAGATGAAACTCGGAATTGGGGTTGCGCCGGTCGATGAAATAGCTGCCCTCGGGGGTCTTGCCGTCGCCTTCGAAGGCCTTGTGCCCGGTAGGTGCCCATCCCAAGGCGACGTTGTAGGACTCCAGCACCTTTTCATGATGCAGCAGATACATCTTCCGATCCGCCTTATGCACCTGAACCGACGTGACCGCAGGCCCGTTGTAGGTCTTGAATTTGCTGGCACAAGCGGACAGCCCGAAAGCCAAAGCCAGGATGGCCACAAGTCTGAAGATCCACATGCCCGCACGCCCCTTTTTCGCCTCGCTTAGCGAAAAACCGCCCACCTGCACAGCCGCTTTCATGCCCTATCCGCTCACGGATGTGTCATCTGCCTTGGACAGCCGGGCCTCGATGGCGGCAAGCCGGTTCAGCACCTCATCGCGATAGGCATCGGTCTTCTGGTTGTCTTCCTCGGAATGGGCCGCCTGCATCGAATTGACGATTAGACCCACCAGCAGGTTCACCACGGCAAAGGTGGTGACCATGATGAACGGCACAAAGAACGCCCAGGCATAGGGATAGCTGTCCATCACCGGGCGCACGATGCCCATCGACCAGCTTTCCAGCGTCATCACCTGAAACAGCGTATAGGCCGAACTGCCCAGATCGCCGAACCATTCGGGAAATCCGTCCCCGAACAGCTTGGTCGCCATCACCGAGCCGATGTAGAAGATGATCGCCATCAGCAAGAACACCGACCCCATGCCCGGCAAGGCGGTGATGAACCCCTCGACCACCCGGCGCAGGCGCGGGGCGACCGAAATCACCCGCAACAGCCGCAATATCCGCAGCGCCCGCAACACCGACAGCCCTTGTCCGGCTGGTATCAGGGCAATGCCGATGATCACCAGATCAAACAGGTTCCAGCCGTTGCGGAAGAAACGCGCGCCATGGGCATAGATCTTGGCCAACAGCTCGACCACGAAGATCGACAGGCAGATGGTGTCCAGCAGATGGATCAGCCCCCCCGCCTGCGCCATCACCCTGTCCGAGGTTTCAAGCCCCAGAATCACCGCGTTGAACAGGATCACCGCAATGATCGCATTGCCCACCGCAGGCCGCTCCAACCAGTTTGCCACTTTGTCGCGTGTCATGTGCCTGTCTCGCTGTGCCGGAAAACCGTCGATATGCTACCGAATGAACCGTCCGACAAGCTCGACATGCGCCGACCAGCGGAACTGGTCCACCCCCTGCACCCATTCCAGACGGTAGCCCGCCTGCACCAGCACCTTGGCGTCGCGGGCAAAGGTCACCGGGTTACAAGACACCATCGCAATCACCGGCACCTTTGTCTGCGCCAGCGTCGCCACCTGTGCCTCGGCCCCGGCACGTGGCGGGTCGATCACCACGCCGGTCACGCCCTTGAACTCATCGGGTTCCAGCGGGCGGCGGAACAGATCGCGCGCCTCGGCGCGGATCGGGCGCAGCCCTTCGGTATTGCGTGCGGCCTTGTCCAGCGCCGCAATCATCGCGGCATCGCCCTCCACGGCATGCACCTCGGCATTTTCTGCCAAGGGCAGGGCAAAGGTGCCCACCCCCGCGAACAGATCGGTGATCCGCTTCTGCGGCCCCAAAGCCAGCCGAACCGTGTCCAACAAGGCCATCTGGCCATGTTCGGTCGCCTGCAAGAACGCCCCCGGCGGCGGCGTCACCTTGGCGCGGCCCATGATCTGCACCGGCTGCGCGCGCAGGGCCACGGTTTCACCGTCCCAGGTCAGCCGCGATATGGCGTGCGCCTCGACCACCCGCGCCAGTTCCAGCCGCAGCATCCCGTCCAGCGGCTTGCCGCCCGTCACCGTCACATCCGGCCCGCCCAGCGCCCGCGTCACCGTCAGCGACACCTCGGCGGTGCGCGACCCGCCCAGCCGCACCAATTCCTCCAGCCCCGGCAGCGCCGCCATCAGGTCGGGGTGCAAAAGCTGGCACTGCGGGATCTGCACCAGCGTATCAGACCCGCGCGCATGAAAACCGATCGTCACCCCGGTCTTGGTCCGCCGCGCCGCAAAGGTGGCACGACGCCGCGACCGCGAGGGCGAAGTCAGAATCGCCCGAACCGGCGCTTCCAGACCCTGCCCGGCCAGCGCCCCTTCGATGATCCCCGTCTTCCAACCGGCCACAAAGTCATCGGATGCATGCTGCATCAGGCAACCGCCGCAGGTCCGCGCGTGGGCACAAGGCGGCTTAACCCGCATCACACTGGGCGTCACGATCCGCGCGCCCAGCAACCGGTCGCCCTCAAGCGTGCCCTCGACCACCTCGCCCGGCAACATCTGCGGCACAAAGATCGGGCCGCCGTCCCCCTGCGCGATCCCGTCGCCATGGTGGCCCAGCCGGTCGATGGTCAAAATCACTCTGCCGCTTCCTTTTCGTCCGCCCCGATGAACCCGCCAGACTGGCGGTTCCAGTAGCGGGCATAGAGGCCACCCTGCGCCAGCAAGGCCTCATGCGTGCCTTGTTCGACAATGCGGCCATCGTCAAGCACCACAATCCGGTCCATCGCCGCGATGGTGGACAGCCGGTGCGCAATCGCCAGCACCGTCTTTCCTTCCATCACCCGATCCAGCGCGCTTTGGATGCTGGCCTCCACCTCGCTGTCCAAGGCACTTGTCGCCTCGTCCAGCACCAGAATCGGCGCGTCTTTCAGAAAGGCCCGCGCCAGCGCAATCCGCTGCCGTTGCCCGCCTGACAGCTTGACCCCCCGCTCGCCCAGAAAGGCGTCATAGCCACGGCGCCCGGTGTGGTCGATCATCTGGGCAATGAAGCCATCCGCCTCGGCCGCCCGCGCCGCAGCGATGATCTCGGCCTCACTCGCATCCGGGCGACCATAGGCAATGTTATCGCGTGCGCTGCGGTTGAACATCGCAGTTTCCTGCGTGACCATGCCGATCTGCCGCCGCAGGCTTTCCTGCGTGACGCCACGCACATCATGCCCGTCAATCAGCACCGCACCTTTTTCGCAATCATAGAGCCGCAAAAGCAGCGCCACGAGGCTGGATTTCCCCGCCCCCGAGGCCCCCACGATCCCCAGCTTTTCGCCCGCGCGAATGGTCAGATCAAGCTCCGCCACGCCACCCCTTTGCCGACCATAGGCAAAGGACGCATGGTCAAACCTGATCTCGCCCCGCACCGGCGGCAAATCCTTCGCATCGGGCGCATCGCCAAGCTGGTGCGGAATCGACAGGGTGCGCATGCCATCCTCGACCTCGCCCACCGAGGTATAAATCGACATCAGCGTAAAGCTGACCCAGCCCGACATCTGCGCGATCCGCATCGCAATCGCCCCGGCAGACGCAATCGCCCCCGCCGTGGCAGCGCCCTGTTGCCACAGCAAAAGTGTCCCGCCGATCAGCAGCACTGGCAGCACCCCGGCAATCGTCATCAACGACAGCCGGAACCAGGTCGAGATCACGCCAAACTCAAGGCTGCGGTCGCGGAACACCTCCATTGCCTTCAGGGCAACCCGGTCTTCAAACGCCGCATGGGCGAACAGCTTCACCGTCTTGATGTTGGTGATCGTATCCACCACCTGCCCCGACACCATCGCCCGCGCCGCGGCCCGCGCCGCCGAGTTCACCCGAACCCGCGGCATGAAGAACCGGATCAGCAGGATATAGGCCACCAGCCAGGCCGCCAGCGCCAGCGCAACGCGCGCGTCAACCGCCAGCAAGAACACCACCGACCCGATCACCGACGCCAGCGCGAAAAACACCGTGTTGATCACCTCGGTCGCCACATCGGTGACTGCCCGCGCCGCCTGCATCTGCTTTTGCGCGATCCGACCGGCGAAATCATTGTCGAAAAACGTCACCGCCTGCCCCAGCGTCCAGCGGTGCAACCGGCTCAGCACCAAAGGCAATACGTTCGGCCCGACGATGATCGAGTTTGACGCCGCCGAGACGCCAAAGGCAAGCGGGCGAAAGACCAGGTAAAACATCACGAACGCGGCCAAAAGCCCGGCATGGTCGGCAAAGAACCGCTCCGGCCCTGCATTCAACGCCGCGTCAATCACCCAACCCAGAATGACCGCCGAAACCACCTCGGTCGCCCCCGCGATCGACGACAGCGCCCCGGCCAGCCAAAGCATCGGCCACGACCCCTTCAGGCACCATTTCAAAAAGGCGCCCAACACCTGCGGCGGCGCACCCGACGCGGGCTGAAACGCATTGATCGTGTCGCCAAGTCGCATCAGGGCCTTCATTCCGCCGCCTCCTCAAGCCCGATGAACCCACCCGACTGCCGCGCCCAAAACCGGGCATAAAGACCATTCAAAGCAAGAAGCTGCGCGTGGGTTCCCTGCTCCGCGATATGCCCGCCTTCCAGCACCACAATCCGGTCCATCGCCGCGATCGTGGACAGGCGGTGCGCAATCGCGATCACCGTCTTGCCCTGCATCACCCCCGACAGCGCGTGCTGAATTGCCGCCTCGGCCTCACTGTCCAAGGCACTCGTGGCCTCGTCCAGCACCAGGATCGGCGCATCCTTCAAGATCACCCGAGCCAGCGCCACCCGCTGCCGCTGACCGCCCGACAGCTTTACCCCGCGCTCGCCCACATGCGCATCGTATCCGCGGCGGCCTTCAGGGTCTTCCAGCGTCAGGATAAAATCATGCGCTTCGGCCCGGCGGGCGGCCTCGATCATCTGCGCCTCGGTGGCATCGGGGCGGCCATACATCAGGTTGTCGCGCACCGACCGGTGCATCAGGCTGCTGTCTTGCTGAACCATCCCGATATGGCGGCGCAGGCTGTCTTGCGTAACACCCGAGATATCCTGCCCGTCGATCCGAATTACCCCGTCCTCGGCGTCATAAAAACGCAAAAGCAGCTTGACGAGGGTCGATTTCCCCGCCCCCGACCGCCCGACAAGCCCGATCTTTTCGCCCGGATGCACCGTCAGGCTCAGCACCTGCAATCCGCCCGCCCCGCGCCCATAGTGGTGGCTGACGCCGTCAAACTCGATCAGCCCGTCGCGAAACTCCAGCGGCTTTGCCCCCGGCTTATCGACCAGACCAATCGGCTGGGTGATCGTCTCCATCCCCTCGGCCACCACGCCCAGCGCCTGCACCAGCGCGGTAAAGGCCCACATGATCCAATAGGTCATGTTATTCAACCGCGGCACCAGTGCCGTCGCCGCCGCCACCGTGCCCACCGTTGCCTGCCCCTGATACCACAACACCAGCGCCCAGCCCGTGACCCCGACGATCAACCCGCCGTTCAGGGCGGTCAACGCCAGATCCATCTTGGTGACGATCCGCATCTCGCGGGCAAAGGTGCTGCGTGCATGTTCGATCGCCTCTTTGGCATAGGCCAGCTCGCGGTCATGATGCGCAAACAGCTTGACCGAATGAATGTTGGTATAGGCATCCACCACCCGCCCGGTCACCGCCGACCGCGCGTCCGAGCTGGCCTTGGAAGCAGGCCCCGCCCGCCGCACCGTCCAGTTCACCAAAGCCGCATACAGCAAGAACCACACCACCAGCGGCACAAGCAGCCTGGGGTCCGCCTCGGCCAACATGATGCCGGCCCCCACCACGGTCACGCTTGCAAAGGCCATCGCGTCAAAGGTCTGAAACACCGCATCCCCCGCCGCCGGAGGGGTCTGCATGATCCGGTTGGCAATGCGCCCTGCAAAGTCGCTCTCGAACCACCCAACCGGCTGCCGGATCACATGGGCATGCGCCCGCCAGCGGATCATTGTGCCGAAATTGGGCAGGATGGTGTTGTGCAAAAGCGCGACATTGGTCACCAACAAAAGCGGGCGCAAGATCAGCACCGCCGCCGCAACCATCAGCATTTCGCGGCCATAGACCGACCAAACGACCTGCGGGCCATTCTGGCTCAGCAAATCCACCAGCCGCCCGACATACCAGATCAGCGCCACATCGGAAAACGCGGCCACCACCGACAAGGCCGCCGTCACCGCGAACACGCGACGGAACGGCCGGACAAATTGCTTCAGGAACGGCCACAGCGCCCGCGGTGGCGTATCCGTCTGCTCGTAAGGACCGTATGGGTCCACGAGGTGTTCAAAATAGGAAAACACCGGGGGCAGCCTCTTGCGCGTTACCCTTGGGACATACCCCCAAAGTCCCGAAAGGAAAACAGCCTAGCCCAGAAGTTGATCACGCGTCAGCCGCAGATCGCTGGCCAACCAGCGCGCCTGCAATTCTTTCAGCCGCGCCCCCAGCACCGCGCCCTGCAAAGCGGGCATCAGATCGGCGGCGGTCACCGGAAAGGGCGTCGCAGCGCCCCGCGCAATGTCAGCCTGCCAATCGCGCGGCAGGTCGGCGCCGAACAACGCCGCCCGGGCCAGAACCACATCCTGCGCCAGAACCGGCCCCAGCACAAAGCCCAACCCTGCCGGGCCGTGCCCACTGCCGATTTCGTCACTGATGCGGCCCAACTCGCTGCTTTCCTGCCGGGACAGCCGCAACCGCTCGGCCACGTCCTGCCCACCCAGCACTGCCAGACGGCGCTGCCAGCGGGGTGGCGCGTCCGCCTCAAGATGCACCAGCGGCGCCAGCCCCTTATGGTCTGCCCCCGGCAGGACCATCGCCAGAACCCCCGCCGCCGCCATTGCCGCCACTGCGCGCGCCGGGTCGGCGGCCGCCAGCAGTTTTCGCATCTCGGCCCCGATGCGTTCGCGCGAAAGTGTCTCTATTCCAGCAATATTCGCGGCACAGGCGGCCAAACCCTCGGCATCAATCCCGGCCTCGGGGTCGCCATGCTGCGCGGTAAAGCGAAAGAACCGCAGGATGCGCAGGTAATCCTCGGCAATCCGCGCCGCGGGGTCACCGACAAACCGCACACGCCGCGCCAGCAAATCCGGCAAGCCGCCCAAAGGGTCAATCAGCGTGCCGCGCAAATCGGCATAAAGCGCGTTCATGGTAAAATCGCGCCGCGCCGCATCTTCGGCAACATTGGCCGAAAACGCCACAACCGCATGCCGCCCGTCGGTTTCCACATCGCGCCGGAACGTCGTCACCTCATGCGCGCGGCCATCCGCAATCACCGTCACCGTGCCATGGTCAATCCCGGTCGGCACCGCCCGGAAACCGGCATTTTCCGCCAGAACAGACACTGTTTGCGGCACGGCATCGGTGGCAATGTCGATATCCGAAACCGGAACATGCAGCAGCGCATTGCGCACACAGCCGCCCACGAACAGCGCCTGATGGCCCGCCGCCTCCAGCACCCGGCACAGGGCCTGGGTTCCGGGATGGCTGATCCAGTCGCCCGTGATCTTCACGGCGCTGCCCGTTCCGCCAGCCCGCGCAAGATCCGCGCGGTGGCGCCCCAGATGTAATAAGGACCGTAGGGCACCACATAATAGTGCCGCCAATGCCCCAGCCAGCGCCGCCGTTCCACCCGATAATTGTCAAGGCCCAGCACATGCGCCAGCGGCACGGTGAACACCTCTTCCACCTCTCCCGCCTCTGGCCGCGGTGAAAAATCGTCTCGAACAAGGCCCAAGATCGGCAGGATCGAAAACCCCGTCACCGTTTCATGCGTCGGCAGATGGCCAAGAACCTGCACCTGCCCGCGCGGCAAGGCGATCTCTTCCATCGTCTCGCGCAGCGCCGCCGCCTCGGCATCAGCATCGCTCGGGTCGACCTTGCCCCCCGGAAAAGCGATCTGCCCCGGATGATGCTTCAGATGCGACGCGCGCTTGGTCAGGATCACCCGTGCGCCGGCCGGCCGCAGCCAGACCGCCACCAACACCCCTGCCGGGCGCAACACACGGCCCGGCGCAAGCGTGATGTCCGGATTCAGGTCAAAGTCAGACGTTTCGCCCGCCGGGCGCTGCAAGGCACGCAGCAGGCGATCCGCGTCATTCATGCGTGGCTTCGAACCCCAGCGTCTTGGGGTCCATTTCGTAATGCGCGCCGCAGAACTGGCAATCGGCGGTCACAATGCCTTCGGGCGTGGTCATCTTTTCGATGTCGCGTTGCGAATAGATCGACATGGTGTTGCGCACCTTGTCTTCGGAACACGAACAGCCAAACCGCACCGGCTGTGCCTCGAACACCCGCGGCCCCTCTTCGTGGAACAATCGCAAGAGCAGGTCTGACGGCGTCACCTGCGGCCCGATCAACTCCATCGCCTCGACCGTGTCCAAGAGCACATTGGCACGGGTCCAGTTTTCGCCATCGTCGCCCGACAGGATATCGGTGTGTTGCAACAACCCGCCCTCGCCCGAGCCGCCTTCGGCTGCCACGCTCATCCCCGCCTGCGGCATATGCTGCAACATCACGCCACCGCCGCGCCAGTGCAGCGGCCGCCCCGGCTCGTGGCTTTGGCCAAATGTCACCGAAAACCGGGTCGGCAACTGCTCGGATTGCGCAAAATACGTCTCGGCGCAGGCAGAAAGGCTGCTTCCGGCAATCGGCGTAAAGCCCTGATACGGCACCATGCCTTCGCCCTGATCCAGCATCACGGCAAAATAGCCCTGGCCGATCTGGCTGAACGGCACGGCCTCGGGGTCCAGCCGGTCGGCATCATAGCTGGCATAGGCACGGATGCGCGCGGGTTCGCCGTCATCGGTCGGGCCATAGTAATCGGTCGCGATCAGCCGCGCCGGGCCGTTGCCCCGGATTTGCAGGCTCAGCTTCCAGCGCAGTTTCACCGCCTGCCCGATCAGGGCGGTCAGCAAGGCGGCTTCGGCCACCAAGGCCTCGATCTGCGGCGGGTAAGAGTGTTGCGACAAGACCTGTTCCAACACCCCGTCCAGCCGCACCACGCGGCCGCGGATGGCGGACAGGTCAAGCTGAAATGGCAGGACGGTATCGTCCCAAGCGATCTGGGGTCCAATGGTCATGGGGTTTCCTTCGAGAGCCAGACTTGGCATACCGCGCCTATATAGGCAGGGCAACCTTGTGACCAAGGGGGGAAGGCAGATGCGGCGCTTTGGCGAATCGGTCAAGCAGGGGCAGGTGTATCGGCCCAGGCCCGGCGTTTATGCCGTTCTGCTGGATGGCTCAGACCTGCTGGTAACCCACCAGGCCGAACCCACGCCCGAGATTCAGCTGCCCGGCGGCGGCATCGACCCCGGCGAACACCCCGTTGCCGCCCTGCATCGTGAGGTGTTTGAAGAAACCGGCTGGAAGATGCAGATCACCCGGCGGTTGGGGGCCTACCGACGGTTTACCTACATGCCGGAATACGACAAATGGGCCGAGAAGATCTGCGCCATCTATCTGGCGGTGCCGGTCCGGCGCATCGGCCCGCCGTTGGAGGCCGGCCACACCGCGATCTGGATGCCGGCAAGGGATGGGCTGGACAGGCTGGCCAATGCAGGGGACCGCGCCTTTCTGGCCCGTGCGCTGCGCGATCAGCCCCGGTAATCGAACACCAGACCCGACACATCGTCGGGAAACTCCTCAGACCCCTGATGCGAGGCCAGATCCCAGATCAGCGCCTCCAGCAACGGGGCGCTGGCCAGCCCGCGATTCTTGCGAATCAGCTGTTCAATCCCATCCTCGCCCAATTCCACGCCCAGCCGTGACGGGCATTCCGTCATCCCGTCCGACAGCAACAGCAGCCGATCGCCCTTTTGCAACCGGGCCATCACCCGTTCATGCCGCGCATCGGGCAGCAGCCCGATCGGCAAGCCACCATCCCCCAGACGTTCAATCTGCCCGTCGGCCCGCAGGATCAGCGGATGGGGGTGCCCCGCCTGCACGAAGGCCACCACCCCGCTTGTCAGATCGACATCGGCATAGACCATGGTGAAATACTGATCGACCTGCAAATCCTGCAGCATCGCACGATTGAACCGGGCCGCCACCTCTTCGGGGAGAACAGGGTCAAACCCGCCATCGGCCCGGCGCTGCAAGGCAAGGTTCTGGTCCGGCGACGCCGCCGACAGAAACCCGGCCAGCCGTGCGGTCATCATCGCGGATGCAACACCGTGGCCCGACACATCCACCGAGTACAGCGCCACCCGGTCTGGCCCCAGATCAAAGAACCCGACCAGATCGCCCCCGACATGGCCCGAAGGCCGCAAGAACAGCGTCGCCGCCCCCCGCCCCCAGTCGCGAAAGCGTTCGCGCACAAGGGCTTGTTGCAGCTTTCTTGCCTCAATCAGGTCGCGGTCCACCATGGCCTGGGCACGCTGCAACTCGACCAGCGTTGCCCCCAGCAGACGGTTTTTCTGCACCAGCTCGGCCTGCATTCCAACAATGCGTTCCCCGGCCCGCAGGCGCGCGCGCAGATCATCAGCCAGCACGGGTTTGGTCAGAAAGTCGTCGGCCCCGGCCTCAAACCCCGTGGCAATCTCGGCCTTTTCGGATTTTGAGGTCAGCAGAATGAAATAGGCATAGGCCTCTTGCTCCAGCGCGCGAAAGGCGTGGCAAAACTCAAGCCCCGACATGCCGTCCATCATCCAGTCCGACAGGATGATATCGAACGGCGTTGACTGGCAGGCAACCAACGCCTCTTCGCCCGACGCCGCCTCAACCACCCGATAGCCCCAGCGCGCCAGCGACAGCGCCAAAATCCGCCGCTGCGCCTTGCTGTCATCGACGACAAGCACCTGCAAGGGCCGGTCGGGTGCCAGACCGCCGTCGAATTTCCCTTGAACCGTGATGCCCGTCATCGCCATCCCTGCGCCGCCCCCTTGTCTGGCAAAAGACATGCGGCCAAGGATATTAAGCCTCCGTGAATTGTAAAAATGAGCAGGTTTGCCCCTGTTGCGCCACTGTCTGGTGACGCAGCGTTAAGCGACCTCCGTGATCATTCACTGACATGGGTGGTCCATAGGTGGTTTGATGATTGATTGGGAACGTATGCATGACCTTTGCTCAGAAATCGGGCCCGATGACTTTGACGAGGTTGTCAGCCTGTTTCTGGACGAGGCGGATACGGTGGTCAGCCGCATCCCGACGCTGACCGATGCCCGCGCGATTGAGCGCGATCTTCATTTTCTCAAGGGCAGCGCGTTGAACCTTGGCTTTGCCGATCTGGCAAACATCTGTCAGGCGGGTGAGCGCAGCGCCGCCTCTGGCCACAGCGACATTGACCTTCATCACATCGTCGCCACCTACCAAAGGTCACGCCAAAGCTTTCTTGGCGGGATAAAGACCGTTGTCGCCGCCTAAATCAGAAACTCGGACAAGATCCCGTCATTGGTGATGTCACGATAGGGAAATGCCGCCTGATCCAGCCGGGTGAACAGCCGCACAAAATTATGCGGTGATTTGGTCTCGATGCCAATCAGCACCGAACCGAAATTGCGCGCCGATTTTTTCAGATATTCAAAGCGGGCGATGTCATCCTCTGGCCCCAGCATTTCCAGAAACTCACGCAGGGCACCCGGGCGTTGTGGCATCCGCAGGATGAAATATTTCTTCAAGCCGCCAAAGCGCTGCGCGCGTTCCTTCACCTCGGGCAAGCGTTCGAAATCAAAGTTCCCGCCCGAGGTGACGCAAACCACCGTCTTGCCGCGAATGACTTCGGCCAGTTCCGGCAGCACATCCACCGCCAGCGCCCCCGCCGGCTCCAGCACGATACCTTCGACATTCAGCATCTCCAGCATCGTGATGCAGATCCTGTCCTCGGGCGCCAGAAGCACATGCGCCGGGTCAATCCAGCCCAGCCGCTGATAGGTCTTGTCGCCCAACCGCGCCACCGCCGCGCCATCGACAAAGCTGTTCACCTCGGCCAGCGTCTTTGGCCCGCCCGCCGCCAGCGCCGCGGTAAGCGATGCCCCGCCCAGCGGCTCGACAAAGCGAAACGCCACATCCGGCGCAACCGCCCGGAAATAGCTGGTCACGCCCGAAGACAGGCCACCGCCGCCCACCGGCAAGATCACCAGATCAGGGTCGGCCCCCAACTGATCCAGAATCTCCACCCCGACCGAGGCCTGGCCCAGAATCACGTCATCATCATCAAAGGGCGACAGGAAATGCGCGCCCTGATCGGCGCAAAACGCCTTGGCTGCGGCAAGCGTCTGGTCGAAATAGTCTCCGGTCAGTTCAATCTGCACGCATCCCGCGCCGAAGATGCGGGTTTTATCTATTTTCTGCTGCGGCGTGGTCACCGGCATGAAGATCGTGCCCTGCACCCCGAAATGCCGGCAGGCAAAGGCCACACCCTGCGCATGGTTGCCTGCACTGGCACAGACAAACTGGCCTTGGCCCGGTTGCTGGGCCCGCACCTTCCGCATGGCCGTGAACGCGCCGCGCAGCTTGTAGGACCGCACCGGCGACAAATCCTCGCGCTTCAGCCAGATTTCCGCGCCATACCGCTGCGACAGATGGTCATTGCGCTGCAAGGGCGTGGGGTCAAACAGATCGCGCAAGGCGTCTGTGGCTAGGCGGGCGTCTGTGGCGAAATCGGTCATGCCCTTGGCATGCCGCACCGCCCCGGCTTTGGCAAGCGTGACGAATTGTAACCGATACTCCGTGATTCTTGCCCTTTGCCGCGTTTCGCCTTATCCCCGCGCAAATCCCAAAGGGAGCGTTCCGATGTCCAACCCAAAGAAAGTCGTCCTCGCCTACTCCGGCGGGCTTGATACCTCGATCATCCTGAAATGGCTGCAAACCGAATACGGGTGCGAGGTCGTGACCTTCACCGCCGATCTGGGGCAGGGCGAAGAGTTGGACCCCGCCCGCGAAAAGGCGATCCTGCTGGGCATCAAGCCGGAAAACATCCACATCGTTGACGTGCGCGAAGAGTTTGTGCGCGACTTCGTCTTCCCGATGTTCCGCGCCAATGCGCTGTATGAGGGGCTTTATCTTCTGGGCACCTCGATTGCCCGCCCGCTGATCAGCCAGCATCTGGTGCGCATCGCCCATGAAACCGGCGCCGATGCAGTCGCCCATGGTGCAACCGGCAAGGGCAATGATCAGGTCCGGTTTGAACTTTCCGCCTACGCGCTGGACCCGTCGATCAAGGTCATCGCCCCCTGGCGCGAATGGGATCTGACCAGCCGCACCAAACTGCTGGAGTTTGCCGTAGCGAACCAGATCCCGATTGCGAAAGACAAGCGCGGCGAAGCGCCGTTCAGCGTCGATGCCAACCTGCTGCACACCTCCTCCGAAGGTAAGGTGCTGGAAAACCCGGGTGATGAGCCGCCCGCTTACGTCTGGCAGCGCACAGTTGACCCCGAGGCCGCGCCCGATACGCCGGAAATGGTGGAAATCACCTTTGAGCGCGGCGATGCCACAGCCATCAACGGGCAGGCCATGTCGCCCGCAACCATCCTGACCAAGCTGAACGAGCTTGGCGGCAAGCATGGCGTCGGCCGCCTCGATCTGGTGGAAAACCGCTTTGTCGGCATGAAGTCGCGCGGCGCCTATGAAACCCCCGGCGGCACCATTCTGCTCGAGGCGCATCGCGGCATCGAACAGATCACGCTGGACAGCGGCGCAGGCCACCTGAAAGACAGCATCATGCCGCGCTATGCGGAACTGATCTACAACGGCTTTTGGTTCAGCCCCGAACGCGAGGCGCTGCAAGCCCTGATCGACAAGACGCAGGAACACGTCACCGGCACCGTCCGCGTGAAGCTGTACAAGGGCATGGCCCGCACCGTGGCGCGCTGGTCGGATCACACGCTTTATTCCGAAAAGCACGTGACCTTTGAGGAAGACGCCGGCGCTTACGACCAGAAAGACGCCGCCGGTTTCATCCGGCTGAACGCCCTGCGCCTGAAACTGATCGCCACGAGGAATGCACGGGTGGCGGCGAAGGGCTGATCGAAACGCCCCCAGCCCCAGCCCCTCCCCACAAGGGGGAGGGGAGGCGCGGATGGCCACCCTCGGCACTGCGGGCTGATGGTACCTCCCTCCCCCCTTCGTGGGGGAGGGATGGGGTGGGGGGCGAACCGCCTCAGAGAGCAAACCGCTGCAATCGCTCATAAAACGGCAGCGCCTGATCAACGATCCACTGATACGAATCCGCCAAATTCGGCAATTCTCCCTCGGGCTCTTCAAACCCACCGGACCGGTGCACCGCGCCATACCAATGCGGCGCCCAGACGCCGTCAAACGGTTTTGGGCCGATGGGCCAGTGCAGCATGGCTTCGGTAAACCCGATTCCCAGCGCCGCGCACAGCCGCGTCAGCGCCGCCCGCGGATCGGCGCGGATATCGGCGCTGTCGATCACCAGCGGCGCAGAGCCGGTCCACCCCGCCACCTGATCGAACAACTCCGCCTGCTGCACAAAGCCGATATCCATCAGCGTCGGCCCTTCACGCTTGCGGGCGTAAGAGGCCACCACCCGCGCCGGATGGCGGATCAGGAAGACGTTGGTCAGGTGCCGCATGAAGCCCCGGTCAAATGCGGGCACCATGTGCAGGGTCATGTGCTTTTGGTAAAACAGGCTCTGACCTTGCGGAATCGGCCCAATGCAGGCGGCGGCAACCTCATCCGCATCCGCCTGATCCGCGGTGATGATATCATCGCGCATCGGGTGGTCGATGCCCGTTTCGCGCAGGTAGGCTGCATAAAACGGCTCGTCCCACACCGCGCTATCGCCGCGGGCGGCAAAGGCATACATCAGGGCGGTCGAGAGATTGCGTGGGCCGGACCACATCGCAATTTTCATGGGCCTTTACCTTTTTGCTGCTGTCGGATTGGGGGTTTCACACCCCCAAACCCCCGTGGGGTATTTTCACCAAGAGGAAATCAGGCGCCGACGAGTGCCCTGTAAAGGCCGCGGATCCGTTCTGTCATCGGCCCGATCTGACCGCTGCCGATGGTGCGGCCATCAATCATGCCAACCGGGGTCTGCGCGCCGAAGGTGCCGGTCAGGAAAGCCTCATCCGCCGAATAGGTATCGACAAGGCTGAAATTGCGCTCGAATACCGGAATGCCGTTGGCGCGGCACAGGTCTATGACCTTTTGGCGGGTGATGCCGTTCAGGCAATAGTCGCCGGTGCTGGTCCAGACCTGACCCTTTTTCACGATGAAGAAGTTGCAGGCGTTGGTGGTGTTCACAAAGCCATGCACATCCAGCATCAGCGCCTCATCCGCGCCGGCCTTTTCGGCGGCGATGCAGGCCAGGATGCAGTTCAGCTTGGAATGGCTGTTCAGCTTGGGGTCTTGCGTCATTGGCAGGCCGCGCAGATGCGGCACGGTGGCAAGCCGGATCGGACGCGGCAGGTGCGGGCGCGAATGTTCCATGATGATCACCACTGTCGGCCCCTGCTGCGACAGTCCGGGGTGCTGGAAAGGTCGGGTCTTGACCCCGCGCGTTACCATCAGCCGGGCATGGGCATCGGTCTGCATCCCGTTGGCGGCCTGGGTGTCAGACAAGGCGCAGGCAAGCTGCGCGCGGGTCATGCCGATATCAAGATCGATTGCTTTTGCCGCCTCGAACAACCGGTCCAGATGGTCATCGAGAAAACTCCAGCGGCCATTGTAGAGACGCAAGCCCTCCCACGCGCCATCGCCCAGCATGAAACCGGAGTCGTAGACCGACACCAGCGCCTCGCGTCTGGGTTTGAGCGCGCCATTCACCCAGATCAGGATATGCGCGTTACGCGCATCGTCTTCGGCCTGATGGGTGGTAACAGCGTTGGTCATTTCAGCCCCCCGTTTTGCTGTCACGCTAGGGCGATGGCGCGCGAAGGGGAAGGGGCGGCTTCACCGTTGCGTGACCTCACGGCAGGGTGAGTGGACGAAGGTCACAGCGCGGTGGTCTGTGGCAGCGAACGCAAGGAGGGTTGCGATGAAACGGACAGGTTCATTGGCTGCAGCGCTGGCCATCTTGATGCTGATGACGGGGGCAACCGCCAGCCAGGCCGCCCCGGAAAAGGCCATTGTCGCGGGTGGTTGTTTCTGGTGCGTCGAGTCGGATTTTGAAAAGGTGCCGGGGGTGACCTCGGTGGTATCGGGCTATACCGGCGGAGAAAGGCAGAACCCGACCTATCAGAACCATGAGGGGCATTACGAGGCGGTCGAGATCAGCTTTGACAATGCCAGGATCAGCTACGGCGATCTGATCGCCAAGTTTCTGCGATCCATCGACGTGACCGATGCCGGCGGGCAGTTCTGTGACCGGGGTTCGGCCTATCGGACCGCCATTTTCGTCTCGACCGCCGCGCAAAAGCAGGCAGCCGAGGCGGCAGTGGCCGAGGCAAGCAAGGCCTTGGGCCAAAAGATCGTGACCCCTGTGCTGCCGGCCCGCACCTTCTGGAAGGCCGAAGACTACCATCAGGATTATTACAAGAGCAGCGAGATCATCCTGACCCGGGCCGGACCGAAGCAGAAGAAGAACGCCTATACATTCTATCGCGACGCCTGCGGTCGCGACCGGCGCGTGAAACAGGTCTGGGGGGCCGAGGCCGCGTTCGCCAAATGACCAAAGGCCCGCCAGACCGGCGGGCCGTTCGGTTTACTGCCCGATCTTGCAGGCGGCCATCACCGCCATGTTCAGGATGTCGTTCACCGTCGAATTGGTCGAACAGATCTGGATCGGCTTTTTCACGCCGGTCAGGATCGGCCCGATCACTGTGGCCCCGGCCATTTCCTGCATCAGCTTGACCGAGATGCTGGCCGAATGGCGCGCCGGCACGACCAGAATATTGGCAGGCCCGGTCAGGCGGCAGAACGGGTAGTTCTTCATCTGATCAGGGTTCAGCGCCACATCGACGGTCATTTCGCCTTCGTATTCGAAATCAACCCCGATCCGGTCCAGCACCTTTGGCGCGTCGTGCATCTTGGTCGCGCGTTCGCTGACCGGGTAGCCAAAGGTGGAAAACGACACGAAGGCCACCCGCGGCTCCAGCCCCAGGGACCGCGCCACCCCGGCGGACCGGATGGCGATGGTCGCCAGATCCTCGGGTTCGGGCCATTCCTGCACCAGCGTATCCGAGATCAGCACGATCCGGCCCTTGTGCAGCAGCGCCGTCACCCCCACGGCCCCGTCAGAGGCCTTGGCGTCGAACACATTGTTGATCAGGCTCAGCACATGCGCCGATTTTCGGGTGACGCCGGTCACCAGCCCATCGCCATGCCCGTGTTGCAGCATCAGGGCCGAAAATACGTGACGGTCGCGCGCGGCCAGCCGGTGAATATCCTGGCGGTCCTGACCCTGGCGTTGCAGCCGCGAATAGAGAAAATCCTGATAGGTATCAAGGTGGCGCGAATTGGCAGCGTTCACCACCTCCAGCTCGCGCACGGCATCGCCCAGACCCACGGCATCCAGCTTTTCGCGCACGTCTGCCTCACGGCCCACCACAAGCGCACGACCCAGACCGGCGCGCTGATAGGCCACGGCGGCGCGCAGGACGCGCGGGTCATCGCCCTCGGCAAAGATCATCCGGGCCTGCGCCTGTTTGGCCCGCGCATGCACGCCTTGCAGGATGCTGGCGGTGGGGTCCATCCGGCTTTTCAGACTTTGCTCATAGGCTTTCAGGTCGATGATCGGCCGCCGCGCCACACCGGTATCCATCCCGGCCTTGGCCACGGCGGGCGGGATCACATGGATCAGCCGCGGGTCAAACGGGGTGGGGATGATATAGTCGCGGCCAAAAGACAGCTTGCGGCCATAGGCCATCGCCACCTCGTCCGGCACATCTTCACGCGCCAGCGCTGCCAGCGCGCAGGCACAGGCGATCTTCATCTCGTCATTGATGGCGCGGGCGTGAATGTCCAGCGCCCCCCGGAACAGATAGGGGAACCCCAGAACGTTGTTCACCTGATTGGGGTAATCGCTGCGCCCGGTGGCCACAATCGCATCGGGCCGCACGGCATGGGCCTCTTCGGGCGTAATCTCGGGGTCCGGGTTTGCCATGGCAAAGATCACCGGGTTTTCCGCCATGCTCGACACCATTTCCGGGGTCACAGCGCCCTTGGCCGACACGCCCAGAAACACATCCGCGCCCATCATCGCCTCGTCCAGCGTGCGCAAGGGCGTGTTGGCGGCATGGGCCGATTTCCACTGGTTCATGCCCTCGGTGCGGCCCTGATAGATCACGCCCTTGGTGTCGCACATCAGGCAGTTGTCGTGCCTGGCACCCATGCGCTTAAGCAGTTCAAGACAGGCGATGCCCGCCGCCCCGGCGCCATTCAGCACAATCCGGCAGTCTTCGATCTTCTTGCCCGACAGTTCCAGCGCGTTGATCAGGCCCGCCGCACAAATCACCGCCGTGCCGTGCTGGTCATCATGGAACACCGGAATATCCATGATTTCCTTCAGCCGCTGTTCGATGATGAAACACTCTGGCGCCTTGATGTCTTCAAGGTTGATGCCGCCAAAGGTTGGCCCCATCAGGCTGACCGCCTTGATGATCTCGTCGGGGTCTTCGGTGTCCAGCTCGATATCAATCGCGTTCACATCGGCAAAGCGCTTGAACAGCACCGCCTTGCCTTCCATCACCGGCTTGGCGGCCAGAGCGCCAAGGTTGCCCATGCCCAGAATCGCCGTCCCGTTGGAAATCACCGCCACCATGTTGCCCTTGACCGTATAGTCATAGGCCAGCGCCGGATTGTCGGCGATCGCCTGCACCGGCACGGCCACGCCCGGTGAATACGCAAGGCTCAGGTCGCGCTGGGTCGCCATCGGGGTCGAGGCCACGATGTCATATTTGCCGGGGCGCGGTTCAAGGTGATAGGCAAGCGCCTCTTCGGACGTGACACGGGTGGTCGAGGACATGGGCCATATGTTCCTGAGCTAAGGGTGCCCTGTCATAGCCTTGCCATGCAGGCCACACAATCATCTTCCGGCAGCCAGCGGCCCCTACAACAACTGCTGCATCCAGTCACGCCCCTTGGCCAATTCAGCCAGCCGGTCAGGAAACTCGGCCTGCATCAGCCGGATCACCCAGATCATCACCTCAAGATTGTTGCCGCTGCGCGCGCACCACAGCATTTGCACCAGCGTTTGCCAGCGCGAGGGATCCGCCTGCCAGGCCGCATGCAAGGCAACCAGTTCGCCGCCCAATTCGCGCCGCCTCTTGTGCAGATCGGCCTGCAACAGGCACAGATCAACATCGCCGGGCTGCATGTCGCGATGTCTTTCCAGAACCGCCTCGGCCCGGTCCAGATGCCCGCTGTCCAGCAACTGCCCGGCAAGGCGGGCCACATCGGCAGGTCGGGCCAATCGCGGGATTTGGTCACACAACGCCGCCACATAGGCCATCACCCGGCCCAAGCCGCGATCTGTCAGATGCACGGGCACAATGCCTTCAACAGCAAAGTCAGGCTCTCGCAGCGGATCATCGCGATCATGATCGGCAAAGAAGGTAACGTAGCGGCAGCCCGATGCATGCGCCAGCGGCCAGAAATCACCCCAGCGGATTTGCGCGGTCTGCAAGGTGCCGATCTCGATCACCGTGGCGTCAGGGCTGGCAAACAGCATGTTGGCAAAACCCGCCCCATGCTGTGACACCATGATCTCGGCCCGCGCCATCAGCGCAATCTGTTCCAGCGGCGTCAGGGATTCAAAGCTGAGGCTGACAAAACCAAAGGCTGTCAGCAAGTCCACCAGCGCCGCCTCGCCCTTCATCCGCCGGTCGCGCGCCTGCCCGGGCGCGCGGGCAATATATACCCGCTTTGGCAGATGGCTGAAATCCCGGCCTTCAATCGCCCGCAGCGCCCGCGCCCGCAGCGCCAAAAGGCCAGAGTCGACACTGTTCATCGCCAGTGTCGCCCGCGACAGCCGACTGACCGCATGACCGTGCCAAGCCAGATCGGACGGCGCCAACGCATCCAGACTACCGGCCCAGTCTGGCGGCATCTGGAAATAGGTCAGCATCGTGTCAAAGGCCGAAATCACCCGGTCATAAGACTTGGGCGCCCGTTCAAACACCACGCGGCCCGCCAATTCCGGGAACAGGGCCGCAACAAAGGCCCCGGTAAAGCCGCGCGTCTTGGACTCGTGGTTTGGAAAGTGGATGAACACCCGGCCCTTGAACCCCAGCCCGTCCAGAACGCAAAGCTGACCCAGAGTTTCAGTCAGAAAATGAAAGTAGTTGAACGTGTTGCGACACTCGATGGCGAAATCCACGCCTTCGGGCAAAGACGACACTGGCAACGAAACCCCCGCATTCGCTGCCTGACAGTCTGCAAAATATCGCTGGATCGCATCGCCGTCGCCGGCATAGCGGTTCAACAGACGGGCGCCCGATGCGCCGTTCAAAAGACACTTCCCGCCTGCCGAGGCATGGGATTTGCGAAACTCCGCCGCAGTCAACAGCACGGGAACGCAGGCAAACTCGACAACCTGCGAAAAGCTTCGGTGCCGTTTGGCCTGCCGGACCTCTGCGTCAATTCCGGCGTTCATTCCGTCATCGGCGGATGCGGCAAAGCCTTCGATGACCGATGGCTTGCGCAGCCGCCACCACTGCGCAGGTTCGGCCAGAACCGCAAAGCCCGCGTCCCGGCCCGGGTTCAGGAACAATGCCTCGGGGGGCATCGCTAGATCAATCTGATTGCGCACCCTGCCCCCAGAACTCAGCCCGCTCGGGCACTTTATCAGCCGCAGCCGCCCCGTCCATGCCCAACCGGTCCATGCCCAACCGATTGGCCTTTCACCCACGCCCCCGGTTTTGTAGTCTGCCCGCCAACCGGGGGGCCAGTTGTCGGACGAAGACGCCACAGTGACGCCGATGATGGCGCAATACCTTGACATAAAACGCGCCAACGCGGGCGCTTTGCTGTTCTACCGCATGGGCGACTTCTACGAGATGTTCTTTGACGACGCCGTTGCCGCCGCCCAGGCCCTCGATATCGCACTCACAAAGCGCGGCTTTCATCTGGGCCAGCCGATCCCGATGTGCGGCGTGCCGGTTCATGCCGCCGAAGGCTATCTGCTGACGCTGATCCGCAAGGGCTTTCGCGTGGCCATCGCCGAACAGCTTGAAGACCCGGCCGAGGCAAAAAAACGCGGCTCGAAATCCGTGGTCAAACGCGATGTGGTGCGCCTTGTCACCCCCGGCACCCTGACCGAAGACGCCCTTCTTGATGCCCGCCGCCACAACTACCTCTGCGCCTGGGCCGAGGTGCGCGATGACGCCGCCCTCGCCTGGGCCGACATCTCGACCGGAGAGTTCCGGGTCATGCCCTGCCCTCTGGCCCGCCTGTCGCCCGAACTCGCCCGCCTCGCCCCGCGTGAGGTGCTGGTAAGCGAGGCGCGCGACCGCGATATCGCCCCCATTGTCGACGACATGGCCGCCGCCCTGACCCCCCTGTCACGCGGCAGTTTCGACTCTGTTTCGGCGGAAAAGCGGCTGTGCGCGCTGTTTGGCGTCACCTCGCTGGATGCCTTCGGCAGCTTTGACCGGGCCGAGGTGGCGGCCATGGGGGCGCTGGTCGATTACCTTGATCTGACCCAGCGCGGCAAACTTCCGCTGCTGCGCCCGCCCATCCGCGAAAGCGCGGGGGGTGCCATGCAGATCGACCTTGCCACCCGCCGCAATCTGGAACTGACCCAAGGCTTGTCGGGCGGCCGCGACGGCTCGCTTCTGACCGCCATCGACCGCACCGTCACCCCCGGCGGCGCGCGCTTGCTGGAACGCCGGATTTCGGCCCCGTCCTGCGATCTGCCCACCATCCACGCGCGGCACGAAGCGGTGCGGTTTTTGCTGGAACAGGGTCGATTGCGCGAAGACTTGCGTAGCCATTTGCGCCGCGTCCCCGATATCGACCGCGCCCTGTCACGGCTTGCGCTTGACCGGGGCGGCCCGCGCGATCTGGCCGCCATCCGCGCCGGACTTACCCAAGCCGCAGCCATGCGCCCCCTGCTGCCCGACACCACAGAACTTCTGGCCGAGGCAACCACCTCTTTGGGCGGTCATGACGCCTTGATCGACCTTTTGGACCGCGCGCTTGTGGCCGAACCCCCGCTTCTGGCCCGTGACGGCGGTTTTATTGCCAGCGGCTATGACCCCGATCTGGATGCCACCCGCGCCCTGCGCGACGAAGGCCGCAGGGTGATCGGCCGGATGCAGGCCGATTATGCCACCGCCGCAGGTGTGCCGGGCCTGAAGATCAAGCATAACAACGTCCTAGGCTATTTCATCGAGGTAACCACCACCCACGAACCTGCCCTGCGCGCCAAGCCTGACCTGTTCATCCACCGCCAAACCACGGCGGGGCAGGTGCGTTTTAGCACGATGGACCTAAGCAATCTTGAAACCCGCATCCTGAACGCCGGAAACCACGCGCTTGAGATTGAAAAAAGACACTATGACAGCCTGAAACAGGCCATCCTTGACCGGTCCGGCCCCATTGCGGCCACCGCGCGGGCCTTGGCAGAGATCGACCTTGCCGCCGCTTTCGCCGATCTGGCCAGCGCCGAAGACTGGGCCGAACCGAAGGTGGACACAAGCCACGCCTTCACCGTCACCGGCGGGCGGCACCCGGTTGTCGAACGCGCGCTGAAACGCCAGGGCGCGGGGCCATTCGTGGCCAATGATTGCGCGCTGACCCCCGGCACCACCCCCGCGATCTGGCTGCTGACCGGGCCGAACATGGCGGGCAAATCCACCTTTCTGCGCCAGAACGCGCTGATTGCCCTTTTGGCACAAGCAGGCAGTTTCGTGCCTGCCACTTCGGCCCATATCGGCCTTGTCAGCCAGTTGTTCAGCCGGGTCGGTGCCGCCGATGATCTGGCGCGTGGACGCTCCACCTTCATGGTGGAAATGGTCGAAACCGCCGCCATCCTCAATCAGGCCGATGACCGGGCTCTGGTGATTCTTGATGAAATCGGCCGCGGCACCGCTACCTATGACGGGTTGTCCATCGCTTGGGCCACGCTGGAGCACTTGCACGAAGTCAACCGCTGCCGCGCCCTCTTTGCCACTCATTACCACGAGATGACGGCGCTGGCCGGCAAACTGGACGGCGTGGAAAACGCCACCGTCACGGTCAGGGAATGGAATGGCGACGTGATCTTCCTGCACGAGGTGCGAAAAGGTGCCGCCGACCGCAGCTATGGCGTCCAGGTCGCGCGTCTGGCCGGCCTGCCGCAAACGGTGATTGACCGCGCCAAGACCGTGCTGGACGCGCTGGAAAAGGGCGAACGCGAAGGCGGCAAACAGGCCACCCTGATCGACGACCTGCCCCTGTTCCGCGCAGCACCCGCCGTGGCGCAGGCAGCAAAACCGGCAAAGCCGTCGGCCATCGAGGCACGCTTGCGCGACCTGCACCCCGACGAGCTGACCCCGATAGAGGCCCTGCGTCTGGTCTATGATCTGAAGCAGATGCTGTAGCGGCGCGTTACAGAAACTTCATTCAATCGCAGGATTACCGTCACAGACGATCGTTAGGCAAACCCTGTGGCAAATGGGGGCTTAACATATGCTGGAAGTCAAAGCTGTCACCCGTATGTTTGGCCAGAAGGCCGCGGTCGACAGCATCAGTTTTTCTGTCGATCGCCCCGCCTTTGTCGGCATCATCGGGCGCTCCGGGGCTGGAAAATCCACCTTCCTGCGAATGATGAATCGCCTGACCGACGCCACCTCGGGTGAAATCTTGGTCGATGGTCGCAATATTCTGGCGCTGAAAGGCTCGGATGCCCGCGCTTGGCAAAGCCAGTGCGCAATGATCTTTCAGCAGTTCAATCTGGTGCCGCGCATGGACGTGGCCTCGAACGTATTGCACGGTATCCTGAACCGCCGGTCCACCCTTCAGACCATGTTCAATCTGTGGTCACGCGAAGACATTCTGCGCGCACTTGAGATTCTGGATCGTCTGGGCATCTCGGAACAGGCCCCAAAGCGCGCCGAGGCGCTTTCCGGTGGCCAGCAGCAGCGCGTCGCCATTGCCCGCGCCCTGATGCAAGACCCCAAGATCATTCTGGCCGATGAACCCATCGCCAGCCTTGACCCGATGAACGCGCAGATTGTCATGGACACGTTGAAGAAGATCAACGTCGAAGACGGGCGCATGGTGATTGCCAACCTGCATACGCTCGACACCGCGCGCCGCTATTGCGACCGGGTGATCGGCATGCGCGATGGCCGCATCGTGTTTGACGGCACCCCCGACCAGCTTTCGACCGGCGTCGCCCGCGACATCTACGGCGCGGACGAATCGTTCAACGAGGACGCGACCTCAACCTCCATCCCCACCGACAAAGCGCCCGACGTGGCCTATGCCGAGGCGATGCTGTCCTGATTTTCCCGGCCCCGACTTGGGGCCTTCACTCACATGGAGAGACCCATGAAAACGCTGCTGCTTTCTCTCGTTGCAACGACGGCGCTGACTGGCGCTGCACTGGCCCAAGACGCCATCACCGGCTTCAACATCGGCATCCTGGGCGGTGAAAACGCCCAAGACCGCATGACCAACACCGAGTGCTTCCGCGCTGCGGTCGAGGCCGAGCTGGGCGTTCCGGTCAAGCTGTTCACCCCCGCCGACTATGACGGCGTGATCCAGGGCCTGCTGGGCGGCACGCTCGACTTCGCCTGGCTGGGCGCTTCGGGCTATGCCAAGACCTACCTGACCAACCCGGAAGCGGTTGACGTGATCCTGACCAAGGAAAACCTCGACGGCACCACCGGCTACTACTCGATCGGTTTCGCCCGCAAGGACTCGGGCATCACCTCGATGGAACAGGCCAAGGGCAAGACCTTTGCCTTCGCTGACCCGAACTCCACCTCGGGCTATCTGGTCCCCGGCGCCGAGCTTCGGGAAACCTTCGGCAAGCTGGAAGACTACTTCGCCGAAGTGAAAATGTCGGGCGGCCACGAGCAGTCGATCGTTGGCGTGGCCAAGGGCGACTTCGACGCCGCTGTTGCATGGGCTGACGGTCTGGGTGCCTGGGAAGACGGCTTCAACTCGGGTGCCTTCCGCAAGGCTGCCGATGCCGGTCTGGTTGACATGAACGACATCGTCGAAATCTGGCGCTCGAAGCTGATCCCCGAGGGCCCGATGGTTCTGCGCCGCACCCTGCCGCAGGACGTCAAGGACAAGATGACCGCGATGCTGGACGTGATGTGGGAAAAAGACCCCAAGTGCGCCTACAACGTGGCCGCCGGTGAAGCCAAGGACTTCGTTCCGGTCAAGCACGAAGACTATCTGGGCATCATCGCCGCCCGCAAGCTGCAAGAAGGCATGTAAGCTTTTCAAAGGCTCTGCCGGATCCCAGCGATGGGGTCCGGCAATTTCATTTCCGGGGACCTCATGGCCGATATCGCCGCATCCGCACCGCAAAGCGCCGCCCAAAGCCGCGACGCCTATCTTGATATGGTGCGCCGCAAACGCATGTATGGCGGTATCCTGCTGGTCATTTTCATCGCCTTTCTGGCCTCGGGTTGGATGCTGGCCGACAGCCGCAACGCCGGCGGCTTCTGGAATGGCCTGCCAAATCTGGGCCAGTTCCCGTCGGAAGTCATTTCCGAAGCCTGGGAAAAGCGCGCTGTGCTGCCCGGCCGGTTTATCGAGTTTCTGCCCTCGTTGATCGAAACCATCAACATCGCCGCCGTCGCCACGCTGATCGGCGGCCTTATGGCGGTTGTCCTGTCGCTTTTGTCCACCCGAGGGCTGGCGCGTTGGCCGCGTCTGATCCCGGTTTTCCGGCGGATGATGGATGCGTTTCGCGCCATTCCCGAAATCGTCATTGCGCTTGTCTTGATCTATATCCTGGGCGGCGGCCCAGTCGCCGCTGTGGTCGCAATTGCCCTGCATACGGGCGGTGCCTTGGGCAAACTGTTTTCCGAAGTGGCCGAGAACACAGACCTGAAACCCGTCGAAGGGCTGACATCGGTCGGCGCATCCTGGGGCCAGCGCATGTGGCTGGGCGTGATCCCGCAGGTCGCCCCGAACTGGATCAGCTACGCCCTGCTGCGCTTTGAAATCAACGTCCGCGCCTCGGCCATTCTGGGCTTTGTCGGCGAAGGCGGTATCGGGCACGATCTGAAGCTGGCGATGCAATGGGGTCAGGGCCGCTATGATCAGGTGGTCGCGATCTTCCTGCTGCTGTTCCTGACCATTTTTCTTATCGACCGCGTGTCAGATCATTACCGCAACCGTCTGGTCAAGGGGAACTGACATGACCGCCACCCTGTCTTCACCCCTGTCGGAACAGATCACCGCGACCTTCGCCCGCCGCCGCCTTGTGGCTTTGGCCGTTCCGGTCGTGATCTTTGCCTATCTGCTGTATACGTTCTTTGCCTTTGACATTCCCGGTCTGGCCCAGCGCGCCCGGCTGGACAACGCCGCCATCCTGCTGTCGGATTTCTGGTCGCACAAGACCCACGTCACCCGCAACAACCGCACCGGTGATGTTGTCGTCGCCATCGAGGGCGAGGGTAAGGGCACCTACCCGCCGGGCAAGATGCCCGATTGGGTCAGCATTGACGGTGGTGTCACGACGGTTGATCTGGGAACCGGCCATATCGTCACCTATGACGATGCCGGGGCGCGCCTTGTTGTGCCCGGCTATGGCACCATCGACATTCGGCCCGAAGGCAACGGTCTGGCGCTGACCGCCCCGGAACCGCTGCCAAAGTGGATCAACGCCAGCGACACCCGCATTGCCGTGACCACGCCTGCCGGTCGCTTCAACTATACCAAGTCCAAGGTCGAGACGTTTCGCTATCAGGCCGGGTGGGAATTGTTCTTCTTCACCCTCGACAGCCCGTTTCATGGCAAATCCCTTTTGCAGCTTGTCTCGCTGGCGGTCTCGGGTGATCGGGTTTACCCGGATCGGTCAAATTTTTCCGCAATGGTTCAGGATGTCTGGACCAACCAGATGTGGCGGCACTCTGACGTGGTCTGGGCCTTGTTCGAGACTGTCTTGATGGCGTTTCTTGGCACCATGGGTGCCGCCATCGTGGCCTTGCCGCTGGGCTTTCTGGCCGCGCGCAATTTCAACCCGCTTGGCCCGCTGCGCTTTGCCTTCCGGCGTCTGTTCGACTTCATTCGCGGCGTCGATGGCCTGATCTGGACCATCATCCTGTCGCGCGCCTTTGGCCCCGGCCCGATGACGGGAGCCTTGGCGATGGCGGTCACCGATACCGGATCCTTCGGCAAGATGTTCTCGGAAGCTCTGGAAAACATCGACGAAAAGCAGGTCGAAGGCATCCGCTCGACCGGGGCCAACACCCTGCAACGCGCCCGCTTTGGCGTGATCCCGCAGGTGACGCCGGTGCTCCTCAGCCAGGTGCTCTATTACCTTGAATCGAACACCCGCAGCGCCACCGTGATCGGCGCCATTGTCGGCGGCGGGATCGGTCTTTTGCTGACCCAAGCCATCCAGACCCAGAAAGACTGGGAAGAAGTGGCCTATTACATGACCCTGATCGTGCTGATGGTCATGGCGATGGACAGCCTGTCCGGCTGGCTGCGCAAGCGCCTGATCAAAGGCTAGGGTTTGACCAAGGCACCGCATGTTCTTGTCACCGGCGGCGGGCGCGGCATTGGCCGCGCCCTTTGCGCTGCGGCCCTGTCGCGCGGCTGGCGGGTCAGCACAACGGTGCGGTCAGGCGATGCGGTGCCGGGTTGCGTCATGCACCGGCTTGACCTGCACGACCTGTCAACGCTTCCAGCCTTGTCGGGCGCGGTTGGCCCGCTGGATATCCTGATCAACAATGCCGGGGTGATCGGGCCAGACGTGAACACCCTTGCCGCCCCGGATGCCGCGTCCTTCCTTGACGTGTTCCGCATCAACACGCTTGGCCCGCTTGCCGTAACTCAATCGCTTTTGCCCAACCTGCGGGCCGCGCCAACTGGCTTTGGCCGTGTTCTGTCGATCTCCAGCCAGATGGCGTGGATGGGCTATGCCAAATCCGACCACATCGCCTATCGCGCCTCGAAGGCCGCGTTGAACAAGGTCATGCAGGGCATGGCCACCGATCTTGCGCCATTGCGGATCGCCGCCGTTTCGGTCGATCCGGGCTGGGTCAGAACCGACATGGGCGGCCCAAAGGCCGATCTTGACGCGGGGCAGGTGGCCGAAGGTATCCTTGATCTCGCCAGCCGCATGACCATGGCCCAGACCGGCCAGTTCCTGCGGCATGATGGCAAAAGGCGCGACTGGTAGCAGGCTTGGCAAATCTGAACAAATCCTTAAGGTCGCCAAGCCAAGTGCCTGAAAACAAACACTCCATCACCCTGTAACACAGCGGGAAGACCCCCCTCAGATGCCCAAGCTCAGCCCGACGACACCCCTGATCCACCCCGAATGCCAGATCGCCAACAGCACCTTCGGGGCCTATGTCGAGGTGGGGGCGGGAAGCCGGATCCTCAACACCACCTTCGAAGACTACGCCTATTGCGACCGCCTGTCCGACATCGCCAACACCACGCTGGGCAAGTTCGCCAACATCGCCGCCCTGACCCGCATCGGCCCCACCGACCACCCGATGGACCACGCCAGCCTGCATCATTTCCTCTATCGCTCCAGCTATTACTGGGACGACGCGGCCGACGACCCTGCCACCTTCGAGGCCCGCGCCGCCCGCCGCACAGTGATCGGGCCCGATACTTGGGTGGGGCATGGCGTGATCATCAAGCCCGACGTGACCATCGGCGCCGGCGCCGTCATCGCCTCGGGCGCGGTGGTGACCAAGGACGTGCCGCCCTATATGATCGTCGCCGGGGTGCCAGCCACCCCCATGCGCGCCCGCTTCCCCGCCGCGATTGCCGACCGCCTGATGGCGCTGGCATGGTGGGACTGGGACCACAGCCGCCTGCACGACGCGCTGATGGATTTTCGAAGCCTCAAGGCCGAGGCGTTTTTGGAGAAATACAACGGCTGATCAATCGGGGGTATGGGTCAGTGTGACCCTGTCCCCCGCAAACCATGTGGTGCCATATTCCACCGGCATACCATCCGCATCGACGTTGATCGCAACCGACCGCAGGATCGGCCCACCCTCAGGTATTTGCAAGGACAAGGCCAGAACCGCCGAAGCGAGTTTCGCCGTGATCCGGGTGGATTGCCGCGTATAATCGCCAAGCCCACAGTCAGAAAGCGCGCTGGTAATGGACTGGGTCTTCTCGATCCTGTCGAGCAGATCCGGGAACCTTTCGGCGGGAAACACCGACCGAAACGCCGCCATCGGCTGACCATCCGCCAGCGACAGCCCTTCGACGATATGGACAAGGGCACCGGGGGTCAGGCGCAGCGCCTCGGCCTCACGCACATCGCAAGGGCGGGACTCCCTTCGGCTGATGCTGCGCGAGGCGCTGCGTCCGCTCGCCGCGAGGTTTTGTTGAAACCGCACCCGGCGGCCCAGCGGATAGTCGGTCGGCTGGCTGGCCACAAACACGCCCGATCCACGCCGCGAATGGACCGTACCAAGATCGGCAAGCCCGGCAAGCGCGTGGCGAATCGTGTGCCGGTTGACGCCAAAGCGGCTGGCCAGCTGCGCCTCGGTTGGCAATTTGTCTCCGGGGCGGTAGTGGCCTTGGGCGATCTCGGCCGACAAGGTGTCGGCGATCGATTTCCAGATCGGCTGTCGGGCGCTGGGTCTTGTCATCAAAACTTCATCAGCAGGGGGTTGAGCCGGACGGGTTCTGTGCGTAGTATTTGTCTAGTTGTATAGTAAGCTAGACAAATCTGCAAGCTGTCGAGGGCCACAAAATGATGGATCGAAAAGGCTGGATGTCGGTGTTGGCCAAGGCCCCGCCCGCGCGATTGGCAGCATTGCTGCCCGACCTGCCCCGGCACAGCTTTTTGCGGCCGCCCGAAATCGGGTCGGTGATGGTGCAGGGCCGGGTCGGCGGAACGGGCGCGCCATTCAACCTTGGCGAAATGACGGTGACGCGCTGTTCGGTTCGGCTGGAGGATGGCCCGGTCGGCCATGCCTATGTCCAAGGGCGCGACAAGACCCACGCCACCCGTGCCGCAGTGGTGGACGCGCTGATGCAGACAGGTGCCGCACCGCAGATGCACTCGGACGTGGTGGCTGTGCTCGCGGCCGAAGCAAGCTCTTTCCGCCATGACAGAGCCGAAAAAGCGGCGTCGACGAAGGTTGATTTCTTCACCATGGTGCGCGGAGAGGACAAATGACATCCGATGCTCTGACCGGCGGCTTTGCAAAAGCCCCGCAACAATCGGCCCGTGCCTTTCGCGGCTTGCTGGAGGTGATGGCCCGGCCCGGCACCATTCATCTGCTGGAAGGGGCGGCGCCCCCGGCGCCATTGTCGGTTGCGGCGGGGGTGGCGCTGCTGACCTTGGCTGATGGCACGACACCGCTGCATCTGACCGGTGCTGCCGATTGCGCAGCGGTGCGCGATTGGGTGACGTTCCACATCGGCGCGCCATTGGTGGCCGCCGAAGACGCCGATTTCGCGCTGGGCCGGTGGCAAGACCTGCAACCGCTGCACCGCTTCAGGATTGGCCAGCCGGACTATCCCGACCGTTCGGCCACGTTGATCGTCGAGGTGGATCGGCTGGAGGCGGCAGGCGCAAGGCTGACCGGACCGGGGATCAAGGACGCGGCGCATTTGTCGCTGCCCGAAGTGGCGGCGTTCCGCGCAAACCGGGCGCTGTTCCCGCTTGGGTTTGACGTTCTGCTGACCTGCGGTGCGCAGGTGGCGGGCCTGCCCCGCTCAACCATCGTGGAGGATGTCTGATGTATGTGGCTGTCAAAGGGGGCGAGCGCGCCATCGACAACGCCCATGCCTGGCTGGCCGAAGAACGCCGGGGGGATACCGCGGTTGCCGAACTGACGCTGCCGCAGATCCGCGAGCAGTTGAAGCTGGCGGTCAATCGGGTGATGGCGGAAGGGTCACTTTTCGACCCTGATCTTGCGGCTTTGGCGATAAAGCAGGCACGCGGCGACCTGATCGAGGCGATTTTCCTGATCCGCGCCTATCGCACCACCTTGCCCCGGTTAGGCACGTCGCTGCCGGTCGATACCGCCGATATGGCAGTGGATCGGCGGATCAGCGCGACGTTCAAGGATTTGCCCGGTGGTCAGGTGCTGGGGCCGACCTTCGATTATACCCACCGCTTGCTGGACTTTGCCCTTGCCGCCGAAGGCGAAGCCCCGGTCGCCGCCAAGGCCCCGGCCACCCTCGGCCCGGTGCCGCATGTGACCGCTTTCCTGAACCGCGACGGGTTGATCGAGGACGCCCCGCGCGACGACACGCAACCTGCCGATCTGACCCGAACTCCGCTGGAATTGCCCGCTGACCGGCCTTTGCGCTTGCAGGCGATCACGCGGGGGGATGAAGGATTCATCCTGTCAATGGCCTATTCCACGCAGCGCGGATACGGACGCACCCATGCCTTTGTCGGCGAGCTGCGCATCGGCCGTGTGGCGGTGGAAATGGAGATCCCCGAGCTGGGCTTTGCCGTCGAGATTGGCGAGGTGGAGTTGACGGAATGTGAGACCGTCAACCAGTTCAAGGGCAGCAAGACCGAGCCGCCACAGTTTACCCGCGGCTATGGTCTGGTGTTCGGCCAGACCGAGCGCAAGGCGATTGCCATGAGCCTGGTGGACCGGGCGCTGCGTTGGAAAGAATTGGGCGAAGACCACATCGGCGCCCCGGCGCAGGACGAGGAGTTCGTGCTGTATCACTGCGACAACATTCAGGCGACCGGGTTTCTGGAACACATCAAGCTGCCGCATTACGTGGATTTCCAGTCGGAACTGGAGCTGGTGCGGCGTCTGCGGGCCGAAGCCATGACGATGCAGGAGGCGGCAGAATGACACAAGCTTCTGAAACTAATGCCTATAATTTCGCCTATCTGGACGAACAGACCAAGCGGATGATCCGTCGTGCCATTCTGAAAGGTGTGGCGGTGCCCGGCTATCAGGTGCCGTTTGCCAGCCGCGAGATGCCGATGCCTTACGGTTGGGGCACAGGCGGGGTGCAGGTGACGGCGGCCTGCCTGGTGCCAGAAGACCGGCTGAAGGTGATTGACCAGGGTGCCGATGACACCACCAACGCGGTCAGCATCCGCAAGTTCTTTCAACGCACCGCAGGCGTTGCGGTCACCGAAGCGACGGGGGAGGCGACGGTGATCCAGACCCGCCACCGGATACCGGAGACGCCGCTGACCGAGGGGCAAATACTGGTCTATCAGGTGCCAATCCCCGAGCCGCTGCGGTTTTTGGAGCCGCGCGAAACCGAGACGCGCAAGATGCATGAGCTGGAAGAATATGGGCTGATGCATGTGAAGCTGTATGAAGACATCGCCCGGCATGGCGAGATTGCCACCAGCTATGCCTATCCGGTCAAGGTGGAGGGGCGCTATGTGATGGATCCCTCGCCGATCCCCAAGTTCGACAACCCCAAATTGGGGGACAATGCCGCGATCCAATTGTTCGGCGCGGGGCGTGAGCAGCGGATCTATGCGGTGCCACCCTATACGCAGGTGGTCAGCCTCGATTTCGACGATCATCCGTTCGTGGCCAGCAAGGCACCACATGACTGCGACCTGTGCGGTGCCAAGGGCAGCTATCTGGACGAGGTGATTACCGACGATGCAGGCAGCCGGATGTATGTCTGTTCGGACACCGATTTCTGCACGGGCCGCCGCGAGGCGGGGCATGTGGGGCGGCTGGGTGTCGCAATGGCCGGGGGTGTCGCGTGATGGGAGCGGTGGAATTGGGTATTTGTGCCAAGGGGAATGAGCAGCCCCTTTTCCAGGTGGACGGCCTGACCAAATATTATGGCACCCGTGTTGGCTGTCTGGATGTGTCGTTCGACCTGTTCCCCGGCGAAGTTCTGGGGATTGTGGGCGAAAGTGGCTCGGGTAAATCGACGTTGCTGTCCTGTCTGGCGGGGCATCTGCGGCCTGATCTGGGCAGCGTGACGTATGACGGGCGCGATGTTCTGGGCATGGCCGAAACGGAACGGCGCAGGCTGAGCCGCACCGAATGGGCCTATGTCCACCAGAACCCGCGCGATGGGTTGCGGATGGGGGTTTCTGCCGGGGGCAATGTGGGCGAACGGCTGATGGCCATCGGCGCAAGGCACTATGGCACAATCCGCGACACTGCAACCGATTGGCTGGGCCGGGTGGAAATTGCCGCCGACCGCATCGACGACCGGCCGTCGGCGTTTTCGGGCGGCATGCAGCAACGCTTGCAGATCGCCCGCAATCTGGTGACCGGGCCGCGGCTGGTGTTCATGGACGAGCCGACCGGGGGTCTGGATGTTTCTGTGCAGGCGCGGTTGCTGGACCTGTTGCGCGGGCTGGTGCGCGACCTGGGGCTTTCGGTTATCATCGTGACGCATGATCTGGCAGTGGTGCGGCTGCTGGCGGACCGTTTGATGGTGATGAAAGGCGGGCGTGTCGTGGAACAGGGTTTGACCGATCAGGTGCTGGACGATCCGCAGCACGCCTATAGCCAGCTGCTGGTATCCTCGGTGTTGCAGGTCTGATGAATGTTGTTTGCTTATCAGGCGCAAGGCGCAAAGCTGCAAAGACTGGAGGCGGATCAACCGCTGGACGGCGCTGTCTGGATTGACCTGTATCGCCCGCTTTCTTCGCAGGTCAAGGCCGCACAGGCCTTTGGCATTGAAGTGCCAACTCTTGCAGAGATGGAAGAGATCGAAGTCTCGAACCGATTGTACCGCGAAAACGGCATTGACTACATCACAGTGGTGTTGCCCGGCCTTTCAGACACCAAGGAAGCCATGTCAGGACCGGTGACCTTTGTCATCACGCCAGAACGGCTTTTCACCGTGCGGCACCACGATCCGCGGCCCTTTACGACCTATCCGGAACGGGCCGACCGGGTGGGGCCGGGCATTGCCGACAGTGGACAGGCGTTCTTGAGCCTGATCGAGGAAATCATCGGCCGGCTGGCCGACCTTCTGGAAAGCTCGGGCCGGGCGCTGGATACCCTTGCACGGGAAGTCTACAGCGATACCGGCACGACCGACGCCGACCAGCTTCAGGCGGCGCTGCGACGCACCGGGCGCGAAGGCGAACAGATCGCACGGGTGCGGCTATCGCTTCTGACGATCGAGCGGGCGATCAGCTACTTTGGCCAATCCCTGACCGATGAACACCGCGGCACAGCGTTAAAGGCCCCGGTCAAGGGCCTGATGCGCGACATTCATGCGTTGGAGGTGCATGCCGACCATCTGTCTTCGCGCGTGGCGCTGGCGAGTGATTCGACCATGGGGATGATCAACCTGAGCCAGAACCAGACCATCAAGATCGTGTCAATCGTCGCGGTGGTGTTCCTGCCGCCGACCGTGATCGCCAGTGCCTATGGGATGAACTTTGAGGTCATGCCAGAGCTGAAATGGGTCTGGGGCTATCCGATGGCGCTTGGCCTGATGGTGGCCTCGGCCGTGGGAACCTATCTGTTTTTCAAATGGAGGCGCTGGCTATGACGGCGATGATCGAGATTTCCGGCCTGTCGAAGTCGTTCACCCTGCACAATCAGGGCAGTGCCGTCATTCCGGTGATGGCGGGCGCGGCACTTGTGGTCGCACCCGGTGAATGTGTCGGGCTGACCGGGCAATCGGGTGCGGGCAAATCGACGCTGATGCGGATGGTTTACGGCAACTATCTGGCCGCCGGGGGCAGCCTGCGGGTGGCGGGCCTTGACGTAGCAACCGCCAGCCCGCGCCAGATCATCCGGCTGCGGCGCGAGACCCTGGGCTATGTCAGCCAGTTCCTGCGCGTGGTGCCCCGGGTGCCAACGGTAGACGTGGTGGCGGACCCGTTGTTGCAACTGGGGGTGAGGGCCGACGTTGCCCGGACACGGGCCGAGTCGCTGTTGGCGCGACTGAACATTCCGCAGCGGTTGTGGAGCCTGTCGCCCACCACGTTTTCCGGCGGCGAACAGCAGCGGGTAAACATCGCGCGCGGCTTTGCCCACCCCTACCCCGTGCTGCTGCTGGACGAGCCCACCGCAAGTCTGGATGCGGTGAACCGCGAGGTTGTGCTGACCCTGATCGAAGAGGCAAAGGCGCGGGGCGCGGCGATACTTGGTATCTTCCATGACGAAGGCGCGCGGGGCCGGGTGTGCGACAGGCTGGTGGATGTTACGGGCTTCACGCCAAAGGTTGCCGCATGATCTTTGCCGTGGTCGGCCCGTCTGGCGCCGGGAAGGACACGCTGCTGGCAGGCGCGCTGGCACAGCGGCCCGACCTGCACATCGTGCGCCGTGTGATTACCCGCAGCGCCGAGGCGGGCGGCGAGCCGTTTGAAGCGGTCAGCGAGGATGCGTTTCAGCGGCGGCTGGAGGCGGGGGAGTTCGCCTTGGACTGGCACGCGCATGGGCTGCGCTATGGCATCCCGAAGGCGCAATTGGCGCTGCCGGGGGACGTGGTTTTCAACGGCTCGCGCGCGGCGCTGGCTGAGGCGCGCGATCGGCTGCCGGGTCTGGTGGTGGTGCTGGTAACCGCACCCGATGACATTCTGGCCGCACGTCTGGCGGCGCGCGGGCGCGAGGATGTAGAGGACATCAAGGCGCGCCTTGCGCGCGCCAGCTTTACCCTGCCTGCGGGAATCGTGCCGCGTGTGGTGATGAACGATGCCAGCCCAGAGGTGGGCGTGGCCCGGCTGTTGGCGGCGCTTCAGCCCGACAGGGGATAGCGGTGCAGCAGATGAAAGCAGCCGGCGGCGTCTTCACCGAACAGGCACAGGTCTTTGATGACAAAAGGCTGCGGCAGGACCGGGGCGAAATGATCACGCAGAACCGTGGCGGCCTGATCGGCCTGATCGGCGGGCAGACGGCTGGTCAGCGTCAGATGAAAGCGAAATGCCTCCATCACATGCGGATAGCCCCAGCGATCGAGCAACTCGCGCTGGCGCGGGTTAAGCGATTCGGGGCGGCGCTTGGCGACCTCGGCCGCCGTCAGGGGCGCACGCAAGGCATTTGTGCCTTCCACCACGGCAGCCCCCAGTGCCAGCAGGGCGGTTTCGTCGCCCGTTGGCGTCAGCGCCAGAAAACCATGCAGGATTTCAAGATGCAGGCCGTCGCAGACGCAAGGCGGCAAGCTGTGCGCAAGGTGTGCCACGGTGTCGGCGATGTCGGTGCCAGTCTGCCCTGCGGCCGGGCGAAACGGCGCCCGGATGGTGCCATGAAAGCCATATTTGCGCGGGTCGGCGGTCAACAGGGCGGCAGGCGCGGGAAGGCCGGGCAGATCGGGCTGCGCCACCGGCTGACCAAGCGCCACGTCCCAGCCCAGCCACGCGGCGGCGCGGGTGGCAAAGGCACCGGGGCGTGGGGCATAATAGACGGCGTAACGTTTCATCTGATCCATGCTGGACGGGATAGGCAGGCAATGTCACACCGGTGTGACGGGGCCATGTCATGCGACGCGCTTACCACAAAAACCTCAAGACAGGACGATCTTTCATGACCGACACGACCCTTGCCAATGCGACGCTGGTTTTGCCCGATGAGGTGCGCAAGGGCGCCGTGCGGATGCAGGGGGGCCGCATTGTGGACATTTCGGGCGGGAGCGCTGTTCCAGCGGGCGCGATCGATTGCGCAGGAGACCTGGTGATGCCAGGCCTGATCGAGTTGCACACCGACAATCTGGAGCGCCATATCGAGCCGCGTCCGCGGGTGAACTGGCCGCATCAGGCCGCTATCATTGCGCATGATGCCGAATTGGCGAGCGTCGGGATCACCACGGTCTATGATGCCCTGCGCGTGGGGTCTGTGGTGTCGAATGGCAAGGCAAACTACGGCGAATATGCCCGCGCCCTTGCGGATGAGATTTTGGAATTGCGGGCGCAAGGCGCACTGCGGATCAGCCACTTCCTGCACCTGCGGGCCGAGATCTGCTCGGAAACGCTGGTCGAGGAAATGGCCAAGTTCGGGCCCGATGACCGGATCGGCATTGTCAGCCTGATGGACCACACACCCGGTGAGCGGCAGTTCCGAGATGTGTCCAAGTTGAAGGATTATGTCTGCGGCAAGCAGGGCCTGTCGGAGGATGAATTTGTCGAGCATGTGGCCAGTCTGCGCGCGCTGCGTGACCGGCTGGGCGCGCTGCACGAGGCGACGGCGGTGGCGGAATCGCGGCGCTATGGCGCGACACTGGCCAGCCACGATGATACCACAGCACCACAGGTCGCGGTCAGCGCACAGCACGGTGTGCATTTTGCCGAGTTTCCGACCACCGCCGAGGCTGCCGCGGCCTGCCGCTTGCAGGGCATCAAGGTGATGATGGGCGCGCCGAACCTGATCCGGGGCGGCTCGCACTCGGGCAATGTGGCGGCACGGGAATTGGCCGAGGCGGATTTGCTGGACATTGTGTCGTCCGATTATGTGCCTTCGTCGCTGTTGTCAGCCGCGCTGATGCTGGGCGATCTGTGGGGGAATATGGCACGCGGGATTGCGACGGTCACCGCCGCCCCGGCCGATGCGACCGGGTTGCAGGATCGGGGCCATCTGGTGCCCGGTGCCCGGGCAGATGTCATCAGGGTGACCCGGCTGGGCGCTGCCGGCGCTGTGCGCGGGGTTTGGGTGCAGGGAAAGCGGGTCGGCTAGCGGGGGCACAAGCGCGGGCGGGCCGCGGCCGTGTCGGCCGCCCCGCCCGGGCGCAAATCAGCCAACCGTCGAGGACACGCCAACCTGTGCGGGCCGCAACAGTCGATCGTGCAGCAAGAAACCTTCGGTCATCACTTGGATGATCTGACCGGCCTTGGTGCCGGGAACCGGCGCTTCAAACATCGCCTGATGCTGTTGCGGATCAAACGCGTCACCCACAGCAGGTGAGATCGGGGTCACGCCGTGCTTGGTCATGACATGCGTCAGTTCACGCAGGGTCAGCTCGACGCCTTCGATCATGGCAGCATCAAGGCTGCGGGTTTCCTCGCTTGCGGCATCAAGCGCGCGCTTGAGGTTGTCATAAACCGGCAGCAGATCACGCGCGAGACGGGTGGAGCCGAATTGCTCGGCCTCACGCCGATCACGGTCGGCGCGTTTGCGGGAATTTTCGGCATCGGCAAGCGCACGCATGAAACGATCACGAAGGTCGTCGCGTTCGGCGCGCAGGGCCTCAAGCTCTTCGGCAGTGATAGGGTTTTCTGCCTCGGCCATCTCTTCCATCTCGGTGGTTTCGGTGCTGGGGATATCCTGCGCCATGGTCCGTCTTCCTTGCGTTTGTCCGTTGTGATCATCCACCGCCGCGCTCGGACACGATCCGACCGACAAGCTGTGCCGTGTAGTCGACGATGGGCACGATGCGGCCATAATTCAGCCGAGTCGGACCAATGACGCCAACGGCACCGATGATCTTGCGATCAGCGTTCATATAGGGAGAGACCACCAGAGAGGAACCCGAAAGTGAGAAGAGTTTGTTCTCGGACCCGATAAAAATGCGCACCCCTTCGCCGGATTCGGTCAGTTCTAGGAAATCGGCAATGTCACGCTTGCGTTCAAGGTCATCGAACAAGGTGCGGATGCGGTCGACATCCGCGGCCTCGGTGGCGCCCTCGAGCAAGTTGGCACGGCCGCGCACGATCAGCCTTTCCCGGCGCTCGGCACTGTTTTCCCAGACCGCAAAACCGCTTTCCACAAGGTCACGGGCCAGACTGTCGATCTCTTGCCGGTGCAGGGCAATGTCCTGGGCCATTGTCCGGCGCAGGTCTGACAGCGTGCGGCCTTCGGCAAGCGCGTTCAGAAAGTTGGCGGCCTCACGCATTGATGACGGCGTCTGCCCGGGTGGCGGCGTGAACAGGCGATTTTCGACATGGCCATCGGCAAAGACCAGCACGACCAGCGCACGGTCGGGACCAAGGCTGACGAATTCGATATGGCGGATCGGGGCTTCGTGTTTCGGCGACAGAACAAGGCTGGCGCCACGGGTGATGCCGGACAAGGCCGCGCCAACCTGATCGAGCAGCGAGACCACGTCATGATCATTGCTGCCAAGGGTGGCGTCAATCCGTTCGCGGTCTTCGTCGGCCACTGTGCCCACCTCAAGCAGGCCATCAACAAACATCCGCAAGCCAAGTTGTGTTGGGATGCGGCCGGCTGAAACGTGCGGGCTGTCAAGCAGGCCAAGAAATTCGAGATCTTGCATGACATTGCGGATGGTGGCAGCGGATACCTTTTCGGACATCGTGCGGGTCAGGCTGCGCGACCCAACCGGATCGCCCGAGGTGAGGTAGCCTTCGACAACCTTGCGAAACACCTCGCGCGAGCGATCGTTCATTTCGGCAAGCAGTTTCGATCCGTCGGACATGCGCGCTCCTACTCTGGCGTGGTAGAGTATTCCGACTGGCGGGGGCGTCAATCGGGGTTGCATCGGTGCAGGTCGGGCGCATATCAGGTGTGACCCTATGGAAAGGACCTGTCATGCGCCCCTCTGGCCGGAAGCTGAATGAAACCCGCCCGATTGCCATTGAAATTGACGTGATGCGGCATGCCGAGGGGTCTTGCCTGATCAAGATGGGCGATACGCATGTTCTGTGTTCGGCGACCATAGAGGACAAAGCGCCGCCATTTCTGAAGAATACCGGCCTTGGTTGGGTAACAGCGGAATACGGCATGTTGCCACGGGCCACCAACAGCCGGACCCGCAGGGAAGCGGCTGCTGGCAAGCAAAGCGGAAGAACACAAGAGATTCAAAGACTTATTGGCCGCTCTTTGCGCGCGGGGGTTGATCGCAGCGCTTTGGGTGAACGTCAGATTGTGGTGGATTGCGATGTCTTGCAGGCCGATGGCGGCACACGTTGCGCGTCGATCTCCGGTGGTTGGGTGGCACTTCGGCTGGCTGTCAACAAGCTGCTGGCTACGGGTGCGATTGTGAGTGACCCGATTGTCGACCATGTTGCCGCCATTTCCTGCGGTGTGTTTGCCGGGCAGCCGGTTCTGGATCTGGATTATCCGGAGGACTCGGCCGCTGGCACGGATGGGAACTTTGTAATGACCGGCCGCGGGCGATTGATCGAGGTCCAGATGTCGGCCGAGGGCGCCACGTTTTCGCGTGCCGAGATGGGAGAGTTGCTGGACCTAGCAGACCTTGGCATCGCATCTCTGGTTGCGGCACAGAAAGCGGCCTTGGGACTGTGACCATGCGAAAGAGCATCGGGCCCAAGCTGGTAATCGCCACCCATAATGCTGGCAAGCTGGCAGAGATTTCCGCCTTGCTAGAGCCGTTTGGCGTAGAGATTGTTCCGGCAGCATCGTTTGGATTGACGGAGCCCGAAGAGACCGAGGACAGCTTTGTGGGAAATGCGCGGATCAAGGCACACTATGCTGCGCAGGCCACGGACTTGCCAGCTTTGGCTGATGACTCGGGGATTTGTGTCGATGCCTTGGACGGGGCGCCGGGCGTCTGGACGGCCGATTGGGCGGAAACGCCGTCTGGTCGGGACTTCAGTCTTGCGATGGCAAGAACCTGGGAGGCCTGTAAGGCGGTTGGCGCGCCGGAGCCGCGTCGCGCGCAGTTCCGCTGCACTCTGGTGATCGCCTATCCCGACGGGAGCGATGAGGTCTTTGAGGGGGTGATGCCGGGTGTCTTGGTCTGGCCGCCGCGCGGGCTTCACGGGCATGGCTATGACCCAATGTTTCAGCCGGATGGATACGACCAGACATTTGCGGAAATGGCGGGCGGGCTGAAAAACCAGATCAGCCATCGGGCCGATGCGTTCCGCAAGCTGGTTGCGTGTCTGCTCACGTGAAACAGCTTGACCTAATCGAGCGCGTCGGCAGGCGATGACCGAGACCCCTGTATCGTTGGAGCGGTGGCAGCAGGCCGGCTTTGCGCTTTATGTGCATTGGCCGTTCTGCCAGTCAAAATGCCCATATTGCGACTTCAACAGCCATGTCTCATCCTCTGTTGATCAGGCAGTGTGGCAGCAGTCCTATCTGTCGGAGCTGCGGCGGGTCGCCCTTGAAACGGAGGGGCGCGTTTTGCAAAGCGTCTTTTTCGGGGGCGGGACACCATCGTTGATGATGCCATCCTTGGTCGCTGCGATTGTTGATGAGGCAACGCGCCTGTGGACGCCGGCGAATGACATCGAGATCACACTGGAGGCCAACCCGACCTCGGTCGAAGCGAATCGCTTTGCTGGGTATCGAGCTGCGGGCGTGAACCGGGTCTCGATCGGGGTGCAGGCCTTGAATGACCGCGATCTGCGTCGGCTTGGCCGCATGCACGATGCAGCGGAAGCCCGGTCGGCCATTGCCTTGGGCCAAAAGATCTTTGATCGCACCAGCTTTGACCTGATTTATGCCCGGCAAGATCAGTCACTGGGCGACTGGCAAGGCGAACTTTCGGCCGCTTTGGACATAGCGGGCGACCACCTGTCGCTTTATCAACTGACCGTAGAGCCAGAAACCGTGTTCGGAGCACGCCATGCCCGTGGGCAGTTGCGTGGCTTGCCCGACGAAGGCCTTTCCGCCGACATGTACCTGGCGACGCAAGATCTTTGCAATGCTGTCGGCCTTCCTGCCTACGAGGTTTCCAATCATGCGCGAGAGCAGTCCTTCTCGCGGCACAACATGGTCTATTGGCGCGGTGGTGACTATTTGGGCATCGGACCTGGGGCCCATGGTCGGCTGACCTTGCGGCAAGGACCCAGATTTGCAACATTTTGCCCTGCATCGCCCGGCACATGGCTGGACCGAGTGGCAAAGACGAAAAATGGCGAAGACCCGCGCGAGAGCCTTACAGCCGAGGATCAGGGCCGTGAGTTGATGGTCATGGGATTGCGGGTATCGTCAGGCCTTGATGTCGAAATGTACGAAACCATCACCGGCAAGACGATTGACGCCCGAAAGATCACCGAATTGAGTGACCTCGGCCTTCTACAACTATGTGGCACACGCCTGAAAACCAGTGTGCAGGGGCGCCTTGTGCTGAACAGCGTGATCCGACATCTGGCGGACTAGAGCAACACCTCAGTCTGCCTTGAAGTCGCGCGGGATGACGGACAGCATCTGACACAACATATCAAGCTGCCCCAGTGTTCGGTAACGGACCTTGATGAAGCCGCCTTCGCCTGCTGGATCGTGGTCAATCGTCACACTCATCCCCAAATTGGCGCTCAGATCTGCCTCTATCGCGCGCGTGTCAGCATCTTTTTCCGTCTCCCGTGCCCGCGAATTGCTTCTGTCTGGCTTCTGCATGGCACGCTTCGCCAGCTTTTCCGTTTCGCGCACAGACAGACCGGCACCAATAACCTTTGCCGCCAAGGCAACGGGGTCTGAGGCGCCAATCAACGCACGCGCGTGGCCCGCAGTCAGTTTTCCTGAGCGGATCATCTGCAGAACGTCGTCAGGCAGCGACAAAAGGCGCAAAGTGTTGGCGATATGCGATCTGCTTTTCGACAGAGCGTCGGCCAACTTTTCCTGAGTATGACCAAAGTTTTCCATCAACTGCTTGAAACCTAACGCTTCTTCGACAGCATTCAGATCGGCGCGCTGAATATTTTCGATAATCGCTATTTCCAGCATCTCGGCGTCGGAAAAGGACCGAACGACCACCGGCACTTGATGCAACTGTGCCAGTTGGGCCGCGCGCCAACGCCTTTCGCCAGCCACGATCTCAAAATCGCCATCATCTGCGGTTGGACGCACGATTATTGGCTGGATAATACCTTTTGTGCGTATTGAGCCTGCCAACTCTTCCAAGGCCGCCTGATCAAAGTCCCGCCTTGGTTGCTTTGGATTCGGACGAATCCGCTCGACAGCAATCATCAGGTCTGCCGCCGGGAACCTCTGCGGTGAGTCTGCAACCTCGTTTGACCCCAGATTGACATCCGACATCAGGGCTGACAGCCCACGCCCAAGACCTCGACGTTCCAGTTTCTTATCCATGATCGAGTGTTTCCCGCTTGGTGGCACGGACTGCCGGTTTGCGTGCGATGATTTCCAGGGCAAGCTTGCGATAGGCCTCTGCACCTTTTGACGTCGGTTCATATTGCAAGACTGGCATTGCATAAGACGGAGCTTCGGACACGCGCACATTTCTCGGAATGGTCGTCGCAAATACCAGCTCTCCCAAGTTTTGGCGGGCATCCGCCTCAACCTGTAGCGACAGACGATTTCTGTTGTCAGTCATTGTGACAGCGACTCCTTCAATCCGAAGGCCAGGATTGGCCCGCTTGCGGATATCACGCACGGTCAACATCAACTGGGACAGGCCCTCAAGCGCAAAGAACTCGCTTTGAAGGGGAACAAGCACCGAGTGTGCCGCAACGAGCGCGTTGACGGTCAGAAGGGACAAAGAGGGAGGGCAGTCTATGAGCACGAAGTCAAAGCCAAGATCGGCAAAAGTCGGATCGTTGAGCGCATCTTTCAGCAAAAAGGATCGCTTCTCGCTCGCCACGAGCTCTATATCAGCGGAGGACAAATCTGCGTTGGCTGGACAAACCAGAATGTTGGGGACAGAGGATTGTTGAATCAGCTCGGCCAGATGGGCCTTTTCCAACAAGAGGTCGTAACTGGTTTTTCCGCGCTTTTCGGCCCCCACGCCCAAACCAGTCGATGCATTGCCCTGCGGGTCCATGTCAATGACCAGCGTCCGATACCCCATCTCGGCGAAGGCGGCAGCGACGTTGATTGTTGTGGTCGTTTTGCCCACGCCACCTTTTTGGTTCGCGACCGCAATGATTCGAACTGCCTTCCGGCCCTCAAGTGGTGACACGCGATACCTCCTTCAACAACAATATGACCGCGTTCTCATCCGTTTGACTGGGAATGGCCTCGAGGCTGAAATTCCATTCTGCCTTCGCCGATCTAACCTCTTCACGATAGCTGGCGCCCTTCGGAAAGACGCATATTCCAGCGGATGCAAGATGTGGGCTTGCCATGCTGCACAACGTTGCCAGCGGTGCCAATGCCCGCGCTGACACCACATCGCAGTGCAGTGGTGGTAAATCTTCAACCCTTTTGTTGTGGACCGTCACCTTCAGCCCCAACTGCCGCGACGCCTCTCTCAGAAAGACTGCCTTTCGGGCGTCAACTTCGACCAAATGCATATCCAGAGGCTTGCCCATAGTGTGAGAGTAGATCGCCACCACCATTCCGGGGAAGCCCGCTCCGCTGCCAATGTCGCACCAACGCTCTATAGGTCGTACGATCAGGGGACAGAGTTGAAGGGAGTCTGCAATGTGGCGTCGATCAATATCTTTTGCACTTCTTTCCGATATGAGGTTAATTGCTCTGTTCCACCGCAAGACAATCGCCTTGTAGGCGTCGAGCATTTCCGCCGTTTCACGTGAAACATTCAGCTGTGTGAACAATGAATCCAAAGGTCACGCCCGAATATTTGAAGCGCCGGCACGCTTTATCTTGGCATGAAGCAACGCCATGGCCGATGGCGTCATGCCCTCGATTTGCGCCGCCTGAGCTAGGTTGGACGGCATGATTCGTTGCAGTTTGGCCGTCAGCTCAGACGACAGCCCAGAGAGGCCGGCGTAGTCAAAGCTTGACGGAATCGGAAGCTGTTCGTCTTTACGAAGATGCTCGATTACGGCACGCTGCCGATCCAGGTAGCGGCTGTACAAGGCGTCGCTATATATTTGAGTTCGAATATCGGGGTCAAACAGGCCCAATTCGGGAAGAAGGCGCTCACACTCTGATGGCTCCAGATTGAACGCGCCGATAACCTCAAAGCCATCCCGCAACGCGCCATCCGCACTGACTGTAACACCGCTGTCCCGCAGATCCCTATTCGAAAAAATGCGGGCCGCTAACATGGAGCGTGCAGATTGAAGCTTTTCGGCCTTTTCACGATACTTCAACGCTCGGTCCGCCTCCACGAGTCCGACGGTTATACCCAGTTCCGTCAATCTCTGGTCGGCGTTATCTGCACGCAAATGCAACCGATATTCTGCCCGCGACGTGAACATCCGATATGGCTCCGTTACACCGCGCAAAATCAAATCGTCGATCAGCACCCCGATATAGCTTTCTGACCGATGAAAATGCACGGGGTCTTTTCCAAGAGCGCTCCGCGCTGCATTTAGCCCGGCAACAAGGCCTTGCGCAGCAGCCTCCTCGTATCCGGTCGTTCCGTTGATCTGACCCGCGAAAAACAGACCGGCAATTTCCTTACGCTCCAACGATGACCTCATGCCACGTGGATCGAAGAAATCATATTCGATGGCATAACCCGGTTGCAGGATTGTTGCATCCTCCAGCCCGGTGATGCTCCGCACATAATCGGATTGCACATCGATGGGCAAGGATGAGGAGATGCCATTGGGGTAGACCACGTCGCTGGTCAGCCCTTCCGGTTCAAGAAAAACCTGATGCGAGAGCTTTTCAGAAAATCGCACCACCTTGTCTTCAATCGACGGGCAGTATCGGGGACCAACGCCCTCTATGCTTCCGCCATACAGAGCGGATCTGCCAAGGTTCTTTCGAATGATCGCATGGGTCACCTCATTCGTGTGCGTGATACCGCAAGCGATTTGCCGCGCCTTGGGGCCTTCGCTCAAGAACGAAAACATTGTGGGGACGTCATCACCATCTTGGCGATCGATGCGATGCCAAGCAATCGTTCTTCCATCCAATCTTGGGGGCGTTCCCGTTTTCAGACGGCCTTGCGCCAGACCCAGATCTCTCAACATCGCGCCCAGCCGAACTGACGGACTGTCACCCAGCCTTCCACCTTGTGAGGTCTCTGCACCTACGTGAATGACACCGTTCAGAAAGGTTCCTGCCGTCAAGACAACAGCGTTTGCTTGAATGCGCTGGTCATTTGCCAAAACCACCCCGGTGACGGAATAACCCTGCATCGTTATGTCGACCACTTCGCCTTCCACGATCCGATTATTTCGATGAAGGCTCAAGTAATGCTGCACAGAGTGTCGGTAAATTTCCCGGTCCGCCTGTGCTCTTGGTCCTTGCACCGCCGGCCCTTTCCGACGGTTCAGCAAACGAAACTGAATACCTGCGTCATCTGCCGCCTTGGCCATAATGCCGTCTAGTGCATCAATTTCCCTGACAAGATGACCCTTTCCAAGCCCGCCGATAGCGGGATTACAGGACATTACGCCAATCTTCTGCGCATTCTGCGTGACCAAGGCGACCGATGCGCCAATGCGCGCTGCCGCGGCAGCCGCTTCGGTTCCGGCATGGCCACCACCGATCACGACCACATCAAAATGTTTCACGTGAAACACCCCTACTTTCCGATACAGAAACTGGCGAAGATTTCGTCCAGCAACACTTCGACATGCACCTTGCCGACCAGCAACTCTAGATGTGACAGCGCACTTCTCAGATCGGCAGCTACCAATTCCAATGCCGGAGTATGACTTGTAACCGACCGTTGCGCCAGTTCCAAAGCCTGAAATGCACCCATCAGCGCGATACGGTGTCGCTCTCTGACGATCAGCCCGCTGTTTGCATTCATGCCCGACAAACGCCGCTCGACTTCCGCCAACAGCCAATCCAAACCGACCCCGGTTTTGCTGGATATTGCCGCCGGCCCTGGACTCAGATCCGCCTTTGACCACACCACAATGTCATGATCGTCCTCGCCTTGCTGCGGTCGTTCTTCCTGTGGATCCAACAGGACAATCCGCAGGTCCGCCGCCAAAGCCCGTTCGCGCGCGCGCGCAATACCCAGCTGCTCGATCTCATCCTCGGTCTCACGCAAACCAGCCGTATCCAGCAAGGTGACAGCAAAGCCACCAATGTCCATTCTGACCTCGATCACATCGCGGGTCGTGCCTGCGATTGCCGAGGTGATCGCCGCCTCTCTACCAGCTAATGCATTGAGAAGGCTTGATTTACCCACGTTCGGGCTGCCAATTATGGCAACTTCAAAGCCAACCCTTATGCGCTCTGCAATCTTTCCAGCATCCAGCTCTGATCGGAACGCAGCCATCAACCGGTCAATCACCCTCCCCACCTCAGGGGTCACGTCAACCGGCACGTCTTCGTCGACAAAATCAATCGAGGCTTCAATCAGCGCCGCCGCACGGATCAAATCTTGCCGCCAGCTATCGACCCGCGCACCCAAAGCGCCCGACAACACCCTTTGCGCCTGTTTGCGCTGACTTTCGGTTTCCGCATCAATCAGATCGGCAAGCCCTTCGACCTGCGTCAGATCCAGCCTGCCGTTTTCAAGCGCACGACGGGTAAACTCACCCGGCTCTGCCATGCGAAGGTCTGGCATTGCCCCAAGTGCCGACAGCAAGGCAGCAACCACCGACACACTGCCATGCGCTTGAATTTCAACGCTCTCTTCGCCGGTAAAACTTGCACCCCTCGGAAAGAACAACACAAGGGCCTCGTCCAGAACGTCATCCCCCAGCATCAGCCGTCGCAAGGCTGCCCGGCGTGGCTCAAGGTTCACAGCCCCAAGCGACGTCACGGCAGCCAAGGCGCGCGGACCGGATACGCGAATGACCGCAATACCCGCCTTGCCCCGCGCGGTGGCCAGCGCGAAAATTGTCTCAGTCATGATTGGCCACGCTCACACCGTTTCGCGCGATCAGGTGTTCATCGATTCGAAGAATTCCGAATTCGACTTGGTCTGCTTCAGCTTCGAGATCAGGAACTCGATTGCGTCTGTCGTTCCCATCGGGTTCAGAATCCGCCGCAAGACATAGGTTTTCTGCAAATCGGTCTTTTCAACCAGCAGATCTTCCTTCCGCGTCCCCGACTTCAGAATATCAATCGCCGGGAACACGCGCTTGTCGGCCACCTTGCGGTCCAGCACGATCTCGCTGTTCCCGGTTCCCTTGAATTCTTCAAAGATCACTTCGTCCATCCGGCTGCCGGTATCGATCAAGGCCGTGGCGATAATGGTCAACGATCCCCCTTCTTCAATGTTGCGCGCGGCCCCAAAGAACCGCTTGGGCCGCTGCAAGGCATTCGCATCCACGCCCCCCGTCAACACTTTCCCCGAGGACGGAACCACCGTGTTGAAGGCGCGACCCAGACGCGTGATCGAATCCAGCAAGATGACCACATCGCGCTTGTGCTCTACCAACCGTTTAGCCTTCTCGATCACCATCTCGGCAACCGCCACGTGCCGGGTTGCCGGCTCGTCAAAGGTCGACGACACAACCTCACCTCTGACGCTGCGCTGCATGTCTGTCACTTCTTCAGGCCGTTCATCAATCAGCAACACGATCAGATAACACTCTGGGTGGTTGGTCGCCACCGAATGGGCGATGTTTTGCAACAGCACCGTCTTGCCGGTCCGCGGCGGCGCCACGATCAGCGCCCTTTGGCCTTTGCCGATCGGACAGACCAGATCAATGATCCGCGCCGATCGGTCCTTCACGGTCGGATCTTCAACCTCCATCTTCAATCGCTCATCAGGGTAAAGCGGCGTCAGGTTATCAAAATGCACCTTGTGCCGGGCCCGTTCCGGATCGTCGAAGTTGATCTTTGTCGCCTTAACCAGACTGAAGTAGCGCTCATTTTCGCGCGGTGCCTGAATAACACCTTCAATCGAATCGCCTGTGCGCAGGGAAAACTGCCGAATCATCTCGGGGCTGACATAAATATCATCCGGGCCAGGCAGATAATTGGCCGATGGGCTGCGCAGAAACCCGAACCCGTCCTGCAGACATTCCAGGACACCATCGCCACCGATCTCGAAACCTTCCTCGGCATGCTCCTTCAAAATCTGGAACATCATCTCGCCCTTACGCATGCTGGGCGCGTTCTCGATCTCCCACTCCTCCGCCATCGCCAGCAGATCGGCTGGTGTCTTGGCTTTCAGATCAGACAGGTTCAAGCGTTCAACGGTCATCGAATTATCCTTGACATGCCCCGCTGCACGCAGGGTCTGCACAAAATTATCAGGGGGAAGACATGGGCCGGCCGGCCTCAGCGAAACCGCATTAGGCCCAGCCCCGACAAAAGTCAAGAAATCAGAACTTCACAATCACCGAGAATACGATGACCAGCATCAAGACAGTGGGCAGTTCGTTCATCATCCGATAGCTTCGTCCGCTGCGCGTGTTGCTTGCCGCGACAAAGTCTTTCCGGCGCCCTCCAAGCCACATGTGAAACCAGGTCATCGCCAGGATCGCAGCGCCCTTCAGCCAGGGCCATACCGCCGACCAGTCCACAATCCCCGGAGTGAACACCAAGGCCAGCCCGAATATCCAGGTCGAGATCATCGCCGGGTTCATGATCGCCTGCAACAACCGCCGTTCCATTGTCTGAAACAGCTCATCCGTGCCACTGCCCGTCTCGACGACCTCGACGTGATATACAAACAACCGTGGCAGATAGAACAGTCCTGCCATCCAGGCCAACACTGACACCACATGCATCGATTTGATCCAAGGATACCACTCTGCCAGATAACCGCCCATCGTATTCCTACCTTTCGTTTGGCTCCTTCTTTATAAAAAGAGAAAGAGAAAGGGAATGATGATGTAGGGCCTGTGGAGAACAGGCTATCCCCGATGATCACGGAACTTCTCCACACTGCGTGAGCCTTGGATAACCTGGTGGAAAAGTCACATCCTCAGTGGATAAGTTGATTTAAATGTAATAAAAACAAAAAGTAACGATAAGGACGTCTGTCACTGAACATTTACAGGACACGCCTTGAACTGTCGCAATTATCCAGTGGCCCACAGCCCATCCCAAAGCTCGCACACAACGGGATATCTGTTTTGGCGGTGTTGACATATCACCGCAGGCACGCACCCTGAGCGCCCATCCCCCATGGGACCACAAAGTCCAACCCAAGAACAAACCGCGTTTACCCACAAGGTTCTCCTGACCGATGACACTGATCCTTGCCTCTGCATCGCAGATCCGCATCCGCCTTCTGCAAGCCGCGGGAGTTCCGGTCATGTCCATTCCCGCGCGTGTTGATGAAGACAGCATTCGTCGCGCACTTCAGGCCGAGGCCGCGCCGCCATCAGACATCGCGGACACTCTGGCCGAGATGAAAGCCCGCAAGGTTGCAGAAAACCGCCCCGATGACCTTGTTCTGGGCTGCGATCAGGTTCTCGCCTTCAAGGGTGAAGTCTGGGCAAAGCCTGAAAGCCCGGCGGATGCGTTGGGACAACTGCACCGCCTGCGCGGGCAGACGCACATTCTGTTGTCGGCCGCCGTCCTGTATCATCAGGCCCGCCCGATCTGGCGTCATATTGGCGAGGCGCGCTTGACCATGCGCCCGCTGTCAGACGCCTATTTGTCGGATCACGTCGATCGCAACTGGTCCAGCATCTGCCACAGCCTTGGCGGTTACAAGCTGGAGGAAGAAGGCGTGCGATTGTTTTCTGCCATTGGAGGCGACTACTTCACTGTGCTCGGACTTCCCCTTTTGCCGCTTTTGGGCTATCTCGGCGACAGAGGCAGCATCCCGACATGACAGATCATCCCCGCATCCCCCTTGCCGGTGTCATCGGCCACCCGATTGCGCACAGCCGGTCGCCGGCGCTGCATGGCTACTGGCTGCAACGCTACGGGATAAAGGGTCATTACGTGCCGCTTGATGTCGCCCCAGCCGACCTTGCCCATGTCTTGCAGACCCTTCCGCTGATGGGGTTTGTCGGTGTCAACATCACAATTCCGCACAAAGAAGCGATCCTGCAGATCGCTGATGTCGTTACCGACCGCGCCGCCCTGATCGGTGCTGCCAACACCCTGATCTTCCGCAAGGATGGCCGGATTCAGGCCGATAACACCGATGGTGCAGGCCTGATCGCCAACCTGCGCCAGAATGCGCCACATTGGCAGCCCGGCAGCGGTCCGGCCGTGGTCTTTGGTGCTGGTGGGGCCGCGCGGGCCACCGTCGCGGCGCTCATCGAGGTCGGCGTGCCCGAGATCAGCATCGCCAACCGCACCCGCCCGCGGGCCGAGGCGTTGCGCTCCGACTTCGGGGCCAAGGTGATCGTCAGTGAATGGGTGCAGGCCGCCAACATGCTCGACGGAGCCACAACAGTGGTCAACACCACCTCGCTTGGCATGACTGGCAAGCCGGAATTCCGGGTGCCGCTGGATGGGCTGAACCCGCGCGCCGTGGTCACCGATCTGGTCTACACGCCGCTGATGACGCAGTTCCTGATCGAAGCCCAGGCAAAGGGCTGCACGATTGTGGACGGGCTCGGCATGTTGCTGCATCAGGCGGCCCCCGGGTTTGAGCGCTGGTTTGGCCAGCGACCGCAGGTCGATGACGCCACCCGCCGGGCGGTTCTGTCGGCATGACCGTGTTTTGCCTTGGCCTTACCGGGTCCATCGGCATGGGCAAAAGCACCACGGCGGCACTGTTTGCGGCTGAAGGCGTTCCGGTCTGGGACGCCGACGCCGCCGTGCATCGGCTGTATTCCACGGGTGGCGCAGCCGTTGGCCCGGTGGCCAATCTGTGTCCTGCCGCCTTGAAGGATAACGCGATTGACCGTGCCGTGCTGCGCGATGTCATTGCCGCCGATCCCGCCACCCTGCCCCGGCTTGAGGCCATCGTTCACCCGTTGGTCGCCGCCGACCGCGTGGCGTTTGCGGCTAAATGCGTCTCTGATCTTGCAGTTTTCGATATTCCCTTGCTGTTCGAAACCGGCAGCGCGGCCGAAATGGATGCCACGCTTCTGGTCACCGCGCCTGCCGCTGTCCAACGTCAGCGGGTGCTGTCACGCCCCGGCATGACCGAGGCGCAATTTTTGCTGATCCTGGCACGCCAGATGCCGGATGCCGAAAAGCGCGCCCGTGCCACCCATATCGTCGAAACCCTGTCCATCGACCAGACCCGCGCCTATGTGCAGGCGCTGATTACCCATATCCGAGGCTGGCATGCGTGAGATCGTCCTTGATACCGAAACCACCGGGCTCGAGCCGTCTGACGGCCACCGCATCGTCGAGATCGGCGCGGTTGAGTTGTTCAACCACCTGCCAACCGGTCGCACCTATCATCAATACATCAACCCGGAACGCGCCATGCCGAAGGACGCGTTCGAGGTGCACGGTCTTGGCGACGACTTCCTGCGTGACAAGCCGGTGTTCAGCGCGATTTGTTCGGCGTTTCTTCAGTTCATCGGCGATGCTCAGCTTGTGATCCACAATGCAGCCTTCGACATGAAGTTCCTGAACTCTGAGCTTCAGCGTGCAGGGCTGCCCGGCCTTCCGATGAACCGCGCCACCGATACCCTGATGATTGCCCGGCTAAGATATCCCGGCTCACCTGCGTCGCTGGATGCCCTGTGTCGCCGCTTTGGGGTCGATAACACGGCTCGCGAAAAGCACGGCGCCCTGCTCGACTCCGAGATTTTGGCCGAGGTGTATCTCGAGCTTGTCGGCGGTCGCCAGCCCGACTTTGCCCTGTCTGCGGCCAGCACCAACCCGCGACAAGACAGCGCATCAGGCCCGTCGCAGGACTGGCGTCCGCGCCCACGCCCGGTGCCGCTTTCCCCCCGGATCACCGAAGAGGAAACGGCCGCGCATGCTGCTTTCGTGGCCAGGCTGGGCGAGGCAGCAGTCTGGAAGAAGCGTCTCTGAAAGCAAAAGGCCGATCCCTGGGATCGGCCTTTTCACTTAGTTCGGATGGTTGGTTTCGACCTGCGCCTGCTGTGCGCGCCGCGCCAGTTCCTGACGATACAGCGCCAGATAATCCACCGTGTCGATGTTCAGGGGCGGGAAGCCGCCATCGCGCGTCACGTCGGAAATGATCCGGCGGATGAACGGAAACAGCAGACGCGGGCATTCGATCAGCAAGAATGGGTGCATCTGCTCGTCCGGCACGCCTTCGACGTGGAAGATGCCGCCATAATCGACCTCCAGCAAAAACAGCGTGTCATTGGTCGCGCGGTTTTTCGATGTGACGCGGAACTTCTGGATCACTTCGAACTGATGGTCGACCGGGCGCTTGCGCACATCCAGACTGACCGACACCTGAATGTCCGGCTGGACCTCTCCGCCCGTCAAACCCTTTTGCGCGACAGCGTTTTCGAACGACAAGTCACGAATGAATTGCGCCAGCACCTGCATCTTGATCTGCGGCTGGGCCTGCGGTTGCGCATCGGCGCCATTTTCCTCGGCCATGATCGGTTTATCCCTGTTGAAAGCACTTCACTTGGGTTCCTAGCAGGTCACAGCGCGCCGCTCAATCCCGGGTCCAGCCAGATGGGCCCCGGGGCGGCGTATTTTCATCGACTTCAAAGAATTCACCGTCAATGACCGTAAGTCCGTCTTGTCGGGCCGAACCCGCAGCCATTCCATAGCTTTGCACCTGAACCCGTGCGCCGATCTGTGCGATCAGAAAGCTGCGCACCTGCGGCACCATCAGCAGAAAGCCGATGCTGTCGGTAAAAAACCCGGGCGTCAGCAGCAGTAAGCCTGCCACCACGATCAAGGCGCCATGGGCCAGTGGCGACAGCGGGTTTTTCAACTGCCCCATATCGCCACGAAGTTGCGACAAGACTTTAAGCCCCTGCCACCGCATCAAGACAGTTCCCACAATGCCGGTCAGCAGCACCAGAGCCAGTGTCGGCCACAAAGTCAGCCAGCCGCCAACCGTAATGAAAAGCGCGATCTCGATCAGCGGAACGATCAGGAACAAGCTGAAAAGCCACATTGCAGCCTCCTTCACGGGCAATTGCGCAAGGCGGGGCGGTAGACACTTCCCCCTCTCGGCCCTACATAAGAGCTAATGGTATGATTTACCAACCCGCAATGCCGCCCGGACCCATCCGGGATACCCGATCGAGGTTTTTCATGAACTCTTCCCTGATCCAGTTGCTTGTCCTTGCCGGGATCGCCGTTTTCCTGATTCTGAAACTGCGTTCGGTCCTTGGCACCCGCGACGGCTTTGAAAAGCCCGCCGCGCCGGTGGAAGAGTTGCGCCCGCGCGTCAAGCGCGATTTCGAGATAATCGAAGGCGGTGCAGACCATGATATCACCGATCACGTGGCCGATGGCTCGAACGCTGCAAAGGCCCTTGCCGCGATGAAGATGGCCGAGCCGAGTTTTTCGGTGAACACCTTCCTGCAAGGTGCCCGTGGCGCCTATGAAATGATCCTGATGGCATTTGAACGCGGCGATCTGGACACGATCCGCCCGTTTCTGGATGAAGAAATCGAAGCGGCATTTGCCCAAGCCATCAATGCGCGCGAGGCAGCGGGTCTGACGGTTGAGGCCACCTTTGTCGGACTGAAGGAAATGGCGCTGCAAGACGCAACCTTTGACCGTGACAGCAAACGTGCCGAGGTGTCAGTCCGCTACGTGGGCGAGCTGTATTCCGCCATTCGCAACAAGGCCGGTGAGATCGTCGAAGGCAATCCGAAGGAAATCAAGCGTCAGCGCGATGTCTGGACGTTTGCCCGCGTGATGGGCTCGGCCGATCCGAACTGGCAACTTGTTGCCACCGGCGACTAAGGTTGCCTTGTGGCCCGGCTGCGCGATGCATTACACGGCCTTCTTCTGGGTGCGGCGCTGATGTCCGCTCCGGCCATCCCGGCGCAGGTTCTGTCGTTTCAGGATCTCGACGGTTGGGCGCAGGACGACCACAGCCAAGCCCTTGCCACCTTTCGCATAACCTGCCCGCTTTTGCAGGGCCCTGATTGGCGGCCGATCTGCAACCTTGCCGCCGATGCCGGCACCAGCCCCGCCGCTGCCCGTCAGTTTTTTGAACTTCTGTTTCGCCCAGTTCTGGTTGGCACCCCGCCTGCCCTGTTCACCGGCTATTACGAGCCGGAACTGAAGGGGTCGCTGACCCGCACCCCGCGCTATGCCTATCCGCTGTATCGCAAACCGCCAGAGCTGGCCGAGGGGCAGGTTTTTCATGACCGTGCGGCGATCGAGGCCGGTGGATTGCGCGGGCGCGGGCTGGAAATTGTCTGGCTGGACGACCCGGTCGAGGTGTATTTTCTGCAAGTCCAAGGCTCTGGCCGCATCCGGTTGCCCGATGGCCGGGTGATGCGCGTCGGATATGCAGGCAAGAACGGGCATCCCTATCGGTCGATCGGGCAGGAATTGATCCGGCGCGGGGCGTCGATGGCGGATGTCTCGGCGCAGGACATCAAGGCTTGGGTGCGCGCCAACCCCGGACCGGGGCGTCAGCTTCTGAATTCAAACCCGTCTTTCGTGTTCTTCCGGGTGCTGGACCAGCTGCCCGCCGAAAGCGGCCCGATTGGCGCGATGGGCCGGTCGATCACCAGCCTGCGGTCGGTGGCCATCGACCCCGACCAAATTCCGCTGGGCGCACCGGTGTGGATTGAAAAGGACGGGCGGCAGCCGTTTCGCCGCCTGATGATCGCGCAAGACACCGGTGGCGCGATCAAGGGCGCACAACGGGCCGATATCTTCTATGGCACGGGGTTTGACGCGGGCGAAGCAGCCGGGCGGATCAAGGATGGCGGGCGGTTGATCCAGCTTTTGCCGATCGACCGCGCCTATGCCATGATGTCGGACGGCTGACATGGCCCGTCGCCGCAATCTGCGCCCGGAAGAAGAGGAAATCTGGCAAGCTGTGGCCCGGACCGCCCGGCCGATGCATTCCAACGGCACGAAGATCCTGCACCCGAAAGACCACGGCAAGGACACCAGCCCGTTTCATCCGAAAGAACCCATGGTGCCGGTTTTGCCACAACGGCCGGTGGCGTTCCGGCTGGGTGAAAAGGCCAAGCCCGTCAGCGGCCACGATCTGGCCCCGACGTTGTCACAGGCTCTTGCAAGCGCCCCCAAGCAGATGGATGCCAAGGCTTACGGCCGCATGACGCGCGGCAAGCTGGTGCCCGAGGCCCGGATCGACCTGCATGGCATGACACTGGCCGAGGCCCACCCCGATCTGATCCGCTTTATCCTGAATGCCCATGCCCAGGGGATGCGTCTGGTGTTGGTGATCACCGGCAAGGGCAAGGCCAAGCCCGACCATGGCCCGATTCCCACCTGCATCGGGGTGCTGCGCCATCAGGTGCCACAATGGCTGCGCCTGCCGCCGTTGGCCCCGCTGATCCTGCAAGTCGCCGAAGCGCATCTGCGCCATGGCGGCGCGGGGGCCTATTACGTTTACTTGCGCCGGGGGCGATGACCCGTCGCGGTGTCACTGTTGCAATTCGTTGCTGACAGCAATCACCGGGCTCAGGATGATCTGGGTCGCATTCTGCACTGTCAGAACCACCCCCGGCAACAATCCGGTGCGGGTCGCGCGTTCGGTGTCAAAAGCGGCATCGACCGACAAGATACCGTCCAGCAGTCGCACCAAGCTTGGCGACTCGGCCACATTGAAATGTCCCGCACCGCTGCTATATGCCGCTGTATCCAGAAAGGTGATCGGCAAATCGCTGACCTGTGAGACATCGACCAGCGTTCCAAGGCGGTCGTGTTGCCCGGCCAGGGTGCCAGACAGGCGAAGTATCTTGTCGCGCTCGGACGAGAACACGATGAACGGCTGCGGCAGGCGCGGTATGGCAAGGGCCTGCGCGCGGAACACATCCACGTCGATATCGGGCGAGATCAGCACCACACCGCCGATCCGCGCCAGAACTCCGCTTTCGCCGCGAATGGCGATCTGGCGCAGAGTTTCCATCACCAGCGCGCTGCCCATGGAATGTGCCACCAGCACCACCCGCTTGGCGCCTGCCCCCTCCACCTCCAGCAGCAGTCGCTCTAACCCATCGCGCGCAAACAGCGCCGAGTCGCGGTCATAGACATAGCCAAGCGGTTGCGCGGCCGAAGGCCAGGAATAATGCACCACAGAGCCCGGCAGACCCAGATCATACGACATCTGGGCGATGCGATAGACCCCCTCCGAGAAGGTGTTGTTGAAGCCATGCACGAAAATCACCGCCTCATTGTCGTGCAGACGCAAGTCAGACGCCAAAGCGCTGCGAAACTGTCTTTCAGATGGATAGCGCGTGGCAGAGGTGGTCAGGAACTGGGTCTTGGGGTCAATCTTGCCCGATCGGGGCGGCCAGGTAATCTCGCCCGGTTGCCGGTCGGGCGGGATCGAGATGTCATAGCGCCCGAAACTGACCGCCTCGACCCTCGACCCGTCAAAATTTCCAGCGTCATCCAGCCCACGGGTTGACCCGACAAACACCTCACGCTGCGACCCGATGCTTTGGGCTTCGGGCGCAAGGGTCAGCCGCCCGCGTTGGGTGCAGGCCGCCAGAACGCAGAGCAGACCCATCAGCAGCAGTTTTGACACACGCAATACGAGAACCCCACTCTGGCACCACCGCAAGCTTTTGCGGCTTATACGGTGCCCGTCAAGCGCATCTGCGGACAGACGCGCATTTCAGGGCCGATTGCCTCTAAAGAACGTAGCGTGACAGATCGGCGGACCGTGCCAGTGCCCCCACATTTGCCTCGACGAAATCGGCGTCCACGGTGACCGACTGCCCAGACCTGTCTGGCGCGGTAAAGCTCAGCTCTTCGAACACCCGTTCAAGAATGGTATAAAGCCGCCGCGCTCCGATGTTTTCAACCGACCGGTTTACCTCGGCCGCGATGCGCGCCAAGGCGGCAATGCCATCGGTGGTAAAGGTCACCGTCACCTGTTCGGTGGCCATCAGAGCGGTATATTGCAAGGTCAGCGCATTGTCGGTCTCGGTCAGGATGCGCACGAAATCGGCCTCGGTCAGCGGCTTCAATTCCACCCGGATCGGCAGACGCCCCTGCAATTCCGGCAGCAGATCTGACGGTTTGGCGACGTGGAACGCACCGCTGGCGATGAACAGGATGTGGTCGGTCTTGATCGGCCCGTATTTGGTGGAAACGGTCGTGCCTTCGATCAGGGGCAACAGATCGCGCTGCACGCCTTCACGGCTGACATCTGCGCCCCGCGCATCGCTGCGCGCGCAGATCTTGTCGATCTCGTCCAGAAACACGATGCCGTTTTCCTGCACCGCCTCCAGCGCGGTGGCCTTCACCGCCTCGTCATCCAGCAGCTTGTCAGCCTCTTGCCCGATCAGCAGATCATAGCTGTCGGCGACCGTTACCTTCTTGCGCACGGTGCGGGTGCCAAACGCCTTGAACAGGTCTTGCAATCCCTGCATCTGGGTTTCCATCCCCGGCATGCCCATCATCGGCATCGGGCCAGAGCTGTCGATCAGCTCCAGTTCAATCACCGTGGCATCCAACTCGCCCCGCCGCAGTTTGCCGCGAAACATCTCGCGGGTCTGCTCGCGCGCGTCCTTGCCGGCCAGCGCCTCGATCACCCGGTCCTCGGCGGCCTGCTGTGCCCGCGCCTTCACGTCCTCGCGCATCCGGGCGCGGGTATCGACCATGGCGGCATCGACCAGATCGCGGATGATACTGTCGACGTCGCGACCGACATAGCCCACTTCGGTGAACTTCGTCGCCTCGACCTTCAGGAACGGCGCTTTCGCCAGTTTTGCCAGACGGCGGCTGATTTCGGTCTTGCCCACCCCGGTCGGCCCGATCATCAGGATGTTCTTTGGATACACCTCGTCACGCAGATCATCGGCCAGTTGTTTGCGCCGCCAACGGTTGCGCAGGGCCACGGCCACGGCGCGCTTGGCGTCATTCTGGCCAATGATGAAACGGTCCAGTTCCGACACGATCTCGCGGGGGGTCAGGTCAGTCATGTTGTGCTCCCATAGGGGGGAAGGCGGTCCTTGCCGGGAAAGTCAGGCAAGGCGCGCATCAAGGCAGAGCGCAGACGGTCCCACTGCGCCCCAAGGAAAACCAGGCCAAGGCCAAGAAACACGATGACCAGGGCCGACCCGTCAAACAAGGTGAAGATCAGCCAGACTGCATAGCCCGCGCCCGACACCAGAAACGACCGGCGGTCAATCACCAGGGCCACGCAGGCAATGGCCAGCAGAAAGGCAAACAGCAAGGCTTCGCCGCCCTGCCCCCTGCCCAGAAGATTTATGGCGATAGTGTTCACAATCGCCGGGGCTGCGGTGACATGCAGCCAAAACCCGGTGGTGCTGCGGGTAGACACCCGATGCGGATCTGACATGTCAAACCGCATCGCCATCGCAAAGGTCGCCAGCCCGAACAGCAGCGACAAAATCGCAAGCGATCCTTTGCTCGACAGGTGCAACAGCCCCATCCCATCACTGGGCAAGATGCCTCGCCCGGCCAGCACCGCCCAAATGGCTGAAAACAGTGCCGTGGCAATGATCGCCGCATCAAATGGCACCCGGAAGGTCCGGTAATGCAGCAGCATCACTGCCGCCACCACGGCAGAAGCCACCGCCGAAGCGGCCAGATCGCGCAGCCCTGCCAGATCGGCCACGGCCCAGCCAAGCACCAAGGCCGTCAAAGCCGACATGATCGCCAGCGCGATGGATGGCGCGATCATCCGGCGCGTGGTGGTGAAATAACGCTGCACCGCAGCCAATCCGGCCAAGGTCACCAGCGCCACCAGAACCGTGTCCAGACCGCCGGGCGAAAAGACTTCGGCCCCCATCAGGGCGGCAATGCCGATCCAGCCGACGAACAGGATGGTCAGGCCGATGACGATGAAAATCTCGTTGAAGCCTTTGAACAGCACAAACGGCTCTTCCCCCGGCTCAACCCCCGCCACGGCCTGCCGCCGGGCCTCGGCCATCGCGGTCAACCCCGCCGCCTGCGCCTCGGTGATCAACCCGCGCTGCACGGCGGCGCGAAGGTCTTGGGGGCTGATCATGTCGCGCTGATCCGTTCCACGGTCAGATTGCCGTTGGTATAGACACAAATGCTGGCGGCGATTGCCATCGCCCTGCGTGCCACGCCCTCGGCGGGCAGGTCGGTTTCCATCAGCCCGCGCGCGGCGGCAAGGGCGAAGTTGCCGCCCGACCCGATGGCAGCCACGTCATGTTCCGGCTCCAGCACATCACCCGCGCCGGTGATAACATACAGGTCAGCGCCATCGGTGACGATCAGCATGGCCTCAAGGTTGCGCAGATACTTGTCCATGCGCCAGTCCTTGGCCAGATCAACGCAGGCGCGGCCCAACTGACCGGGTGCAGCCTCAAGTTTTTTCTCCAGCCGTTCCAGCAGGGTAAAGGCATCGGCGGTCGATCCGGCAAAGCCGCAGACCACATCGTGCCCGCCCGGAGACAGGCGGCGCACCTTGCGGGCCGTGCCCTTGATCACGGTCTGGCCCAGCGACACCTGACCATCGCCTGCCACCACCACCTCGCCGCCCCGGCGCACCGCCAGAATGGTGGTGCCGTGCCAGCCCGGAAACCTGTCTTCGGCCATGAAACCCTCCATCCACTTTGCGCCAATATGGCGGCTGTGCGCGCAAAACAAAAGGGCGGCCCAACGGACCGCCTCTTGTGCCATCTGCGGCATAATCCATCAGATCGCGGATTGAATCCAGGTTGCCAAAGCGGCCTTCGGCGCGGCGCCGACCTTGTTCGACACAACCTGACCGTCCTTGAACATGAACAGCGCCGGAATGCCGCGCACGCCCAGCATGGCCGGGCTGTCGGGGTTGTCGTCAACGTTGACCTTCACGATCTTGACCTTGCCCGCATATTCAACGGCCAGTTCTTCAAGGGCCGGGCCGATCTGACGGCAGGGCCCGCACCATTCGGCCCAGAAATCCACCACAACCGGAATGTCCGATTTGCGGACCTCGGCATCGAAGGTGGCGTCGGTGACGGCGATTGTCGCAGCGCCCATGTTCATATCTCCTGACAGGAATGCATCAACCACAAAGCTAAGGAGAGCGGTTGGAAAGGTCAAGCTGTGGTGGCGCGTGCCAGTGCCGCAGCCACCATATCGCAAGGCAGTGGCATCAAATTCGGCACCACTGTCCACAATATCGCCGTTTCAATCCTCCGGCCCGGGTAGATTTGCGCCAAGGCATGCGCATAGGCCCCCATTTGCCGCAAGATGCCCTCGGGCACCTGGTCGGGCGTGGCTGGCACCACACGATTGGTCTTGAAATCCACCGCCAGCACCCAATCGGCCGCAACAATCACCCGGTCCAGCGTGCCTTCGATCTGACGCCCGTTCAGCGTGGCGGTCACCGACACTTCTGCCAGTGATCCGGGCGCAAACAAAACGGCAAGGTCTGGCGCGGCCAGCACCCCCGCCGCCTCGGCAAGCAGGGCATTGGCATCCATGCCATCGGGGGCGGCCGTGCGGGCCAGAGCGGGCCAATCGGCGGGGTCGGTGGCGGGCAAATGCTCCAACAGCCGGTGAAGAGCGGTGCCGCGGGCAAGCGCCACCTCGACCGGGTCGCCTTCGCCCGGAAGGGCCTTGGCACCGCCGAGGTCTGACGGGCTGATCGGCCCCGGATCGCGGGGCACTTCCACTTCTGGCGCGGGTTGGCAGATCCAGTCAGGCAATGCCTCCGTCGGCGCAACCACTTGGTCAGACACCCGATTATTGCCCGGCCAGACGCCGAAGGCGTGCCGCAACCGCCCGCCTTGCATCGGCTGCGCCCCCAGGGCTGACAACCCGGCCGCGACCTGCCGATACCAGGCCCAATCCTCTCGCGGTTTTGCGGTCTTGCCCGACATGACCTTGGCCTCACCCGCCCCGGCGATGATCAGCCAGGATTGGGCCCGCGTCAGCGCTACATAAAGCAAGCGCAGGTTTTCCTCGCCCGACTTTTCCCGGCGCTGGGCGCGGGCAACGGCGATGTCGGGCGGGCTTTCGTCTGATGCGGTTTTCCACACCGGCACACCGTCTTCCAGCTTGTAAATCTCGGCCCGGTCGCGCGGGTTGCGGTCGGCGGTGTCGGGCAGGATGACGATCGGGGCCTCAAGCCCCTTGGCGCCATGCACCGTCATCACCCTTATGCGGCTGCCCGCACTGTCCAACTGCCGCTTGACCTCGACCACATCACTTTCCAACCAGATCAGAAAGCCGGTCAGGCTGGGCACATCGGTCTGCTCATAGGCCAGCGCCTGATTGAGCAGTTCGTCGATGCCATCCTCGGCCTCTGGCCCCAGCCGCGTCAGCAGGCGTTCGCGGCCCCGATGGCGAGTCAGCATCCGGTCAAGGATCTCATACGGGCGCAAGAAATCGGTCTGGTTGCGCAGGTCGCGCAGGATGGCCAGCGTGTCGGGCTCATCAGCGTTGCGCAGCGCCTCCCACAGATGGCCGCGGCGACCATGCGCCAGCCGATACAGCCGATCCTCGGACCAGCCGAACAGCGGCGACCGCAACGCGGCGGCAAGGGACAGGCTGTCCTCCGGCGTGGCCAGAAAGGCCAGCAACGCGGTCAGATCCTTCACCGCCAGTTCCTCGCCCAGCTTCAGGCGGTCGGCACCGGCGATGGGCAGACCTTCCTGCTTGCAGGCGCGGATGATCTGTTCAAACAGCGTGCCCCGCGTTTGCACCAAAATCAGCACGTCGCCTGCCTGCATCGGCCGGCTTTCGGTGGCTGAAACCGGGATCTGCACCCCGCTGTCGATCATTCCGCGGATTTCGGCGGCGATCATACGGGCCAATTCCACCCGTTCGTGACTGTCCGAGATCAGGTCAACCGGGTCCCAGCCATCCTGATCCTGCGTGGTGTCGGTCTTTGGGATCAGCGGCCACAAATCCACCCGCCCCGGCAGGCCATCAAAGAACGCCAGATGCCGCGGTGGGTCGCCCAAAGCCGCCGGAAAGGCGCTGCCAAAGGTGGCATCTACCACCTCCAGCACGGCGCGCGATGACCGGAAGGAATAGTCCAGCGTCCGGTCCTGCATTGGCTGGCCCACGGCGGCGAATTTGCCGGCAAAATCGTGCCGCTTGGCGTCAAAGGCCGAAAGATCGGCGCCCTGAAAGGAATAGATCGACTGTTTCTTGTCGCCCACCACAAACAGCGTGCGGGTCTTGTCGCTGGCGCTGTGGCCGGCCGTGAACTCGGCGGTCAGCTTTTCGATGACAGCCCATTGCGCCGGAGAGGTGTCTTGCGCCTCATCCACCAGAATATGGTCGATGCCGCCATCCAGCCGGAACAAAACCCACGCGGCCAATCCGGGGTCGTTCAGCAACACCCCCGCCTTACGGATCAGGTCGTCAAAATCCAGATAGCCAAACTGGGCTTTGCGATCCGCATAAAGCTGCAGGAACACCCGTGCAAAGCCGTGCAAAGCCAGTGTCTTTTCGGCGGCCATCAGCCCGATGCGCGCGGCGCGGGCCACCTCGACCCGTAGCATCAGGTGTTCCAGCCGGTCGCGCAGCGGGCCAAGGGCATTGCGCAGGTCTTTGGTCGGGAAATCGCCAACCTTGGCCTGAAAGGCGCGGGCGCCGGTCTGGAACAGGAAGACGCTTTCCAGACTGGCAAGACAGCGCATGTCGGGGCTTATCGGGATCAAGGCCGACAGTTTGTCTGCGTTCTTTTGGTCTGTGATTGTGCCGGTCGCCAGCCGCGCCACAAGCTCGGCCAGAATGTCCGCTTCATCGCCCAGAAACACCGCATCCAGAATGTGCTGCGACGTGGTGTCCGCGCCAAGCCCGAAGCGCGCCAAAGCGCCCTTGTGGTCCAGCGGTGTGGCAAAATCATCGGCGTGGCTGCAAATCTCGGCCATCAGTGCGTCAAAATCTTCGGCGGTGTAGTGGCGGGCAAGGTCGGCCACGGCATCCGGGGCCAGACGGTCGGCCATGTCCTGCACAATGGCATCGCGCAGTGCCTTTGCGGTGCGGTCATCCATTTCCTTGAAACCGGGGGTCACCCCCGCCTCAAGCGGATAACGGCGCAGAAGCGTGGCGCAGAAGCTGTGGATGGTCTGGATGCGCAAACCACCGGGCGTTTCGATTGCGCGGGCGAAGAGTTGCCGCGCCAGCGCCAACTGCTCTGCGTCCAGCGCGGCCCCTTCGCCCAACTCGGCCAGATCGGCGCGCAGATCGGCATCGGGCTTCATCGCCCAGGCACCCAGACGGCGGAACAGCCGGTTCTGCATCTCGGTCGCGGCAGCCTTGGTATAGGTCAGGCACAAGATGTGCTGCGGCTGCACCCGATTCAGCAAAAGCCGCGCCACCCGGTCGGTCAGCACCCGCGTCTTGCCCGACCCGGCATTGGCCGAAAGCCATGTGGACAGCGCGGGTTGCGCGGCGGCGATCTGGGCAAGGCTGGCATCATGCGTCATGTGTCACCGCCTTGGCCAACATCTTCGGGCACCGGCGTGTCGGTCATTTCCCATTCGCCAAAGCGGGCCAGATGATCGTAGTCGCCGGGAAAGCGTTCGGAAAACACCGCCCGGCGTGAGGTATAGCCCTGCGCCCGCACGGCGTATGAGCCAACCAGCTTGCGCAAGCCGTCGCGCACAGTTTGCATGACCGTGTCCGTAATCTCATCCGTCGTCAGTTTTTCACCGGACCCAAGCCCGACATAGGTGATCTTGGCCACCTGTTGCGGACCAAGGGCCTTGAAGCCGCCATCTTCAGCCAGCAAAGCCGCCAGATGCAACTGCTTGGCATAGGATGTCATCTGGTCCTTGCTGGGCGGCGATCCGGTCTTGTAGTCGATCAGATGCAGGCGACCATCGGGCAGGCGGTCAATCCGGTCAGGGGTGCCGAACAGGGTAAAGCCCAGGTCTTCAAGCAGAAGTTCGCCGCGCCCTTCGATCAGCAGGGTTTCACCGTCGTCGCGGGCGTCGACGGTCAGGAAATGGTCGGCTGCGCGCCCCATTCGCGCCGCCCACAGCGCCCGGGCAGCGGGCCAGGGCACCTGTTCGGCCAGAACCGTATCAGTGATGGCCATCAGCCGGGCAAGCGCCTCGGGGCGGGTTTCCGCCTCTGGCCGGTCCTTGACGAAGCGTTCCAGAATGGCATGCACCACCGTGCCCCGGTCACGGGCATCGGGCATCTGGCGCAAGGGTTTCAGCGCGCGCAGGCGCAGCACCTTGTCGGCGTAGATCGCATAAGGATCGCGGATCAACACCTCGATCCGCGTCAGCGACAGCGATTTGGGTCGCACGGCAAGCGGCGGGCGTGGCGAGGGGCGCCTTGCGGGCAGCATGTCGGGGGGTGGGTTGGGCAAAGGCCGGTCCATCGCCGCCGCGCGGGCCAGCCAGACCGCGCCGCGAGCCCGCATCTGTGCCAAGGCTGCTGGCCCGTCGCACATCGGCAGGCCATCCATCAGGTTGGTCAGGCGGTTGATCCAGCGCGACGGTACGGTTTCCGCTTCGGCATTGCGCAGGGCGCGCGACAGCACCACGCGCGGCGCGGCAATCGCCTGCTGAAAGTCATGCGCCGAAAGGCCGATGCGCCGTTCGGGCAACAATAGCCCCGCATCTTGCCGCATCTTGCGGTTCAGCCACGGGTCGGGTGGCGGCAGGCCGGGCCATATGCCATCGTTCAGTCCGCCCAAGATCACCAGATCAGCCCCCTGCACCCGCGCCTCGATGGTGCCCCAGATCATGATGCCGGGGTGGGCGATGGTCGCATCGCGCACCTGTTCCAGCCCGATCATGCCATCAAACAGATCGCGAAACTCGGACGCGGTCAGCGTGCCGCCGTGCTGCGCCTCGGCCTCCAACCGCGTCAGGAAATCCTGCGCCTTGATGCCCGGTTCTTCCTTCCACAGCTCACCCGTGCCGTCTGGGGCAGGGCCACGCGCCAGCCGTTCGGCCAGCAGGCGGGTGCGGGCCAGATGGTCGGCCAAAGGCGCGCTTCCCGCCACGTCCAGCCCGTCCAGCGCCCCGGCAAGGGCGGTGGCCCAGCCCAAGGCGTGTTCGTTGCGCTGCGCCATCGCCCAGGCAATCAGATCGGGGCCGGTGGGAAAGGCCGGGCCCTTTTCGCGCAGGGTCAGTTCCAGGTCGCGGGTCAGAAGCAAGTGCTGGCCGCGCTCCATGGCCGAGGCGGTCAGCGGGTGCTTGAGCACTGTCAGCAAGGCATCCGACGTCAGCCGTTGCCCGAACAATCGCACCACATGGCGCAGGAACCGGCCTGGTGCCGATTGGGTCAACGGCAAACCGGCACTGTCATCGGCCCGGACACCCCATCGGTCCAGCGCCGCCGCGACCTGCCGCGTCAGCACCCGGTCGGGCGAGATCAGCGCCGCCGTGCGCCCGTCTTCCGCCGCTTCGCGCAGGATCAGCGCAATCGCCAGCGCCTCTTGCCGGGGCGAGGGGGCTTCGATCAGGGACACACCAGCCATCGCTTGCGGCAGATCGGGCAAATCCGGGCCTTCCACAAGCCATTGGTCGGTGACAGGTGCGGGGCGCAGCGCCAGCGATAGAACGCGGTTGCGCGCGGGGCTGGGGGCCTGTGTGTCCTTCCACATGCGCACATCGGCAGGCGTGGTGCCGGTCAGGTCCATCAACCGCCGAAAGCGGTATTGCGGGTGGTCTTCGGATGTCAGCGCATCATGCAGCCCGTCCCAGACCGACACCGGCATGTCAAAATCAAACCCCGGCAGCACCAGCGCACCCTGCGGCAGCCGCGCCACCGCCTGCATGAACAGCGCCGTGGTGCCGCGCGACCCGGTAGAGCCGGCCACAATCACGGGGTCCGACGGCGGGGCCTTGGCCCACAGATCGGCCAGCATCAGCGCCAGACGGCGTTGGCGGCCTTCGACGTCGGGTTCCTCGGCGTCGGTGAAGAACGGCGCGATGATGGTCAGGAACGCCCGCGTGCGCGCCCAATGCTCGGAATGCTCGGCCACGTCCAGCCCGGCCACCCGGTCAGGCCCCACGCCTTCGCCCTGCATTTCCGACATCAGCGCCGACAGGCTTTCGGCCAGATCGGCAAGCGCGGATCGCGGCGCAAGGTCGGGGGCTGCGTCCAGCAGGCGGCCGATCAACACCGTCAGTTGCAGCTTGCGCCGCAGGGTGGGAATGGCGGGTAGCAGGTCGGGGACGATCAGATCAGCGCCAAGGTCGGTGACAAGGCGGATGCGGGGCAGAAAGCCCGCGCCTTGCTGGCCAAAGATCTGCACCACCCGCCTGCGCATCCGGGTGGTGTTCAGATACAGCGTGACCCGCGCCATCGCCTCGGGCGGCTGTCCGGCCATACGGGCGTGCAGACCGTCCACCAACGCCTGCGGAAAATCCACCCCCGGCGGCAGTGCAAACAGGCGCGGGGTGCCCGGGTCAAACATCGGGCCATTCCCCGGCTTGGCGCAGCATGTCTTCGGCCTGCGCGATGCCTTCGGGGTGCCCGACATCGCACCAGTCGCCTTGATGCAGCGCGCCATAAGCGCGGCCCTCAGCCATCGCCAGCGTCCATGGCGCATGCAATGAGAATACCTGTTCAGTTTCCACCAAAAGGCGCGGATGGATGATCTGCGCCCCCAGATAAAGATAGCCGTCACGCCCGCGGGCCCAATCCACGCGCCCGTCATCGTTCATCACAAAGTCAGATCGTCCGGTGGCGCTGCGCGCCTGCGCTGCGGGCAGCAGCAGGAAAAGTTGGTCCATCCGGTCGGCATCCCACGCCAGCATCAACTGGGTCAGCGGGTTGGCCCCGGTCCAGACCGCATCGGTGTTCAGCGTCAGAATGGGGCCGTCGCCCAGCAGCGGCAAGGCGGCTTTCAGGCCACCCCCAGTATCAAGGATCGCGTCGCGCTCCCACGATAGTGCAAGGTCGCGGTCCGCCAGATGTGCGGCCAGTTGATCGCCCAGATAGTGCAGGTTCACCACCCGCCGCCTGATGCCGGCGCGGTCAGCGATGATCAGGGCATGGTCAATCAGCGCCCGCCCGGCAACCTTGATCAGCGGTTTGGGGCGGCTGGCCGTCAGCGCGCCCATCCGGGTGCCAAAGCCGGCGGCAAACAACATCAGGGGGAAGGGATCGCGCATCTGTCCCCTATGGTTTGCAAGACGGCATCGGTCGGTTCCGGAAGCATGTCATGGCACAGATCGCGCAGGTCTGACAGGGCCGGATGCGCAAGGTTTGCCTGCAACTGGCGCCAGACCCGTGGCATCAGCCGCAGATAGCCGGGCTTGCCGCCCACAAGGCAAAGCCGTGCGAAAATGCCCAAAATCCGCAAGGCGCGCTGGGCACCCAAAACCGCGCACGAGGTTTGAAACGCCACCAGATTGCGCCCGGTCCGGGCAGCAAAATGCGCCATCATTTCGGCGGCCACATCGGGCGAGACATCGCGCCGCGCGTCTTGCACCAGCGACACCAGATCATAGCCCGGCTGCCCCATCTGCGCGAGCTGAAAGTCCAAAAGCCCCACCGCAGCCACGCCATGCCGTCCCGGCAGGTGCAGCAGGTTCTCGGCGTGATAATCGCGCAGGATCATCACGCGCGGGCCATCGGCATGGGCCAGCAGGGCGGCTGTCAAGGTTGCGACAAAGGCAGTTGCGTCTTGCCTTTGCCCGGTGGCGGCAAAGGCATACCAGTCAATGGCAAAGGCAGCGGCGGTCGCCCAATCCTGCGCCGCAAGATCCGGCAGTCCGGCCGGTGCGGGAAAGCGCTGCACATGCACCAGAACATCGGTCGCTGCACGGTATAGCGGGGCCTCTTGCTGCGGATCGGCGGTCAGGGCGCGGGCAAAAAGCTGGTCGCCAAGGTCTTCGATCAGCAAAAAGCCATTCGCCAGATCCTGCGCATAAATCGCCGGAGGGGACAGGCCGATGCCGGCAAGGTGCGCGGCAATGGCGACAAATCGGGCGGGATCATCGCCCCGGCCGGGCGGCGCATCCATCAGAATCGCGGTCTTGGTGCCCTTTGTCAGCCGGTCATAGCTTCGGTCCGACGCATCGCCCGCCAGAAACCGCCGGTCCGCATCGCCCCAGCCGTGGGCGGCCAAAAAGGCCTGTGACAAGGCGGCACGGTCAGTCATCGGCTTGGCAGTCGTCGGGCGGGCAGAACTGGGCCAAGGCCGTGCGCAACGCATCGCGACCGGAAAAGCGCAGTTCGGCCAACCGACCGTCACCCTGTAGGGACAGGGTCAGATGAATGGCATTCGCGGGGGCAAGACGGCCAAGCCGGTCGGGCCATTCGACAAGGCAGATCGCGCTGGCAAAGGCATCCTCCAGACCCAGTTCCAGCACCTCATCCGGGTGCGACAGGCGGTAAAGGTCGGCATGCCAGATATCGCCCGCTGGATGCTCATAGGTTTGCACCAAGGTGAAACTGGGCGAGGGCACGTCCTCCATCCGGCCCAGCCGGTTTCGGATGAAGGCGCGGGCCAGATGCGATTTGCCGGCACCGATCGGCCCGTCAAGAAGCAGCGTATCGCCCGGATGCAGATGATCGGCCAGAAGCCTGCCAAGTGCATCGGTATCAGCCTCGGTGGCCATAACAATCAGCAGGGGGGCGAATTGTGACATGGCGGCAGTTTTACCGTCCCTGTCCGCCGTGGCAAGCCGATCCGGTCAGGCGCTGCGCCGCTTGGATGGCAGCGCCGGACGCGACCCTGTTTCGGGCTGGACAATCCGGAACCCGACAAGGGTTGCCCCTCCGGAAAGCGGTGCAAAGCGGCAGGTCACCATGCGGCCGTCCAGAAGCCGGGCATCCGCGGTCCAGCTTGTCCGGTCGCCGACTGTTGACACGAATTCCTCGGCCTCGGCCCAAAGCGGGTTCGGGGCGGTCTGGCTGCGCCAATGCTGCGAAAGCGAAGTGATCCCCCCCACCGCGACGGCCATGGCCGGATCGTGCTGCCAAAGCTTGGCATAGGCCGCGTTGGTCATCACCAAGAGCCCGGTTTCCGAAAACACGCAGACCGCCTCTTCCAGCGAGTCAATGACCGACTGGCCCAATTCAAGATCGGCGCGATAGCGCCGGGTGCGCGTGATCTCGGTCGAGATATCCTCGATCATCAGGGCAAGGGCCCCGTTGGGGTGGGGTCGCCCGATCACCTTGTAAGTCTGCCCACCCGGCAGGTTCCAGGTCTCTTCATAGATGCCCGACGCCGCGGCGCGCTCCAATTCGGTGATCTGTTGCCGCCAGTTGCGATAATCCTTCGGCTCGGGCACCATGTTCTGGTCGCGCAACGCATCCAGAACCGAAACCAGCGACGGGCGTCGCGACAGGAAGTCGGGCGGAAGCCCGGTCAGATCCAGCAGCGCCGGGTTGAACATCTGCAAGGCGCGCTGATTGTCAAAGATCGCCAACCCGATCGGCAGATGGGCAAAGGTCTTGGTCAGGGTCTGCATGAAATCGCGCAGCGTGGTTTCAGCCTGAACCGCCGCGTCCGCACGCAGGGCATAGACCCGCCGCCCGGTGCCGTCGGGTGTGCTGACCAGATCGAACCAGGTGGTGGCGCCATCGGGAAAGCGCAGTTTTTGTCGCTGACCGGTGGCACCTTGATGGATGGCGGTCCGCTCAAACAAGTGGGGCAGGGGCCAGGACAGGTCTTGCCCCTGCGGCAACAGATCGGCGGCGTGCAGGATGTAGGCGGCATTGGCCCAGATCACCGCGCCATCCTCGCGCTCGCGCCAGGCAAGGATCGGGGCCTGTGCCAGCATGGCACGCAAAAAGGCCAATTCTTCGGTCATTGCGCGATGTGCCAAAGGGTCAAGTCCGTGCACGCCCGCGTCGGCTTCCGGGTCGATCAGGGTGATCCGGGTCAGGCCGCCCCGCTGTTCGGCCTGTAGCAACAAGGGCTGTCCCGAACTGTCTTCGGTGGCCAAGGTCACGGCTCCCTCGGCCTCCAGTCGGGCGAGGTGCTTGTCAATTTCAGGAAAAATCGTGCCCAGATATGCCAAAAGCTTGACCCAGGCGCTGCCCTCGGCCGGCGAGGCCGATAGCACCGCACGGCCGCCGGGCGTGCAATCAACCAGAGACTCGCCATCAAACAAGAACAGCGTAGTTTTTTGCCGGTCATCAAAGATTGATTGACGGGCGGGCCTGCGGCGGGCCTGAAAGGCGGTCAGCAACATCAGACTTCCAAGCGACGCCAGGATGGCCGTCACCCCAAGGCCGATCCCAAACAAAAGGTGTGACTCCATCGGCCGCCCTCGCCGCATTCGTCATACAACCTAGTGGTTAGTATGTTAATGCAACATTAACCTAAAGGCGAGTCTAAGAATAAAGACGCTTGAACGCTATATCTCGAACGGGGCGTTCTGACCCAGACCGCTTTGGGACGGCGGCACCAGCCGGTTGAGGGGCCAGACCACCTCGACGATCGCCCCGCTGCGTTCGGGGCGTTCCTCGGGGGTCAGGAACGGGTCGGACGCGTTGGCAAAGGTCAACTCGGCGCCGGTGCGTTCCAGCAGGGTCTTGGCGATGAACAGGCCCAGACCCATCCCCTCATACTCGGGCCGCCGCGCCAGATCTTGGGCCGAACGGCGACGGCGCACGAACGGGTCACCGATGCGCCCAATCACTTGGGATGGAAAGCCTTCGCCATCGTCGATGATCCGCAGGGTCAGGGTATCGGCGGTCCATTCCCCGTCAAGCCAGACCGAGGTGCGCGCAAAATCGACCGCATTCTGAATAAGGTTGCGCAGACCGTGAATCACCTCGGGCCGGCGGGTCACCAGAGGCTGCCGGTCGCTGCCGTCGATCCCCGCCAAAAAGCTGAAGTGCAAGGTCTTGCCCCGCGACTGATGTGGTTCCGCCGCTTCGCGGACAAGCATCTCGAACGGGGTGGTGCGCAGATGCAGGTCATCCTTGCCGATCCGCCCCATCGACCGCAGGATATCGCGGCAACGGTCGGCCTGATCGCGGATCAGTTTGGCGTCGTCGTAAAGCTCGGACCCTTTGTCCAATTGGTCCATCATCTCGGACGAGACCAGCGTGATGGTCGCCAGCGGTGTGCCAAATTCATGCGCGGCGGCGGCAACAACGCCGCCCAGATCGGTCAACTTCTGTTCACGGGCCAGTGCCATCTGGGTGGCCAGCAGCGCCTCGGACATCGACCGGATTTCGGTGGCCACCCGCCGGGAATACAGGCCGAGGAACAGGATGCCAATGACAATGGACAACCAGAAGCCAAACTCGAACAGTACCGGCACGGTCAGTATCGTGCCATCGGCCAACCGCAAGGGCACATGCACAAAGGCCGTCAGCGTTACCAGAAGGATCGACAGGCTGCCAAGAAAGATGGTGGTGCGCAATTCCAGTGCCGAGGCGGAAATCGTTACCGGAGCAAGGATCAGCAGCGCGAAAGGATTGGCCAGCCCCCCGGTCAGATACAAAAGAAACGAAAGCTGCGTCAGGTCAAACAGCAGCGTCATCATCGCTTCGACTTCGGACAGGCGCTTGTTTTCCGGAAACACGAAGATCGACACAAGATTTGCGATGATAGAGGCCCCGACCGCCAGATAGCACAGCCCCAAGGGAAGCTGGATGTCGTAATAGCGGTCGGCCACTGTGATTGCGGCCAATTGCCCCACAATCGCCGTCCAGCGCAACAAGATCAGCGTGCGAAGACGCACCCAATCGCTGCGGGTGTCACGCGACAGAAGTCCGGGGGTCGGGGAAAACATGGTAACCTTTCGGCAAAGCCTTTATCCTGCCAAGCCTAGGCGGGCTGACCTGCGGGATCAATGCCGTCCGACGTCAGAAGAATGCAAGGGATCGAACCGATGACAAAAACATACGTGGCCCTGACAGCGGCCGTGGTGGCGGCTCTGTTGGGCGGCACCGCCCTGTATATCTTGCGTCCGGGCGAGAGCGATGCCCTCGCCGAATGTCGTGGTGGCCAGATCGCGGGCGCAAAGATTGGCGGTCCGTTTGAGTTGATCGACGAAACCGGCACCACCGTCACCGATGCCGATGTGCTGATCAAGCCATCGCTGGTCTATTTCGGCTACACCTTCTGCCCCGATGTCTGCCCGCTGGACAATGCCCGCAATGCCGAAGCCGTGGACATTCTGGAAACCCGCGGCCTAGAGGTGCAGCCGGTGTTCATCTCGATTGACCCTGAACGCGATACGCCCGAAACGCTTGCCGACTTTACCGACAACCTGCATCCGCGGATGATCGGGCTGACCGGCACGCCCGAGCAGGTGAAAGCTGCCTCGCAGGCCTACAAGACCTTTTACAAAAAGCAGGACGATGGCGATCCGGACTATTATCTGATTGATCACTCGACCTCTACCTATCTGACCTTGCCGGGTATCGGTTTTGTCTATGCCTTCCGGCGGGAAGATACGCCCGAACAGATGGCCGATCGGGTGGCCTGCTTTGTGAAAAACGCGCCCGCTGCGCAGAAAAATTGACCCTGCGCTGCAAAGCCCCTAGGTTCCGGTTCTACGCGACAAAAACGCAAGGACCAAAACGATGGCAGATGAGATGATGGCAGACCTGGGTCCGGACAAAACCCTTCTGCTGGTGGATGATGACGAGCCGTTCGTCAAACGGCTGGCCCGCGCCATGGAGCGTCGGGGCTTTGTCACCGAAACCGCAGAAAGCGTCGCTGTCGGCAAGGCCATCGCTCAGACCCGCCCGCCGGCTTACGCGGTGGTTGACCTGCGGCTGGAAGATGGCAACGGGCTGGACGTGGTAGAGGCCCTGCGCGAACGCAGGCCCGATTGCCGGATCGTCGTGCTGACAGGATATGGCGCGATTGCGACGGCCGTCGCGGCGGTCAAGATTGGGGCGATCGACTATCTTTCCAAACCCGCCGATGCCAATGAAGTGACCAATGCCCTTCTGGCCAAGGGCGAAGCCATGCCTGCACCGCCGGAAAACCCGATGTCGGCAGACCGGGTTCGGTGGGAGCATATTCAGCGGGTGTTTGAAATGTGCGACCGGAATGTTTCTGAAACGGCGCGCCGCCTTTCGATGCACCGCCGGACCCTTCAGCGGATTCTGGCAAAACGCAGTCCACGATAAAAACCTTTTAACGAATTGTTGTGTTTCTGCCGGAGGCATTCTACTAAAGCACAACAATAAACGGTAAAAGGACCACGGGAATGGATATCAACCTGAATGATCTGTCCCTGAAAGACCTCAAGGATCTTCAGTCGCAAGTCGCCAAGGCGATAGCGTCATTTCAGGAGCGTCGCAAGAAAGAGGCTATCGCCGAACTTGAAGAAAAAGCCCGCGCGATGGGCTTTTCCCTATCCGAATTGGTAGGGTTGACCGCCCCGAAAAAACGCGCACCAGCAGCAGCAAAATACGCAAATCCTGCCAATGCATCCGAGACGTGGTCAGGCCGTGGGCGCAAGCCGCGCTGGTTTGATCTGGCCCTCAAGTCAGGCGCCAAACCTGAAGACATGGCGATCTGACAGCCGCCGGGCCGGCTGCCTTTGGGCAGCGCGCGCCTTGTTCTTCTATCCGCATTCCGCCAATAAAGCGGCGTGCCGACAAACAAAATCGGCCTTTACCGCCGATGCGGGCCGCAATCGGATTTCCAACCCGGAAATCAGTGTGACATCCGGGCGTTTGAAAAGTCTGTCGGCTTCGGTTTGCGAAAAGCCGGCAATTTGCACGGCTTCCATCCAGGCGGAAATCCGATCTGCGGCCTTGATCTGTTTCTTGATGGCCGCGGGTAAGATTGCCGGCAAGCCAAAGCGCAAATGCACCGCCGCTGTCAGGCGTTCATCCAGCGCACCATAGGCAGGCCCGACCGCCGCCTTGACGGGTGAGATCATGTCGCCGATCACATATTCCGGCGCATCATGCAGCAAGGCGGCCAACCGCCATTTGTTGGCGCACCCAGGGTTCAGCCGCGAAAAGATCACCTCGACCAAAAGCGAATGTTCTGCAACGGAATAGGGCCAGTCACCATGGGTCTGGCCATTCCACCGCGCGACAAAGGCAAGCCCGTGCGCGATATCCTCGATTTCGATATCCATCGGCGTCGGGTCCAGCAGATCAAGCCGCCGACCTGACAGCATGCGTTGCCATGCGCGTTGCGGCTGTGCCATCAGCGTCGCCCTTTTCTTCCGTCTTCTTCGCAACATTTAGCGCTTCGGAAAGCTGCGTGCAAATGCCGGCGACGCTTCGGCCCGCACCGACCGAGGGCAATGCTCGTTGTTTTTGGGGTCAAGCGGTGATAGAGCGCCCCTCAACAGATCAGGAGACGAATTGAACATGGCTGACTACATCGTAAAAGACATCGCGCTTGCCGAGTTCGGGCGCAAGGAACTGACGGTCGCGGAAACCGAAATGCCGGGCCTGATGGCCTGCCGCGAAGAGTTTGGCACCACCAAGCCGTTGACTGGCGCGCGGATTGCCGGGTCGCTGCACATGACCATCCAAACCGCCGTTCTGATCGAAACGCTGGCGGCCCTTGGGGCTGATGTGCGCTGGGCGTCATGCAATATCTTCTCGACCCAGGACCATGCCGCCGCGGCGATCGCCAAATCGGGCATCCCGGTGTTTGCGATCAAAGGTGAAAGCCTTGAGGATTACTGGGAATATACCGACCGCATCTTCCAGTTCGGCGGCGAGGGTGGCACCTGCAACATGATCCTGGACGATGGCGGTGATGCCACGCTGTACATCCTGCTGGGTGCGCGGGTTGAGGCGGGTGAGACCGATCTGATCGAGGTTCCGACCTCGGATGAAGAGGTTTGCCTGTTCAACCAGATCAAGAAACGGCTCAAGGCATCGCCCGGCTGGTTCACCAAGCAGCGCGATGAGATCAAGGGCGTTTCGGAAGAAACCACCACCGGCGTCCATCGCCTGTATGATCTGCACAAGAAAGGGCTGCTGCCGTTTCCCGCGATCAACGTCAATGACAGCGTCACCAAGTCGAAGTTCGACAACAAGTACGGCTGCAAGGAATCCTTGGTCGACGGCATCCGCCGCGCAACCGATACCATGATGGCCGGCAAGGTGGCCGTGGTTTGCGGCTACGGCGACGTTGGCAAAGGCTCGGCCGCGTCACTGCAAGGTGCCGGCGCGCGTGTGAAGGTGACAGAAGTCGATCCGATCTGCGCGCTGCAAGCTGCGATGGACGGGTTCGAGGTGGTGCTGTTGGAAGACGTGGTCGCCAGCGCCGATATCTTCATCACCACCACTGGCAACAAGGACGTGATCCGCATCGAGCATATCCGCGAGATGAAGGATATGGCGATCGTCGGCAACATCGGCCATTTCGACAATGAAATTCAGGTCGCCGCGCTGAAAAACCACAAATGGACCAACATCAAGGACCAGGTCGACATGATCGAGATGCCGAATGGCAATCGCATCATCCTGCTTTCCGAAGGCCGCCTGTTGAACCTTGGCAATGCCACTGGCCACCCGTCTTTCGTGATGTCGGCATCTTTCACCAATCAGGTGCTGGCCCAGATCGAGCTTTGGACCAAGGGCGCTGACTATAAGCCCGGCGTCTATATCCTGCCCAAATCGCTGGATGAAAAAGTCGCCCGCCTGCATCTGAAAAAGATCGGTGTAAAGCTGACCGAATTGCGCCGGGATCAGGCCGATTATATTGGGGTTGCGGTCGAAGGACCGTTCAAGTCGGACCACTACCGTTATTGATCTGCTGCAACGCTGCAACGAAAGGCCGACCGTGGAAATGGTCGGCCTCTTTCTTTCCCTGCCTTGCTTTGGAAACCAGAGCTTGTTGCCTTGGCAGCGCGGAACGACAACGGCGGTCGCTGGCGCTGGGTGAGGTGGATTTTTCCCTTGGTTCGAAATCGAATTTCAGCCTACCTTTTGTGACGAGCGCTCACCATGACGGTTGTGGTGGGCCGGAACTCAGTCGGACAGGGACAAAAAGCCATGAGTAAGCGTGACGATCTGATCGCGAAATATGCCGATGAACTGACTACAAAATGCAACATGACGCCAGACATGGCCCTGTTGACCAAAGTGACCATCGGCTGTGGACCTGCGATCTACAACGATGATGCCTCGGTCGTTGCTGGAACCGATGACAGCGAGTTGGAGACGATCAAGAAGAACTTCCTGATGAAAAAGCTGGGGTTGGAAGACAGCCCCCGGCTGATGGAAGCAATCCACGCGGTGATCGACACCTACGGCCGGTCAAACCGCAGCAAATACCGCGCGGTGGTGTATTACATGTTGACCAAACATTTCGGCAAGGAAGCCGTGTACAATTAAGCCGCCCGCAAAAAGACCCGACAAGGGCCCATCCGCCGTGGGGCCTTTTTCGTGCATTGCCAAGGTTACAGTTTTATCTTTGTCGAACTTGCGCGGCGACCGCAGTATCCTGTAGCGTAACAGTAACAGGGCAGTATGCCCGGGACCCTTTTTCAGAACACGTGTGGTGCCAGGGGAGCACGTGGGGTGGATGGAGGGTCCTGTTGGGGTCGGGGCCCTCCATTTCGCAACCATTTGTGACCGAAAACGCTGCTGTGGCGTGCCAAATCAGCATCGAAAGGCCTCGCGGCAATCAGGCCCCAAGGCACGGCGATGGCCAGCAACCCTAGTATCGCCACGTCAGGGTCGTGCCCTCCCTGCCGTGGCTCGATGAGAGTTCAATGGCGCCAAGATCCACGATCAACACCGATCCAGAATAGCGTCCCGAGGTGATGACAGTTGCAGCCACGTTGGCGGCGACAGCGCCTTTTGTTTCTCCCCCCTCGCAAGACCGGTCGCGCCTTACCTTTGGCATGAAACGGACAAAAAGCTCACGTAAGCGCACCGTGAAGGACCAGACACCGTCTTTTCGGTGCGGTCTGAAGGCACGGACGGAAGGATTCGCCAGACCTTGGTTCCAACGGTATTGAAGTGAGTGAGGATCGGGACATGACAGGCGCGGACCACGAAAAGGGATGGTCAGGACGTTGGGTCCAGCCCAGTTTTGGCGGGCTGGCGGAACACGAGGCCCTGACCGCACAAGGCCTGTTTCAGGAAACCCTGACAAAGACCGCAGTTCCGTCATCCGCTATTGTTTATGGCCCAAGGCGAAAAATTGACCTGCGCGTAACCGATGTGCTGGGGCGACCGGTCGCGGGGGCCACCGTGACCGTTCTGACCGCCATCCCCGATGGGGGCGATTGCGTCGAGACGGATACGGCGGGCCGAGCCATTCTTTCAGTTGCGGCCCTTCCCGATACCGCACAAACGCTTTTGCTGGTCGAAGCCGCAGGATATGTCACGCTTCGACAGATCAATCCAAGGTTGGTGGAAACCGAGCCCTTCCTGTCGCAGCATAACACGGCGGTTCTGGAGCCGGTCCCGGAGGCAGAAGGTGATCGTCTCTGTTGGGGCGTGGAGGCAATGCGTCTGCACATGGTGCCAAGCCTGTGTGTGCTGGGCGCGTCCTTGGTTCGCGTCGCCGTCATTTCCTGTCATCCCTGGGGCAAGGTCCGCGCCGGATGCGAAGGCTGTGTGATCGCTCCGGTGTGCGATGATCAGTTAGTGACCGACTGGAAGCGCCCGAAAGCCTGCGCCGTCGTGCCAGAAACCCACACTCCACTGGCCTCGGCACTGACGCAAATTCTGGGCAGTTGCGCGCCTGGCGTCGAGATTCACCATCTGTCTTTGCCGCTTCGAGCGCATGTCACCGATTTGATCGCGGCACTGGACCACTGCGCTCGTCACCAGCTTGATCTTGTCTGTCTGGCGGTGTCGTGCCCGCATCCTGACCCACGGCTGTTGCGCGCGCTGCGATCGGCCCGCGCGTCCGGCCTCGTCGTCGTAGCACCGGTTGGCGAGACGGGCTGGCCGGTCAGGTTTCCAGCGGCTTGGCCCGAAGTGCTGGGGGTTGGCGCCGTTGGGCGCGGCGCAGACCGATCCAACCGGCATCTTCTGGCGGATGCGGGCAGTGACGGGTTTGCTGCTTTTGCAAGGGCGGCGTCGGGCAGGGGCCTTGACGTTCTGGCCCCCGGCGTTGGCCTGAACCTTGGTCCGCGCACGGTTTCGGGAACCGTTTTGGCTGCCGCCTTCGCCACGGGCTTTCTGGCGCGTCTTTTGCAAACCACGCCCAACCTTGCCGTTCTGCCACGCACCGAGGCGCGTGTCCTCGCGCTTCACGCAGCGCTGCGGGCGCATTGTGTGGATCTTGGCCTGAACCCGATGGTTCAGGGTGCCGGTCTGCCGATCTGGGGCAGCAAAGGCAAACTGCGTTTGTCACCGGCCCATGAACGGACTTTGGCTGAACAGGCGCAAGCCGTGATCGCGGCCATCGCCCGTCAAGGTCTTACAGGCCGATAGGATCGAGTCCCGCCAGACCGCAGACGATCCGCCATTCCGCTTCGGAGACCGGTTGCACCGACAGGCGCGTGTTGGTGACCAGAGCCATCGCCTCCAGCCCCGGTTGCACCTTGCAGGTATCCAGCGTGACAGGGTGCCTGAGCGGGCAAACCGCCTTGATCACCACGCAATCCCATCGCGGATCATCGGTGGTGCTGTCGGGCGCGCTGGTCCGGATCACCTCGACGATGCCGACGATCTCTTTGCCGACATTGGAATGGTAGAAGAACCCAAGGTCGCCCACCTGCATCGCCCGCATGTTGTTGCGGGCCTGATAGTTGCGCACGCCCGTCCATTCCTCGCCCGATGCACCTTTGGCAACCTGCTGGTCCCAGCTCCAGGCATCGGGTTCGGACTTGAACAGCCAGAACTTCATCCGACCACCTTTTTCCATTCGTGGATGGCAACGCTTTCGAACAATCCGGCATTGGCATAGGGGTCTGCGTCGGCCCAGGCCCGTGCCTGATCCATGGAGGTAACGTTCAGCACGATAAGGCTGCCGATCATCGTGCCGTCAGCATCCAGAAAAGGCCCCGCGATCTCGACAATGCCCGTGGCGTCGACATACGCCAGATGCGCGGCGCGGGTGTCCAGGCGTGTTTGCAGGTGGCCGGGTTTGTCGATACAGATCAGGGCGGCGCGCATGGTCTATTCCTCTTTCAGGGGGCGGGTCATCAGGGCATGAATGGCCTCGGCAATACCGATTCGGCCAGAGGTAACCTGCGCCACCATGGCGGTCACCGGGATTTGTGCGGCCATGCCAAGGCGCAACGTCTGGGCCAAGATCGCCTGCGCGGTGGCTACGCCTTCAACGGTCTGGCGGCTGTCTGGCGCTATGCCCTTGCCCAAGGCCTGTCCGTGGCGAAAGTTGCGGGATTGCTCCGAGGTGCAGGTCAGCACCAGATCGCCGAGGCCTGACAGGCCCATCATCGTCTCGGGCCGCGCCCCCATGCGGCTGGCAAAGCGCACCATCTCGGCAAAGCCGCGCGTGACCAGTGCGGCACGCGCGCTTTCACCCAAGCCCGCCCCTATGACAATACCGGCGGCGATGGCGATCACATTCTTCAACGCGCCGCCAAGTTCGGCCCCGATGACATCGGTGGTGCGGTAGAGCCGCAGGGTCGGGGTCGACAACAGATGCTGAAGCATCTCTCCGCCAGCATCGCTTTCGCAGGCAAGGGTCAGCGCGGTCGGCAGGCCCTGGGCGATATCCACCGCAAAGCTGGGGCCGGTCAGGCAGGCGATCATGGCCTGTGGCTGGCTTTGCCGGATCAGCGCCGTGGGGCCGTTCAGCGTGGCAAGGTCCATTCCCTTGCAGCAGGTAACCAGGGGCACGGCGTCCAGACTACGGCCGTGACCGGCCATGAAACCGCGCAGGGATTGCATCGGAACCGCCAAGAGCACGGCTTTTGCCCCGCACAAGCCGCCGATTTCGGCCGTCACAGACACTGTTTGCGGCAAGCTGACGCTGCCCAGATGGCGCAGGTTGCGCTGCGTCTCGGCCATCTGCCTGACCTGATCGGGATCCCGCGCCCACAGTGTCACGTCTTGCCCGGCTCGGCCAAGCGCCACCGCCAATGCCGACCCGAACGCCCCTGCGCCTGCAATACCGATCATGCCTTGGCCCCCTTCTTGCCCGACCCGATCATCGCGGGCGCGGTTTGATCCAGTGGCCAGCGCGGGCGTGCTGACAGGGTGGCATCGTCCCGGTGGCCCAGGCGGAAGCGTTCGATCCCGGCATAGGCGATCATGGCGGCATTGTCGGTGCACAGCCGTAAAGGTGGGGCGACGAACCGCACATCGCGGCTGGCACAAAGCGTCTCTAACGCGGCGCGAATGGGCGCATTGGCCGCCACGCCCCCGGCAATGGCAAAGGCCGGCGGGTTCGGTGCGGTGTCCAGATACAGGTCAAGAGCGCGCCGGGTCTTTTCCGTCAGCACCGCTGTAACTGCGGTCTGAAACCCGGCACAGAGGTCGCGCCGGTCTGCCACCGTCAAGCCGCCCTTTTCAGCGATCAGCGCATCGCGCGCCCGCAACAGCGCGGTTTTCAGACCAGAGAACGACATGTCGCAGCCCGGCCTGTCCAGCAGCGGGCGGGGCAGCACAAAACGCGCAGCATCGCCCAGGGCGGCCTCGGCCTCGACCGCCGGGCCACCGGGTTGCGGCAGACTCAGCAGTTTGGCGGTCTTGTCAAACGCCTCGCCGGGGGCATCGTCGATGGTGCCACCGATCCGGTGAAAATCCTCAGCCCCGTCCGCGATCAGAAACTGGCAGTGCCCGCCAGACACCAGCAGCATCAGATAGGGAAACGCCAATCCGTCGGTCAGCCGCGGCGTCAGCGCATGACCGGCCAGATGGTTGACCCCCACCAGCGGCAGGCCGGTGCCCGCCGCCAACCCCTTGGCCAGCATCACGCCGGACAGCACGCCGCCAATCAGCCCCGGCCCGGCGGTGACGGCGATACCGTCCAGATCGGCCAGCGTCAGACCGGCCTGATCCAGCGCGCGTTCGACGCATCCGTCCAGCCGTTCGGCATGGGCGCGGGCGGCAATCTCTGGCACCACGCCGCCAAAGGCGGCATGCAGCGCCACTTGGCCTTCCACCACCGAGGACAAAACCTCGGCCCGGTCGCCCACGCGCACCACGGCGGCGGCGGAGTCGTCGCAGCTTGATTCTATGCCAAGAAAGGTCAGGGCTGCCTGCATGGTCCGCCGTTGCGAAAATTGTCTGTCGCAGGTAACACCTGTGCCATGGTCTCGCAATCCCGCGCCATTCCGGTTCTGATCACCCGGCCCGAGCCGCAAGCATCGCGGTTCCGGCAGACTTTGCTGGACCGCTATGGCGACAAGGTTGATCCGATCCTCAGCCCGCTGCTGTGCCCCGTGGTGATGCCAACCCAGGTTGAGTGCGGTGCTTTCTCGTCAGTGGTCTTCACTTCGGAAACCGGCGTGAAAGCGGCGCGCACGCTGGGGCTGTCCTTGCCAAGGCGCGCGTATTGCGTGGGCAACCGCACCGCCGAGGTGGCAAGGGAGTTGGGGTTCGAGTCGATTTCGGCCAACGGCGCATCCGGTGATCTGGCACAAATGCTGGCCAACCACCCGGAGGACTCGCCCTTTTTGCATCTGCATGGGCGTGAGTCGGTCGGTGATGTGGCGCAGGCCCTGGCAGATCGCGGGGTGAAGGCCGAAAGCCGGGTGATCTATGCCCAAGAGCCGATTCCGTTCAACGAAACTGTCAAGTTTACCTTACAGTCTGTCGGTCCGGTGATCGTGCCGTTGTTTTCGCCCCGTAGTGCGCGGCTTTTCGGCGCAGCATGTGCGGTGCTGACGCTGCGCGCCACGCTGTATCTGGTGGTCCTTAGCCCTGCTGTGACGCAAGCCGTTGCAGACATGAAGGTTCAACAGGTTAAGGTAGCCGCCGCCCCGACACAGAAAGACCTCCTTCTTGCGATGGATCATTGCTTTTTGAATGCTTGATGATCACCAGCGAGCAGGATTAGGATCGCGTTAAATCGCAGGCTCGCCTGCCAAAGTGTAAACAGGAATGTACACCATGGCCACACCAGTCCGCCCAAACCCAGAGGCCGAAACAGATGATGGCCAGATGACCGTCCCTGAATCGGCCGAAGCGAACCCCAGTTCCGACACCCCGCTCGACGCTGCCGATACATCTTCGTCGCCGTCGGGCGAGGAGACTGTCACATCGGCTGTATTGGACGATGAGGCCAAGATCCTTGATGCCGAGGTGGCCAGCTGGGCAGAACAGGCTGCCGAGGACGCCGATCGCAAGCGCGCGGACGAGTTTGTCGAAACCGTCGAAGCGGATGAAATCCTTGAAGCTTTGGGCGACGACAGCCCGCAGTCGCAAGACAGTTCCGATGTGACCGACGCCGAGGTCATCGAAGAATCCCGGCCCGAACCCACCCCACCGCCGGCGCCCCCGGCCCCGCCGCCAGCGCGGCAGAAATCGGGCGGTGGATTTTTCGGAACCGTCCTTGGCGGCGTCGTTGCGGCGGCGGCGGGCTATGCTCTGGCCACCTTCAACCCGATCCCCGGTCTGCTGCCCGCCCCGGCGCCCTCTGCCGAAGAACAGGCTGCGATGCAGGCCCTGACAACGCGAATCGGTGCGCTGGAAGAGGCCACATTGACAGACCGCATCGCAGCGCTTGAGTCGCGGCCCGCCGCGGCCGAGCCCGATCTTTCGCCGGTGACGGATGCACTCGCCGCACTGGAAGCCCGGCTTGCGACGCTGGAAGCGGCGGGTCCGATCATTTCGGCGGATGGTGTTCCCTCCGATCTGGTCGCCACGGTCAGGGCCCTGCGCGCCGAAATGGATGTGCTGAAGCAAGAAGAGGGCGATGCGCGCGCCGGGGTTCTGGCCATGGTTGACGAAGCCAAGGCCCAGATCGCCGAAGCCGAAGCCTCGGCCGCCGCCATCAAGGCCGAAGCCGAAGAAACCGCGCGCATCGCACTGGCCAAGGCCTCTGTCGGTCGCCTGACGGCGGCCTTGGAAAGCGGTGGCCCGTTTACCGATGCCTTGCCCGATCTGGCGGGATTTGATGTGCCCGACATTCTGACCCAATCTGCAGAAAGCGGCGTGCCGTCGTTGGCTACCCTGATCGCAGGCTTTCCAGAGGCAGCGCGGGTGGCGCTTGATACCTCGATCCGGTCAAACATCGGCGACAACTGGGCCGACCGCGCCACGTCTTTCCTGCAAAGCGCCGCGGGTGTGCGGTCCTTGACGCCGCAAGAAGGCGACGGCTCGGATGCCGTGTTGTCCCGCGCCGAAGCGGCCGTTAAAGCGGGTGATCTGCAAACCGCGTTGACCGAATTGCAGGCCTTGCCCGATGCTGGAAAAGCCGCCATGGCCGAATGGTCTGCCATGGCGCAACACAGGCTGGATGCAGCCGGTGCCATCGCGGCACTTGCCGCTGCTGTCGAAGGGTGAGGGTGCGCTGATGCTTTGGTCTTTGCTGAAAGTCGTTCTGTTCGTGGCCATCGTTGGCAGCCTGACCTATGGGGCAAGCGTGCTGCTTGAAACCGATGGCGGGGTGCGCGTGGCCGTTGCGGGGTGGGAATTGAACCTTGGCCCGTTCCAGGCTGTCATCCTGGTGCTGCTCATCTTGGCCGCTTTCTGGATTTTGCTGAAGCTGGTAGGTCTGCTGGTCGCGGTCCTGCGCTTTCTGAATGGCGACGAAACCGCGATTTCGCGCTACTTCATCCGCAACCGCGAACGCAAAGGTCTTCGTGCCCTGACCGAAGGTCTGCTGGCGCTGGCCTCGGGCGATGGCAGGGTGGCCTTGGCGCGGGCGCAACGGGCCGAGAGGTATCTGGCGGCACCGGAACTGACCACGCTGCTGATGGCGCAATCGGCCGAGGCGGTGGGCGACACCAAACGGGCAAGTGACGCCTACAAGAAACTTCTGGGCGATGAAAAAACCCGTTTCGTTGGTGTGCGGGGCCTGATGAAGCAGAAACTGGCCGAAGGTGACACCGAAACCGCCTTGAAACTGGCCGAAAAAGCCTTTGCGATGAAGCCGCGTCATGTGGAAACTCAGGATATATTGCTGAAACTGCAAGCGGAACACTCTGATTGGAAAGGGGCCCGTCAGACCCTTGGTGCCAAGCTGAAAGCGGGCGAGTTGCCCCGCGATGTCTATCGCCGCCGCGATGCGGTTCTGGCACTGCAAGAGGCCAAGACCGTGATCGACGACACGGCCAGCATCGAGGCGCGCGAAGCCGCGATCGAGGCGAACCGGCTGTCACCCGACCTGATTCCCGCCGCATCAATGGCCGCGCGCAGTCTGGTGGCCAAAGGCGACAAGAAGGGGGCAACCGCCCTTCTGAAAAAGGCCTGGGCCATGCAGCCGCACCCCGACCTTGCCGCCGCCTTTGCCGAGATCGAACCCGAAGAATCGGCCAATGCCCGCCTGAAGCGGTTCAAGGCGCTGACGGCGATCAAGCCCGAAGACGAACAGACCCGCCTGTTGCAAGCCGAGCTGCACGTCGCCGCCGAGGATTTTCCGGCCGCCAAGCGTGATCTGGGCGATCTGGTCACCAAACATCCGACACAACGCACACTTGCCATCATGGCCGCCATTGCGCGCGGCGAGGGCGAAGACGATGCGGTGGTCCGTGGCTGGCTGACCCGGGCGTTGACAGCGCCGCGTGGCCCGCAATGGTGCTGTGACAAGTGCCAGGCGGTGCATGCCCAGTGGCACCCGATCTGTGACAATTGCGGCGGGTTCGATACGCTCAGCTGGCGTGAGGCGCCCGATACGTCAGGGCCGTCCGCCACCGGGACCGAGCTGATGCCACTGATCGTCGGTCAGCCCGCCCCGATCAAGGCCGCGGCCGAGGTGATGGACGACGTCGAACAGAAGTCAGCCTGAGGCATCGCCGGAAAAACACCGCCCAAGCCCGCCGACGCGGGCTTGACGCGGGTGGTGCGGCGCAATAGGACACACGCACCAGAAAGTGCCGCTGTAGCTCAGCTGGTAGAGCACGTCATTCGTAATGATGGGGTCGGGAGTTCGAGTCTCTTCAGCGGCACCACTTTTCACCTCAGTCATTTTGTCTGCGTCATCGCCCTTTGGGCTTTGGTCTGATAGGTGCGGCATATGAACCTGACACCCCGCCGCACCTGCACACAGTGACGGAGACGATGTGATGCAAACTGCATTTGTCGGCGCGCGGGTGTTTGACGGGTCGTCGCTGCACGCCGCTGCCGTTGTTGTTACCGAAGGCAATCAGGTGTGCGAAGTGCGCGCGTCGGTGCCACAAGGGGCCAGAGTGGTACGGTTGGACGGCGGCATCCTTGCGCCGGGGCTGTTGGACCTTCAGGTAAACGGTGGTGGGGGCCTTATGGTAGATGCCCAGACCACGGCGGCGACCTTGGCCGCGATTTGCCTGACAGAGGCCCGTCTGGGGGCCACGGGTGTGCTGCCGACGCTGATCACGGACACACCACAGGCGACCGCACGGGTGCTCAAGGCTGGTATCACGGCCGTCGGCACCCCCGGATTTCTGGGTCTGCACCTGGAAGGCCCGCATCTGGACCCGCGCCGCAAGGGCGCGCATGACGCCGCCCTGATCCGCCCGATGACCGACGCCGATCTGGCGCTGTTGGTGAAGGCCGCTTGTCACCTTCCCGCTCTGATGGTGACGCTGGCCCCAGCCGCGGTGCGGCCAGATCAGATCGCGGCACTGGCGCGGGCAGGGGTGATTGTCAGTCTTGGCCATGCCGACTGCACTTTGGCCGAGGCCGAGGCTGCAATCGCCGCTGGTGCCCGCTGCGCCACGCATCTGTTCAATGCAATGAGTCCGCTGGGTCACCGCGAACCGGGGTTGGTCGGGGCGGTGCTAAGCGGGACAATAGCCGCCGGCCTGATCGCTGACGGCATCCACGTGCATCCCGCGGCCATGCGTCTTGCGCTGACAGCGCGGCCGACAGGGCTGTTTCTGGTGTCGGATTGCATGGCGGTAGCAGGAACCGAGCAGACCGAGTTCACCCTTGGCGGGCGGCGCATCTTGCGGCAGGGCGGGCGCCTGACATTGGAGGATGGCACCTTGGCCGGGGCCGATCTTAGCTTGCCACAGGCTTTGGCGGTGATAGTGGGCCAGTTGGGACAGAGCGTGCAGGCTGCGCTGATCATGGCCACCGCCACCCCCGCCCGGCTGATCGGTCGCGACGATCTGGGCCATCTGCGCCCCGGCGCACAAGCCAATATGGTGCATCTGGCCGATGACATGCGCCTTCTGGCGGTCTGGCAGGGCGGTATAAAACGGCTCTAATCCTGCCAATCGCAGGATTTGCGGGCTTGATCTGCGGTGTCGCGGCCCAACCGCACATCCTTGTCAATCAGCGCCGGATCGCGCTGTGCCGGATCGCCGCTTTCGACACTATTCGCGCAGAACCACGCCACCGCCGTTGCCATTCATCACCGGCAGTTCCCGGCAATAGCCGCGCGCATTCAGCCGTTCGAGACGCCCGCCGCCTGATTGGACAGGGTCGCGGACAGCTTGGCCAGTCGCACCGCGCCGCTGGCGGGGCCAGAGATCACCAGATCGGAAAAAGGTGCCGTCCACATCAACACCCGCGACCAACCCCACCATTACACCCCCACAAACCGTTGAAACAGGGACGACTCTGGCGCAAGCTCGGCGCGCTGAACCTCGGCCTCAACCCGGCCATGCGCCATGAAGGCAACGCGGTCAGCCATGCGAAGCACCGCATCGACCCGCTGCTCGACCAGCACCGTGGCAAGGCCAGCGTCGCGCAGGCGCAGCACCACATCGCGGATCAGCCCGATCATCGACGGCTGAAGCCCTTCGGTCGGTTCGTCCAAGAGCAGCACCGCAGGGTCAAGACACAGCGCGCGGGCAATCGCCAGCATTTGCTGTTCGCCCCCCGAAAGCGTGCTGGCGACCTGATCCAGCCGTTCGCGCAGGCGCGGAAACAGTGTCAGCACAAACTCGCGCCGGTCCGGCCCGGTGTTGCGGGCCATCAGGCCGATCTCGATGTTTTCCGCCACCGTCAGCGGCCCGAACAGCCGCCGCCCTTGTGGCACATAGGCAATGCCGCGCTTGGGGATCTGATGCGCGGGCAGGGTGTGGATCGGCTGGCCATTCAGCAGAATCTGCCCCGACTGCACCGGCACCAACCCCATGATGGCCTTCATCAGGGTCGATTTTCCCGCTCCGTTGCGCCCCATGATGCAGGTCACCTGCCCCGGCGCCGCCTGAAATGACAAATCCCGCAGCACGGTGACCGCGCCATAGCCTGCGGTGATGCCGTCAATGCGCAGCATGATGCCCCCCCAGATAGGCGTCTTGCACGGCCGCGTTGCCGTGAATCTGCGCCGGAGTGCCGCTGGCAAGGATCTGGCCAAAGTTCAGCACGGTGATTTGATCGGCCAGATCCATCACCAACTCCATGTTGTGTTCGATCAGCAGAACTGTGGTCTGCGGCACCAAGGACCGCACAAGGCGCTTGAAGCCCTCGATCTCTCCGGCAGCCAGCCCCTGCGTCGGCTCATCCAGGATCAGCACGCGCGGGCGCAGGGCAAGGCCCATCGCCAGTTCCAGCAACCGCTGATGGCCATAGGACAGCGTGCCCGCCAGCAGCGCCTCCATCCCCGTCAGCCCGACATGGGCCAGAGCCTCGGCCACCTGTGCCGCCACGTCTTTCGGGCTGCGGCTTTGCGCGGCAAGCGCCACGTTGTCAAACACCGATAAACGTGGATAGACCGAGGTGATCTGGAAGGTATAGGCCACGCCCTTGTGCACGCGGGCATGGGCGGGCAGGTGGGTGATTTCCTTGCCCTCCAGCAATATTTGACCCGATTGCACCGGAATCCGGCCTGACAGCAGGCTGACAAAGGTGGTCTTGCCTGCCCCATTCGGGCCGATCAGCGCGTGGATTTGGCCCTGCGTCAGCCGGAAATCGACACCGTCCACCGCCCGCAGGCCTCCAAAATGCCGGGTCAGGGCGATGGTTTCCATCACGGCAGCCATGCGGCAACCCTTTCGCGGATCGTGCCCAAGATGCCCTTTGGCGCAAACAGCACCAGTGCCACCAAGGACGCGCCGACCACAAAGAAATAGGCATCGGTAAAGGCGCTGGTGATGTCGATCAGGTAGAACACCACCGCTGCCCCCAACAGTGGGCCCAGCACGGTGCCCGCGCCGCCCAGAAGCACATAGAGCATTGGCAGGATGGAATACTGAATGGTGGCAAATGTGGCCCCGACATAGCCAAACAGCAGGCCATAAACAGCCCCCGCCGCCCCGGCATAGAGGCCCGACATCACCAGGGCGATCAGCTTTACCCGGAACGGGTTATAGCCCAGCATCCGGCTGCGATCTTCATTTTCACGCATCGCCACCATGACCCGGCCAAACGGCGACCGCACCAGCCACAGGCAAGACAGCAGTGCCGCCGCAAACAGCGTCAGCGCGGCAACATAGCGCGGACCATCCTCGGAAAGGTTCCAGCCAAAGACGCTGCGACTGCTGGTTTCCACCACAAAGCCTTCATCGCCGCCCGTCACCGCGCCAAAATACAGCAGCAGCAGATAGCCGGCCTGCGCGAACATCAGCGTCACGATCATGAAGCTGACTCCCGCTGTGCGCAGCGCCAGCAGCCCAACGGCCCCGGCCACAAGACCACCCGCTGCAAGTCCCGTGATCAGGGCGGGAAGGGCGGTCCAATCCAGATGCCAGACTGGCAAGCCCATGCCAAACATGCCGGCAGCAAAGAACACTGCATGGCCCAGCGACAGAAGGCCGGTATAGCCAAAGGCAATATTATACCCCATCGCAAACACCGCCAGCACCATGATCCGGGCAAGGTTGGTGGCGTGATAGGGCGGCAACACGAATTGCAGCGCAAACAAAGCTGCCACCACCGCCAGATGCAGCGCCCAGACCTTCATGCCCCCACCCTCATGCTTTCGCCCCGAACAGGCCCTGCGGGCGGAACACCAACACCATCGCCACCAGAAGCGTGGCAAGGATCTTGGCCAGCGTGGGCGAGAAGAACATCGAAATCACGCCATCCGACAGGCCGATGACCAGGGCCGCCACCAAGGTGCCGCGAATGGACCCCAGCCCGCCGATGATGACCACCACAAAGGACAGCAAGAGCGGGTCATGCCCCATCAGGTAATGCGCTTGCTGGATGGGCACGATCAATACCGCCGCCACTGCTGCAAGCCCGGCCCCAAGGGCAAAGGTGCCCGCATAGACCCGATCGACGTTGATCCCGAAGGCGCGGGCGATGTCACGGTCCACCTGCGTGGCGCGCATCACCAGCCCGGCCCTGCTGCGTGTCATGAACAGCCAGACGGCAGTCAGGATCGCACCCGATGCGGCCACGACAAACAGCTTGTAGCCGGAATAGCCAAACCACGGCGTCTGTATCCGCCATTCGAACGGCGCGGGCACCGGGCGGGCGTCGGGGCCATACAGCGTCAGCACCGCCTGTTGCAGCATATAAAGGATGCCGATGGTGGCCACGATGGTGGCCTCGGGGTCATAGGTCAGGCGCTTTAGGATCAGCGTGTCGGCAAGCGCCGCTATCGCCGCCACAATCAGCGGCGCAATGATCAGCGCCACCAGCCATGAAAGCGCGGGGGGAAACGGCAGGTAAGTGGTGACAAACCAAGCCAGCACCGCGCCAACCATGAAAAACTCGCCATGCGCGACGTTGACCACCCGCATCACGCCGAACACCAGTGACAGGCCCACCGCCGTCAGCGCCAGGACCGCCGCCATGACGGTGCCTTCCAGCAGGGCAAGCAGCAGGAACGGCCCAAAGCTCATGACGCGCGCCCTTGGCCGAGGGGGTACCTCCTCCCTCCCCCCTTATGGGGGAGGGCTCGGGTGGGGGGGCAGCGCGGCACTCGCCGGACATGCCCCCAACCCCCAACCCCTCCCCACGAGGGGGAGGGGAGGCGTGGGGGATCAGCCGAAAGCGCGAAACCATCCCGAAAAGACAACACGGCCACTCAGAACGACTGCGTGCTGAAATCCACCGCGTCGGGATACATGCCGTCTTCCATGCTGCTGGTGTGCACCTTGACCAGCTTGCCGCCTTCAACCCGGCTGATGAACTGCAGCCCGAAGACCTGATGCGTCTTGCCGTTGAACACCTTTTCGCCCTGCACATGCGCAAGGCTTGCGGGTATCACAGTCATCGCCTCGACCGCTTCGACAAACTTCTGCCGATCGGCGGCACCCTGATAGCCCGCACTTTCCATCCCGGCCTTGATGATGTGCAATGTTTCCCACACGCTGAACATATGGCCATAGGTGGAAATGTCCTTGGGATCGGATACCGAGGCGCCGTTATCATCGACCCCCACCGCCGCGCGATAGGTCGCCTCATAGTCGGGCGCATCGGGTTGCTTGTTGCGGCAATGGCCTTCCCAGAAATGGCTGCCTTCCAGAAACTCCAGCCCCGGACTTGCCATATCCACCGCCTCCAGGCTGTCGATAAAGCCGAAAATCTGCGGTTTGGCACCCGAGCCATAGAACTCGCCCAGCTCCTTGACAAAGGTCAGGACGGCGGGGCCGACCATGACGTGATACAAAACCTCGGTGTCGGTCGGGATCTGCGGCATGTAGCGGGTGAAGGTGGTCTCGGTCGGCGGGATGGCGATCTGGGCAAGCACCTTGCCACCGCCCGCTTCCACGGCAGCGGTAAAGTAGTCGCGGTGATCATGGCCAAAGGCGTAATCGGGAAACACCATGGTGACCTTCTTGCCAAGGTTGGCCAGCACCCAAGGCGCCATCGACTGCACCTGGGCGCGCACATCGGTGATACCGGGTTGCATCGACCAGCGGTTCAACTTGCCACCAGCGACATGGAAGCCTTCGGAACACACAAGGTACGGCACCTTCAGCTCACCCGCACGGGGGGCCGACCCGATGACCACATGCGAAAACAGCGGCCCGAAGATCAGGTCGCAGTTGTGCTGACGGGTCAACTTTTCGACAACCTCGGCGCCGCGCTTGGGGTCTGTGCCGTCGTCTTCAAACACGATCTCGACCGGGCGACCATTGATGCCGCCTGCGTCATTCACCATCTTCAGCGCGGCCTGCGCGGTGCGTTCATACCAACGCCCGTATGCTGCGCCAATGCCGGTGCGGTGCAACTGAAACCCCAGCTTGATCGGGGCTGCCTGCGCCCAGATCGGGGCGACAAAGCCGGCCGTCAAGAGCCCTGCACCCGCGCCTTGCAAAACCGCGCGGCGTGAGGCGGTCAGCCCAGTGAGTTTGCGTGTCATGTCGGTGATCTCCACTTTTGCGGGCGTCTCTTGCAGCGGGCGCCTAACGGGTTCAGGTTTCGTCTTAGAGGGTCATTTGTAAACGGTTTTCTCAGCCCGTTCTGGCGGTGGACAGCAGCCAAAGACCCGGAATGGGATAGCGTAGCATCAACCCGGTCATTGGCACGTGCGCCAAGGGTCGCACCGGGCCGACCAGCCGCAAAGCCAGCAAATGCGCGCCCAGAATCGCGGCGAACTGTGCGGCGCAGACCAGTGACATCATGGTCTGATCGGCCAGAAACTCGAATGACACATAGAACGCGCTCAGGCCCAACAACGAATCGCCCCGGAACAGCGGGTCATTCAGCGCGACAAGGGTGTATTGCCCGGTCGGCAGCGTCAGGATGACCAACAGCGGCAGGGCGCAGGCAAAAACCGCGCCGGGTATCGGCACCAAGGCCGCTGCCAAGGTTTTCAGCACAAGCTTCCTCCCCCTTGACTTAGCCTACCTCCAGCCTTCCCATCCGTTCATGGACCCGGCACCCGCCGCGCCATGCCAGATCGCGTCATCACGCGCCGCCCCCGGCCTGCATCTGAACCAGATCGCAGGTCTCGCCCCGGCATGGCCGCCATGTGCCAGACAGGCAGGGCGCGGCAAGGTATGCTCAATGGGGGCCACCAGCGCGGGGGTCGGCACATAACCCAACGCGCCGGGCGGCAGGCGGCTGACATCAACCATGACGGTGATGCCTTCCTGCGGCCAGACGATGCACGGCCCCAGCCCATATCCGGCCCGGACACCCGGAAAATGCGTTCCGGCGTCGGGCGAAGGCAAGGCGCTGCGCTAGAGCGTGTCACGCCCAATCGGGTTTGTATCCTGCGGCGATGAAGTAGTTGAGGCATTCGTCTTCGGTGAAGAGGTCGCAGAC
>JAFGXY010000054.1 GCA_016936395.1 Paracoccaceae bacterium | reverse complement strand
GGTCATTTCAGGTCGTAGGCCCTGATCCAGATCACGGCGTCCTGACTGAGTTCCTTGCCGTCGTGTTCCTTCGCTGGACCGGACCCCAGCGCGGCAAACCCCCAGTGGCCCGCTTTCGGAATGCCGAAGGTGAAGACGCCGTCGGCATCGGTGATGGCCACGATGGCGCCGCCCGGCATCGCCGAAACGGTCGGCGTGCTCGCCGAATTGGCGGTCATGTCGGGCTCGGCCGCGATGTATTCGATCTCGATCTCGGCGTCGGCCAACGGCTTGCCCTGAGACAACAAGCGCCCGCTGAAGCTGGACCCCGCCACGATGTTCGTCGGCTTGTTCAGCGGCACGATCTCGGTCGGTAGGCCAAGGGGTTCATTCCATCCGGTCGGCAGGCCGCCCTTGTTGACGAAACTCTTGGTGATTTGCTGGATGTAAACATCTTCCGCGACCTCGAAATAAGGCGCGGGCACCAGCACGACCACATAATCGCCGTTGCGCTTGACCGGCAGCGTCGCCTCATAGGCGGCGGCCTCGTTCTCGGCGCCCTTGAAGGTGATCGGCTTCAGGCTAGGGATCAGGTCGGTCTTTTCGCCTTTGAAAACCGAGAAGAACTCTACCGGGGCGGCCATGTCCATGGCATGGCCGTTTTCCATCGGGTGCCAGAAGATCAGCTTCAGCGGCAGATCGGCCGGATCCGTCAGGTTCGGCTCGGGGGAATAGATCAGTTGGAAATGCGCGTTTGCGGGCGCGGCAAGCAGGGCGACCATAGCGGCCGTGGCAAGGAGATGTTTCATCGCAGCGCCCTCAGTAGATGTCGTTGGACTTGATGGTGATCGCGTGGCCTTCGCCGCCCTCGAAATGCACCGTGAAGGCGCCATCGGGCTTCGGGAAGGTGTATTCGCCGTTCTCGTCGATGGCTCCTTCGACCAGCACCACGCCGCCACCGTCCTTGACCAGCATCTTCACGCCCGCAGCCGATGACCCGTCCGAGAAGCCGCCCTCGCACAGCACCGTCCCGTCGCCGTTGTCGTAGCACGAGCACAATGGCGTATGCGCCAGGGCCGCCCCCGTTATGCCAAGGCAAAGCACGGCCGCCGCCAGCCCTGTAATCGTTCCCGTAAACGTTCGCATTTTCATGGTATCCTCTTAGATTCTGTCCAGTTGCCGATTGCCGATTTGCAGGTCCAGCCCCTGGCGGCGGCTTGGGAGCCGCACCTGGCCTATCTTCCGAGAAGACCCCCGGAGGATTCGACCATTACCTGACAATATTGATCGGGAATTCTCGGCCTGACCTTGATCTACATCAATCTGCCGGTTCTGGGGTGGCAGGGTGCGGTGGTCGCATCAAGCGTGGGTTTCGAGAAGTCGTTTCCGTTGGTTTCATCCATTGTCTTTTCCACTTCCTCTGCTTGTCATCCGGCCCCAGCGACCGGGTATCCGTTCAGGACCGATGACAAAGACGGGCGCGATCGCACTTTGCAAGGGCTCTTGAAGCCAGGCCTTCCTCGATCCGCCCCCCGTCGTATTGGCGACCAAGCCAAATCATCGGCACAGGTTACGGCATTTAATCTTACCGACCACAAGAGCCAGGTATCGCTGCTGATACTCCGGTAGACATCAGATATGCGCAGTGTTCAGAAAAACCGTCAAACCACCTTTGGGCGATGCTTCAACGGGATCGCCTGATGCCCTTCAACGTTTCTCAGGCCCCGTGGCAATTCTACCCAAACGGTCACGCACCGTGGTGTGATGGGGTGGGTGGCACGGGAGGAAGCTTTTCATCAGCCGTGCGGCTTCACGAAAGGAGTGCCGGGACCCGAGCTCCGCATGGAGCCGCGGCAACTCCGGCGTAGCCCGTTCTGGAAAGACGTAATCCAGCGGAGATATAGATCCTTCGGCGCTTGCCGCTGACCTGGCATCACAGGGACAGTGGCGCAGGCGCGCGGCTTTGACCGTAATCCGCGCGTCCATGGCAGCCCGCCGCGAAAAGAGCCTACCTTGGCACCGGCAGCAACGACGACGAAGACCCCCATGTTTTGTCACCTTACCGCGCTGTCTGAACCCAGGGGATTGCGCCCCCGGTATGGTATGCCGAACCGAAAATCACCGAGACACCCCCATTGACGCGGCCACGAACGCTCTCTATAGTTTTGGCACTGTCAGGGGAGTCCCGCCCAAGGGACTGAGAGGCTGATAGCAGGGCGGAGTGCATATTTCGGCCTGCGGTGAGGCGACCCTTTGAACCTGACCCAGTTGATACTGGCGTAGGAAGCACAAGCGGTCGCCCACTTCGTCGGTTTCGACGGGAGCGACAGGATGGGTCAATCCCGGCTTCTCTCCCTGTTCAATGGGTCATCATCGCGAAAAGCGCCTTGATGAATCAGATCGACCCAAAGCTGCCGACCCCCGGCCTCCCCCAGATCACCACCGGGCCGCTGCCCGCCTCTTGCAAACGCTATGTGGCGGGGGTGATCCATCCCGACATCCGCGTGCCGATGCGCGAAATTGCCGTACATCCCTCGGCTGGCGAGCCTCCGGTAGCCATTTATGATGCCTCCGGCCCCTATACCGACCCGGCGGTGCAAACCGATATTGCCAGGGGTCTGGCCCCCGTCCGCAGCGCGTGGATGGCGGCGCGAGGTGATTGCGAGGCTGATACGGCGCGCAGCGTCCAGCCTGCCGACAACGACTTTGCAACCGGCACGCGGCTGGTGCCCGGCTTTCCGGTGCAGACCATCCCGCTGCGCGCCATGGGGGGCAAGGCGGTCACGCAACTGGCCTATGCCCGTGCGGGCATCATCACCGCCGAGATGGAATATGTGGCGATCCGCGAGAACTTGGGTCGCAGCGCCGCGCTGCCCACCCCGCGTGACGGCGAGGATTGCGGGGCCGCCATTCCGGATCACGTCACTGCGGAGTTCGTCCGCCAGGAAATCGCCGCCGGCCGTGCGATCATCCCGGCCAACATCAACCACCCCGAACTGGAACCGATGATCATCGGCCGCAAATTCGCGGTCAAGATCAACGCCAACATGGGTACCAGTGCGGTGACCTCGTCGATGGCCGAGGAAGTCGACAAGATGGTCTGGTCGATCCGCTGGGGCGCAGATACCGTCATGGACCTGTCCACGGGCCGCAACATCCACAACACCCGCGACTGGATCCTCCGCAACGCCCCGGTGCCGATCGGCACGGTGCCCTTGTATCAGGCGTTGGAAAAGGTCGATGGCGTGGCCGAAAACCTGACATGGGAGATTTACCGCGACACCCTGATCGAACAGGCCGAACAGGGTGTGGATTACTTCACCATCCATGCCGGGGTGCGGCTGCACTATATCCCACTGACGGTGAACCGGGTGACGGGCATCGTTTCGCGCGGCGGGTCGATCATGGCGAAATGGTGCCTGCATCACCACCGCGAAAACTTCCTTTACACGCATTTCGACGAAATCTGCGACATCATGCGCGCCTATGACGTGTCGTTCAGCCTGGGCGACGGGCTGCGCCCCGGCTCGATTGCCGATGCCAACGACGCGGCGCAGTTTGCCGAGTTGGAGACGCTTGGCGAGCTGACGCAGATCGCCTGGGCCAAGGATTGTCAGGTGATGATCGAAGGGCCGGGTCATGTGGCGATGCACAAGATCAGGGCCAATATGGACAAGCAACTGGCCACTTGCGGCGAGGCGCCATTCTACACGCTCGGGCCGCTGACCACCGATATCGCCCCCGGCTATGACCATGTCGCCAGCGCCATCGGGGCGGCGATGATCGGTTGGTTCGGCACCGCGATGCTGTGCTATGTGACGCCCAAGGAACATCTGGGCCTGCCCGATCGCGCCGATGTGAAAACCGGGGTCATCACCTACAAGATCGCCGCCCATGCCGCCGATCTGGCCAAGGGCCTGCCGGGGGCACAGGCCCGAGATGATGCACTGTCACGCGCGCGGTTCGAGTTCCGCTGGGCAGATCAGTTCAACCTGTCGCTCGATCCCGAAACCGCACGCAGCATGCATGACGAAACCCTGCCGAAAGAGGCGCACAAGACCGCACATTTCTGTGCGATGTGCGGGCCGAAGTTCTGCTCGATGCAGATCAGCCATGACATCCGAACCGGCGCGCAAGACTTGGAAGTCCAGAAAGAGGGCATGGAAGCGATGACGCTGAAGTTCCGCGAGAAGGGCGAGGTCTATTTGCCTGCGGCAAAGGTGGCAGAATGATCACCATTCTGGGAGCCGGGGTCGCGGGGCTCTGCGCCGCGACCGTGCTGTCCGAACGCGGTTTGTCCGTGCAGGTGGTGGATAGCGGCCCGGATGACGCAAGCGCGAGCTGGCTGGCGGGGGGGTATGCTGGCCCCCTTTGTCGAGGCGGAAAGTGCCCCGCCCGATGTGGCGCGGCTGGGGATCACTGCCGCCGAATGGTGGGCGGCGCGGGTGCCCGGTGTGGTCCGGCATGGCACGTTGGTCATCGCCCCGGCCCGCGACCAGGCAGAACTCGACCGGTTCGCGGCCCGCACATCGGGACACGCGCGCGTCGGTCCCGAACAGATTGCAGAGCTTGAACCGGCTCTGGCAGGGCGCTTTGCCAGCGCGCTTTACTATGCCGACGAAGCGCATCTTGACCCGCCCTTGCTTTGCGGGCGCTGGCGGATGGCTTGCGCCAGCGTGGGGTGACGATCCGGTATGACACGCAGCTTGCGCCCGGTCTGGCCGATATCGACTGCCGGGGCATTGCGGCCCGCGACACCTTGCCCGGCTTGCGTTCGGTGCGGGGCGAAATGCTGCTGCTGCGTTGCGTGGATGTGGCGCTGTCGCGTCCGGTCCGCCTGCTGCACCCGCGCTTTCCGGTTTACATCATACCGCGCGAAGACGGGCATTTCATGGTTGGCGCCACAATGGTGGAAAGCGACGACCCCGGTCCGATCACCCTGCGCAGCGCCAGCGAATTGATGTCGGCGGCTTTTGCCCTGCATCCCGGCTTTGCCGAGTCAGCGATTGTCGAATTGGGCAGCGGTCTGCGCCCCGCCTGGCCCGACAATGTGCCGCGGATTTCCGAGGCGGGCGGGCGTTTACATCTGAACGGACTCTATCGCCACGGCTTTTTGACAGCCCCGGCACTGGCCGGGCAACTGGCCGATATCCTCACCCAGTCACCACCGGAGGCCGCCTGTGCGCATTGATCTGAACGGCATCCCGACCGAGGTTCGCGCTGTACATCTGGCCGATGTACTGACGGCGTTTGGCTATCGCGGGGCGCTGGCCACCGCACTGAACGGCAGGTTCATCCCCGCCGCCGCCCGCCTCACAACCGTGCTGCATGACGGCGACCGGGTCGAAGTGCTGGCTCAGATGGAGGGGGGTTGAAATGCAGCTTTATGATGTGAACTTGTCAGCGCGCCTGCTGTTGGGAACGGCGCAATACCCCTCACCTGTGGTGTTGACTGATGCCATTGCGGCCTCGGGTTGCGAGGTGGTCACCGTGTCATTACGCCGGGAAACCGCCAATGGCGGCGGCACAAACGGCTTTTGGCCGCTGTTGCAGGCCACCGGCGTGCGCATCCTGCCAAACACCGCCGGTTGCGACTCGGCGCAAGAGGCGATCACTACGGCGCAGATGGCGCGCGCGATATTCGGCACCAACTGGATCAAGCTGGAGGTGATCGGCAACGCCGATACGCTGCAACCTGACCCCTTTGCGCTGGTCGAAGCGGCGAAGGTGCTGTGCGCCGATGGCTTTGCGGTGTTCCCCTACACCACCGAAGATCTGATCGTGGCCGATCGCCTGCTGGATGCGGGCTGCCGGGTGCTGATGCCTTGGGGTGCGCCCATCGGTTCGGGCCGGGGCCTGCGCCATGTCGATGCCCTGACCTCGATGCGAGGCCATTTCCCCGACGTTCCGCTGATCATTGATGCCGGGATCGGCGCGCCCAGTCAGGCAGCGCAGGTGATGGAAATCGGGTTTGATGCGGTTCTGCTGAACACTGCCGTTGCCAAGGCGGGCGACCCAGTTGCCATGGCGCGGGCCTTCGGTCAAGCGGCCGGGGCGGGGCGGCTGGCGTTTGAGGCGGGGCTGATGCCGCCGCGCGACATGGCGGTGCCGTCAACCCCGGTTCTGGGCATGGCCGATCTGGGGCTGGGTGGGCTGCGATGATCTTGCCTCGCTTTTACCCGGTGCTGCCAGATGCCGCAACGATCGCGCGGCTGGTGCCTTTGGGCGTGCGGCTGGTGCAGTTGCGGTTCAAGGGCGATGTGGCCGGGGTTCCCACGCAGATCGCGGCGGCGCTTTCCGTCTGTGCCCGGCACGGTGCGCAGCTTGTGGTCAATGACCACTGGCAGGCGGCGCTGGATTACGGTGCGGACTTCATCCATCTGGGGCAAGAGGATCTGGACAGCGCCGACACAAACGCCATCGCCCGCGCCGGGGTCCGGCTGGGGGTGTCGACCCATGACCGCGCGGAACTGGACCGGGCGCTTTCCCTTAACCCCGCCTATATTGCGCTGGGTCCGATCTGGCCGACGCTTTTGAAGCAGATGCCGTGGCATCCGCAGGGGCTGGCCAAGCTGACACGCTGGAAATCGCGGATCGGGGCGGTACCGTTGGTGGCCATCGGCGGGCTGACACCTGCGCGGCTGCCCGAGGTGTTCGCGGCGGGAGCGGATGTGGCGGCTGTCGTTACCGATCTGGTGAGCGCCCATGACCCCAAGGCGCAAACGCGCCTCTGGGTGCAGGCGACCGGAGCCATCGCATGAGCCGATACGCGCGCCAGATGCAGGTGCCGGGTGTTGGGGCCATCGGGCAGGCGCGGTTGACGGCGGCGCATGTGCTCATCATCGGCGCGGGTGGCCTTGGCTGCACGGTGATTCCTGCGCTGGCGGCGGCGGGGGTGGGGCGGCGCCCAGTTATCGTGCAGTGTTTCCCGACTTGCCCGCGCAGGTCGACAGTTGTGCCGGTGCCGGGGTGCTGGGGCCAGCGGTGGCGGCGCTTGGCGCAGTCCAAGCACAGATGGCGCTATCAGTGCTGATCGGGCTGGAGCCATCGCCTCTAGGCCGGATTGTGACGCTTGATATGGCAAGCTGGCGGTTTGGCGGTTTCGGCTTTGACGATGCCACTGAGGCACCGGGCTTTGGCTTTGTCGCCGCCGCGCAAATTGTCGCCAACGATACGGTGATTGATCTGCGCCCCGCGGGCACCGTGCATCGCATTCAGGGGGCGCAGATGATTGCGCCCGGCGATCTGGCCGATTGGCCGATCCCGGCAGGACGGGTGGTGCTGTGCTCTTCGACCGGCCTGTGCGCGTGGCGCGGCGCGCAGGTGCTGGCAGCGCGCGGGGCCACGGTGCTAGCCCTGCTGGCGGACGGGCAATGAGCGTTCTGATCATCGCGGGGCTGGACAGTTCCACAGGGGCCGGGCTGGCGCGTGATCTCGCGGTCATGGCCGATCACGGGATCGCGGCAAGGGTGGCGGCGACGGCAGTGACGGCGCAGGATGCAGCGGGGAGTTGCCCGCCTGACCCGGCTTTGCCAAGCCCCCCGGCGCCCGACTGACGAGAAACGGGCAGAGCTGTTGATCGACACGACATCCTGCAAGACATGAGAAGAGGCCGTTGGCGGGCTAACCGGCCATTTCTTGTCGCTTCAGGCTGTGTCGGTCGTCTTTTTGCCGCCCTCTGACGCGCTGTCGCAGCCCCATCGACAAACCGAACAGCCCGGTTGCAGCAAGGATGATGGTCGGGCCGACGGGCCAGTCGAGCCAGATGGATTGCGCAAAGCCCAACCCGATGGCCAGCAGCGCCGAAGCGGTTGCCAAGGCCACCATCATGCGCATGTCGCGTGCCCAGTGGGCCGCGATTGCCGCAGGCAGGGTCAGCAGCGCAAGCACAAGGATCAGCCCGACCACCTGGATCAGCAGCACCACCGCAATGGCGATCAGCACCAGCAACAGCCGGTTCAGCGCCTCGACCGGCAGACCACGCAACCGGGCGAACTCCGGGTCCAGGCTGATGGCGATCATCGGGCGCCACAGCACGACAAGCGTTGCCGCGACAACGGACAGCCCTGCCCCCATGAACCACAATCTTTCCGGCCCGGCGGTCAGGATCGAGCCGAACAGGAAGCTCATCAACTGCACATTGTATCCCGGCGTGCGGGCGATGAAGAGAACCCCGATCGCCATGCCGACCGCCCATACCGCACCGATCAGCGCATCTTCGTGCCCGCCGCCGTCAGAGTGGCCGCGCCCCTCGATCCAGCCGATCAGAAGCGCCGAGAGGATCGCAGCCGGCAAGGCCCCGATCTCGGGCGAAAAACCGAAATAATAGGCCCCACCCAGCCCCGCCAGCGCCGAATGGGAGACTGCCCCCGCCAGAAAAGCCAGCCGACGCACCCGCACGAACGGGCCGATCAGCCCGCAGGCCAGCGCCGAGATCACCCCCGCCATCAAGGCCCATCGCATGAAGGCATAAGCAAGAAGGCTCACAGTCTTACCTCCCGCCGGGCGCAATGGGCCGGGCGCACAAAGATTTGCTCGGCAAGGTCAGCCGCAGAGGCATGTCGCGCGGCCTCCCAAAGGGTGCCCAGCACGCAGAAAACCCGATCCGAATGGACCGCGATCTGGGCAAGGTCATGCGATACGACAATCACCGGAATCCGCTGACCCAGATCGCACAGCAGTTCAAACAATCGTTCAGCATGGTCCATATCGACGCTGGCCGTCGGTTCGTCCAGCAAAAGCATGTCAGGCTCGGTGGCCAGCGCCCGCGCGATCAGACCGCGCTGAAGCTCACCCCCCGACAAGGCACTCAGCGGGCGCCCGGCCAGATCCGAAAGGCCCATCCGGGCCAGGGCTGCATCCACCCGCGCCTCTTGCCCCCGGTCGGGCTGGCGCCAGAGCCCAAGCCCCGGCACCAGACAGGCGGTAGCCACCATGCCCCGCAGACTGATCGGAAACCCGCGGTCAAATTCGGCCGCCTGGGGCACGAACCCAAGGCGCGGTGCTGCCCCGGCAGGCGATTGCCCCAGCACCTGCACTGACCCCCGGCTGACCGGCAAGCGCCCGGTCATCACGGACAGCAGGGTGCTTTTGCCGCCGCCATTCGGCCCTACCACGCCAAAAAGACCGGCGCCGTCGATCCGCAGGGTAACGTCTTTCAGCACCTCGCGCCCGCCGCGATGGACCATTACGTTGTCGATTTGCAAGGCCGGGGTCGCACGGGTCATTTGAAGGCCGCGACGAACGCGTCTGCAACTGTCGCAATGGTTTCGATCGGATCGGGGGCCAACACGTCCAGCGTGGCCACCTCTCCGCCGATCTCGGCCGCGACGGTCCGGGCTTCTTCGGTGCTGAGCTGGGCCTGCACGAAGATCACGCGGATATTCTCGGCGCGGGCGGCGTCGATAGCGTTTGCGATTGTTTGCGGACCCGGCTCCATTCCCCGCTCCTCGATCGCGATCTGGCGCAGACCATAGGCATCGGCGAGATAGCCGAAGGCCGGATGGAAGACAAGGAACGCCTTGCCGGCATGGGGTGCCAGCTTTTCACGGGCCTCTGCATCGACAGCATCAAGCCGGGACAGCCAGGTCTCGGTATTTGTGGCAAATTCAGCCGCGCGATCGGGCGCCACGGCGCTGAGCGCATCGCGTATCGCCATCGCCATGTCGCGCAATTGCGCCGGACCCGTCCAGATATGCGGATCGGGCATTTCCTTTCCACCGCGCGGATCTGTGCCGGTGATCGTCCTGACCTTGACATGATCAAACATGCGCACAACCGGCAGATCGGGGCGCGCGGCCTGAACCTGGGGCATCCAGTTGCGTTCATGCGGAATACCCATCGCGACATAAAGCGACGCGTCCTGTAGCGCCGCCGTCTGTTTCGGCGACATTTCAAAAACGCTCGGCGGGGCGCCCGGCGGCACCATCACCATGGTTGTCACATGATCGCCGCCAATGGCCTCGACCATGGTCTGAAGCGGCAGGATGCTGACGACGACCGACAGGTCAGGCTCGGTCGCATGCAGCGGGGCGGCCAGTATCACAGCAAGGACGGGGGCCAGCAGAGAACGAAGGAATAGTATTTTCACGTCAGGTGCTCCTAGAACCGGATGATGGCTTTGGCCCAAAGGCTGCGGCCGGGGGCGGTGGGGTTGAACAGGAAGGGGTTGTCGGTATCGCCGCGCTCGATCAGTGGGACATAGGTCTTGTCGAACACGTTCTCGATCCCGACGCCAAAGGTCATGTCTTTCCGAGGCGTCCAGTTGGCCGCAAGATCCAGCGTGCCATAGCCCGCCCCCAGGGCGCCGCCGTAACCATCGCCATCGCTGCCCGAGCCGGTGAAGATGTCATCATCCAGACGGGGCTGGCTGGACACAAGGTGCCATGTCCCCCCAAGCGAGACCTGCTCCCCCTTCCAGCCCAGTTTCAGCGCCGCCTCGGCGGGCGGGATCTGGGCGATCGCGCGGTTGTCGGTGGTGTTCTGGCCATAGGTCAGCCAGATTTCGGCCCCGGCATAGAAGCCGTTCTTCCATTCGTAGATGGCCGATCCTTCGAGCCCGCCGATGAAGGCATCGACGTTGCGGTAGATATTGCGGTCGTCATCCACCAGGATGCCAGCCTGTCCACGGGCGCGATCCCCGATGATGAAATCCTCGGCCCAGTCAGCATAGGCCCGGCTTGCCAGCGTCCAGGGCCCGCTGCGCATGCCGCCCCCCAGTTCCAACATCAAGTGCCGCTCCGGGTCCAGATCGGGGTTGCCGATCCACATCTTCAGCGGATCGCCGCTATAGCCGGTGAAATAGCGCTCGCGCGGGTCGGCGGTGCGCGGGGTATAGGACAGCCCGGCGAACCACTGGCTCCGGTTGCCGGACAGATCCTGCTCAAACCGCAGCTTGGCGGCGAAATTGGTCTCGGTCGTCTTGCCGTTTCCGGTGTAGCCGTAGGTGTCCTGGAGCAGTTGCCGCGGCGTCGGGGTGGCAAAGCTGCGGTCCATGTCGTCCAGCGAGGCGTCAACATGTTCCACCCGCAGCCCGGCCAGCAGCCGACGACCCGCCCCCAGCGTCCAGGTGCCATCTGCCGTCAGGCCCGTGACTGCGATTTTCGCATCGGCGAAATCGGTTGAATAGGGCGCCAGCGCGGCCCCTCGGAACTTGTCTGCGTTCCGCTGGTCCAGGTCGTAGTCGAACCCCAGCGTCCACTTGAACCCCGCACCGCCACCATCAATGGCAGCCATCGCGTTCGCGCTCGTGCCATCAAGAATTGTTTTGGCCTTTTGCCCTGAAACCGGCCGATAGGTGAAATTGTCGGTGATCTTGTCGATCTGGTTGTGACTGATCTTGAACCGCAGTTGCGATGCCAAATCGCCATCCAGCATGATCTTGCCAACAAGGTCGTAGCCCTCGACATCGAACTTGCGGGTGTCAGAGCCCGGACCAACACCCTGAAACAGGATCTTGTCGCGCTGCATGCGCCGGGTGGCAAAGCTGAGGAAAGAGCCATCCTCGCCAATCCATCCCGCAGCGATCTTGTAGGTCTGCCGGTCGCGATCATTGACCACGCGGGTGCCATCCGGCGCGGTGTAGGTGCCGATATCCTCGGTATGGATCGTGCCCTCGGCAAAGAAACTTTCGCCACGGCTGGAGAATTTCAGCAACCCTTCCCCACGCTCGCAAGCCTCGCTGAAGCCCAATGCGATCATGCCGTGCTGGCCCGGCCGGGGCAGCGGCCCGTCACCGGCACCTGCGGGCAGCAAGGTGCCCTTGGGCCCACCCTGCCAGTTGGAACACAGCGGCATGTCGAGGCGCGCCACGTTGCGCCCTTTGCGCCCGCCCGCAGGGTCGTAGATGGCCCGGGTTTGCGGGGCGACGGGCTTCTTTTCACCCGGCTTGTCGGCCTTCATGACCGTTTTTCCCGGCCCTTTTTCCGGCGAGCCGCCCTGCGTGGATATCCGGGCCTGCCCCGCATCTGCCACGGCCTCGGCGTCGAGGCCTGTCAGCGAAACCGCAGTCTGGCCCTCGGACCAGGCAAGGCCGGGGACGGCGAGCGTGATTGCCGCGACCGTAGCGGTAAAAATGGGCCGTGAATTCAATTTTGTAAGCATCATACCTCCGTTGCAGTCGCGAAAGGCGACCGCCTTCATGTTTGGAAATTGGCTGGACACGGGAGGATGCGTCTAGCTGGATGACAGTTCGTTCTTGCACCAAAAAGCTCCAGCCAGGTGCGTGGCGATAGAGCTAAATCCACCTCTTTTTGGCAAGTCATCTGACGCGCTCTCCCGCTTTCGTTGCGGAAATGTCGCGTCGGCACCCAATGCCGATCCCAAGCGCGGCCGGGTGAGACCCACCCCAAAGAGCCAGGGCATCCCGCGCGACCTTGTGCGCCTCCAGCCGGTCCAGTTCGGCCAGCGCCTGAGCACGGTCGCCCTTGGCGGCAAGGGTGCGCGCGAATGCCCGGCGCACCGAGACCGGGCTCCAGGGCCGCGCGGCCTGGGCAAGCCAGGCGCGCAGCTCCCGCGGCAGGCCGTCATAGTCACGCATTGGATTGGTGGCACGGCGCCGCAGCTTCAGCGTCGCCGCCCCACGGTTCGATGCACGCCCCTTCATTCGACCGGTTCCACCGTCCGGCCCCAGTGCGGGAAGGGGTCGGGCAGATGCGCCCAGCGGTCTGGCTCGAACCGGGTTTCGGGCACCAGGCAGCGGTCCAGCATGGACGTGATCCTGACTCGGTTCATCGTGCCCAGCATCCCGATGAAGACCATCTCCTGCCTCCGGTCGCCAAATTCACCGGCCACACGCTGGGCCATCCGGACGCGTTCCTCGGGGGGCCAGTGCTTTTCGGGCACCGCAGCCCACCACAGCCCGAGGCCCCGGACCTCGACCGCCGATCCCGCCATCGAAAACTCACCCGCCCAATGCGGCCTTGTGGCAATCCAGAAATGCCCTTTGGCGCGGATCACGCCGGGCAGCGGCGTGTCGAAGAATTCGGCCAGCCGCACCGGGACAAAGGGCCGTTCGGCGCGATAGACAAAGCTGGTGATGCCATATTCCGCATCCTCGGGAACATGGTTGGCAAAGCCGTAAAGCTCCTGCGCCCAGGTCGGATGGCGATGCGCGGCGTCAAAGCTGAAGCGACCCGTGCCAATGATCTCGGCCGCGTCCACTTGCGCGTAATCGGTCTCGATGATCTTCGCATCGGCGTTCGGCGCGCGCAGGATCGCGCGGGCGGCGGCCAGGTCTTCGGGCTTGGCCGAGGACACTTTGTTCAACACGATCACATCGGCGAACTCGATCTGGTCGGTCAGCAGGTTGACCAAGCTGCGCTCGTCCTCGGGGCCGAGATCGGCGCCGCGGTCCTTCAGGAAATCTTGGCTGGAATAGTCGCGCAAGAGGTGCGCGGCATCAACCACCGTCACCATCGTATCAAGCTCGGCCAAGTCCGACAGCGACCGCTCCTCGTCATCGCGGAACTCGAAGGTGGCGGCCACGGGCAGCGGTTCGGACACGCCGGTGGATTCAATCAGAAGGTAGTCGAAGCGGCCTTCATCCGCGAGGCGGCGCACCTCGACCAGCAGGTCGTCGCGCAGCGTGCAGCAGATGCAGCCATTCGTCATCTCGACCAGCTTTTCCTCGCCGCGGGCCAGTTCGCTGCCCGCGCGCACCAGGTCGGCATCTATGTTCACCTCGGACATGTCATTGACGATCACCGCGACGCGGCGGCCCGCGCGATTGTTCAGGACATGGTTCAACAGGGTCGTCTTGCCCGCCCCCAGAAACCCCGACAGCACCGTCACGGGGAGTTTCGCAGCGGCGGTCATGGCTTCTCGCCCCCATCCAGATGCGCAGCGACGACATTGATGGCGTCTATAAGCCTGGCGTTGCGCCCTGCCCCGCGGGCGTGGTCACGGGCAATCCGGGCGTGGTCATCTGCCGTCACCCTCGGGGCACGCGTCGTGCCATGCGCGATCTGTTCTTCATGCCGGGCGATCTCGGCCTGATGCGCCACGATCCGGGCCTGGTGCAGCATCAGCACCGCCTCGGCCCGCTTGAGCGTGGCCAGCGCCTGCAGGTGCTGCTGACGCCAAAGGAAATGGCCCTGCTTCTGCTTCCAGTGCTAGGCATGGATGAGGTCATGGCTGTCTCCCTCGTTACAGGGGTTTACGGATCGAACCCTAGATAGGTTACGGCATGTTATATTATAACATACTTTGTTCAAGCGACTTCTTCGCTTCTTGCCCCACCCCGGGAACCAAGGCGAACGTCCGGAACAGAGACCTCAGAGCGGCTTCCTCAAGAACGGCGTGTTCATCCAAAAACGATGACTGCGTGCCGCGGTCGGTTCCGCAGCAACTGCCAACAGCCTATGATCTGACGATCATTATTATGTTTTATGATCTACAGCGGATATTGACATAAAATAATCTAGCGATCATATTCTGGCGAAAAGGATCACCTGATGAACCGGATCGCTCGCACCACAAAGGACCTTGGCCACGTACTGCGCGAGGCAAGGAAGATCCAAAACCTGACCCAGGCCGATCTTGCCGCACGCGCGGGCATCTGGCAGCGCACGGTTTCCAACATCGAGACCAGCGCCAGCGGGGCAAAGATCGATACGATCTTCGACCTGCTCGCGGCCCTCGATCTCGAGTTGCACATCGTCCCACGCAGCAAGATGAGTCCCGGTGATCTTGAGGACATTTTCTGATGGGGCGCAAGCGCGCCTATGCGCCGCTCGACGTCTACATGAACCGCCGCAAAGTGGGTCAGTATTTCCGCGATCCGGACGGCGCCTATGCTTTCACCTATGCCCCGGAATGGTTGGCTTGGGAAGCCGCACCGCACGTTCGCGGAACTCGGGTGAATACGGCTTCGGGGTCTTCTTTCGATTCTGTCCCATGATGGGCAATTCTCCGAGAGTTTTGCCCTCCGGTAAACCCGGGGCGGTTCACTCTCTCAGCCTTCAACCCGTCACTGGGAAACCGGCACTCCTCTCACTCTGATGCTGCCATCCGCGAGCACCACGCCTGATCGAGGCAACGAACGGTCGGTTGATCGCATTTTAACTGACTGGCAGTACAAACCATCCCTCGGATCGACGGGAGGTTCCATGCAACACAATCTACGGGAATTCCTTCGGCACGATGGCAGCGGTCAGTACGTTTTCACACGGCATAACGGGGCTGTGTACGGTTACCGTCAAGGCATTTCAATCAAATCGCTTTTCCCCGGCCATGCCGACCTGCGGGCAGATTTTACCGATCAACTGGACCGCATGATCAACGACAACACCCGGATGCTGCTGAATGCACTGACGCCCCCGGACACCGTGCCGTGGGTGATCGAATCCGATCTGCGCGACGTTTCGGATGCGAAAGAGGAGGTACTGCGCCAGTGGGACGCGCGCTTGACGGCTATCTTCGAGGAATACGAGACCCACCCGCAACGCTTGCGTCCGTTGCGGAAAGCGATGGAAGAACGCATGCTTCGGGCCTTCGCAGGCCTGATCAACCAGCTTCGGCAGCAAGACCTCGGCATCGAGCGATACATCTGGCGCTCCCAAGACGACGCGAAAGTGCGCGACAGCCACGCCGAATACGACGACCAGGTGTTTCGCTGGGACGAGCCTCCCGCAGGCGGGCATCCGGGGCAGGCGCACAATTGTCGCTGCTATGCCGAGCCGGTTGCGCCGGGATCGCGGAATGATGCTATCCTTGCAGAGTTTGCCCTCACGGCAGACAGCTTTCCGAGCAGCAGCGGGATCGTACGCAGGCTGGCCAATGGCCTGTTGGCCCGATCACCTGCGGGGATGGCGGCCTATGCTGCGCTGGAAGCGAACAACCTGCTTCAAGGCTACGTGCAGTCCGCTCGCGAGCAGCGGGTCCGAGATGCCGCCGCCATTTTGGGTGCTGATCTTGGCACCGTGGAGGGATTGCTGGCCGCGCGATCCTACGCCCGGGCACTGGTTTTGGCTGAAAATGGTTTCCTGTCAGGGTCCCCTGATGTCAGCAGCAAGGGCGGCGGGGACGGATCGCGGCGGCGTGCCAGGATGTTGAGGATGACATCGGCGGAGTGGACGCCCTGCGCGATGGCCTCGGCACAAGCGGCCTCCACCGCGGGCAGGCCTTCTGTCAGCACGGCGGCGAGGATGTCGACCATC
>JAFGXY010000053.1 GCA_016936395.1 Paracoccaceae bacterium | reverse complement strand
GGTGGCGCGCGGCAACATCACCGTGCTGGCCGACCTTGAGGGCTGGTGGACCCTGTTTCGCGACGGCGCCACGCCCTTGGTCGCCGAGGAAGACCGCGATTTCATTGTGCAGGCCATGACCCTGCTGCCCGCCCAACCCTGGACCCGTGACACCTGGGGCCAATGGACGGCGGCGGTGAAAGAGGCAACGGGGCGCAAGGGCAAGGGCCTGTTCATGCCGCTGCGCAAAGCGATGACCGGGATGGAGCACGGGCCGGAAATGGCTGATGTGATGCCGCTATTGCCCAAGGCCCCGACGCTGTGACCGGGGCCGGCCGCGGGGGGCCGTCTGCCCCCCGCACCCCCCGAGGGTATTTGGGCCAAGAGGAAACCCCGGTCAAAAAGCAGGTCTTGCCAGAGGGAAAGTTCGTCACCGGCAGCCTGATGCGGCATGTCGTGGTGATGTCCTTGACCTCATCCGTCGGGCTGATGGCGATCTTTCTCGTCGATCTGGTGAACATTCTGTACATCTCGTGGCTTGCCGATCCGGTGGCGACAGCGGCGGTGGGCTATGCCGGGGCGGTGCTGTTTTTTACCACCAGCTTTGGCATCGGGGTGTCGATTGCGGTGTCGGCGGTGGTGGCGCGGGTATTGGGGCAGCGCAACGCGGAACTGGCGCGCAGACAGGCAACGCATGGGCTGTTGCTGGCGGTGGTGGTGGGGGTCGGGTTCACGGCGCTGATCTGGTCGGCCCTGGCGCCGATCGTCGGCCTGCTGGGTGCCACCGGGGCGACCGCCGAGGCCACGGTGCAGTTCCTGCGCCTGTCGATGCTGGGCCAGCCCTTGCTGATGCTGGGGATCACCGGGGCGGCGGTGCTGCGCAGCCATGGCGATGCGCGCCGCGCGATGATGGTGACGGTCTGGGGGGCGATAGCCCTTGCCATCGCCGACCCCATTCTGATCTTCGGCGCCGATCTGGGTCTGACCGGGGCGGCCTTGGCGGGCGTCTTGTCGCGCGCGGTAATCGCGGGCATGGCGCTATGGCCGGTCTGGCGCAGCTATGGCGGCTTTTCCCCGGTGATCCGCGCCGAGTTGGTGCTGGACCTGCGCGCCATGTCGCAGATCGCCGGGCCTGCGGTGCTGACCCAGGTGGCAACGCCGGTGGGTCAGGCCTTCATCACCCGGCTGATCGCGCCTTTCGGCGAGGCGGCGGTGGCGGGCGTGGCGATCACCGGGCGGCTGACCCCGGTGGCCTTGGGGGTGATCTTTGCGCTGGCGGGGGCCATTGGGCCGATCATCGGCCAGAACGCAGGCGCGGGCCGGATGGACCGGGTGCGCCGCGCGGTCTGGGACGCGGTGATCTTTACCGCCGGAGTGATCGTGTCGGTGACGGCGGTGCTGTTTGCGCTGCGCGGGCCATTGGCCGATCTGTTCCGCGCCGAGGGGCTGACGCGCGACCTGGTGTTCCTGTTCTGCGGGCCACTGTGCCTGTTGTTCTTTTTCAACGGCCTCTTGTTCATCTCGAATGCCGCCTGCAACAACCTTGGCCGTCCATTCCAGTCCACGCTGCTGAACTGGGGTCGCCATACCCTTGGCACGGTGCCCTTCGCGCTGTGGCTGGGGGGCGTCTGGGGGGCCCAGGGTGTGCTGATCGGGCAGGCGGTGGGCGGCATCGTGTTCGGTCTTCTGGCACTGTGGCTGGCCTTTCGCGTGGTCGATCAGCGCGGCCGCCCGGCCGGCTGACGTGTCGCTTGTGCCGGATGCTGCGTCGCTTTCGTTTTCCCCTTGCCAGCCCTCAAGGCCACGCGCTAGATCGTTCGCAGTCAGGATCGGGAGAATCCGGCGGCGTGCGCAAGTGCGTTTGTCGGTGCCGAAGGAGCAACCGCCCCGGTAAACTCTCAGGCGCAAGGGACCGTTTCTGGCACTGGAACTCTGGAGAGTGGCTTGACCGTTTCAGACGGGGAGCCCGCCGAAGGGATAACGATCTCAGGCGCCCGCATGGTATGAAAACCGACAGGGCAGGGACAGGGGGGGCATCGCGGGGCAGGGATTGGCCTGTCCGAACGGTGCCGGAATATCCTGTCCGGCAGAACATGGAGGGGCGGTTTGACCGACCACAAACGTCTTGCTCTGCACGACCTGCATCTGTCGCTTGGCGGCAAGATGGTGCCCTTTGCCGGCTATGAAATGCCGGTGCAATACCCGGCCGGCGTGATGGCCGAACATCTGCACACCCGCGCCGCAGCGGGGCTGTTTGATGTCAGCCACATGGGGCAGGTGATCTTGCGGCCCAAGGGCAGCATGGCCGAGCTGTGCCACGCGTTCGAGGCGATGATGCCGGTGGATGTGCTGGGTCTGGCTGAGGGGCGCCAACGCTATGGCCTGCTCACCAATGAACAAGCTGGCATCCTTGATGACCTGATGTTTGCCAACCGGGGCGATCATTTGTTTGTCGTGGTGAATGCCGCCTGCAAGGCGGCGGATGTGGCGCATATGCAGGCGCACTTGGGCGCGGTGGCCGAGGTGCAGCACATCACCGACCGGGCGCTGTTTGCGCTGCAAGGGCCGCTGGCCGAGGCCGCACTGGCGCCTTTGGTGCCTGCGGTCATCGAGATGCGCTTCATGGATGTGGCGGTGTTTGACACGGTCTTCGGGCCGATGTGGGTGTCGCGCTCGGGCTATACCGGCGAGGATGGCTTCGAGATCTCGGTGCCCGAGGCCGGGGCCGAAGGTCTGGCCCGCGCGCTGCTGGCGACCGATGGCGTGATGCCCATCGGCCTTGGTGCGCGCGACAGTCTGCGGCTGGAGGCGGGCCTTTGCCTTTATGGCCATGACATCGACACCGGCACCACCCCGGTCGAAGCGGGCCTGACCTGGGCGATCCAGAAATCCCGCCGAACGGGTGGCGCGCGGGCAGGTGGTTTTCCCGGTGCGGAACGCATCTTGCGCGAATTGGCCGATGGCCCCGAACGTTTGCGCGTCGGTCTGCGCCCCGAAGGCCGCGCGCCGATGCGCGAGGGCACCGCGCTGTTCGACCCCGACGGCACCCCCTTGGGCGAGGTTACCTCGGGCGGCTTCGGCCCTTCGGTTGGCGCCCCCATTGCCATGGGCTATGTTGCTTCAAGCCACGCCGCCCCCGGCACGCGGCTTGAGGGCGAGGTGCGCGGCAAGCGCCTGCCCGTGACCGTTGTCCCGCTTCCTTTCCACCCTACAACTTACAAACGCTGAGGCTTTGCGATGAAATACACCAAGGAACACGAATGGCTGCGCGTCGAGGGCGATCTTGTCGTCGTGGGCATCACCGAACATGCCGCAAGCCAGTTGGGCGATGTGGTCTTTGTCGAACTGCCCGAGCCCGAGACCATGGTGGCCGAGGGCGATGAGGTCTGTGTCATCGAAAGCGTCAAGGCCGCGTCCGACATTCTGGCCCCGCTGGATGGCGAGATCGTGGCCGTCAACAGCAAGCTGGTCGATGCGCCCGCACTGGTGAACGAAGACCCGACAGGGGCTGCGTGGTTCTTCAAGATGAAGATCGACGACCTGTCGGTGCTCGATGCCTTCATGGACGAAGACGAATACGCCGATCTGATTGGCTGACACGCAGTCGCGACATGCCGAATGCGGCGGGCGCATATCCCTGCGCCTGTCTGTCTCGTGATCTTTCAAAGGCAAGCCATGACCTATACGTTCGTCGCCTATGACCCTTATGATTTTGCCAATCGCCGTCATATCGGGCCGTCGCCCGCCGAGATGGACGACATGCTCAAGGCGGTTGGCGTGCCAGACCTGGACACCTTGATCGACCAGACCGTGCCGCAGTCGATCCGTCAGAAAACCCCGCTGGCCTGGAAACCGCTGGCAGAGCATGAGTTTCTGGAACGCATGCGGCAGGTGGCCAGCCGCAACACCGTGATGACCAGCCTGATCGGGCAGGGCTATTACGGCACCGTGACGCCGCCCGCGATCCAGCGCAACATTCTGGAAAACCCGGCGTGGTATACCGCCTACACCCCGTATCAGCCCGAAATCGCCCAAGGCCGGCTAGAGGCTTTGCTGAACTATCAGACCATGGTGGCCGATCTGACCGGGTTGCCGGTGGCCAATGCGTCGCTGCTGGACGAGGCAACGGCGGCGGCCGAGGCAATGACCATGGCCGAGCGCACCGCCAAATCCAAGGCGCGGGCGTTTTTTGTCGACCGTTTTTGCCACCCCCAGACGATCGAGGTGATCCGCACCCGTGCCGCCCCCTTGGGGATCGAGATCATCGAGGACATGGTCGGCAATCTGGACCCGACCAAGGTGTTTGGCGCGATTTTTCAGTATCCCGGCAGCTATGGCCATGTGACCGACTTCACCGCGCTGATCGCCAAGGTCCATGCGGCAAAGGGTATCGCCATCGTTGCGACCGACCTTCTGGCCCTGTGCGTGCTGAAAGAACCCGCCGCGATGGGGGCCGATATTGCGGTGGGGTCGGCGCAGCGGTTTGGCGTGCCGATGGGCTATGGCGGCCCACACGCGGCCTTCATGTCGTGCCGTGACGATCTGAAACGCGCGATGCCGGGGCGGATCGTCGGGGTGTCGGTCGACAGCCGGGGCAACCGCGCCTACCGCCTTGCGCTGCAAACCCGCGAACAGCACATCCGCCGCGAAAAGGCCACTTCGAACGTCTGCACCGCGCAGGCGCTTTTGGCGGTGATGGCATCGATGTATGCGGTGTTCCATGGCCCAAGCGGCCTGCGCGCCATTGCCGAGCGGGTGCATTTCCTGACCACGCGCCTTGCCCGCGCGCTCAAGGCCGCCGGTGCCACGGTGTCGCCAAAGGCGTTTTTCGACACGATCACGGTCGAGGTGGGCGTCGGCCAGACCGGCATCCTTGCCGCCGCCCGGCATGAGGGGCTGAACTTCCGCAAGATCGGCACCAACCGTGTCGGCATCTCACTGGATGAAACCACCGATGAGCGGGTGCTGGTCCGCATCCTGCGCGCCTTTGGCATCGAAGGCGTGCCGCCCCACCGCGCGACCCTTGGCTTTCCGGAAGAGATGGTGCGCACGTCGCCCTATCTGACCCACCCGGTGTTCCACATGAACCGGGCCGAGTCGGAGATGATGCGCTACATGCGCCGCCTGTCCGACCGCGATCTTGCGCTTGACCGCGCCATGATCCCGCTTGGGTCTTGCACCATGAAGCTGAACGCCGCCGCCGAGATGATGCCGATCACCTGGCCCGAGTTTGGCAGCCTGCACCCCTTTGCGCCCGTAGATCAGGCTTTGGGCTATCAAGAGGCGATCGCCGACCTTTCGGCCAAGCTGTGCGAGATCACCGGTTATGACGCCATGTCGATGCAGCCCAATTCCGGCGCGCAGGGCGAATATGCGGGGCTTTTGACGATTCAGGCCTATCACCACGCCAACGGTGACACCCAGCGCAAGGTCTGCCTGATCCCGACCAGCGCCCATGGCACCAACCCGGCCTCGGCGCATATGGCGGGGATGGAGGTGGTGGTGGTCAAGACCGCACCAAATGGCGATGTCGATGTCGAGGACTTCCGTGAGAAGGCTATGGTCGCGGGTGACAGGCTTGCCGCCTGCATGATCACCTATCCATCGACCCATGGCGTGTTTGAGGAAACCGTGCGCGAGATCTGCCAGATCACCCATGACCACGGTGGGCAGGTCTATATTGACGGTGCGAACATGAACGCACTCGTCGGCCTTGTGAAACCCGGTGAGATTGGCGGCGATGTCAGCCACCTGAACCTGCACAAGACCTTTGCCATCCCGCACGGCGGTGGTGGCCCCGGCATGGGTCCTATCGGCGTGCGTGCGCATCTGGCGCCGCATCTGCCCGGCCACCCGGAAACCGGCGGCAAGGAAGGCCCGGTCAGTGCGGCCCCTTACGGTTCGGCGTCTATCCTGTTGATCTCATGGGCCTATTGCCTGATGATGGGGGGCGAGGGGTTGACCCAGGCCACCCGCGTGGCGATCCTGAACGCCAATTACATCGCGGCCCGGCTGGCGGGGGCCTACCCGATCCTGTTCATGGGCAACAAGGGCCGGGTCGCGCATGAGTGCATCTTGGATACGCGCCCGTTTGCCGAAGCGGGCGTGACGGTCGACGACATCGCCAAGCGGCTGATCGACAATGGTTTCCATGCGCCCACAATGTCTTGGCCGGTGGCGGGCACGCTTATGGTGGAACCGACCGAGTCCGAGACCAAGGCCGAGATCGACCGCTTCATCACCGCCCTTCTGGCGATCCGCGACGAGATCAGGGCGGTTGAGGCGGGCGAGATCAGCGCCGAGGACAGCCCGCTGCGCCACGCGCCCCATACGGTGAACGATCTGGTGGCCGACTGGGACCGCAAATACAGCCGCGAAGCCGCCTGCTTTCCGCCCGGCGCGTTCCGGGTCGACAAATACTGGCCGCCGATTGGCCGGGTGGACAACGTCTACGGCGACCGCAACCTGATCTGCACCTGCCCGCCGGTCGAAAGCTATGCCGAAGCGGCGGAGTAGTGACTGAGGCCCGTCTGGCATGCCGGGGCGGCCGCCGCCCCGGCCAATGCCCCACCCAAGGCCTTGCCGTCGCCGCTGTTCAGCGCCGGCGGCGGGCCAAGCTCAGCATGCCAAGCCCTAACGCCAGCAGCCCGCTCGAAGCAGGCAAGGGCACCTCTGCCGGGCTGACATAGGCATAACCATGTGCATCTGCACGCAGCCAAAGTTTCACCATCTCTCCTGGTTCCAGTGTAACTGAAAAGTCGAACAGCCCGCCAGCCGGATCGGGCTTGGGCAGAATGCCGGGAACGGCAGGGGCGCCATTTCCCGGAGCATACAAGATACTCTGCAACCAAGCCGGTTTGATTGTGGCCGTCGCTGCAGCAAGTTCGTCGCTCAGGATCAGGTCGTCCTCCGAGCCTCGTGCTGACGAGTCGGCACTTGCGAATTCGCGCAGCGGATCGTCCACATGCGCCATTGCGGTCAACGTATAGGCCAGCGTCCAGTTCAAAATCATGGTGTCCGTCATCGACATGTTCACCAGCCCCAAGGTCAAGTCCCAAACGGCTGCGGAACTTGTGAAGGTTCCCGGGCGGGTCGCCTGACCCGCAACCGAGGCCGAAAAGCGCAGGGCTGGCCGACCAAATGGATCGATACCGTCGCCTGCATAGGTCTGGCCGGATCCTACTGCCCCGACCAAGGGAATATTCCAGCTGCGGCCCGACAGCTCCAGAACTGAAGGATCAATGCCAAGAACCTGATCGGCCAGCGAAAGGCCCAGTGTCAGACCTTGGCCAAAACTGAGCGGAGGATTGTATTCGGCCAGTGCAAACGGCGTGACGCCATGGACATAGACGTGTTCCTGAGCGGGCCACGAAATTCCATTTCCAGTGTCGAGCCATTCCCCTGGTTGCGCACCGGTTTCCTGATGCAGATCAATCGTAGCGATGCCAAGATCGTCAAAGCTGGTGTTCCCGGAGATATCGAGAGAAAGCATGGCCTCGGCGCTTGCGGAGAAAACAGCCGCCGCCTGCGCGGTCTGGGCCCACAACGGCACCGCAGCAGCCAAGGCAACCGTCATCAGCGTCATGCGGGAAGCGTGCGTGCTAAAGACCATCGCTCTACTCCTTTTTGTGGATGTTCAGATGATGGACCTTTACGTGCGCTGGTCCTTGACTCTGATCAAACCTTGCGCCGCGCGGGCAGGTCGTCGGCGGTAAAGCTGATGCCCTGCGGTGCCAGCCAAGCCGCGAAGCGGGCGATCTTTTCATCGAGCGCGCAGGTGGTTGCCTGTTTGGCCATCTCGTCGGCCCACCCATCGCGCAAGGCTTGCTGACGGTCAGGCGGCAGGGTGCGGAACGGTGTCAGGGCTTGGGTCATCGGCGCGCCTTTGCTATCGCTTGGGGCAAGCCTAGCATAAAGCGCCGCGCCGCGCAGCCGATTCGGGGTCGCAGGGTCGCATCGCGAAAAGAACCGGGGTCTTGCACCTTTTGGCGCAACAGCGCACCATGCCGATAAGGGAGACCGCCATGCTTGAAATCAGCCCGTCGAAAGTTGTTCAGATCATCTTCTTGCACCGCGCCGGGACATCGGCCGACAGTCAGGTGCACGCCTTCATCAGCGGGTTGAATGATGATGAAAAGGCGCATCTCACCGCGCTTGCCTGGGTGGGCCGCGGCGCGTTCGAGGCCGAGGATTTCGACGAGGCCGTGGAAACTGCCTTTGCCGAGGCTACCACTCCCACCGCCGATTACCTGATCGGCATGCCACATCTGGCCGAAAACCTTGAAGCGGGGCTTGAGGCGATGGGGGTCGATGTCTCGGGTGAGGAAGAAGACCTGCTGTAGCCCCTTGCGGCGACGCGCCCTGCTGCCAATATATTCCGAAACGAGAATATGAAGGGGCCGATCATGACCGACAGCGTCAAACTTGCCTGCGCCACCTGTGGCCAGATGAACCGGGTGCCCATGGCACGGCTGGCCGAGCATCCGAAATGCGGCAGCTGCGGCGAGGTTTTGGTGTCAGACAAGGTGATGGAGCTGGACGCCGCCGCGCATGACAAGGCCACCCGCGGTGATGATCTGCCGTTGCTGGTGGACTACTGGGCGCCTTGGTGCGGCCCCTGCCGGATGATGGCACCCGAGTTCGCCAAGGCCGCCAAGACGCTTGCGCCCCACGCCCGTCTGGCCAAGCTGAACACCGAAGACCACCCCGCCGTGTCGCAGCGCGCCGGCATCCGCGGCATCCCGGCGCTGATCCTCTATGCCCGGGGCCGGGAAGTCGCCCGCCTGTCCGGGGCCCGTCCTGCCGCCGACATTGTGGCCTTCGTGCAAAGCCACGTCAGTCCGCGCGCCTGATCGTCGCATCGTGCCCAACTTGACAATCTCATGCGTCTCGGCAAGACAGGCGGCGTGGGGGCAGTAGCTCAGTTGGGAGAGCGCGTCGTTCGCAATGACGAGGTCGTCGGTTCGATCCCGATCTGCTCCACCAAACTTTTCTTTAAGACTCATGGGTGAGGCCTGCCATCGGCTGGCAGGTGATGCGTTTGACGCGGATCAATGTGCGTGACCCGTCCGCGTGCTAAATGCCATATCATCGATCCGACATAACCCGGAGGCCATCATGGCACGTCTGACCCTGCTGCTGTTTACCATCGCTTCAACCACGCTGATGGGGGTTGCCATCGTCATTGCGCTGGTGGCTGGTTGGGACACCACACAACCAATCATCATTGCCGCGGCCCTTGGCTTTGTGGCCGCGATGCCCGTGAGTTGGTATGTCGCACGTCAATTGATCTGATCAACCTGTAGAAACATGACCAAGGGCGATTCCGTTTCGCGCCCACCCGCATGAAAGAGGTTGTCCATGTCCGCAGTGAAACCCGCCCCCCGGGGCTATTCTCGTATTCAGATCATCTTGCACTGGGTCGTGACCGTGCTGATTGTTTCTCAGATTGTGTTCCAAGGGGCGATGTCCAAGGCGTGGGACGCTTTCAAGGATGGTGCGCAGATTGCCTTCAACCCGCTGGTGGCCGCGCATGTATTCGGTGGCCTGGCGATATTGGTGTTTGCGGTGTGGCGGCTTTCCCTGCGCTACACCCGCGGGGTTCCGGCCGCGCCCGAAGGTTCGGCCATCGGCAACATGGTGGGATCTTTGGTCCACTTCGGATTGTATGCCCTGATGATCGTGATGCCGGTCTCGGGCGCGGTTGCATGGTTCGGCGGGGTTACGCAGGCCGCCGAGACGCATTCATCGCTTAAGTTTCTGGTGATCGTTCTGGTGGTCGTTCACGTGGCCGCAGCCTTGCTGCATCAGTTCGTGTTGAAGGACAACCTGCTGATGCGGATGAAGCAGCCGGCCGACTGATCTTCAGGCCGTCAGGAAAACCCGCACGGTTTCTTCAAACGCGCGGGGTTTTTCTGCATGCAGCCAATGCCCGGTGCCGGGGATCTTGGCAAAGCGGGCATTGGGAAACAGGTTCAGGATCGTTTCCCGATGCTCGGGCCGGACATAGGTGCTGTTTGCGCCGGTCAGAAACAGGGTAGGTCCATCAAACCGGCCCTGCGTGCCCGGCCAGCCAACGATCTGCGCCATCTCGGTCTCCAGCACATCAAGGTTCAACCGCCAGCGCGGGCCGCCTTCGGCCTTGAGGTCCAGCGATTGCAGGAAGAATGCCCGTAAAGACGGGTCATCCTCGATCTCGGCCAGCCGCCGGTCAGCCTCGCCCCGCGTGGTGATGCCGGTCAGGTCCAGCGCCCGCATCGCCCGCACATGCCGCGACTGGTCGTGATCATAGGCAACCGGCGCAATGTCGGCCACCACCAGCCGCCGCACCAGACCGCCATGCGTCAGCGCCAGTTGCATCGCTGCCTTGCCGCCCATCGAATGACCCAACAGGTCGGCCTTGCCGCCCAGCCCTTCAATCACCCCTGCCAGATCAGCCGCCAGATCGGGGTAGCCATGCGTGGCCCACCATGGGCTGTCGCCATGGTTGCGCATGTCGACCGCCACCACATCGCGCTCATCAGCCAGACGGCGCGCGATGGCCCCCCAGTTGCGGGCCGACCCATACAGGCCATGCGCGATCAACAGCGGGACTGCGTCGGTGGGGGTGGTGGCGGGGTGGCGGATCGTGGCAAGCATGTCACCTGTCTAGCCGCTGTCGCATCAGCCCGCCAGAGCGGTTGAGGAAATTGCCGCAGCGGCTTAGGCTTGCGAAAAAAGGTGCGGGGCATGAGCGCAGTCACAATTCAGCAGATGGCAGACCGGGTTGCCGGTCTGATGGAAGAGCGGCTTGGCCTTCGCGGCAAGGGCCTGTCCGAAAAGCTGAGGCGCGGCAAGCGCATGCTGCCCCGGTCGGTGCGCGCGGCGGCTGTCGAACTGGCCGATCTGGCCGAGAAGGCGCAGAACCCCAAGTTGCTGGTGCAGATCGACCCGACCCGCGTTGCCGCCTGTTATGACCAATGTGTGCGCTATCTGTCGTCTCGCAAGGCGGGGTCGTCGCAGATGCGGGCCTTGGTCGGCACAGCGGCGACCGTGGCCTTTGGCATGCTGGTGCTGGCCGCCGTCGTTCTTGCGGTGCAGCAGATGAAGGGCGGGCTTTAGCCCGGTATCAGGATCGCAAGTTGCGAAATGACAAAGGCGCGGGGATTTTGCCCGCGCCTTTAGGTTGGGAATATCAGAAACAAGAAAGCTTACAGCCCCGGATAGATCGGGAAGCGTTCACACAAAGCCTCGACCTTGGCGCGCACCGCTGCCTCGACCGCGGCATTTGCCTCTTCGCCATGCGCGGCCAGCCCATCGACCACCTCGTTGATCCACATGCCGATCTGACGGAACTCGGCCTCGCCAAAGCCGCGGGTGGTGCCCGCGGGGGTGCCCAGCCGCACGCCGCTGGTGATGGTTGGCTTTTCGGTGTCAAACGGGATGCCGTTCTTGTTGCAGGTGATATGCGCCCGGCCAAGCGCCTTTTCCGTCGCATTGCCCTTCACGCCCTTGGGCCGCAGATCGACCAGCATCAGGTGGCTGTCGGTGCCGCCGGTGACGATGTCCAACCCGCCCTGCATCAACTGGTCGGCCAGCGCCTGCGCGTTCTTGATCACCTGCGCCTGATAGGTCTTGAACTCTGGCCGCAACGCCTCGCCAAAGGCGACCGCCTTGGCGGCGATCACATGCATCAGCGGGCCGCCCTGAATACCGGGGAAGATCGCCGAGTTGAACTTTTTGGCCAAAACCTCGTCATTGGTCAGGATCATCCCGCCGCGCGGCCCGCGCAGGGTCTTGTGCGTGGTGGTGGTGGCAACATGGGCGTACGGGAAGGGCGACGGATACAGCCCCGCCGCCACCAGACCGGCAAAATGCGCCATATCGACCAACAGGACCGCCCCCACCTTGTCGGCGATTTCGCGCATCCGGGCAAAGTCGATGATGCGCGGAATGGCCGACCCGCCCGCGATGATCATCTTCGGGTTATGCTGGGTCGCAAGCGCCTCTACCTGATCATAGTCCAGCAGCAGATCCTGCTTGCGCACGCCATACTGGATCGCATTGAACCATTTGCCCGACTGGTTCGGGGCCGCGCCGTGGGTCAGGTGGCCACCGGCATCCAGGCTCATGCCCAGAATGGTGTCGCCCGGTTGCAAGAGTGCGGTGAACACGCCCTGGTTGGCCTGTGACCCCGAGTTAGGCTGCACATTGGCAAAGCCGCAGCCAAACAACTGGCAGGCGCGCTCGATCGCCAAAGTTTCAGCGATATCGACAAACTGGCAGCCGCCATAATAGCGCTTGCCCGGATAGCCTTCGGCATATTTGTTCGTCATGACGGAGCCTTGCGCCTCCATCACGGCGCGGCTGACGATGTTTTCCGACGCGATCAGCTCGATCTCGTGGCGCTGACGGCCCAGTTCCTGGGTGATCGCGCCGAACAACTCGGGGTCGCGCGACGACAGGGTTTCAGTGAAAAAGCCGGTATCGCGATGCGGGGCGTTCATGGGCGTCTCCTGCCAGATGCGGGTGTCGGGATGGAGTTCATTTAGAACAAGCCCGCGCGACGGGAAAGGCAAGAAAACGACGCATCCCGGGACAGGCGCAAAATTATGCGCTGGGCGGAGGATCCCCTGGGGTTCGACGGCGCCGACCCATGATTGGCGATCCCTGTCGTCACCCGCCGACGTTCGGCGTTTCCTCGGGCGCGGGTCTTCTTTGCGGCCGCAACACTCAGCAGCAAAGCTTGACGGGCGGGGCGGGCTTCGTCAATCAAGGGCAAGACGCGGAGGATGCGATGAAACTTCTGGTGGGGCTTGGCAATCCGGGCGCGAAATATGCGGGCAACCGCCACAACATCGGCTTCATGGCGGTGGACCGGATCGCCGCCGATCATGGCATTGGCCCTTGGAAAGCCGCCTTCAAGGGCGAGGTGGCCGAGGGGCGTTTGGGCGTGGAAAAGGTGCTCTTGCTCAAGCCCGGCACCTTCATGAACCTGTCGGGCCAATCGGTGCAGGCGGCCGTGTCGTTTTACAAGCTGGAACTGGGCGATGTCACTGTTTTTCATGATGAATTGGACCTTGCCCCCGGCAAGTGCCGGGTGAAACAAGGCGGCGGTCATGCCGGGCACAACGGGTTGCGGTCGATCAGCGGCAGCTTGGGCGAAGGCTATGGTCGCGTGCGCCTAGGCATCGGCCATCCCGGCCACAAGGACGCGGTCGCGGCCTATGTGCTGCATGATTTCGCCAAGGCTGACCAAGACTGGCTGGAAGATTTGCTGCATGGCCTGTCGGATGGCGCGGTGCATCTGGCGGCGGGCGACGCACAAAAGTTCATGAACGCAGTTGCCCTGCGCACCGCCCCACCGAGGTCGTCGGAAAAGCCGAAACCTGCGGCAACAGACGAGGCGAAATCCGCGCCGGTTGCCAGCGAAGAAGACCGGCGCAACCCGATGCAAAAGCTTTTGGACCGTTTTCGCTAGGGGAACCGTCGAAGCCTCCGGCGGGAGTATTTCAAAAGCAGCAATCCCATCGGGTGTAGACCTTTCCGGCCCGGGTGCCTAGCTTGTGATGGCAAAGGAGACCCGCCCATGACCGTGTTTGCGCAAGACTGGACCACGCCTTTCGGCCTGCCGCCATTTGACCTGATCCGTGACGAGGATTTCGCCCCCGCATTCGACGCTGCCCTGGCCGAGGCGCGGGCCAATATCGCGGCGATTGCCGACAGTGCCGAGCCTGCGACCTTTGCATCGGTGATCGAGGCGATGGAGTTGGCGGAAGGGGCCTTGGACCGGGTGGCGGGGGTATTTTACAACCTGTCGGGGGCGGATTCGAACGATGCCCGCGAGGCCCTGATGCGCGATCTGGCCCCGAAGATAAGCGCGTTTGCCTCGGAAGTATCGAACAACAAGGCACTTTTTGGCAAGATCGAAGCCTTGTGGCAGGGCCGCGACACACTGGACCTGACAGCCGAACAGCAGCGCGTGCTGATGCTGTATCGCCAGGTGTTCGTTCGGTCGGGTGCCTTGCTGGAAGGAGAGGCCGCCGCGCGGCTGACAGCGGTCAAGTCGCGGTTGGCGGTGCTGGGCACCCAGTTCAGCCAGAACCTGCTGGCCGATGAGCGGGACTGGTTCATGCCGCTGTCTGAGGCCGATCTGGAAGGGCTGCCCGATTTCGTTGTGGCCTCGGCCCGTGCGGCGGGAGACGAGCGCGGGGCTGGCGGCGCGGTGATCACGCTGAACCGGTCGCTGATCGTGCCGTTCCTCCAGTTCTCGCCACGTCGTGCGCTGCGCCAGCGCGCCTATGAGGCTTGGGTTGCGCGCGGGGCCAATGGCAACGCGCATGACAACCGGGCGATTGCGGCCGAGATTTTGGCGCTGCGCGACGAACGGGCGAAACTGCTGGGCTATGCCAGCTTTGCCGATTTCAAGCTGGAACCGGAAATGGCGAAAACCCCGGCTGCAGTGCGCGATCTGCTGATGCGGGTCTGGACGCCCGCCAAGGCCAAGGCCGAAGCGGATGCCGCCGTGCTGGAGGCGATGCTGCATGCCGATGGCATTCCCGGGCCGCTGGAGGCCTGGGACTGGCGCTATTACAGCGAGAAGCGCAGACGCGCCGAGCATGATCTGGATGAGGCCGCCTTGAAGCCCTACCTGTCGCTGAACGCCATGCTGGCGGCGCAGTTCGATTGCGCGGGCCGCCTGTTCGGGCTGGAGTTTCGCGAGATCGACGGGCCGTTCTATCACCCCGACGTGCGCGGCTGGGAGGTGACGCGGCACGGTGCGCATGTGGCGGTGTTTCTGGGTGACTACTTCGCGCGGGCGCCGAAACGCAGTGGGGCGTGGTGCTCGGCAATGCGCAGTCAGCGCAAGCTGGGCGCCGAGGTGCGGCCAATCGTGGTGAACGTGTGCAACTTTGCCAAGGGCGATCCGGCGCTGCTGTCTTATGACGATGCCCGCACGCTGTTTCATGAATTTGGCCATGCGCTGCACCAGATGCTGTCGGATGTGACCTATGGCTTCATTTCGGGCACTTCGGTTGCGCGCGACTTTGTCGAACTGCCCAGCCAGCTTTACGAGCATTGGCTGGAGGTGCCCGCAGTATTGGAACAGCATGCAAGGCACTGGCAGACCGGCGAACCGATGCCTGCCGACATGCTGAGGCGTCTGCTGGATGCGGGCACCTATGATCAGGGCTTTGCCACGGTGGAATTTGTGGCAAGTGCGATGGTGGACCTTCGGTTCCACGAAGGCGACGCCCCGGCAGACCCGATGCAAAAGCAGGCCGAGGTGCTTGAGCAACTTGGCATGCCACGTGCGATCCGCATGCGGCACGCAACGCCGCATTTCGCGCACATCTTCTCGGGCGACGGCTATTCCAGCGGGTATTACAGCTATATGTGGTCCGAAGTGATGGATGCCGATGCTTTTGCCGCATTCGAGGAAGCGGGCGATCCGTTTGATCCGGCCACCGCTGCCAGATTGGAGAGGTTCATCCTGTCGGCGGGCGGCTCGCAAGAGGCCGAAAGTCTGTATACACAGTTCCGCGGCCGGATGCCGGGGGTTGAGGCGCTGTTGAAAGGCCGGGGGCTTCTGGACGCCGCCTAACGGCTTGCTGCTTGCCCAAATACTCCCGCCGGAGGCTCTTGCGATGCGTCCAGGCGTCTGGCGGGCAATGCAGGACGCGATGGGCAGGGCAGCCGGTGGCACGACAACAGCGGGCTTGCCTCTCGGGCTCTGGCTGTGGAACGCTGTCGGCAGCGGTATTGAAAACCTCGGCGCGCGGGTGATTCCCCCCACCACAGCACGCTAGAGGCTGGCATTGGAAAAGAGGGCTTCGATATGAAACGTCTTGTGCTGCTGGCGGTTCTGGCTTTGGCTGGCTGTGATCCGCACATCCCGTCACCGCGCTATTCCGGCCAGCCAATGTATCTGCTGAACGTGGCCCCCGAGCGGTTGCTGGGTACCTGGTATGAGGTGGGCGTGTTTCCCGCGCCGTTTCAGGACGGCTGCTCCCATACCACCGCCACCTACGGCCGGGCCGAAGGCGGGCTGAGTGTCCAGAACCGCTGTCGGCGCGACGGTCAGACGGTGCAGATCACTGGCACGGCCACGCCGGTAGGGCCAGGTCAGTTCAAGGTAAAGCTGGATGGCGTGCCCTTTGCCGGGGACTATTGGGTGATCGGTCAAAGCCGCGATGGGCGCACCGTGCTGGTGGGCACGCCGACGCGGTTGGCGGGCTGGATGCTGCACCGCGACCGCTTTGTGACGCGTGAGGAGCGGGCCTGGGCGGCGGCCATGTTCCGCAGGAACGGCTATGACGAAGCCGCCTTGCAGCGCACACCGCAATGACAACCACCCAAGGCTGACGGTCTTCGCGACGGGTGGCTGACTGGTCCGGGGGCGATCCCGTCGGCTTGGGTCGGGCTGACCTGAGGCTTGGATTGCAAAGCGCGACAGATGGTGTCGCATTCGCGCATGTGTCGGCCCGCACCGCAGATACTGTGCTGCCACACAGGACAGACGGGCAGCATGGACGACAGTGATTACATCATCGTGGGCGCAGGATCGGCAGGCTGTGTGCTGGCCGACCGGCTGACAGCCTCGGGCCGCCACAGCGTGACACTGGTCGAGGCGGGTGGCACCGATTTGCGGGCTTACGTCCATTTGCCGCTGGGCTACGGCAAGCTGTTCTACGATCCGGCGGTCAACTGGATGTATCAGACTGAACCAGACCCGGGGTTGGCCGGAAACCGCGATCATTGGCCAAGAGGCAAGCTGTTGGGTGGATCGTCTTCGATCAACGCCATGGTCTGGGTCCGCGGGCACCCGGCAGATTATGACGACTGGGGGCATGCGGCGCTGGGCTGGGGCTGGGACGACTGCCTGCCCGCCTATCGCGCGATCGAGGATAATGAGGTGGGTGCAGACCAATGGCGCGGGCAGGGCGGGCCGTTGTTCATCTCGGCCTGTCGGCGCGGGCTGCACCCCTTGGTCCGCGACTATGTTGCCGCCTGCGGGCAGGCCGGTCTGGCCGAAACCGCCGATTTCAACGGCGCCACGCAAGAGGGTGTCGGCACCTATCAGATGACCATCAAGGGCGCGCGGCGCAATTCGACGGCGCGGGCGTTTCTGCGCCCGGCGATGCGGCGGCGCAACCTGCGGGTGCTGACCCATGCCCATGTAACGCGGGTGCTGTTCCAGGCCGGGCGCGCCGTGGGGGTCGAGCTGCGTCAGGGGGGCGCGACGCGCAGTCTGGGCGCGCGGGCCGAGGTCATCGTGTCAGGCGGGGCGATCAACAGCCCGCAGCTTTTGCAGCTTTCCGGCATCGGGCCAGGGGGGCTTTTGCAATCTCTGGGGCTGCCGGTGCTGGCCGATAACCCCAACGTCGGCGCGCATCTGAGCGACCATCAGGGGCTGAACTACACCTCGGCAATGACGGTGCCAACCTATAATGACGAGTTGCGCCCGTGGTGGGGCAAGGTGCTGGCCGGGCTGAAATATGCCTTCGCCGGGGCCGGGCCATTGGCAAAGTCGATCAACCATGGCGGCGGATTCTTTCGCACCGATCCCGCTTTGCCGCGCCCGAACATGCAGCTTTACATGCAAGCGTTTTCTACGCTGATCCCGCGCAATGGCGAACACCCGATCCTGTCGCCTGACCCCTGGTCAGGGCTGTCGCTGGGCCTGTCGAATTGCCGCCCTACGTCACGCGGGACCATCCGCCTGCGCAGCCCCGACCCGTTGGCGCATCCGATGATTGTCGCCAATGCCTATTCCACCGACCACGACGTGGCCGAGATGCTGGCAGCGGTCAAGATCCTGCGCCATATCGCGGCGCAACCTGCCCTTGCCCGGCTGATCAGCCGCGAGCTGCGGCCCGGACCAGAGGTCATCTCTGATGATGCGCTGATAGACGATTTCCGCAATCGCTCGGGCACGGTCTATCATCCCTGCGGCACCTGCCGGATGGCGGCCGATCCGGCGACATCGGTGCTGGACGCCCGGTTGCGGGTGCGCGGTGTGGCGGGGCTTCGGGTGATTGATGCGTCAAGCTTTCCGAACCTGATCGCCGGCAACACCAACGCGCCGGCCATTCTGGTGGGCTGGAAAGGGGCTGCCCTTGTGCTGGAGGATTCCCGTTGAAACCGATGGTTCTGCACTCTTTGGCCCGACGGTTGTGTCGGACGCTCCGCGGGGAGTATTTTGTCAAGCAGCAAATCCAGACGTGTTGGGCCAGTGTTTGCTGCTTTTGAAATACTCCCGCGCGCAGCGCAGCCGACAGCGGCAAGGGGCGCATCGGATGCCAGTCCGGGCGGTGCCGAGCCCGCGTTCGGGCCGGTCCACCCTGATCAGGTCTGCGGGCGTGTGCGCCACGATTCCAAGTATCATGCCGGCGGGCCATGACCTCAGGCGAGCGGGGCACCGCTGTGCAAGGCTTCATGAACCACCCGGCGGCGAGCCTGGCTTTCGCGCACTTCGGCGTCAAAGCGCGGCAAATCCCAGCGGGCATCGGCTGCCTTGCGGAAATGGTCAAGGATAAGGGCCGCGCGACTGTCATCGACGAGATTGGTGCGTTCGCCGGGATCGCTGGCGAGGTCGAACAAAAGCTCGGGGTCGGCGGCGCAGCGGATGTATTTCCACGCGCCCTCGCGCAGGGCCACCATCGGCCCGAGGCTGGCCTCACCAGCATATTCCATGGCGACCATCGACCCTGTGCCGCCCCGCGCCATAGGCAGCAGATTGACACCATCGGTCCAGGGCATGACTTCGGATATCGTGACACCGGCAAGGGCTGCAACCGTCGGGGTGACATCCACCGTCGATACCGGAGCCGTCACAAGGCCGGGCGGCAGATCGGGGGCCGAGATCATCAGCGGTACCCGCGCCGCCGGGTCAAAAAAGTTCATCGCGAACCACAGCCCACGGTCGCCCAACATCTGGCCTTGATCCGACAGGAAGATCACGATGGCGTCCTGTCCGGTGGCGTCCAGAACGCTGAACACCTCGCCGATCAAGGCATCGACATGCGAGAGGTTGGCGAAATAGGCTTGCCGGGCCCTGCGGACATGGTCGGGCGTGATGTCGAAACTTTGCCGGTCGCAGGCCGCCATCAGTCGCTGGGAATGTGGATCTTGCGCATCAGGAACAATCGCCTCAGGCGGTTCCCGTTCGGGCGCGCCGTCATACAGATCCCAATAGGTGCGATGGGCGACAAAGGGGTTTTTCGGCTGCGAGAAACTGACCGTCAGGCACCACGGGCGCGGATCTCCCCCGCGCAGCAGGCTCGTCAGCTTTTGTACGGCGTGCAAGGCGACGGTGTCGTTATGGTCGCACGGGTTGGCGATATCGGTCACCCCAGCATACGCTACCGAGGCGAGGCTGTGATACCAGCAGTCGCCGCGGCCGACAGGCTTGCGGTAGTCGGGGGGCCAGCGACATTCGGCGGGGTCGGTGTCGCCAGTCAACCGGTCCTCAAACCCGTGCGAAGGGTTTGGGCCGATGCCGTGCAATCTGCCCGACACCGCCGTGTAATACCCCGCGCGGCGCAGGTGATGGGCATAGGTCGGGATATCCGAGGCAAACCCCGCGGCATTGTCGTAAACGCGGGTGCGGCGCGGCAGTTGGCCCGACAAGATCGTGGCCTGCGCCGGTGCAGCAAGCGGTGAGGCCGTATAACAGTTCTGAAAGCGCAGAGCGTGATCTGCCAGCCGCCGCAGGTTCGGCGTGTGCAGGAAGGGTGCCGGACCGTCAGGGAAAAGGGTGCCTGTCAACTGATCGACCAGAATGATCAGGATGTTCGGGCGCGCGCTCATGGCTCTGGTCCTTGTCCGTTTCAGTGTTCGTCGGGTCCGACCGCCGCTGGCCGCGACCGCCAGTCACCGGGATGCCACAGGAATGGTTAATGAAATGCCTAAAACGCCGGTCGAAATTGAAGATTTGCGGCGGCGGATTGGGCTTGCGGATCGGGCAGGTGGCGGGGCGTGGCCGGGAAGGGCCTGGCCGGGCGGGGCAGCAGATCACCCCTGTCCGTTTGCCGGGTCATGAAAAAAGGGTGCCCGCGCGATGCGGCACCCTTTCGATCTTCGTGTCGGCGGGCTGGTGGCCCTGCCTAGGACCCGTCAGGACAGCGACAGGTTGGTTGCAGATTCGCGGCCATCACGACCGGCTTCTATGTCAAATGTGACAGCCTGACCGTCCTTCAGACCGCGAAGTCCAGCACGTTCCAGTGCGGTGATGTGAACGAACACGTCCTTCTTGCCGCCTTCAGGGGCAATAAAGCCGTAGCCTTTGGTTTCATTGAACCATTTCACGGTGCCCTTGGCCATCGTGAAGTCTCCTGTAGTAGTGCCGCCCGCGGAATTGCGGCGGCCCGGCGCAGTCAGCTGATAGTCGATTGCTGTGGCCGTTGGGCGGAGACAGTGGTCGAATTAGATAACCTCGCGACGGAATTGTGTGACCACTCGGCCCGAAAAGCAAGAATATTTTGCCGTTTCCAAGTCAGACAATTTGCGTCCAGCGATGGACCTAGGTGTCCGCAAGGGGTTGCTGCTGCGACGTTCCTGCCTTGACACAAAGCACGACGGTCACAAGACACGCAACCGACCAAGCGGTCGAGGCGGTCAACCAATCTGCATTCAGCACCCTAAGACTGGCGAGGGCCATCACAAAGCCAAGAAGACCGCCAGCAAGCACAACAATCACTGCCATCTGAACCTCCCTTTGAGTGTTTGGCTTTCGCTTGGGGTCGGGCAACAATGTGGCGATCGTGCGGTGTAAGAATGATCGCCGATGTTTTTTGCCTTCTTGACTTGTGGCTGTGACGGAGCCGGAGAACACGAACGGCCCCTGATGCCTTTGGCAAGCGTGGTCAAGCGCAACGCAAGCTTTGTGCCAGCGTCAGAGTGACCACGTCTTTGACACCTCTTTCAGATAGCCAAGGAACGCCTGGACCTTGCGGGTGCGGTGCAAATCGACGTGGGTGACAAGCCAAAGGGCCGAATCCCAGTCGGCGCGGGGTGGCAGCACCTCGACCAGACCCGGGTCGGCTTTGGCGCGGAAGGCCGAGACAAAGCCGATGCCCGCACCGTGCCGCACGGCTGCCTCAAGTGCAGCGGGTTCGGTGCCGCGAAAGGCAATGGCACTGTCGGGCACATGGTGGCGCAGCCAGCGATAGAACGGTGCGCGCGAATCGGCATTGTCGGTGCTGACAAACCGATGCCCGGCAAAGTCGTCTTCGTCTTGCGGCAGTCCATGGCGGTCAACATAAACCTTGGACGCATAAAGACCGGTTCGGATCTGCGCCAGGGGTTGCACCACATTGTCGGGCTCTTCCGGGGCGGCCCCGGCGCGGATGGCGACATGCGCCTCACCATAATCCAGCCGGAAGACGCGCATGTCGGTCAAGAACCGCACATGCACCCGCGGGAATTGTGCCTGAAACGCGCCAAGCACCGGCACCAGCAGGTCGGCCAGACCGGCGATGGTGGTAACCGTCAACTCACCGGCCACCACCTCGCCCTGGCCCTTGATGCGGCTGGACATCTGGGCGAACTGTTCTTCGGTGGTCTGGGCCACCGACAACAGGTCACGCCCGGCCTCGGTCGGGGTATAACCACGGGCGTGGCGCTGAAACAGCTTTGCGCCCAGTGTCTTTTCCAGCGCGTCGATGTGGCGGATCACCGTGGCATGATGCACCCCCAACACCTCGGCTGCGCCTGAGACGGTGCCAAGCCTTGCCACCTGAAACGCGGTGCGGATTTCATCCCAATTGGCTTGCGGCATGGCCATTGCTTTCCTTGAACCCACTGGCCGGGTCAGTTGACCGGCCCAGAGTGATTTGTGCATTTTTGAACAGATTGCCACTGTTGCGTTGGGTTTCATAGATAAATCGCTATGCTGTCTTCAGCTTGGGTGGGTTGCGGCCAGTGGTGCCCCGTCAAGGCAGCCAGCGGTCCTTGACTTGGGTCCGGTTGCGGCGTATTGAACTCGCCAATTTCCCGGAGGTTTGCGCTTCCGGTCCCTTTGGCAAAGTCCGGGATCGCCATCTGCCAGCGCGTTGCGCCCGCAGGTGCGCTTGGGCATTTCCGATCTGCCCGCAGGGGCCCCGCCGTCAGGAGACGACCATGTTTGAAAGCCTTTCAGACCGCCTTGGCAGCGTCTTTGACCGCCTGACCAAGCAGGGCGCGCTGTCCGAAGCTGACGTGATCTCGGCGATGCGCGAAGTGCGGGTGGCCTTGCTGGAGGCCGACGTGTCGCTGCCGGTGGCGCGCGACTTCATCAAGCGGGTGCAGGAAAAGGCCACTGGCGCGGCGGTGACCAAATCGATCACCCCCGGCCAGATGGTCGTGAAGATCGTCCATGACGAGCTGATCCGCGTGCTGGCAGGCGATGGCCCGGCCGATGCGCTGAAAATCGACAATCCGCCCGCGACCATTCTGATGGTGGGTCTGCAAGGCTCGGGCAAGACCACCACCACGGCCAAGCTGGCGAAACGGTTGAAGGAAAAGAACGGCAAGCGGGTGCTTCTGGCCAGCCTTGACACCAACCGCCCGGCTGCGATGGAGCAGTTGGCCATTCTTGGCGGTCAGATCGGCGTGGACAGCCTGCCGATCGTGAAAGGGGAGTCCGCCGTCCAGATCGCCAAGCGCGCCAAGATGCAGGCGTCGATGGGCGGCTATGACGTGTTGTTTCTGGATACCGCAGGCCGGTTGCACATTGACGAAGTGCTGATGGACGAGGTGCAGGCGGTGCGCGACATCGCCCAGCCGCGCGAAACCCTGTTGGTTGTCGATGGTCTGACCGGGCAGGACGCGGTGAACGTCGCGGCCGAGTTTGACGGCAAGGTGGGCATTTCCGGTGTCGTGCTGACGCGGATGGACGGCGACGGTCGCGGCGGTGCCGCCCTGTCGATGCGGGCGGTGACCGGCAAGCCGATCCGCTTTGTCGGACTTGGCGAAAAGATGGATGCAATCGAGACGTTCGAGGCAGAACGTGTCGCGGGCCGTATCCTTGGCATGGGCGATATCGTCGCCTTGGTCGAGCGCGCGCAGGAGACCTTTGAGGCCGAACAGGCCGAGCGGATGGCGCGCCGCTTCTCTAAGGGTCTGTTCAACATGAACGACCTGAAAAGCCAGCTTGAGCAGATGATGAAGATGGGCGGCATGCAGGGCCTGATGGGCATGCTGCCGGGCATGGGCAAGATGGCCAAGCAGGCCGAAGAGGCGGGTTTTGACGACAAGATGCTGCGCCGCCAGATCGCTCTGATCAACTCGATGACCAAGAAGGAACGCGCCAACCCCGACCTGCTGGCAGCATCCCGCAAGAAGCGGATTGCCGCCGGGGCGGGGCTTGAAGTGCAGGAGTTGAACCGTCTGCTGAAACAGCACAAGCAGATGGCCGAGATGATGAAAAAGATGGGCAAGGGTGGCGGCATGAAGCAGGCCATCAAGCAGATGATGGGCAAGGGCGGCATGCCCGACCCCAGCAAGATGACGCCCGAGCAGTTGGAAGAAGCCGCCAAAGGCATGCGTCAGGGGCTGGGGCAGGGCGGCGGCTTTCCGGGCATGCCACGCGGTATGACCCTGCCCTCGGGCCTGTCGGGGCTGATGAAGAAGAAATGACGCTGGCCTTCACCATTCCGGTGCTGGAAACCGACCGGCTGATCTTGCTCGAACCGCGTGAGGCGGATTTTCCCGCGATGCTTGCCTTCAACGATAGCCCGCGCGCGGCGTTTCTGGGCGGCAGCGGGCCGCGCCAGCAGGTGTGGCGGGCGTTTCTTTCGAACATCGGGCACTGGGCCTTGCGCGGCTATGGCTTTTGGTCGGTCGATACCAAGGCGGGTGATCTCATTGGCCGCGTTGGTGTGATCTTTCATGATGGCTGGGTTGCGCCCGAACTGGCGTGGCACCTGTATGAAGGCTTCGAGGGCAAAGGCTATGCCCATGAGGCCGCCCTTGCGTCACGCGATTGGGCGGCGGGGCAGGGGATGGCGCCGCTGGTGTCGATGATTGACCCCGCCAACACCCGCTCTATCGCTCTCGCCACCCGGCTGGGGGCCAGGCTGGAGCGCACCGATCCGGGCGGCGGCAAGCCCTTTCACATCTTCCGCCATCCGCTTGGAGGGACCGCATGACCGACGCCGTGACCCGCGCCGCCGAGGTGCTGAAAGACCACCGCGAGTCGATCGACCGGCTGGATGCGATCCTTGTCTACACGCTAGCCGAACGGTTCAAGCGCACGCAGGCCGTGGGGCGGCTGAAGGCCGAGCACGACCTGCCGCCATCAGACCCGCACCGCGAGGCGCGCCAGATGGCGCGGCTGGAGGCCCTGTCGCAAGAGGCCGATCTTGAGCCCGAGCTTGCCAAGAAATTCCTGACCTTCATCATTTCCGAAGTCATCAGGCATCACGAAAAACTGCAGAAATAACCCAAACCGGCGGGGTGATCCCGCCCGACCAAACCCCCATCCTTCCAAAAAACCAAGGAGACTACCCTTATGTCGTTGAAAATCCGTCTGGCCCGTGGTGGCAGCAAGAAGCGTCCGCACTATTCGATCGTGGCCACCGACAGCCGCATGCCGCGCGATGGCCGCTTTCTGGAAAAGCTGGGCGTCTATGACCCGATGCTGGCCAAGGACGACGAAAAGCGCGTTGTCATGAACATTGACCGCATCAAGGAACTGCTGGCCACCGGCGCACAGCCGACCGACCGCGTCGCACGCTTCCTGGAGTCGGCTGGTGTGCTGGCGAAAAAGGTCCGCAACAACCCGAAATCGGCCGTCCCCGGCAAGCAGATGGCCGAGCGTGCCGCCAAGAAAGCCGCTCGCGCCGAAGCACCTGCCGAAGAATAATCGGCCGATGATTCCCGGCTTCGGCCTTGTGCGCCGGTTCGTTACGCTGGCCCTGTGCGGGGCCGCGTTCTGGGCCGGCGTGCAGTTTTCCCGTCTTCAGGCAAGCGATGCCTGTCTGGATGCAGGCGGGACCGTTGATCCGCGCGGATTTTGCAGCAAAGAGGCGAAGGCGCCATGACGACGGACCGGATCTGCGTTGGCTCTATCGCGGGGGCCTTTGGGGTGCAGGGCGAGGTGCGCCTCAAATCGTTCTGCGCCGACCCCGAGGCAATTGCCGACTATGGCTTGCTTTACACGCAAGACGGCAGCCGCAGCTTTGCCATCACACTGACCCGCCCGGTGGCGGGTGGGCTTGGTGCCCGCATCGCCGGTGTGGCGACCAAGGATCAGGCCGATGCCCTGCGCGGCGTTGATCTTTATGTCGATCGGAACCGTCTGCCATCCTTGCCGGATGACGAATTCTACCACGCCGACCTGATCGGGCTTGAGGTGCGCGATACCGGCGGCGTGTTGCTGGGTACCTTGCGCGCGGTTCACAACCACGGCGCGGGCGACCTGCTGGAGGTGTATGCCCCCACCCGCAAACAGCCGCTGCTGATCCCCTTCACGCGCGCGATGGTGCCGACGGTTGACCTGACGGCTGGCCGCATCGTGGCCGACCTGCCCGAGGGTCTGGACTAAATCGCCGACATTCGCCACTCTGTCTGAAAAACTGGGCAGGACGCAATGTTGACCAAAGCGCGTTTGTTGATGGTGGCCATGCTGCCCTTGTATCTGGGCCCGCTTCTGGCGGGCCTGTCGGCTATGGGCTGGTCGGCAGTGCCGGTGTTCATTGCGGTTTTCGCCTTGTGGCTGGTGGTGATGCGGCCCGCGACGTGGCCGCGCGACCTGACACTGTGGAACATGGAAAAGGCCGTTGCCGCGGCGGCACAGGTTGCAGTCAATGCGGTGATCGTGGTTGTTCTGTTCGCGGTCGGCCGCGGCCTTGGTGGCGTGGCCGGATTTGTGCCGCAGATCCCGCCTTTCGTCCCGGTGGCGGTGTCGTTTCTGGCGGTTCCCCTGTCTAGGCTGGTCTGGGACCCGATCAAGGCCGATGCCCTGGACCGGTTTCTGGACGATGCGATCTTGCAAGTTGACAAGCCCGGCCACCGCCCGTCCCCGATGACCGAAGACCCGATGGTCAAGACCCTGCTGGACCTGCCGGGAGATTGCGATCCGGTGCTGACCGCAGATGCGCTTTCGGCGGCTTTGCAAGGGCCGCAGGCCAGCTTGCGCCTGTCAGCCTTGGCAGATGCGCTGGATTTTCAGGATCTGCCGCGTCTGGGGTTGCGGGAAGGGCTGATCCTGTGGGCCACCGACCCAGGCCGCACCCCGGACCGCAGCATCGCCCGCACTCAGGCGACGGCTTTTACCTTGGCCGGGTCCGATCCTGATCTGCTGCGCCTGTTCGCCACCCGTGCCGTGCCGCTGTTGCGGGCAGACCCAGACCTGCGGCATGCTTTCCCCGATGCCGCAAGCGTGGCCGCAACCATCGACGATACCCTTCCCATTGCCGTGCGCGAGGGTCTGCAAGACCTTGTCGCGGCACTGAAAGAAGTGTCCCCACCTGAAGAATGGCCACAGACAGGGCTATGATCCTGTCTGCGATGGGGGTGGATTTTCCTTTGCAGCCGCCGCCACGCCCGTTAAGAGCGAACGCATGTCCGTCGATGAAAGCGCCCCCGACCCAGCCAAAGCCGCTGCGCCCACCAAATCACATGGGCGTCTGTCGGCACGGGCGACCTTGCAGCCCCGCGACTTGCTTGCGGACGCCAAAGCCATCCGGGGGGCGTGGCAGGCGCGGGTGATCACGCTGTTTCCGCAGGCGTTTCCGGGTGTGCTGGAACACTCGCTGACCGGCCGCGCCATGGACCTTGGCCTGTGGCGGCTGGACACTTATGACCTGCGGTTGTTCGGCATCGGCAAGCATCGCAATGTCGATGACACGCCCGCAGGGGGCGGGGCGGGCATGGTGTTGCGCGCCGATGTGGTGGACGGCGCGATCACGGCGGTCAGTGCCGGGGCCAACCCGGACCGGGCGCGCTGGCCGGTGGCCTACCTGTCGCCGCGCGGGGCCCGCTTCGATCAGGCCATGGCGCGGCGCTTTGCGGCCTGCGAGGGGCTGACGCTGCTGTGCGGTCGGTTCGAAGGGGTGGATCAGCGGGTGCTGGATCACCACGCGGTCGAAGAGGTCAGCCTTGGTGATTTCGTGCTGACCGGGGGCGAGATTGCGGCTCAGGCCGTTCTGGATGCCACGGTGCGGCTGCTGCCGGGTGTTGTCGGCAATGCCGAAAGCCTTGAGGAGGAAAGCCATTCCCACGGTTTGCTGGAACATCCGCACTATACCAAACCGCCGGTCTGGGAGGGACGAGAGATTCCGCCGGTTCTGTTGTCGGGCAATCATGCCGACATTGCCAGATGGCGCCGGGCCGAGGCGGAGGCGTTGACCGCCGCGCGGCGGCCCGACCTTTGGGCCTTGCAAAACAAGCGTTAGGTCGGCACGGGTTGGCGGTTTCCCTTGACCGCACCCCGCCACAGGCCCTATACGCCACTGTCCGGGGTTGAATCAGCCCGTCGGACCCGATTCCTGTTGGCATTTTCGTGGGGCTTCTTCCCCCGCGCGCAGGCCAAAAGGGCGGGAGACAGCGAAAGCTGGCCTGATCTCTGGCGGGCTCATCTGACGATGGGGACCCGGTGAAGACCAAGAGCTCTTAGGCCTGGCATCACCTCTGCGGACCCACCGCAGGCTAGGAAAGGACCAGGCATGAACCTGATCGCCCAACTCGAAGCCGAGCAGATTGCTGCGCTTGGCAAGACCATCCCGGATTTCAAGGCCGGGGATACCATCCGCGTCGGTTACAAGGTGACCGAGGGCACCCGCTCGCGCGTTCAGGCCTATGAAGGCGTCTGCATTTCCCGCAAGGGCGGCGCGACCATCGCGGCGTCGTTCACCGTGCGCAAAATTTCGTTCGGCGAAGGTGTCGAGCGTGTGTTCCCGCTCTACTCGACCAATATCGACAGCATCGAAGTGGTCCGTCGTGGCCGTGTGCGCCGTGCCAAGCTGTATTACCTGCGCGATCGTCGCGGCAAATCGGCCCGCATTGTGGAAAACACGACCTATAAACCGAAATCTGAGTAAGGATCGGACTGATGAAAGAAGGTATCCACCCCGACTATCACTTCATCACGGTGAAGATGACCGACGGCACCACCTATCAGACCCGTTCGACCTATGGCAAAGACGGTGAGACCCTGGCGCTGGACATCGACCCGCTGGCACATCCGGCCTGGACGGGCGGCAACGCCAAGCTGATGGACACCGGCGGCCGCGTGTCGAAGTTCAAGAACAAATACGCCGGTCTGGGTTTCTGATCCCGAACCGCTGCCAATTGAAAAGCCCCGCCTTGGCGGGGCTTTTTTTTGGGTGGGCCGTCTTTGCATGGTCTGCCGAACGCTCGCACCGGGCAGAGGGGCCGTTATGCGGACCACGTCAGCCCGTGATCACGCCATCAGATCAAACACCTGCCCGCCGATGGTGGCCATGATCGCGGCATCGTCGCCGCCGTCGATCAGCGCCCACATGATCTGGCCGGTGGGGCGGTAGACCACGAAGGCCTCGGCCACGTCGGCCGCGCCGGCGCCGGGGGTGGTGCTGATGTTG
>JAFGXY010000052.1 GCA_016936395.1 Paracoccaceae bacterium | reverse complement strand
GCATGCGATTCTCCCTCGGTGGTCCGCCTGCTCGTCGCACGAAGGGTAATTCGGTTCCCCTGCCAGAGGTTATGTGCCTATGGCCGCTGCGCTTGGCCTGTCCCCGGTTTTGATTGGTAACCTGACCAAATGTGTGGCGTTCACCACGTCTCGCCCGGCGGTCAAACAATCGGCGTGACCTTTCTGCCCGCTGCCCTAGCTGTGACGAAACGGAGGTCTTCGAATGCAACTCATCGTGCTTTACCTGTCCACGGCGGCGGTCTTTCTGATCGTCGATGCCATCATGCTGACCCTTGTGATGAAGCCCTTGTTCGACCGGCATATCGGCCCGCTGATGGCTGACCCGATCCGCATGGTTCCGGCGGCGGTGTTCTATCTGGCTTATGTCGCGGGGCTGCTGTTTCTGGTGTCATGGCCCGCGCTGAAATCTGGCGCGCCATTGGTGATCCCGGCGGCGGTGATCGGGGCGATGGCTTACGGCACCTATGAGTTCACCAGCTATGCCATCATGCGCGACTGGCATTGGACGATGGCCGCAACCGATACGGTCTGGGGAACGGTGCTGACCGCCTTTTCGGCCTGGGCCGGGGTGGCGATCACCCGTGCTGTGGCCGGGTAGGGCTGTCATCCCGTGCAGGTTAAAGCTATACCTGCAAGAAACCCAAGAAGATCGATGAGGCACGCATGATCCTGTATGGCATCCCGACCTGCGACACCTGCAAGAAGGCCATCAAGGCGTTGCAGGCTGTCGGCCACGACGTCTCATTTCGAGACGTGCGCAAAGACCCGCTGACGGCGGCCGAGATCGACGCGATCGTGACAGAATTTGGCGATAGGGTGATCAACAAGACATCGACCACCTATCGCGGCTTTTCGGATTTTCTCAAGGCATCAGAGCCAGAGGCGCAGATCGCAGCACAACCCGGCGTCATGAAACGCCCTGTGATCAAGACGGATGGAAAGTGGTATCTTGGCTGGTCAGAGGATGTGACCCGCGCGCTGTTGTGACCGGCGCGCTGTTACAACAGCCGCAGGTCGGCGGCCGAGGCGCGGCCATCGCGGCCTGACTGCAATTCATAAGCGATCTTCTGGTTGTCGTTCAGGCCTTTCAGCCCGGCGCGTTCCACTGCGGAAATGTGCACGAACACATCCTTGCCGCCATCATCGGGCGCAATGAAGCCAAAGCCCTTGGTTGCGTTGAACCATTTTACAGTGCCGGTTGCCATCCCGTCTCTCCCCTACAGTTTTCTTGCGGCGGAATTGCCGCAAGCCGTGCCGCCAGAGTCTACGGCCTTCGGTCTGCGAGGCACTTCGTCTGTCATCACTTGCTGCAAGGATGCCTCAGATTCCCTCAAAATCAAGTGGAATCACCCGATGAGGGCAGACAGGTCGGGTCCCTGCCCGGGCGAAGTCGCTGGAGCTGACAATTCTTGCGCATTCGCCCTGCTTGTAGGCGGGTCAGACCAGATCGGGTGGGGTGGCCTCGGCGGTCAGTTCGGCCAGAATCTGGTCAAGGGCCACCGTTCGGGTCTGGGTCTCGCCCAGACGGCGGACCGAAACCGTGCGCTCTTCGACCTCTTTCATCCCGATGGCCAGAATGACCGGAACCTTGCCGACCGAATGTTCCCGGACCTTGTAGTTGATCTTTTCGTTGCGGGTATCGGCCTCGGCGCGCACACCCGCAAGGGTCAGCGCGGTGACGATCTCGGTCACAAACGGGTCGGCATCCGACACGATGGACGCGACCACCACCTGACGCGGGGCCAGCCAGAACGGCAGCTTGCCCGCATGGCTTTCGATCAGGATGCCGATGAACCGCTCGAACGACCCGAGGCAGGCGCGGTGCAACATGAAGGGCACATGCTTGGCGCCGTCTTCGCCGATAAAGCTGGCCCCCAGCCGTTCCGGCAGGTTCGGGTCAAGCTGCAAGGTGCCGCATTGCCAGTCGCGGCCAATGGCGTCGGTCAGCACGAATTCCAGCTTCGGGGCATAGAATGCCCCTTCGCCGGGAAACAGCTCATAGGCATAGCCAGCCGCGGTGCAGGCATTGGCAAGCGCCGCTTCCATCTTGTCCCACATCTCGTCGCTGCCCACCCGCTTTTCCGGCCGGGTGGACAGTTTCACGCGCCACTTGTCAAAGCCAAGGTCGGCATAGATGCGGGCCAGAAACTCGATGAACTTCTTCGATTCCGGTTCCACTTGATCCAGCGTGCAGAAGATATGCGCGTCATCTTGGGTAAAGCCGCGCACCCGCATGATGCCGTGCAGCGCGCCACTGGGTTCATAGCGCGCGCAAGACCCGAACTCGGCCATGCGGATCGGCAGATCGCGGTAGGATTTCAGGCCAACGTTGAAGATCTGCACATGGCAGGGGCAGTTCATCGGCTTCAGCGCGTTGATCACCTTTTCGCGCGCGCCTTCCTCGTCCACTTCGACGATGAACATGTTGTCGCGGTAGTTGTCCCAATGGCCACTGGCTTCCCACAGCTTGCGGTTCACCACCTGTGGCGTGTTCACCTCGACATAGCCATCGCGGCGCTGCTGGCGGCGCATGTAGTCTTGCAGCGTGGTAAAGATCGTCCAGCCGTTCGGATGCCAGAAAATCTGGCCCGGCGCTTCTTCCTGCATGTGAAACAGGTTCATCTCGCGGCCCAGCTTGCGGTGGTCGCGTTTCGCGGCCTCCTCCAGCATGGTCATGTGGGCCTTGAGGTCATCGCGGTTCTTGAACGCCACGCCATAGATGCGCTGCAACATCGGGCGGGTCGCATCGCCCAGCCAGTAGGCGCCCGCCACATGCGTCAGCTTGAAGGCATCGGCGGGCACTTGGCCTGTGTGTTGCAGATGCGGGCCACGGCAGAGGTCTTGCCAATCGCCATGCCAATACATCCGCAGGTCTTCGCCTTCCGGAATGCGGTTGATCAACTCGATCTTGAACGGCTCGCCGCGGTCTTCGTAATAGGCAACCGCGCGGGCGCGGTCCCAAACCTCGGTCCGCACCGGATCACGGGCGTTGATGATCTGCTTCATCCGGGCCTCGATCTGGCCAAGGTCTTCGGGCGTGAAGGGCTCGGCGCGGTCAAAGTCATAGAACCAGCCGTAATCGCGCACCGGGCCGATCGTCACCTTCACATCGGGCCAGATCTCTTGCACGGCGCGGGCCATGATATGCGCAAGATCATGCCGGATAAGTTCCAGCGCCGCCGTGTCATCCTTGAGCGTATTGATCGAGATATGGGCATCTTGCGCGATGGGCCATGCCAGATCCCAGTGCAGGCCGTTGACATTGGCCGAAATCGCGGCCTTGGCCAGCGAAGGGGCGATAGAGGCCGCCACCTCTGCGGGGGTGATCCCGGCCGCATAGTGCCGGATGTTGCCATCGGGGAAAGTCAGGGAAATCGGTGCCATAGCGGCCTCCTCGTCAGTTTGGCGCCCACGAAACGCCCGGTTGCGGGTTATGATGGGCCGCGTTCTGCGCCCGCCGCTTGGCAAAGTCAACATTGCCCGCGTAGAAGGGCAAGGACGGAGGACACCATGACGCAACCTCAAACCCTGACCACGCCGCAAGGTCGCCAGATCGCCTATCACCAGACGCCGGGGCAGGGGCCGGGCGTGGTGTTTCTGGGCGGTTTCCGGTCAGACATGACCGGGACGAAGGCCTTGTATTTGCAGGACTGGGCGGTGCGGCAGGGCCGGGCGTTCCTGCGGTTTGATTATTCCGGGCATGGCCAATCGTCGGGCAGGTTTGAGGACGGCGCGATTGGTGACTGGTTTGAGGATGCGTCCGCGGTGCTGGCCGAGCTGACCACGGGGCCGCAGCTGCTGGTCGGCTCGTCGATGGGGGGCTGGATCGCGCTGCTGCTGGCCCGGGCGATGCCGGACCGGGTGGCAGGGCTGATCGGCATCGCTGCCGCCCCCGATTTCACCGAAGACAGCATGTGGGCGGGTTTTTCCGAAGCGCAGCGGGCAGAGCTTGCGCAAAAGGGCAAGATTGAGGTGCCGACAGACTATGCCGATGCGCCTTACGTCATCACCCGTCGGCTGATCGAGGAGGCGCGGGCGCATCTGGTGCTGCGCGCGCCGTTGGCGCTGCCGTTTCCGGTGCGCCTGCTGCAAGGCACCGCCGATACCGACGTGCCGCCCGCCGTGGCCTTGCGCCTGTTGGATCATGCCACCGGGCCGGATATCCGGCTGACGCTGGTCAAGGGTGCGGATCACCGGTTTTCCTCGCCCGAGTGTCTGGCGCTGATCACGCAGGCAGCAGAAGACATGGATGCAGGAGGCATGGATGCGGCGGTTCGGTAAGGTGCTTGGGCAGGTGCTGACTGTTTGTATTCTTGCAATTCTGGCGGTCTGGCTGTTGGCGCCCAAAGAGCCTATTGATAGGCATATCTCTTTTGATAGCAATGCCTTGGGCGATGACATTGACAGCTATCTGCAAACTGAAGAATTGCACTTTTCCGATATTCGGCCCGAGGTTCACAAACGTATCATCTGGGCCGGGGCGGCAGGCGCGCAGACCCCGCTTTCGGTCATCTATATCCACGGGTTCTCTGCCAGTTCCGAGGAAATTCGCCCTGTCCCCGATTTGGTGGCGCAGGCGTTGGGGGCAAACCTGTTCTTCACCCGGCTGGCCGGGCATGGCCGCAGCGGCGACGCCTTGGGTCAGGTCACCGCAGGCGATTGGGTCGAGGATATGGCCGAGGCGATGGCCATCGGGCGGCGCTTGGGCGGTCGGGTGTTGGTGATTTCCACCTCGACCGGGGCGACGTTGGCGGCGCTGGCAGCCACCGATCCTGACCTCTCGCAGGGTATGGCGGGCGTGGTGATGGTGTCGCCCAATTTTCGGCTGCGCAGTGCGGTGGCGGGTGCGGTTCTTGATGCCCCCTTGGCGCGCTGGTGGGGGCCATGGGTTGCGGGTGAGCGGCGCAGGTTCACCCCGTTGAGCGACCGTCAGGCCGCCTATTGGACCACCGAATACCCGACGCGGGCGCTGTTCCCGATGGCGGCCTTGATGCACGAGGCGCGGGCGGCAGACCACAGCGCGGCCACCATGCCCGCCCTGTTTCTTTACTCTGACGCAGATCAGGTGATCGACCCTGCCGCCATCGCCCCGGTGCGCGACGGGTGGGGCGGACCGGTGACCGAGGTCAGGCGCGTGATGGGGAAGGGCGATGATCCGGCGTCGCATGTGATTGCCGGCGACGCGATGTCGCCCGGCCAGACCGCGCAGACCGCCGAGATCATCCTTATCTGGGCAAAGGGGCTGTGATGGGCGATCCGATCCTGTTCATCCCCGGTCTGATGCAGGATGCGCGGGCGTTCCTGCCGCAGATCGTCGGCCTTGGCACCCGCCATGCGGCACAGATCTTCTTGCCGGTGCAGGATCAGGTTGCGCGGATGAGCGAGGATGCCCTGATCCATGCGCCCGCGCGTTTTGTGCTGGTGGGGCATGGCTTGGGCGGTGATGTGGCGCTGGATATCCTGCGCCGCGCGCCGGACCGGGTGACACGGCTGATCCTGCTGGCGACCGACCCGTTGTCGGAAAGCCCGCAAACCGCCGCCGCCCGCGAAGCGCGGATGGTGGCGGCGCGGGCCGGGCGGTTGAAGCAGGCAATTGCCGAAGATGTGCCCACCACCGCGCTTGCCGACACCCCAGACCGCGCGGCGGTTCAGGCGCTGATGCTGGACATGGCACTTGGCCTTGGCGAAGGGGTGTATCTGCGCCAATGCAAGGCCTTGCAGCGCCGACCGGACCAGCAGAAAACCCTGCGTCGCGCATCTGTGCCGACTCTGTTTCTGGCCGGTGCCGCCGATACCCTTGTGCCGCTGCGGCGGCACGAGTTTGCCCGCGATCTGATGCCATCCTCGGCGCTGAAGATCATCGAGTACGCCGGGCATTTGCCGATGCTGGAGGCCCCCGATGCCGTGACAGCAGCGATCGAGGCCTTTCTGGCAGGGCCGATGATCCTACGCTGAGGCGAGCCGGATCTCGGGTTTTGCTTTCGGCTGTTCTGGCGCGCCGGAATTGGCGTCGATAAACGCCAGCACCAGCGGGCGAATGTTCAGCCGCCACGACTTGCCGGCGAAGATGCCGTAATGCCCTGCACCGGGTTCCAGATGGCTGGCCTTCTTGCTGTCGGGCAGGTTGGTCAGCAAGGGCAGGGCGGCAAGGCATTGGCCGGGCGCGGAAATATCATCGTTCGCGCCTTCGACGATCTTCACCGCGACGTTCGTGATCGCGCCAAAGTCAACCTTGCGGCCCGCCACGACGAATTCGTTCTTGGCAATCTCGCGGTTCTTGAAGATCCGCTCGACGGTGGACAGATAGAATTCGGCCGTCATGTCCATCACCGCCAGATATTCATCGTAAAAGCGGTTGTGGGCGTCATGATCCGACGCCTGCCCTTGCGCCACGCGCATGATCTGGTCGGTGAACGCCTTGGAATGGCGGTCGGCGTTCATCGAGATGAAGCTTTGCAACTGCAACAGCCCCGGATAGACCAGACGCCCGGCCCCTTTGTATTTGAAGCCGACGCGCTGCACCGCCAGTTGTTCCAACTGCCCCATGGTGACGCGGCGGCCAAAGTCGGTGACTTCGGTCGCGGCGGCGTCGGGGTCCACCGGGCCGCCGATCAGCGTCAGGCTGCGCGGTTGCGCGTCAGGGTCTTCGGCGGCCAGATAGGCGGTCGCGGCCAGCGTCAGCGGCACCGGCTGGCACACCGCGATGACATGGATATCCGACCCAAGCTCGCGCATGAAATCGGCCAGATACAGGGTGTAATCCTCAACGTCGAATTTGCCCGCGCTGACCGGAATGTCGCGCGCGTTGTGCCAGTCGGTGATGAAGACATCGCAATCGGGCAACAGCGACAGCACGGTGGACCGCAGCAGGGTGGCATAGTGCCCCGACATCGGTGCCACCAGCAGCACGCGGCGCTTCATCGGCGCGCGGCGGCGCACAAAGAACTGGATCAGGTTGCCAAACGACCGCTCAACCACGGTTTTCACATCGACCAGATGGTCGGTGCCATCGGTTCCGACAATCGACCGGATGCCCCAGTCCGGCTTGGCAACCATGCGGGCAAAGGTGCGTTCCGTCACTTCGCCCCACGCCGCCATCAGCGGCAATACCGGGTTCATCGACATCGCAAATGCCGGATATGACGCCATGGCGCGGGCGGTTGCCCCAAGCCAGGCATTGGTGTTCCGGGCGGTTTCCATCATGTCGTAAGTCATCATGAACTTCATTTGCATCACTCTCCTTTGGGCGGGCCAAGCCAATTCGTCGCTTCCCCCCCCAGTTGGGCGACGTTATGCTCTTGCAGGGCAGGTTAGGGGGGAAACGACATCATGACAACAGATGACAGTGACGCGGGACGCAAGTTGGAGAAGATGCAGGCCAATCTGGCCCGGATTGAGGCCCTTTCGCAGCGTCTGATGGTGGCTTTGGCGCACAAGAAGCAATCGGATTCCGCCCTGCAAGGCCCTTCGTCCGACGTCTACATGAAGGCAGCGGCGGCCTATGTCGCTGAAATGATGCAAAATCCGTCGAAGATTCTGGAGCATCAGATCAGCTATTGGGGCAAAAGCCTGAAACATTATGTCGAAGCGCAACAAGCCTTGGTAAAGGGCGAGTTGAAAGCCCCGCCAGACCCGACGCCCACCGACCGGCGGTTTTCAAATCCGCTGTGGCAGACCCATCCGGCGTTCAACTATATCAAGCAGCAATACATGCTGAACGCCGAAGCAGTGGCCTCGGCCTTGGGTGACCTGAGCCTGATGGACCCGGCAGACCGGCGGCGGGCCGAGTATTTCACCAAGCAGATCGTCGACATGATGGCGCCCACCAATTTTCTGGGCACCAACCCGGATGCGCTGGAAAAGGCGGTGGCGACCGATGGCGAAAGCCTGGTGCAGGGGCTTGAGAACCTTGTGCGCGACATCGAGGCGAACAACGGCGATCTGCTGGTGACGCTGGCCGACAAAGAGGCCTTCGAGGTTGGTCGCAACATCGCCACCACGCCCGGATCGGTGGTGTTTCGCAACCGGATGCTGGAGTTGATCCAATACGCGCCGACCACGGAAAAGGTGTATCAAGCCCCGCTTCTGATCTTTCCGCCGTGGATCAACAAGTTCTACATCATGGACATGAAGCCCGCCAATTCGCTGATCCAATGGATCGTCGAGCAGGGCTTCACGCTGTTTGTGGTGTCCTGGGTCAACCCGGATGAGTCCTATGCCGATGTCGGCATGGATGACTATATCCGCGACGGATACTTGCGCGCCATGGCCGAGGTGCGGCGGATCACCGGCGAAAAGCAGATCAACGCAGTCGGCTATTGCATCGCGGGCACCACGCTGGGCCTGACGCTGGCGCATCTGGACCGGGCGGGCGACACGTCGGTCAAATCCGCCTCGTTCTTTACCACAATGACCGATTTCAGCGACCCCGGCGAGGTTGGGGTGTTTCTGGAAGACGATTTTGTGGACGGGATCGAGCGGCAGTCAGCCAAGGACGGTATCCTGTCGCGCTTTTTCATGGGGCGCACCTTCAGCTTTCTGCGCTCGAACGACCTGATCTATCAGCCCGCGATCAAGAGCTACATGATGGGCGAGGCACCGCCTGCCTTTGATCTCTTGTTCTGGAACGGTGACGGCACCAACCTTCCGGCCCGCATGGCGATCCAATACCTGCGCGGCCTGTGTCAGGATGACGGCTTTGCCAAGGGCACCTTCCCGGTGTTCGGGGAACCTGTCAGCCTGTCGGGTGTCAAGGTTCCGCTCTGCGCCATCGCCTGCGAAACCGACCATATCGCCCATTGGCGTGGCAGCTTCAACGGCATCAAGCAGATGGGATCGAAGGACAAGACGTTCATCCTGTCCGAGTCCGGCCATATTGCCGGGATCATCAATCCGCCGTCGAAAGACAAATACGGCCACTATACCAGTGATGCCGCCATCGAGGGCGCGCCCGAAGACTGGAAGGCTGCGGCCACATTCCACAAGGGCAGTTGGTGGCCACGCTGGGGTGCCTGGCTGAAAACCCGCTCAGGCAAGCTGGTTGCGGCCCGTGTGCCCGGTGATTCGACCAATCCGGTGATTTGTCCGGCACCCGGCACTTACGTAACGGCAGTGCCCAGCGGCGGAAAAGGTTAGCCGCCAAAGGCTTACCCATGATGGCACCAAAGACAATGCTGCATTGCAGAATAATCTTGCAATGCTGCACTGCAGCATCTATAGATTGGGCACAAACATATGGTCGGGCGGTCCGACCGAACAGGAGCAAGACCCATGACCAATACCCCCGATTTCGCCAAAGTGATGCAGGACATGATGGCTTCGTTCCCGGTGGACTCGTCTGCGATGCAGAACGCTTTCAAAACTCAGGCTGCGCTGGCCGAGAAAATGTCGAAAGTCGCTCTGGAAGCCGCTGAGAAATCGACCGAAATCACCGCCAAGCTGGCCAAGGACACCCTTGCCAAGATGGCTGACATGACCAAAGCCAAATCCGAGCCGACCGAATACACCAAAGCCGCAACCGACTTTGCGTCGGCCGCTGCTGAAATGGCTGCTGAAGGCATGGCCGCTTTCGCCGAAGTCGCCAAGAAAGTGCAGATGGAAACCGTCGAACTGATGCTGGCTGCTGGCAAGGACATGTCGGAAGACGCGACCGCTGCTGTCAAGAAAGCCACCGCCGAGGTCACGACCGCTGCCAAGAAAGCCACCTCTGCGGCGGCCAAGTAATCCTTCGGGATACCCGCGATCTTCGTGATCCTCCCCCTTTGACGCAGATCGCGCGCGGCGGGCCCCAGTGGTCCGCCGTTTCTGTTTCAAGGCTGTTTCTTTTTCTGCGACCCTGTCCTAAGCTTCGCTGCACAAGCATAAAAGACCTGCAGGAAAGGGTGGCCCATGGCCGAAACCGAAAAGCCGCTGTTGATCAAGCGTTATGCCAGCCGTCGCCTGTATAATACCGAGACATCGGATTACGTGACGCTGGAGGATATCGCAGGCTTTATCCGCGCCGGGCGCGAGGTGCAGATCATTGATCTGAAATCGGGCGATGACCTGACGCGGCAATATCTGTTGCAGATTGTGGCCGAGCATGAGTCAAAGGGCGAAAACGTCCTGCCGATCGCGGTGCTGACAGACCTGGTGCGCAGCTATACCACCAATGTCAATTCGATCGTGCCGCAGTTTCTGGCCGCCAGCTTCGAGATGCTGCGCGAAGGCCAGTCGAAGATGATGGAAAACCTTGGTGTGCTTCCGAACCCGATGGCGGCGATGCCGGGGTTCGATCTGATGCGCAAGCAGCAGGAAGCCTTCATGAAGACGATGATGGCGGGGGTGCCGGGCTGGGGTGGCTCTGGCCCGGCCAAGGACGATGGCGATGGGGTGACCAGCGCCGAGGATCTGGCCCAGATCAAGAAGCAACTGGCCGAGTTGCAGCAAAAACTGTCCAAGCTGTAGCGGCAAATGGGTGAAGGCCAGACCCGCGTCAGCCTGTGGGGGATCGATGTGTTCCTGGCGGTGGCCGAGGAAGGCTCGATCTCTGCCGCTGCCCGCCGTCTTGGGGTGTCGCCCCCGGCGGTCAGTCAGCAACTGGCCGCGGTCGAAGCCAGCTTGGGTGTTGTGCTGTTTGACCGGGCGGCCCGGCCGTTTGTGCTGACGCCTGCGGGCACCATGTTTCGCCGCCATGCCCAAGTGATCCTGAACGCCGAGGCCGAGGCGCGCGCCGATCTGGCGCGGGCTGACTTGGCACGGCTGACGACGCTGCGGCTGGGGATGATCGAGGATTTCGATGCCGAGGTGACGCCTGCGCTTTTGTCGGGGTTGGCCGGGGCGATGGCGGAATGTCGCTTCTTGCTGGAAACCGGGGCCAGCCACCGGCTGTTGGATCAGCTTGAGGCGCGGGCGCTGGATCTGGTCGTGGCGGCGGAGCTGGGCACCGAAGGTCTGGATGCCGGTTGGCGCGAGGTGCATCCGATCCTGACCGAGCCATTTGTCGCGGTGCATCCGAAAACCGGGGGCGAGGTGCCGCTGATCCTGTATTCGGCGCGGCATCTGATGGGGCGGCAAATCTCGGCGCATCTGGCGCAGTCGAACTTGCGGCCACAGGTGCGGTTTGAATTGGACAGCTATCACGCCATTCTGGCGATGGTCGCCGCCGGGGCCGGTTGGACGATCCTGACGCCGCTGGCCCTGCACCACGCCGCGCGTTTTGCCGACAGGGTCAAGGTGATCCCGCTGGCCGGAGCGCCGCTTGCCCGCAGCATTTCACTGTCGGCACGGGCGGGGGTCTTGGGCGATATCCCCGCCACGGTCGCAGCCGAGATGCGGTCGCTTGTCACCGCGCGGGTGATCGCCCCCGCCGTGGCGCGATGGCCTTGGCTGGGGGCAGAGTTGCGGTTGCCCTGACGCGGTGTCAGATTTTCGCAGCGCGGGCGGCGTCGATCAGGGCAGCGGCGATGAAATCCTGTTCCGCCTCGGTCAGCCTTGCGGGTAGGCGCACATCGCAGGCCCGCATCAGCATGGCGCGGGTTTGTGGCAATTCCGGCTGCGGCCCCAGAAACTGCCAGTTCCAGAACGCCCGCGCATTGCCTTCGGACAGGCCAAACACCTGCGCCGACACACCGCGCGCCTTGGCCTCACGCTGAAACGCCAGCGCCTGTTCATCGGACCAGTCGCCCACAAGGTTGAACTGGATCGAGTCCGGGGCGCGCACCTCTGGCGGCAGGGCCGGGGGCACGTGCAACAGGCCGCAGGCGTTCAACTGTGCCGCCACATGATCGTGGCCGGCCCGGCCATCGCGCACCCGACGGGCAACCTCGGGCAGTTGCGGGCGGATCACCGCCGCCGACAGGTTCTGCATCCGCAGGTTATACAGCGGCAATTTGTTCTGCCAGACGCAGAAACTGTTCTGGAAACCGGCGTGCTTTTTCCAGTTTTCCTCATAGGCGCCCGACATGATCACCGCCCGCGCGGCGATTTCGGGGTCGTCCGTCACCATGATGCCGCCTTCGCCCGCGTTCACCAGCTTGTAGGACTGAAAGCTGAAACAACCGATCTTGCCGATGGTGCCGATATTGCGCCCGTCCCAGACGGTGCCAAGGCTGTGCGCCGCATCTTCGATCACCGGAATGCCTGCCGCATCGGCAAGGGCCATGATCGCGTCCATATCCGACGTGTGGCCGCGCATGTGGGAAATCATCACCGCATCCGCACCGGGCAGTTTGGCGGCAAAATCGGCCATGTCGACACGGTAGTTGCTGGCAACCTCAACCAACACCGGCTCGCAATCGGCATGCACGATGGCCGAAGGCACGGCGGCAAAGGTGAAGGCGGGGATCAGCACGCGGGCGCCGCGCGGCAGGTCCAGCGCCTTCAGCGACAAAAACAGTGCCGCCGAGCAGGACGACACCGCCAGCGCATAGCGCGCGCCGATCATCTCGGCAAACTCGGTTTCCAGCAAGGTGACCGGCGCATCCTTGGCGGCGGTGTAGCGGAACAGATCGCCCGATTTCAGCAACCGGTCAATCTCGGCGCGAGCAGCCTCGGGGATCGGCTCGGCGTCATAGACATTCGGGGGAAGGGTTTGGCCGTCATGTGCCATGATGGTGATCCTTAAACTCAGTTTAAGGTTGGCTTAATATGTCGCGCGCGGCAAAGCCAGTGACATTTCCATGAAACCTCGGGGTGCGGCCTAAACCCCCAGCCGGTCGCGCAGCGAAAACCAGGTCATCGCCGCCACCAGAAGCGGCCAGCGCAGGGCGGCACCGCCGGGAAAACGCGGCTGCGGCAGGCCCGCCAAAAGGTCAAAGCCCGATGCCTGCCCCAGCACCGCCTGTGCCATCATCTTGCCCGCCAGAGTGGCCATCGCCACGCCATGCCCGGAATAGCCCGAAGCCGACAGCACATTGGGTTCGGGCCGCATCAGGCAGGGCATGCGGTTCATCGTAATCGCCAGCGTGCCGCCCCAGGCGTGGTCGATCCGGGTGCCGCGAAGCTGGGGATACACCTCAAGCATCGGCTTCAGAACGGTTTTCAGCACATCGGGAAAGCGGTAGCCATAGCTTTCGCCGCCGCCGAACAGCAGGCGGTTGTCTTCGGACAGCCGCCAGTAATTGACCACAAACCGCGTATCCGCCACCGCAACCGGCTGCGACAACACCCCTGCCGCAAGGTCGCCCAGCGGTTCGGTCGCCACCATGAAATTGTTGATCGGCATCACACGGGCAGCCACCTTTGCGTCCAACCCGCCCAGATAGCCGTTGGCCGCAAGAATCAGATGGTCACAGGTCACCTTGCCGCTGGCGGTGATGACCACGGGTTTCGGGCCGTGATTGATATGATGCACCTCGGACGCCTCGAACAGATGCGCGCCCGCCTTGCGCGCGGCCTCGGCCAGACCAAGGGCAAAGTTCAGCGGATGCAGGTGCCCCGCGCCGCGGTCCAGATCGCCGCCACTGTAAGCGTCTGACCCGACCAGCCCGCGCATGGCAGCGCGGTCCAGCGGTGTGATCTGGTCATAGTCATAGTCGCGCGCCAGTTTTTCAGCATAGGCATGGGCATGGCGCACTTCGGCGTCGGTGCGACAGGCATGGGCGATGCCGGGGTAAAACGTCACCGGCATGGCGTGGCGGTCAATCAGCCCGCGCACCAGCGCCTTGGCATCCTGCCCCATGTCCCACAACCGCCGCGCGGCCTGATGCCCGACGGTCGCTTCCAGCCAGTCCTGATCCTGCCGCTGGCCGCTGCCGACCTGCCCGCCATTGCGCCCCGATGCGCCAAAGCCCATGCGATGCGCCTCAAGCAGCACCACATCAACGCCTGCCTCGGCCAGATGCAGCGCCGCCGACAGCCCGGTATAGCCGCCACCGATGATGCAGACATCGGCCCTCCGCTGCCCCTTCAGGCTGGCAAAAGCCGCAAGTGGTGTGGCGGTTGCCGCGTAATAGGATTGCGGATGCTCGCCTGTGCGGTCGTTGGCGTGCAAAAGGTTCATACGTTCAACAGCAGGTGTTCGCGTTCCCATGGGCTGATGACCTGAAGGAACTCTTTGTATTCGTTGCGCTTGACGGAATCATACACCTTGCAGAACGCGTCGCCGAGCACCTCTTTCAGCGCGGTGTCCTCATCCAGCATATCCAGCGCATCCCCCATGTTGACGGGAATTTCGTCGCTGTCGATATAGGCGGACCCGATGAACTCGGGCCGGGGTTGGCGTTTTTCCATCAATCCCAGATAGCCGCAGGCAAGCGTCGCGGCGATGCCAAGGTAGGGGTTGCAATCCATTCCCGGCAGGCGGTTTTCGATGCGCCGACCGGCCGAGGACGAGATCGGGATGCGCAACCCGGTGGTGCGGTTGTCGCGGCCCCATTCCAGATTGATCGGGGCGGCAAAGTCGGGCACATAGCGGCGGAAACTGTTGACATAGGGCGCCAGCAGCGCCACGCCCGCGCCAAGGTGGTTCTGCATCCCGGCGATGAAATGCAGGAATGCATCGGTTTCCTCGCCTTCCGGGCCGGCAAAAATGTTCCGCCCGGTCTTTGTTTCCACGACCGAGGTGTGGATATGCATGGCCGAGCCCGGTTCGCCTGCGATCGGCTTGGCCATGAAGGTGGCAAAGCAATCGTGGCGCAGGGCGGCTTCGCGGATCAGGCGCTTGAAGAAAAACACATCATCGGCCAGCCGGACCGGATCGCCATGGGCAAGGTTCAGCTCGATCTGACCGGCGCCGCCTTCTTGCAAGATGCCGTCGATTTCAAGGCCCTGCGCTTCGGCAAAGTCATAGATGTCGTCGATCACCTTGCCATATTCATCGACCGCCGACATCGAATAGGCCTGCTTGCCCGCCGCCCGCCGCCCCGAGCGGCCCATGGGCGGCAACACCGGCATGTTGGGGTCGATGTTGCGGGCGGTCAGGAAAAACTCCATCTCGGGGGCGACAACCGGCGTCCAGCCCTGCGCCTGATAGAGCGCCACGATCCGGCGCAGCACGTTGCGCGGGGCATAGGGGATCGGGTTGCCCTGCTGGTCCTTGGCGTCATGGATCACCTGCAATGTCACATCCGCCGTCCAGGGGGCGGCGGTGGCGGTGCTGAAATCCGGCTCAAGGATCATGTCGGGTTCGGTGAAGGCGTCAAACGGGTTGTCGGCCCATTCGCCCGTGATGGTTTGCAAGAAGATCGAGTTCGGCAGGAAATAGCTGGTCTGGGTGGCAAACTTGGCCGCCGGCATCGCCTTGCCGCGCGCCACCCCGGCAATGTCACCGATGATGCATTCCACCTCATCCACGCGGCGGTCGCCGATGAAGTCACGCGCCGCTTCGGGCAGTTTTTCGGTCCATCTGGACATGGGTCTGGTCCCGTATGCTCTGGCCCCCGGACATCAGGTCCGCGGTGCCTTGAAAAATGCCGCAATGCGTGCGGCGGCAGAGGTGGTGTGCAACGGCGTGTCAAGCCGGGTGGCGGCGTCCTTGAGCAGCGGATCAGGCACCACGCCGATGGCGCGGGTTTTCATCAGGCCGTCAACGAAGGCAGGCTGAAACTCGGGGTGGGCCTGAATGGTCAGGGCACGGTCGTCATACAGCAGCGCCGCATTTTCGCAAAACGGGTTGCTGGCCAGCACGGTGGCGCCCTCTGGCCGTTGCACCACCTGATCCTGATGCCAGGCGTTCAGGGTCAGGGTTTCGCCATCGAAATCATACTCGGTCGGCCCTACGGACCAGCCGCCTGCGAACTTTTCCACCCGCCCGCCCATGGCTTGCGCAACAATCTGGTGACCAAAGCAGATGCCCACCACCGGCACCCGCGCCGCATAGGCCGCCCGGATGAACTCCTCCAGCGGTGCAATCCAGGGGTGGTCTTCATAGGCGCCATGTTTCGATCCGGTGATCAGCCAGCCGTCACACGCGTGCACATCGGCGGGAAACTCACCTTCGACCACGCGAAAGGTGCGGAATGTAAAGCCGTGGCCATCCAGCAGGCGGGCGAACATGTCGGGATAGTCGCCCATGGCGGGGGTAAGGGCGTCGGGTGCAAGCCCGGTTTGCAGGATGCCGATCAGCATGTGGGTTCCAGGAATATGTGGATGAAACCTAGCGCAGTGCCCCCCGGTTTGGTCAAGGGGCACCGCAGGGCCGGGGTCAGACGGTATCGAGATAAAGCTCGACCCGTTCTTCCGGCGAAAGCTCTGCGATGTAATGCAGTTCTTGCCGTTTGGTCTGCACCAGATTTCGGATCAACTCTTTCGGAAGGACACGATACAGCATGTCGCTGTGCTCGAACGCCTCGATCGCGGCCTCCCAGTTTGACGGGATCTGTGGCAGGTCCATCGCATAGGCATTGCCTGTCACCGGGGTTGGTGGTTCCAGTTCATCCTCAATCCCGACCAGCGCTGCCCCCAGAATGGTGGCCAGCATCAGATAGGGGTTGACGTCGCCGCCCGCGACGCGGTGTTCGATCCGCCGCGCCGCCGGGCTGCCCGCCGGGATGCGGATCGCAGCGGTGCGGTTCTCGTATCCCCAGCAGATTGCGGTGGGGGCGTGCCGGTCGGGAACAAGGCGTTCATAGCTGTTGTCATGCGGCGCAAAGACCAGCGTCGAGTCGTGCATCGCGGCAAGGCAACCCGCGACCGCGTGGCGAAGCACCGCGGTGCCCTTGGGGCCGCCCGAGTCAAAGATATTGTCGCCCGAAGCATCCAGCACCGAGAAATGCGTGTGCAGGCCCGAGCCTGAGTATTCGGCATAGGGCTTGGCCATGAAACTGGCGGCAAAACCATGTCGCCGCGCCAGACCCTTGACCAGCATCTTGAACAGCCAGGCATCATCGGCGGCGCGCAGCGCGTCGTCGCAATGCATCAGGTTCACCTCGAACTGGCCAAGGCCGGTTTCCGAGGTGCTGGTATCGGCGGGAATGTCCATCGCCTCGCAGGCGTCGTAAAGGTCGGTAAAGAAGGTATCAAACGCGTCCAGCGCCCGGATCGACAGGGTTTCCGCCGCCTTTCGGCGCTTGCCTGACCGGGGGCTGGGGGGCACTTGCAGGGTCTTGCCGGAATCGTCGATCAGAAAGAACTCAAGCTCCATCGCGACAACCGGGGTCAGGCCGCGCGCCTTGTAGCGCTTGACCACGGCGTTCAACGCGTGGCGCGGATCGCCGTCATAGGGCTGGCCGTTTTCGCGAAACATCCAGATCGGCAGCAGGGCGGTTGGCGCCTCAAGCCATGGCATCGGCATGAAGCCGCGCTCGGTGGGTTTCAGCACGCCATCCTGATCGCCCTGTTCAAAGACCAGCGGGCTGTCATCGATGTCTTCGCCCCAGATGTCGAGGCTGAGGATCGAAAATGGAAAGCGGGTGCCGTCAGACACGGCCTTGTCGGCGAACCGGGCGGGAATGCGCTTGCCACGGGCCTGCCCGTTCAGGTCGGCGGCGGCAACGCGGATGGTGCGCACTTGCGGGTGCTTACGCAGATAGTCCTTCATCATGTTCGTTTGGTCGGGACCGCGCAGATCGCGCGGGCCTGTGTCCATCCTTGGTTTTCAACTTCCCTCCCACACAAGGCGCAGGTCCGGGCGCGGGTCCGGGCGGGTGCCCGAATAATTTGATCAAAACAGGCTACTATCGGATGACCTGAGGACGCAAGCGGATTTTGCGCCCCATGTTCGATGGCAGATGCCGGTTCAGCCGCCGGTTGATGGCCCCGAACAGCCAGATCAGCAACAAGGTCAACACGATGAAATAGCCCGCAGCAATGGGATAGGGCACAAAAGGGTTGAAGGTCTTGTCGGCGAAATAGTTGGCATAATACAGCGCGTCACCGCGTTGCTGAAACGCCGGAAAGCCCGAGAAATAGACCAGCGTGGTGGAATGGAACAGAAAGATCGCCTCGTTGGTATAGGCAGGCCAGGCCAGCCGCAGCATGGTTGGCCACTGAATGCGCCGAAACTTGGCCCAACCGGAAATGCCATAGGCATCGGCGGCCTCAAGGTCGCCCTTGGGGATGGATTTCAGCGCACCGTGAAAGATTTCAGCCGAATAGGCGGCGGTGTTCAGGAACAAAACGAACAGCGCCCCGGCCCAGGCCCTTGTGGTCCATGACGTTTCAACCGTGATCCACAGCACTTTGATGCCGGCCTTCGGCAGCATCTGAAGCGCCTCGTAGGCCAGAAAGAACTGGATGAACAAGGGCGAGCCGCGAAACAGGAAGATGAACCAGTCGGCAGGTTTGCGCACCCATGGGCTGCGCGCGGTTTTCGCCAGTGCGATGGCATTGGCCAGAAAGAACCCGGCCACCAAGGCCAGCACGCCGAAATAGATGTTCCAGATCAGCCCCGACCCGATCAGCGTGAATTGCTGGCACAGGGTAAAGTCGCTGCGCGGCAGAAGGCGCTCGCCGTAACCCAGCGACCGGAAGGCATAGGCGGTGACGGTTTCCCAACAGGTCATGCGCCCGCCTTCCGCATCGCTTCGCCCGCCGCCGTGGCCTGCCCGCGTGACAGTCTGGCCGTCAGACGGTCCAGCACGATTTCAGACAGCTTGGTGAAGCCAAGGTAGAAGACCAGCAGGAACAAAAAATAATACAGCCGCCAGTCGGGGTGCGGATATTCATACGCGCTGGTCTTGGCCCCGCCCAGTTCGCGCGCCCAATAGACGATGTCCTGCACGCCCAGCAAGAACAGCAAGGGCGTCGCCTTGATCAGGATCATCCACAGGTTCGACAGGCCCGGTAAGGCATAGACCCACATCTGCGGCACCAGAATCCGGCGAAACACCTGAGCATGGTTCATGCCGTAGGCCTCGGCGGTTTCCAGTTGTGCCCGTGGCACCGCCTGCATCGCGCCATAAAGCACGTTGGCGGCAAAGGCCCCGAACACCAGCGAGAAGGTCATGACCGCAAGGCCAAAGCCGTAAAGCTGATGCACATATTGCGGCGACGACCCCAGTGGCACCTTGGCCTGCGGACAGACCCGGAACTCCAGCCCCTGACGGATCGGCTCGGTCCAGTCGGGGCAGCGGATCTGGTGGTTCAGCCACTCGATCCCCTGATCCAGAGCAATGACGAAGAACAGGAAAAAAACGATATCGGGCACGCCGCGCACCATGGCGGTATAGCCCTTGCCGATGATCCGGGCGGGCAGAAACGGGCTGCGCGCCGCCATGGCCCCGACAAAGCCAAAGGCCAAAGCCACCGGGGCGGTGATCGCCAACAGCAAAAGCACCGTCCCGAACGACCAATAAAGCCCCATGTGCTTGCCTGTGGTCAGGTAGCACGCCAGCCAAGCAAGGCCTTCAAGCGATTTGGGATCAGCGCAATACGCGAACATTCTGTGGTGCCCCCGCCGGACAGACCGGCAGGGGCATTGTCCTTAGAACGTGGTGGCGTCTTCGCCGAACCACTTCTTGATCATCACGTTCAGCGATCCGTCATCCTTCATCGACTGGATGGCGGCATCAAACGTGGCTTTCAACTCGGTGTCGGATTCGCGCAGGCCCATACCGACGCCACCGCCAAGCGGCACGTCATTGGGCAACATCACCAAGGCGCCACCCGATTCGGCGGCGATCGGGGCAAGATAATCCTTGTCGGCAAACACCGCATCCGCTTCGCCGTTCTTCACGGCGGCAACGGATTCGTCAGGCGTGGCAAACTCCAGCAGGGTCGCGCCCGATTCCGCAACATAGCCGGCCTGAATGGTGCCGATCTGCGCCGCCACCACAGCACCATCGCCGATCTTGGCATCGGCGGTCAGCGCCATATAGGCCGAAGCCGCAGGCGGGATGTAGTTCTGGGTGAAGTCGATCACCTTGTCACGCTCGTCGGTGATGCTCATGCCCGCGATGATGGTGTCATAATTGCCCGATTGCAGGTTCGGGATGATGCTGTCCCAGTCATTGGTGACCCATTCGCAGGTCAGCCCGGCCTTGGCGCAGAGTGTATCGCCTAGCTCACGCTCGAAGCCGTCAACCTCACCTTTGTCGTTGATGAAGTTGTAGGGAGGATAGGCCCCTTCGGTTCCCATGCGCACGGTCTGGGCCAGACCGGCCCCCGCGGTCAGCGCAACAAGCGCGGTGGCAATCAGCAGCTTTTTCATTGGTATCTCCCCTTGGGTCGCTGGTGTTGTTTTGGTTAGGTTTATGCCGTTGCAGACAGAAAGCCCCGCAACCGCTCGGTCTGCGGCCTGCCGAACACGGCCTCGGGCGGGCCTTCTTCCTCGATCCTGCCTTGATGCAGGAAGATGACATGATCGCTGCAATCGGCGGCCAGCTTCATGTCATGTGTGACCAAAAGCATGGTGCGGCCTTCGTCGGCCAAGGCCTTGATGACGCGCACCACCTCTTGCTCCAACTCTGGGTCCAGCGCACTGGTCGGCTCGTCAAACAGCAGGGCGCGGGGTTCCATGCACAGGGCGCGGGCGATGGCGGCGCGCTGTTGCTGGCCGCCAGACAGCTGCGCGGGCCAAGCGTCGGCCTTGTCGGCAATCCCCACCTTGGCCAGATATTCGCGCGCCTTCGCCTCAACCTCAACCGGGTCGCGTTTCAGAACGGTGACCGGCGCTTCCATGACGTTTTGCAAAATCGTCAGATGCGCCCACAGATTGAACTGCTGGAACACCATCGACAGGTTGGTGCGGATGCGGGTCACTTGTGCGCGGTCGGCAGGGTGGCGCGACAGGCCTTCGCCCTTCCAGCGCACCGATTCACCCTCAAACAAAATCTCGCCCTGCTGGCTTTCCTCCAGCAGGTTGCAGCAGCGCAGCAGGGTGGATTTCCCCGAGCCGGAGGACCCGATGAGGCTGATCACATGCCCGCGCGGCGCGGTCAGATCGACCCCCTTCAACACCTCAAGAGATCCATAGGCCTTGTGCAAACCATGGATTTCGATCACGGGCGTTGCGGTCTTTGGGGTGGTGGTCACTCTGCCTCGGCTGATTGCGCGCTTTGGGTCAAATAGGAAGCAACTCTTGCGGCAATGCAACGGGCTTTGTGGCGGACGTCGCGGCAAAAGCTGCAGATTTGCTCAGGTCGCGGTGATTTTTTGGGCACTCGGTGGGGCGAAACTCGGCGCAAGACGCCTGGCAAGTGGTCTTGGCGCTGGGTGGCGCAACCCAAGGGCGCCGCCGCGGCGCAGGGGTCATTCCGCCGCCCGCGTGATCATCGGCAGCAGGGCGCGGACCGCTGGCTTTGCCCCTTGCGCCGGGGGTGTTCGGGGCAAGGATATCACCGGCCGGAAGATGCAATCACGCCTTCGCCGCGCGTTGCCGGGCAAGCGCCGATTCGACATCCGTCAGGCCCAGAAGATTGGCCACCAGCCGCAACAGCGTGTCTTCATCGTCGCCGCGCGCGCCATCGGCCAGCGCCACCGACCACAAGGCCGTCAGCAGGGCGGCGCGGTCTTCCTGCGCGGTCGCGGCCTTCAGCGCGCGGGTAAAGCGCACGGTGTCGGGGGCTTCGGCCTCCAACGCCTCGGCCTCGGTGCGCAAGCCCGCGGCCGCAAAGGGCGAAAGCTGGTTCAGTGCCATCAGCACGCGGTCAATGCGCGCAACCTCGGTCGCGGCATAATGGCCATCCGACCGGGCCACGCGCACCATCAGCGCCGCAAGGGCAAGGCGCGCATCCGGTTCGGGCAAGCGCGCGGGTTGGGGGGCCATAAGCCGAGAGAGCAAGCTGTTCAACATGCGCCAGACATAGGCCCCCGACGCAGCGCGGGCAAGCGGTCAGCCTTCACAGTAACTTTGCCTTTTGGTCCAGGCGGCAATGTCGGCGCGTTTGGACGCCACGCGAAACGGCCCCCAGTCGCGCCCGACGCCGCGATTGCCGCCGCCTGCTACCACCCCATCGCGCGCAACCTGACGCGAGATGATCTTGATGGCACAGGCCAGATTGGCCTCGCCGTTCTTCAGCGCCGCTGCCGATTGCGCGCTACAACCATTGGCACGGGCCGTTGCGGGGGAAATCTGCATCAGCCCGATATAGCGCCCGCCACCCCCCGACGCCGTCGGGTTCCAGGTGCTTTCATGCTTGGCTGTTGCCGACAGCAGGCCAAGCCAGAATGCCCGACGCTCGGGCAGGCTGGCGGTGTCATAGCCGGGGCACCAGCCTTCGATATCGGCGGGTACCCGCGCCGCCAGCACCGCATCATTGGCGGCGATGACATTCATCGAAGACATCGTCCAGACCGCAGCTTCGGGCCGATGGTCCCAGCGCATGGCGGGCAGATCGCCGGGCGAGATGTTGGATTTTCCCGCCGCCCCGGCCACGCATCCGGTCAAAACCAGCGACGACAGCAAGACACCTGCAAAAGCAAAACGCATCAGTGGGCCCATCGGCAACCCCGCGCCAATCTGCGCGACCCCCAAGCGATAAGCGGCCAACCCCAAGTCGAGCAAGCCCAACGCCGCCTGATCGGCTGCATTCCGCCCGCCGCCCCCTTGCCCCAGACCCCGCCGCCGCCTAAACACAAGGCCGAACTGACACGGAGCGCGCCATGCTGGACCTGACCTATACCACGCCGAAACCAAAGGTCATCACCGGGGCGAGGCAGGACTGGGAACTGGTGATCGGGATGGAAATCCATGCCCAGGTCGCTTCGAACGCCAAGCTGTTTTCGGGGGCCTCGACGACCTTCGGGGCCGAGCCAAACTCCAACGTCGCCTTTGTCGATGCGGCGATGCCGGGAATGCTGCCGGTGATCAACGAGTTTTGCGTCGAACAGGCGGTGCGCACCGGTTTGGGGCTGAAAGCGCAGATCAACCTGTTTTCGGCCTTTGACCGCAAGAATTATTTCTACCCCGACCTGCCGCAGGGCTATCAGATCAGCCAGCTTTACCACCCCATCGTGGGGGAGGGCGAGGTTCTGGTGGAATTGCCGCCCGGCCCCGATGGTCAAAGGGTCGCGCGCCTGGTGCGGATCGAACGCATCCATCTGGAACAGGACGCTGGCAAATCGATCCACGACATGGACCCGGCGATGTCGTTCGTCGACCTGAACCGCACCGGCGTGGCCCTGATGGAAATCGTCAGCCGCCCCGATCTGCGCGGCCCGGACGAGGCGGCGGCCTATGTCGCCAAGCTGCGCCAGATCCTGCGTTATCTGGGCACCTGCGACGGCAACATGCAAAACGGCAACCTGCGGGCCGATGTGAACGTGTCGGTCTGCCGCCCCGGCCAATATGAAAAATATCAGGCAACGCAGGATTTCAGCCATCTGGGCACGCGCTGCGAGATCAAGAACATGAACTCGCTAAGGTTCATTCAGGCCGCCATCGAGGTTGAGGCCCGCCGCCAGATTGCCATTCTGGAGGATGGCGGCAGCGTCGAGCAGGAAACCCGGCTTTATGATCCCGACCGCAATGAGACCCGGTCGATGCGGTCCAAGGAAGAGGCGTTCGATTACCGCTATTTCCCCGACCCCGACCTCTTGCCGCTGGAGATCGACCAGGCGTGGGTCGACGCCATTGCCGCCAGCATGCCCGAACTGCCCGATGCCAAGAAGGCCCGCTTCATGGCGGATTTCGGCCTGACCGATTATGACGCCAACGTCTTGACCGCCGATCTGGAGTCGGCCGCGTTCTTTGAGGCGGTGGCGCAGGGCCGCGATGGCAAGAGTGCCGCGAACTGGGTGATCAATGACCTGTTTGGCCGGTTGAACAAGCAAGGCCGCGCGATTGCCGACACCCCGGTTTCGGCTGCGCAACTGGGCGGGATGCTGGACCTGCTGGCCAAGGGCGAGATCACCGGCAAGATGGCGAAAGACCTGTTCGAAATCCTTTGGACCGAGGGTGGCGACCCGGCAGAACAGGCCGCCAAGCATGGCATGAAAGCCGTGACCGACACCGCAGCGATCGAAAAGGCGCTGGACGACCTGATTGCGGCCAACCCGGATCAGGTGGAAAAGGCGCGCGTCAATGCCAAGCTGGCGGGCTGGTTCACTGGGCAGGTGCTCAAAGCCACCGGCGGCAAGGCCAATCCGGCCGTTGTCAATGCGATGGTGGCACAGAAACTGGGATTGTAGGGCCTTTTGGCCTGTGCCTGACGGGCTTTTGGCACATCAGCGGGGTCTGGGCCGTGCAGCGGGTTTTACGCAGCGCGCCTTGTGGCGGCTTCGGTGCTGGACTGCAAGCCATGGCTGCGTCCGTGTTGTCGTCTGTCCCCGGCGCGCCGCTGTCCTGATCGGGCCGTCGCGCGGAACACCCAAGGCTTGGGGCAGACCACCCCGCCGCCCACCAGATAGGGGCGCTGTTGCGCAACTGCCCAAGCCTTGCCAGAATATTGTTTCCTTGCTTGGTGTGGACGGGCGATCTGGCTATTCTGCGTGCGTGTGGGGGAGAGGTGTCGATGCAACGTTTCGCGTACAAGGTCATTCCATCGCCTAAGCGGGCGGACAAGGCGCGTGGCTGCAAAACCACGGAAGACCGGTTTGCCCATGCCTTGACCCAGCTGATGAACAGCCTTGGTGCCGAGGGCTGGGAGTATATCCGCGCCGATACGCTGCCCTGCGCCGAACGCGTCGGTCTGACCGGCAGCAAGACCACCTATCAAAGCATGCTGGTGTTTCGCCGCGCCTTGGCCGAAGAGTCTGCGCAGGTTCCGGCCTTTGCCAGCCTGCGCCCGGTGTCCGAGCCGGAAGGCCCGATGTTGCGCCTTGGTGCCGCGGCCAGCCCGCATGGGACAGCCCCGGCGCTTGGCCCGGCCCAGCACGATTTGGCGGCTGAATAGCGGCCGTTTTCTTGCAGATTTGCCTGACGTTTGGCAGTGCGCGCGTTTCGCTCTGCGGTCTGCCTTGCCGGGCCAAGAGCCATCTCTTTGCTGCCAAAAAATGAAGGGGGACCTCGGTCCCCCTCGGCCTTCGGCCTCACCCCCTGAGGATATCTTCGGAAAGAGAAAGGTGCTTGCTGCTTTCTGAAATACTCCCGCCGGAGGCGTTCGGTGTCTGGATGGGGATCGTCAGCCGATCTCGGCCAACCGGGCCAGGGCGGCGGCGAGCTTGCCGGCCTCGTCTTCGCGGGCGGCAAGGTTACCCATGGCTTCCTCCACCACCTCTTCCGGGGCCGAGGCCACGAAAGCCGGATTGTTGAGGCGGCCTTTCAGCCCGCCGATTTCCTTGCCCAGCTTGTCGAGGGTCTTGGACAGGCGCGCCTTTTCCTCGGCGATGTCGATCACACCCTCCAGCGGAATGGCGAAGGTGGCGCCTTCGGCGGCGACGGTGATCGCGCCTT
>JAFGXY010000051.1 GCA_016936395.1 Paracoccaceae bacterium | reverse complement strand
GCACCAGCGCGCCAAAGCCCCCCGTGCTGCCCTGTTCCACCGTGATCAGCGCGGCGTGGCCATCGATCAGCTGGTCGATCAATGCAAGGTCCAGCGGCTTGGCAAAGCGGGCATCGGCCACCGTGGTGCTGATGCCGCCTGCCTCCAGCATCTCGGCGGCGATCAGAACCTCGGACAGATGCGCGCCGAACGACAGCAGCGCCACCTCGGACCCTTCGCGCAACACCCGGCCCTTGCCGATTTCCAGCACCTGCCCGCGTTCGGGCATCTCGACCCCCATGCCTTCGCCGCGCGGATAGCGGAATGCGATGGGGCCCGTGTCATGCGCGACAGCCGTCGCAACCATGTGGCACAACTCGGCCTCGTCCCCTGCCGCCATCACCGTCATGTTGGGCAGGTTGGCCAGAAAGCCGATGTCAAAGGCCCCGGCATGGGTGGCGCCGTCCTGCCCGACCAGTCCGGCCCGGTCGATGGCAAAGCGGACGGGCAGGTTTTGCAGCGCCACGTCATGCACGATCTGATCATATCCGCGCTGCAAGAAGCTGGAGTAGATCGCGCAAAACGGCTTCATGCCCGATGCCGCAAGACCCGCGGCAAAAGTGACCCCATGCTGTTCGGCAATGCCCACATCAAACACCCGCGCCGGAAACCGGCGTGCCATGATGTCCAACCCCGTGCCGCCCGGCATGGCGGCGGTGATTGCCACCACCTTGGGGTCGCGCGCGGCCTCATCGGTCAGGCGCTGGCCAAACACCGCCGTATAACTGGGTGCGTTGGATTTGGTCTTGACCTGTTCCCCCGTGGCCGGGTTGAACTTGGCCACGCCATGATACTTGTCATCGGCACCTTCGGCCGGGGCATAGCCCTTGCCCTTGACGGTGACGGCATGGATCAGCACCGGCCCCGTCGCCCGCGCCCGTGCGGCGCGCAAGGTGGCCAGAAGGGCCGGCATGTCGTGGCCATCGACCGGGCCAATGTAGCTGAACCCGAACTCTTCGAACAGCGTGGCCCCCCCCGGCATCCCGGTCACCATCTGCCGTGCGCGGCGCGCGCCATCACGCACCGGGCCGGGCAGATGCGATTCAACCCCCTCGGCCACCGCCTTCAGCGCGGCCAGCGGGCCCTTGCCGGAAATATCGTTCAGATAGCGTTGCAGCGCCCCCACCGGCGGCGCAATCGACATGTCATTGTCGTTCAGAATGACGAACATCCGCGTTTTCAGATGGCCTGCGTGGTTCATCGCCTCATAGGCCATGCCCGCCGTGATGGCGCCATCGCCGATCACCGCGATGGTATCGCCGACCGCTGCGCCCAATTCGCGCCCCACGGCAAAGCCAAGCGCCGCCGAAATCGAGGTCGAGGAATGCGCCGCGCCAAAGGGGTCATACTCGCTTTCGCTGCGCTTGGTGAACCCCGACAGCCCGCCTGCCTGGCGCAGGGTCAGCATCCGGTCGCGACGCCCGGTCAAGATCTTGTGCGGATAGCATTGGTGGCCGACGTCCCAGATCAGCTTGTCCATCGGCGTGTTGAACACGGCATGGATCGCCACTGACAATTCGACAACGCCCAAGGACGACCCCAGATGCCCGCCGGTCTGGCTGACGACAGAAATCGTCTCGCGCCGCAATTCATCGGCCAGGGCCTTCAACTCGGCATCGGTCAGGGCCTTGAGGTCGGCCGGACCGGAAACCCGGTCAAGAACGGGGGTTGGCGTGTGGGCAAATTCGCTCATGGTCGCGTCCTCCACGGAGCTGTGATCCCTCATCAGAAGGAAAAAAGTGCCGTGTGGTCCGACCACACGGCACCAGGTTCCTGTCGCCAACAGGAAGGGAACCGGGCTGTGGTTGCGCCCCGGATCCGGGCCGGCATTGTGGCCCGAATAATGGGTCGGGCGGCCGGTGTCCTTGCGACATCCGCCCGCCCAAGGATTGCATCAGGCCAGATCGTGACCTTCGACCGTCAGCGGTTGCTCAAGCGACGAGCGCGGCATCGGGTCGGGGGTCTTGCGGCTTTCCTCGGGCAAGAACTGCCCGATGATATACAGCACCACGACGAAGACGATGGCCCCGGTCAGGACGATCCCCGCAAGGAAAGCGCCCCAAGCCATCTGCCCAAGGACCCAAGTGCGAAGATGGATCGTCGGATTTTTCTCATGGTAGTAAAGATTGTCAGACATCTGCGTTCCCCTTAGTTAAGCGGCGCGAAGCCGTGCTGCTGTGCCCAGACAAACCAGTTGTCCACAACCGTGCCGGTCAGCAGGATCCCGATACCGCCTGTCAGCGTGACCAGAACCGCAAACCACCAGGCCCAGCGGTGAATCCCTTCCATCGTGGCGTTGAAGCCCATGGTCCAGCGCCAGAACAGGGCCGCACGTTCCGAGGCAGTGCCGCGGTCGACCATCTGCTCAAGCTCACGGTCACCGCCGAAGCGCGACACCGCAAGGATCGTGGCCCCGTGCATGGCAAACAGCAAGGCCGAGCCATAAAGGAACGCGATCGAAAGCGCGTGGAACGGGTTGTAGAACAGGTTGCCATAGGTCAGCGAGAACAGGTTGGTCCAGTCCAGATGGCTGAAGATCCCATAAGGCACGGCGTGGCTCCACGATCCCATCAGGATCGGACGGAACAGGCCCAGCACCAGGAACAACCAGATCGCACTGGCAAACGCCCAGGCGGTGTGCTTGCCCATGCCCAGGGCTTGCGCCCGAAGGTAAGTGCGCACCCACCAAGCCAGAACCGACACCAGAAGGAAGAAACTGGCGATGATCCACAACCCGCCTTCGGCTAGAGGCGCAAACCCCAGACCGTATTCTTCGGCTGGCGGCTCAAGGCTGAACCAGAACAGATCGCGCAGGAACACAGCCGGGTTCAACCCCGCCTGATACCAGTACCAGGCACCCACGGTCATGAACCAAAGCGCACCAGATACCAGCGAGATCACCCCCATCGTGCCCAGATAGATCGGCCCGATTTGTGCGTTCCCGAACCAGCCCAAGAGCGAGATGTGACCCGCCGACTTACTCCGGTTGTACAGTTCGACATCTTCGACCATTCCCATCTCGGGTTCAGCGCGAACCTGGACCTGAGTGAAGATGTTTTGATACTCAGCCATTTACGCCTCCTGCGATGTCGGCCCACCACGGCAGCTCCAGCCACCAATCCCACCAGACGACCCACTGTTCAAACCAGATCGTGCCCGAGATAAGGATACAGATTGCCGACCAGAACCCCGCGTTCAGCGCCAACAGCAGCCCCACACGGTGGATGCCAAGGGTGCCGACCGAATACCCGATCAGATCCCGGAAGTAGGTGTCTTCATGGTCAGGGGTACGGACTTCCTTGCCCTTTTCAGGGTTGGCAGCCGACAGGATCAGCGCACCGTGCAACGACAAGGCCAGCGCGGTGGTGAAGAAGAAGGTGATCGCAATCATGTGTACAGGGTTGTAGTGGAAGTTCCCGTATTGATAGCCGGTGTTCGACACCCAATCGAGGTGCGAAAAGATGCCATACGGGAAGGCATACCCCCAAGCCCCCATCAGCACCGGCCGGATGACGACCAGAGTGATGTAGGCAAAGATGGCCACACCGAAAGCCACAGGCACATGATAGCCTATGCCCAGCTTCCGGCAGATTTCCACTTCGCGCAAAGCCCAGGACACAAAGGCCCCGGTTGCGCAGATCGTGATGACCTGCCACAGTCCGCCATCGGCAAGCGGTGCCGCGGCAAGACCCATTTCAACCGGCGGTGGGGCGATCGAAATCAGCCAGGGGTTCCACACCCCTTGCAGCGCCGCGCCGTAAAAGATCAGGACGGTGCCAAGGGCTGCAAAGAAGAACCCAATGACACCAAAGAAGCCGACGTAGAAGGGACCGACCCAGAAGTCGAACAGGTTCCCGCCGACAAGCGTGCCGCCCGGCACGCGGTATTTTCGTTCGAAGCTAAGCAGTGCCATGCTTCCCTCTCCGCGTTAAGCAGGCAGCCCCTTCATGGGCGGGATGCGCCATGCGGGACCGTCTTGACATTCGGTGTGTATTTCCACGGGCGACCCGACATGCGGGCCGCCCGCGAGAGAGGCAAGGATTACTCCGCTGCCACGCGGTTGTACTTCGTTGCTGCGATGTCCAGCCAGTTGTAGGCCGGGTTCGACAGCAGAACGAGGTGGATCATCGCCGCCAGCAGGAACAGGAACACGCCCTGTGCCACGAAGACGCGACGGGGGTCGAAGATCAGCCAGATTTTGTAGAACTTTGACATTGTTTGATCCTCCTCAGAACCAAGGGCGCCAGATGAAGACCGCCAGGTGAGCAACCCCGGCAACTGCCGAGAAGAGCCAAAGCCCGCTCATGTAGACGGAGTGCAGTTCTTGCGCCTGCTCGTCGGTAAGACCTGTGAAGCTCAGGTCGGATTTATCAGCCATTCTATCCTCCGGATTGGCAGACTGACGCCGCATCCCCTGCGGCCGGGTTCACGGAATGGCGGAGTGCCTTTCCGAGTTTCTCCCCGCCGTGACGCATCACGCCGGGTCGAAGTCGTACCCCCTGCCCCGCAGCCTTTGCGGGATGGGGGAATGGGGCGGCCCATCGCGGCCCGGCCGACCTTCGCCGGCGGGCGCAGGCGATCTCAGGGCCGGAAAATCGCGGGCGTGATCGCCCCGGCTTCGCGCCAGGCGCGGGCCAGCGGCCCATGCACCGGAAGGCGCTGCTCGGTGATCAAAACCCAGACCCATGCGAAGGTCGCCAGGGGAATGGCCACCGCAAAGATCAGCGCGAAGTAGATGTAAAATTCGGCCCGAGGCGTGCGATGCACATGGTGGTCGTGGCCGCCGGCGGTATGGTCACTCATGCCGTCTCTCCCTTAGGTTTCTGCGCGTCCGGGGTGCGAAGATCGCCCCGCAACGCTTCGACAAATTCTACAACGACGCGCTCGGCCCCTTGGTCGAGTGCGGCCTTCTCGGCTGCGTCCCGCAAGGACTTGGCCGCCGAAATCCGGGTCAGCACCGGGTGTTCGGATACGATGCGATCCAGCGCTGCCTGAGCATCGAGATCCCACGGGAAATCGCGGCGCAGCGTGGTTGGTGTGGCGGCGGCGCTGTCCATCTCGGACCCCAGCGGCAGGATGTGGAACAAGGCTTCAAACAGCCCGTTGCACACTTCTTGCAAGATCCAGACAGCCCCGGCATAGCCCATGAACGGTGTGCCCGTGTGCCGCCGGATGGCCGCACCGGGAAAGCTGGCGGCGATGAACGACGGCGCAGGCCCGTGCCCGCCCTTCAACTCGGCCATATACATCTTCTCGTTGATCGATCCCATCACGATCAGCGGGCGGTGCTGTTTCATCTGCGCGCGCACCGCTTCGTTGTTGGTCTTGGTCCCGGCCACGCGCGCCACCGCAAAGGCGCAAGGCAGGCCAAGGTCGTTCTCCAGATAGTTCCGCACACCGCGGGCATAGGTTTCATTCGCGACAATGGCGAAATTGGCCGTGGCAAAGAAATCCTGCGTGACCGAGCGCCACAGATCCCACAAGGGCTTGAGCGTGCTGTGCTTTTCGCGCTCGATGAACGGCTCGGGGTCCAGTCCCAGCAACTCGCCCAGGGTGCGCAGGAACTTGGTCGTCGATTCCAGACCAAAAGGCGCTTGCAGATAGGGCTTGCCCAGCACCTCGGCGAGGCCACGGCCAAATTCGCGATACATCACGATGTTGACGTCGGCGTTCACCAGATTGCGCATCTCGGCGACATGGGCGCCCAAGGGCATCACCATATTGACCTCGGCGCCGATGCCTTCGACCAGACGGCGGATCTCATGCAGGTCCGACGCCATGTTGAAGGTGCCATACATCGGGCCAAGGATGTTGACGCGCGGCTTGTCATGCGCCTCGCGCTTTTTCTCCACCGGCATCCGGCCTTTGGTCATGCCAAATTCGGTGAAGATCCATGTCATCGCGCGGTCAGCGCATTGCCATTGGTCTTCGTCAATCGTGCGTGGCAGAAAGCGCTGGATATTGGTGCCCGCAGGCGTGACGCCGCCACCGATCATCTCGGCAATGCTGCCGGTGACAACCACCGCTGGCAGCGCCGGGTCCAGCGTTTTCCAGGCCCGCGCCATCGAGGCTTCGGTGCCCGAGCTCATCTCGTCTTCGCCAAGGCCGGTGACAACGATCGGCAATTCATGCGGCGGCAGCGCATCGGTATAGTGCAGCACCGAGGTGACCGGCAGGTTTTCGCAGCCCACCGGACCGTCGATCACCACTTGCAAGCCCTTGACGGCGCAGAAGGCATAGATTGCCCCCCAATAGCCACCAGCGCGGTCATGATCCTGGATCAGCATCAGATCATCTCCTCGGCTTTGGCGGCTTTCGCCAGCTTGTCGAGTTTCTTCTGATGTGCGGCGCGGAAGTCCGGGCGCAGGTTTGGCGACCCTTCCCAGATGCCAGAGCTATCGCCGGTGCCGACGCCTTCGAAGAACGCCTTCATGCCCAGCATCCGGGCCTTGTTGCCCATGGCCGCGTTGATGACCTGCGCCAAGGACCCTGCCCCCGCCGGGCCCATCAGCGGGCGCGCAGAAATCAGGTTTGTGAAATAAAGCGCCGGAATCCCAAGCTCTTTTGCCTTTTGAACCACCGGGGTGGTGCCAATCGCCAGATCGGGGTGGAAGGCTTCCATCGCGGTGCAGTCGTCTTCCAGACTGGCGCGGAACTTCACCACCACGCCCTTGTCGGCCAGCCAGGCCCGGTCGGCCTCGCTCCATGCCGTGCGGGCGCAGGCGGTGCCGACGTAAGGAACATCTGCACCGCTTTCGATCAGCAGGCGTGCCACCAGCAATTCCGAGCCTTCGTAGCCCGACAGCGTGATACGGCCCCTGATCGGGTTGGCGGCCAAAGCGCCCTTGATGGCAGCACCGAAGGCGTTCTGCGCAGCGATCACTTTTTCTGCTGCAACACCATAGGCTTCGCCGATGTTCTTCAACCAGTCCATCGTGCCGTCAAGGCCCACCGGCCCCGACCCCACAACCGCGCGGCCAGCCGCCTGGAATTCGCGCACCGAGGCGGTGTAGAACGGGTGGATCGCAGCCACCACCTTGCTGTCCAGAGCGGCATAAAGCTCGCGCCATTCGCGGCAGGGCACGACCGAACCGGCAGCAAGGCCCATCGGGGCCAGCATCGCGCCGATCATCATCGGATCCGCCGGGAACATCTCGCCCAGCAAGGCCACGGTCGGGCGGTCAGACCGGCCCGAGGCAGGGGCTGCAACCGGGCCTGCCATGATCTCGGCCCGGGCATAGGCCAGCATGGCGCCGGCCAGCACGTCCTTGGCCTCGGCATGGGTTGGCACGCCAAAGCCGGGCACGTCAATGCCAACAATGCGCACACCGTTGATTTCATTGGGCAAAAGCCGCAGCGGCACACCGCTGGCGGTTGGCACACAGAGGTTTGTCACCACGATCGCGTCATAGCGGTCCGGGTCGGCCAGTTCGTGCACCGCGTCGCGGATATCTTCAAACAGCTTGCCGGTAACCAGCGATTCCGAATTGAACGGCACATAGCCGACCGACCGCCGCGCCCCATAGAAATGCGACACAAAGGTCAGACCATAAACGCAGCAGGCCGAGCCTGACAGCACCGTGGCCACGCGCCGCATCCGCAACCCGACGCGCAGGCTGCCGAAAGCCGGGCACATGGATTGTGGCTTGTCATGTGGGCCTTGCGGATAATCCTTTGCGTAACGGTCCAGCAATTCCGAATTGCCGGCCGAGCGCGCCGCCTCGGCCATCTGATCGGCCCCCGCATGGCAGCCCAGCCCGTCCAGCGACGGAACGGCGGCTGCGTCTGTCACACCCCCCATATCCACCGGGGTCAGGTCGGCGCTGTCGATGCGGCTGTCGGTCATTTTACGCCAGCCTTGCTTTGCAGGGCGCGCAGCGCCTCTTCCAGACGGGCGAGAGTGTCGAGATCAAACATTGTCATACACCACTTCGAGCGAGACTTTTTCAGCGGCAAACTTGCCGCGCATGTCAGCGTCGGTTGCGGGGGTCAGCACGAAATCCTTGCCGGTCGACTCGGCGCTGAACAGGTTCAGCAACTCGTCTTGCGTCAACGGTGCCGGGCGCACCGGCGGGGCGACGCCCACCGCTTCGGCAAGCCCCGCAAACATCGGGCCCCACTGGCTTTCGTAGGAACCAACGATCTGATAATTGGCCGATTTCCGGCGCAGGTCTTCGTCCTGCGGAATGGCGGCCAGCACCGGGATCTTGACCGCTGCCGCAAAGGCCGCCGCCTCGCCGGTGCCGTCATCCTTGTTGATCACCAGCCCCGCGATGCCGACATTGCCGCCCAGCTTGCGGAAATATTCCACCGCCGAGCAGACGTTGTTGGCGACATACAGGCTTTGCAGGTCATTCGAGCCGACCAGGATCACCTTTTGCGCCATGTCGCGGGCGATCGGCAGGCCAAAGCCGCCACAGACCACGTCACCCAGAAAGTCCAAGAGGACATAGTCGAAATCCCAGTCGTGAAAGCCCAGCTTTTCCAGCAGCTCAAAGCCATGGATGATGCCGCGCCCGCCACAACCGCGGCCCACTTCCGGCCCGCCAAGCTCCATCGCGAACACGCCGCCACGCTTGAAGCAGACATCCCCGATCTTGACCTCTTCCCCGGCCAGTTTCTTCTTGGTCGAGGTTTCGATGATCGTGGGGCAGGCCTTGCCGCCAAACAGCAGGCTGGTGGTGTCGGATTTCGGGTCGCAGCCGATCAGCAGGACGCGCTTGCCCATTTCGGCCATCATATGGCTCAGGTTGGCCAGCGTGAACGACTTGCCGATGCCGCCCTTGCCATAGATCGCGATGATCTGGGTCTTCTTGGTGGGTTCGCCCTGCGGGATTTCCAGCGTCGGCTCTTCGTGGGCCTCAGCGCGCAGACGGGCGTCGAAGTCTTTCAGGTTCGGAACATCGAGGGTCATGCTTGGCCGCTCCAATCGAGGATCATCTTCAGGCAGGACGCATCTTCGAAGGCCGTTTCATAGGCCATCTTCGCGTCGGCTGCGGGGCGGGTGTGGGTGATCAGACCCGACAGGGACAGCGCACCACTTTCGATCAGGGCGCGTGTGGCGATCAGGTCATCTGCGTTCCATTCGGACGCGATGCGGAAACGCGCCTCCTTCATGAAGGCGGGCGGGAAGGCAAAAGAGACAGGTTCGGTATAAAAACCGGCCAGCACAACCTCGCCGCCCTTGGCCAGCCGCATCACCAACTGGTCCAGCAGACCCTTGGCGCCGCTGGCATCGTAAATCGCGCGATAGTCGCGGCGGGTATCATCCGCCGGGTCGATCACGTCATAGCCAATGGCGCCATCGCGACGCGCGGGGTTGGTGTCCCACACGGTTGGCGCAGGCGCACCGGCGGCAATGGTCAGACGCGCCAGCAGACGGCCCAGCGTGCCATGACCCACGACCAGATCGGGCAGCGCAGTGTTGAAGCCAGCCAGCGCATGGCGGGCGGTGGCAGCAAGCGCCAACAGCGCGCCTGTCGCCCCCATGCCACGGTCCAGCCGCGCCACGCGAGAGGCCTGCGTCACCAGATGCCGCGAGGCCCCGCCGAACAGACCCTTGACACCACCTTCATAGCAGTTGGCACCGGGCACAAACACGAAGTCACCGACGGCAAAGCCACTGTCAGGGGCGGCCTCAACCACTTCGCCAAAGCTTTCGTATCCGGGAACCAGCGGATAGCCCATGCCGGGAAAAGGCGGCATCGTGCCGGACCAGAACAGTTTTTCGGTTCCGGTGGAAATACCCGAATGGCTGACCTCGACGACAAGATCACCCGCCGCCGGGGCCTTGAGGCCCAACATGCCAAGACCCAGATCGCGCGGCCCGGACAAAATGACGGCAGAGGTTCTCACGTTCGTATTCTCCCTTCCTGCAGCGGCAACATCAGAGTCGCGGTGTGCAGGTCTTTGCTTGTGCCTGTAAGTTTAGACTTACAATCCGAAGTGTCAATTTAATTGGACATGTTTTTGTGAGATTGCAGAAGATGCTGGCGAAATGACGCAGCAAGACCCTTATTTTGCAGGCTTTTCCGCAGTGATCGCCGAAGTGACGTAAGGTCGCGGTCCCGGTTTGGGGCGAATGGCCTCATAGCCGGCAGCCTGAAGCAGCGTCGAAATCTCGGCCAAAGACCGGGTTCGGCCGGTTTGCATCGCCAAAGTGTAAACTGCAAAGTACACATCCGTGGCCGGATCGGGCTGTGCCCCGCCCGACATCGGCTCGGAAATGATCAGCCTGCCCCCGTGGGGAAGCGCGTCATGCACCTTGCGCAGCAGGGCGGCCACCGTTGCGTCCGCATGGTCGTAAAGCACCCGAATCAGGCTGATTCCATCGTGGCCCCCGGGCAGAGGGTCATCGCGGAAACTGCCGGGGTGAATGGTCACCTGCGGCGACACCTGCGCGCCCGCCACCACGGCGGGCAGGTCAAACAGCGTCAGCCGAATCGACGGATAGGCCACCGCGACCGCGCGCAGGAACGCCCCGGTGCCGCCGCCAATGTCCATCAGATGGCTGATGCCCCGCAGATCGACCAGCCGCAGCGTATCGGCGGCGACAAGGCCCTGGCTGTCGGCCATCAGGCGACTGTAGCGCGCGGCCAGATCGGGGTCAGCCGCCCCACCCGCGCCAAAGACATAAGGCCAGAACCCGGCCAGTTCCGGCGTGGTCTGGCCGCGAAAGAACGCCACCGGGTCTGACAGGTCGCGGTAAAGCACGTCATGGTGGCGCACCATCGCCTCCAGCCCCGGCACGGTCAGGAAGGCACCGCCGCGCGGGGCCAGATGCCACTTGCCGCGCGCATAGCGCACAAGCTTCAGCGCGGCCCCGGCTTGCAACAGGATGGTCAGGCGCGCCTCGGGCACGCCCGACGCCTGCGCCAAGCTGGCAAGGGTGGCAGGCCCGTCGGCCAAGCGGTGCAGCAGCCGCAATTCAACCAGCGCCAGCAGCGCCTGCGATTGCACAAAGCCCGAGACCACGTCGAACAGCGCCCGGCCTTCAGCCCGCGCCTTGCCCCGAAACCCGGGGATGCGTTCCGCAAGCGCATGAAAACGCGGCGACATTGCCAAACGGGTCAGCAGACCGGGGCCAGCCGCCTTGGCGCGCTTGCCCTGCGACATCGGCAGATCGGCCATGGTCTATGCCTTGGGTGTCGACGTGGCGGCCGTCAGCCGGGCCGGCGTCATCTTTTCGGCGTAGGCACGCACCATCTGCGCCAGCATCGCTTCGCCGGGGCAAGACGGGATCGAGGCAATCGCGCCGCCCAGAATGTCTTTCAGGTAAGCCACAGCACCGCCCACCCCCAGTTCGGCCACCGCCGACGGGCGACCGTGCGCCGCATCCTGCCCCGCCGGCTTGCCCATTTCCTCGGGCGCCAGCAGCGCGTCTTTCAGATCGTCTGCCACCTGAAATGCCGTCCCGATCCGCGCGCCAAGCTCTTCCCAGGGCTCGGCGTCCTGACCAGCGGCAATCGCGCCCATCTGGGTGGCCGCCATGAACAAGGCCCCGGTCTTGGCGCGGTGATAGGCGTCAAGATTGACCTGGGTTTCACTCTCCCACCCCTGCCCCGCACAGATACCCATCGGCATCCCGGTGCGCTGCGCCAGATGGCGGACCAGCCGCAAGGCGCGGTCGGGGGCCACGTCGCCCGCGCGGGCCAGCACCTCGAACGCCAGCACGATCAGACTGTCGCCGGCCAGCACCGCCAGCGGCTCGCCAAAGGCGCGGTGGACCGTAGCCTTGCCGCGCCGGATGTCGGAATTGTCAAAGGCGGGCAGATCGTCATGCACAAGGCTGGCGCAATGGATCAGCTCCAGCGCCGCCGCCGCCGCATCGGTCAGCGCCGGGCGATCATCGCCGCAGGCAAGCGCCACCGACATCAGGATCGTCGGCCTGATCCGCGCGCCACCCGGAAACACCGAATAGGGCAGCGCTGCCCCCAGCCGGGGCGGCGCGTCGCCCGATTGCGCCAAAGCCATGGCCTGCGCCATTGCTGCTTCGATCCGTCCATCCAGTGCCATGCTGCACCCTTCATTCCGCCGATTGCGATGCCATGGTGGCAGCGGTTGCGCCATGTGTAAACTAAAACTTACACACAGATGTCTTTTTGACTGGACAATTTCGAGGGCCAAGCCATGATATTGGCCATGGATCAGCAAGAAACAGCAGTGGTGATCGGGGCCGGGATGGGCGGGCTTGCCTCGGCCATCCGTCTGGCGGCGATGGGGTTGTCGGTGACGGTGGTCGAATCGGCCAGCGTGCCGGGCGGCAAGGCACGCGCCCTGCCCTCGGCCGCGGGGCCCGTTGACACCGGGCCCACCGTGCTGACCATGCGGGCCGAGTTTGACGACCTGTTTGCCCTTGCCGGACAACGGCTTGATGATCACATCGCACTGATGCCACAGCCCATTCTGGCGCGGCATTGGTGGACCGGCAGCCCGACGCTGGACCTGTTCCCCGAGGCCGAGGCGAATATCGAATCGATCCGCGCCTTTGCCGGCCCGCGCGAGGCGGCGGCCTTTGCCCGCTTTGACCGTCTGGCCCAAGGGCTGCTGGCGGCTTTTGACCGCCCGGTGATGCGGGCCGCGAAACCTGACCTTGCGGCCATCGGTCGCGCCGCGCTGCGCAGCCCCCGGCTGTGGCCCGCGCTGCTGCCCGGCATGTCGCTGGAGCGGCTGCTGCGCCTGCATTTCCGCGACCCGCGCCTTGTGCAACTGTTTGCCCGCTACGCCACCTATGTCGGGGGCAGGCCCGCGCACTCCCCCGGTGTTCTGGCGCTGATCTGGCGGGCCGAGGCGGCAGGGGTCTGGGCGGTGGAAGGCGGCATGCACAGCCTTGCCGCTGCCCTTGGCCAATTGGCCGAACGCATGGGGGTGCGGTTTCGCTATGCCACCCGCGCCCGCCGCATCGTGCGGCAATCGGGGCGCGTGACGGGGGTCGAGATCGAGGGCGGCACCACCCTGCACTGCCGGTATTGCGTGTTCAACGGTGACCCCGGCGCTTTGGTCGAAGGTCATCTGGGCGATGCCGCAAGCGCCGCCCTGCCCGCCCGTGCCGCCAGCCCGCGCAGCCTGTCGGCCCTGGTCTGGGCCTTTGCCGCGCAGGCGCAGGGTGTTGACCTGATCCACCACAACGTCTTCTTCTCTGATGACACAAAGGCCGAGTTTGGCCCGATCGGTCGCAAGAGGATGCCGGAAAAGCCCACGCTCTATATCTGTGCCGAAGACCGGGGCACCGGCCCCAAAACCGGGATGGAGCGGTTCGAGATCATCCTGAACGCCCCTTCCGGCCTGTTGCCCCACCCTGACGAGGAACCTCTATGCCGCAATCGCACCTTTCCCCGGCTGAAAGAGTTCGGCCTGACCTTCACCCCGACGCCCGAGCCGAGCGCACTGACCACGCCCGCCCGGCTGGCGGGCCTGTTTCCGGGGTCGCAGGGGGCGATCTACGGCCACTCGCCCGAGGGGCTGATGGCGGCATTCCAGCGGCCGGGGGCAGCGACGGCGCTTCCGGGCCTCTATCTGGCGGGGGGCGGCGCGCATCCGGGGGCGGGGGTGCCGATGGCAGCCCTCTCCGCGAGGCACGCGGCCGAGGCGATCAGGCAGGCCCGGATTTCCGGGTCGAGGTCGGCCCCGACGGCTATGCCTGGTGGTATATCGACGGGGTCAGCGACGACGGGCGCCGCGCGGTCTCGGTAATCGGCTTCATCGGCTCGGTGTTCTCGCCGTGGTATCGCTGGTCGGGGCGGCGCGACCCGGAAAACCACGTCTGCATCAACGTGGCCACCTATGGCCCCGGCGGGCGCTTTACCATGACCGACCGCGGCCGCCCGGCCCTGCGCCGCAGCGCGGATACCTTCGAGGTCGGCCCAAGCCGGATGCACTGGACCGGGCGCGAGCTGGTGATCGACATCAACGAATGGGGCGCACCACCCCTTGTCACCCCGGTGCGCGGCCAGATCATCGTGACACCGCAGGCGGTGACCGGGGCCGAGGTGCTGCTGACCCCCGACGCCCGCCACCTGTGGCGGCCCTTCGCGCCCACCGCGCATATCTCGGTCAACCTGAGCCAAGGCAATGTCTGGCAAGGCCATGGCTATTTCGACGCCAATTTCGGCAGCCGCGCGCTGGAGGACGACTTCGATTTCTGGACATGGGGGCGCTTTCCGCTGAAAGACCGCGCGCTCTGCTTCTATGATGCCACCCGCCGCGATGGCACGATGCTGGATCTGGCGGTGGAAATCGACAGCGCGGGCGAGGTGCGGATGGTCGAGGCCCCGCCCCGCACCCGCTTTGCCCGCAACCCGTGGCTGGTCAAACGCGAAACCCGCGCCGATGCGGGCACCCGGCCCCGCCAACGCCTTGCCATGCTGGATGCGCCGTTCTATTCGCGCGCGCTGGTGGAAACCCGACTGAACGGCGAGGTCAGCGTCGGCGTGCACGAAGCACTGGACCTGACCCGCTTCCGCCAACCGCTGCTGAAACCCATGCTCGCCGTCCGGGTGCCGCGCCGCTCAGGCTGGACCTTTCCCGACTGATCGGCTTGCTGCTTGCCAAATACTCCCGCACGCAGCGGGCTTTAGCCTGCCACCGCCAGCCGCGGGTTCAGCACCCAGACGCTGCGATTCAACGCCCCGGCAACGCTGACCCAAAGCAGATATGGCGCAAACAGCGCGCCCGCGACCCAGTCGATCTGGAAAAATGCCACCGTCGTTGCCGCCACCGCCAACCACAGCAGGGTGATCACAATCAGCCCGCCACCGATCCGCTTCAGGCCAAAGAAGATCGGCGTCCACAGCGTGTTCAGCGCAATCTGCACCGACCACAGCGCCAACGCCTGCCCCACCCGCGCATCTGACCCGGCAAGTTGTGCAATCCGCATCGCGGCCCAGGACATGCAGACATACATGATCATCCATGCGACCGGAAACATCCAGTCCTTTGGCGTCCACCACGGCTTGCTCAGGCCCTTGTACCATTCGCCGGGGCTGAACACCGCGCCGGTCGTCGCTGCTGCCCCGCAGGCGGCCATGTAGGTAAAAAACAGCAGGAAATCCATCGAACGCATCCTCGCACAGGGCTTCGTTAGCCTTACATAGGACGATTGCGCCGTGGGGCCAAGCGGCCAAGCGTCCCACCCGCGAAGACCGCCCCCGGACAAGACGGCGCGCAGCCCCCCCTGTTCAGGCCAGACCGCGATCGCGCGCTTCAAGCTGCGCCAGCACCGACAACAGCGCCTCGGACCGGCCAGAGGCGGATTTGCGCCGCGCCGCCGCTTCGACCAGAAACGCCACCTCCGGCTCGGGCCTTGCGTGGATCAGGGCCGGGCGCGGCATCACCGTGCTGGTCGCGGCGCGCAAGGTTGCGCGCATCAGGCAGGCCAGCTTTTCCCCCCGCCCGGTGCGGGCGCGGCGGGTCACACTGTCAAACCCCGCACGCGCCACCTGCCCGCCGATCCCGTCATAGATGTGGCGCGCGGCATAGATGCCGGGGCGGCAGCGCATCGGCAGCGCGGGAACCCCGGCCTCGGCCCGCGCATAAAGCTTGTTTGCATGCTGCAGCAACCGCGCTGTCACCCGACGGATACCGGGGCAGGCCTCGGGTCCGGCAAGAAAACGCTCGGGGGCTACACCTTCTTCGCGCAGCCAGTCCAGCGGCAGGAACAACCGCCCGGCGCGGGCGTCTTCGCCGACATCGCGGCTGATGTTGGTCAGTTGCATGGCAAGGCCCAGATCACAGGCCCGCGCCAGCGCGTCGGCATCGCGCACCCGCATCAGCACGCACATCATCGCCCCCACCGAGGCCGCGACCCGCGCCGAATAGTCCAAGACCCCCGACAGCGTGTCATAGCGCTGCCCCATCGCATCCCAGGCCAAGCCTTCCAGCAAGGCCTCGGGCAGGGCGCGCGGCATGTCGAAATCCTCGACCACCGCGGCAAAGGCACGGTCGGCATAGCCGTCGCGCGGACGGCCCTGATAGACTTGGTCCAGCCGGTCACGCAGCCGCAGCACCGCGCCTGCCTTGTCCTGACCCTCATCCACCTCGTCATCCGCCACCCGGCAAAACGCATAAAGCGCCAAGGCCGGGTCGCGCACCCGTGCGGGCAGCAGCTTTGACGCTGCGTGAAACGACAGCGACCCGGTGCGGATCGCGGCGCGGCAGGCCTCAATATCGCGCGGTGCGATCATTCTGCCGCCATCCGCGTCGGAGTGTCAGCGCGATCCCGAACCTTGGGTGCATCGGGCACCAGAGTCGCCAGCACCTCGGCGGTGCCCAGCACGCCGGGAACCCCGGCGCCGGGGTGGGTGCCTGCCCCCGCCAGATACAAGCCCGGCGCTTCCTCGGAAATGTTGTGCGGCCGGAACCACGCCGATTGCAGGATGCGCGGCTCGATCGAGAACCCGGTGCCCAAGGGCGACAGATAGCGCGACTTGAAGGTTTCGGGCGTGAACACCAGGCTTTCCGTCACATGGCTTGCAAGGCCCGGCAAAAGCCGGTCTTCCAGCATCGCCAGCATCTTCTGGCGGTAGGGCTCTTCCTCGGTCTGCCAGTCCACCCCGTTGTCATGGCCCAGATGCGGCACCGGCGACAGCACATAGAACGTGTCATCGCCTTCGGGCGCACAAGACGGGTCGGTGACGGTGGGGCGGTGGACATACAGGCTCATGTCATCGGCCAGACGCCCGCGAATGAAGATGTCCTTGATATGCTCGCGGTAGCGCGGCCCCACCACGATCGAATGGTGGCCCACGTCTTTCCACATTTCGCGCGTGCCCTTGGTGCCGAAATACCAGACATACAAGCCCATCGACCAGCGCGCGCGTTTCAGCTTGGCCGGCGTCCAGCGCTTTTTCGGGGCGTTGCGCATCAGCCTGTCATAGGTGTGGCCCGCATCGGCATTCGACACCACAACCGCCGCCGGCAACATCTCGCCCGACAAAAGCTTGACCCCCGCCGCGCGACCGTCTTTCAGCACGATTTCATCGACTTCGGTATTGGCGATCACCTCGCCGCCCTGACCTTCGATCACCTTGACCATGGCCTGCGCAATCGCCTGAACGCCGCCCATGGCGTAATGCACACCGAAGGCCTTTTCCAGATGGCTGACCAGAATATACATCGAGGTCACGTTGAACGGGTCGCCGCCGATGAACAGCGGGTGGAACGACAGCGCAAAGCGCAGATGTTTGTCGCGCACGCGGGATGCGGCATGGCCATACACCGAGCGGTCGGCCCGCAGCATGGCAAAGCGCGGGATCACCTTCAGCGTATCCCACAGCTTGTGCATCGACCGGCGGCCAAGGTCTTCGTAACCGAACCAGTAGCGGGCCTCCGAGTCTTTCAGAAACTTCCGATACCCTGCAAGATCGCCGGGGGACACCCGCGCCACCTCGGCCTCCATCGCGGCCTCATCCTGCCGGGCGGCAAAGGTCTGGCCATCGGCAAAGCGAATCTCGTAAAACGGGTCCATCGGTTTGAGCGTGACATCGGCATCAAAATCGCGCCCGCACAGCGCCCACAGATCCCGCAGGCCCTGCGGCACGGTCACGATGGTCGGCCCAAGGTCAAAGCGATAGCCGCCTTGGGTGATCGATGATCCGCGCCCGCCCGGCCGGTCCAGCCGGTCAATCACGGTGACGCGATAGCCTTTTGCCCCCAGCCGCATGGCCGAGGCAAGGCCGCCAAGCCCGGCGCCGATGACGATTGCGTGGCTGGCGTTCGAGGCGGGGGGGAGAGTCGCTGTGTTTTGCATGATGTGATGATAACCTGTCCAATTTAATTTACAACAATAGGTGCTGCGACGAAAAATCCAGAGCATTCCCTTCCCCTTGTCGCAAAAAAATGTCAGACTAAGTTGACACTCACAGCAAGTGGAGGACACGGCAATGACCGTTGCGACACTCAGTCTTTTCCGTTTTGACGGCCTGGCCAACCGTGCCTGGGCCTTTGGTCAGGTGGCTTTGGCCCCCGTGATGCTGCGCCACGAGCGCGGCGCAAAATTCTGGAAAGTGTGCGGTTCAGGCACCGGCGAAGGCTTTACCCCCAAGCCGAACTGGGGCGTCTGGGCCATCATGGCGGCATGGCCGGATGAAGAAACGGCCCGCAAGGCGGTGGAAAGCGGCCCGGTGTTTGAGTTGTGGCGCAAGCACACCACCGAATCATGGACGGCCTTTCTTGCACCCACGCAGTCGCGCGGCGAATGGGGCGGCGTGAACCCGTTCACCCCGGTTGAGGCCCCTGCGGCGAATGGCCCCATCGTGGCCTTGACCCGCGCCACCGTCAAGCTGTCGCATGCCGCGGCGTTCTGGAACCGGGTGCCGAACATTTCGGACATGATCGGCGACGACCCGAACGTGATGTTCAAGATCGGCATCGGCGAAGTGCCGCTGTTGCATCAGGTCACCTTCTCGATCTGGCCTGACAAGGCGTCGATGGATGCCTTTGCCCGGGGCAGCACCCCGCATGGCAAGGTGATCCACGAAGTGCGCGAAGGCAAATGGTTTGCCGAAGAGCTCTATGCCCGGTTCCGGCTTTTGGGCACAGTGGGTCAATGGGAAGGCGGCGATCCGCTGACCCGCCGCACCGAACAAAAGGAAGCTGCCTGATGTCTGCCGACCCGGTTGCCAAGTTGCACCCCCTGCCCCTTCGTGCCCCCACGCGCCAGCCCTTTCCGTTTTCGGCCATCGTTGGTCAGGCGGCCATGAGACAGGCGATGGTGCTGACCGCGATTGACCCCGGCATCGGCGGCGTGCTGGTCTTTGGCGACCGGGGCACCGGCAAATCCACGGCCGTGCGCGCGCTTGCGGCCCTGCTGCCCGAGATCGAGGCGGTCGAAGGCTGCCCCGTCAACTCGGCCCGTCCCGAGATGGTGCCCGAATGGGTGGGTCTGACCACAACGCAGCTTGTGCGCAAACCCACCCCGGTGGTCGATCTGCCCTTGGGCGTGACCGAAGACCGCGTGGTGGGGGCGCTGGACATTGAACGCGCCCTGACGCGCGGCGAAAAGGCGTTCGAGCCGGGGCTGCTGGCCCGCGCCAACCGCGGCTATCTGTATATCGACGAGGTCAACCTGCTGGAAGACCACATCGTCGATCTGCTTCTGGACGTGGCCCAGTCGGGCGAAAACGTGGTCGAGCGTGAAGGCCTGTCGATCCGCCATCCGGCGCGCTTTGTGCTGGTCGGATCGGGCAACCCCGAAGAGGGCGAATTGCGCCCGCAGCTTTTGGACCGCTTCGGTCTGTCGGTCGAGGTCACCAGCCCGCGCGACGTGGAAACCCGGGTCGAGGTGATCTTGCGCCGCGATGCCTACGACTCCGACTACGACGCCTTTATGGCGCATTGGCGCGTGGAAGACACCGCGCTGCGCGACCGCATCCTTGCCGCCCGCGCCGCAGTGCCAAAGCTGACCACGCCGAACACCGTGCTGCATGACTGCGCATCGCTGTGCATCGCCCTTGGGTCCGATGGTCTGCGCGGCGAGCTGACGTTGTTGCGCGCAGCCCGGGCGCAGGCCGCGTTTGAAGGTGCCGCAACCGTGATCCGTGCCCATCTGCGCAGCGTGGCCGCGATGTCGCTGTCGCACCGCCTGCGCCGCGACCCGCTGGATGAGGCCGGTTCGGGCGCACGCGTGGCCCGCACCTTGGATGAGGTTCTGCCCTGAGGGGCGCATCATGGCCTGGGACCGGGTTCAGCTTTGCCTGTTGGTGCTTGCGGTTGACCCGGTGGGCATCAAGGGGTTGTGGCTGCGCGCCCGTGCCGGGGCGGTGCGCGACCGGGCGACCGATGCGCTGGCCGCCCTGCCCTTGCCGGTGCAACGCCTGCACCCCACCCTGACCGACGAGACGCTGTTTGGCGGGCTGGACCTGTCGGCCACCCTTGCCATGGGCCGCCCTGTGTTGTCGCGCGGGCTGCTGGACCGTCCCTCGGCCTTTGTGCTTGCGATGGCCGAACGCGCGCCCGGTGGCTTGGCGGCCCGGTTGGCGCGCATGTTGGATACCCCCGCATCATGCCTGATCGCGCTGGACGAGGCGGCGGAAGACGGCGAGGGCCTGCCCTCTTCGCTGTCTGACCGGCTGGGCCTGTTTCTGGACCTTTCCGAGGAGGTATGGTCTGACACCACGGCCTTGGTGATGGACGAGGGCGCCTTGGCCGCCGCCCGTGCACTGCTGCCAAAGGTGGCGCTGCCGCCAGACGGGGCCGCTGCCCTGACCCGCGCCGCCGCCGAACTGGGCATCGCATCCTTGCGCGCGCCGATGCTGGCGATTGCCGTCACACGCGCGCTTGCCGCCCTTGCGGGCCGCGATCTGGCGACCGAGGATGACCTGCGCCAGGCGGCCGATCTGGCCTATGGCCACCGGGCGCGTCCGATTTCCGAAATGCCGCCTCCAGACCCCGAACCGCCCGAGCCGCCGCCGCCCGATGACGGGCCGCAAGACACTGCCGAGCAGGAAGACGACAGCCAGACCATTCCCGAGGAATTGCTGGTCGAGGCCGCCCGCGCCGCTCTGCCCGCCGATCTGCTGGAGCGTCTGGCCGCCGGGCGTGCCTCACGCATGGCAAAGGGCGCCAGTGGCACCGGGGCCGAACGCGGTGGCAACCGGCGCGGCAGGCCCTTGCCGTCGCGCCCCGGCAGGCTGGGGTCTGGCGCGCGGATTGATCTGGTTGCCACCATGCGGTCCGCCGCACCTTGGCAACCGATCCGCCGCCGCCAGTCTGATCGGCCGGATGCGGTGCTCTTGGTAAGATCGTCCGATATCCGCTTGAAACGCTTCAAGGAAACCTCGGACCGGGTTCTGATCTTCGCTGTCGATGCCTCTGGCTCCTCGGCCTTTGCAAGGCTGGCCGAGGCCAAGGGCGCGATCGAGCTTTTGCTGGCCGCCGCCTATGCCCGACGCGACCATGTGGCGCTGATCGCGTTTCGCGGCACCGGGGCCGAGGTGATCCTGGCGCCGACCCGCAGCCTTGTGCAGACCAAGCGCCGCTTGCAGGGCCTGCCCGGAGGCGGTGGCACGCCCTTGGCCGCGGGCATGCAGGCCGCGATGCAGGCCGCGGCACAAGCCAAGCTGCACGGGCTGACGCCGACCATCGCGCTGCTGACCGACGGGCGCGGCAACATTGCGTTGAATGGCACCGCCGACCGCGCTCTGGCCGAGGAAGACGCGCTGCGCCTTGCCCGCGCGATGCGCGCCGCCGGGGTGCCGACGGTGGTGATCGACACCGCCAACCGCCCGCAACCCGGCCTTGCCGCCATGGCAAAGGTGATGGACGCCCCCTATCTGGCGCTGCCCCGCGTTGATGCCCACCGCCTGTCAACGGTGCTGGGCGCGGCGTTGGAGGGGTAGCGATGGACCCCGCCCGCCTTCCCGCCGATTGGCCCAATCGCGCCAAGGGCCGCAAGTTGCGCGTTGGCCCGCATGACTGGTGGCTGGTGGAGGATGGCGCAACCGACGCGCCGGTGCTGTTGCTGCTGCATGGCGCGGGTGGATCGGGGCACAGCTTTCGCGGGCTGATCCCTCTGCTGGCCCCGCATTACCGGCTGATCGTGCCCGACCTGCCCGGTCAGGGCTGCACCCGGTCGGGCGGGTTGCGGCGGTTGGGGCTGGACCAGATGGCCGATGATCTGCTGCGCCTGTGCCACGCGGGTGGCTTTGTGCCGCAAGCCGTGGTCGGCCATTCGGCGGGGGCGGCGATTGCCTTGCGCATGGCCGACCTGCTGCCTTTGCGCGCCGTGGTCGGCATCAACGCGGCCCTTGGCACCTTTGAAGGCGCGGCCGGGCTGATCTTTCCGCTGATCGCGCGGGCCTTGTCGATCACACCCTTTGTCGGGGCGGCGGCCTCAAGACTGTGGGGCAACCCCGAGTCAATTGCCAAATTGCTCGCGGGCACCGGGTCGCCCCTGGATGCCGCCGGTCGGGCGCAATACCTGACGCTGGTGCGCGATGCGGGCCATGTCAACGGCACGCTGGGCATGATGGCGCAATGGCGGCTGGAGGGGTTGCTGGCGCGCCTGACCTCGCTGGACGTGCCAACCCTGCTGATCGCCTCCGACAAGGACAGCACGGTGCCGGCGAGGGTGTCAAAGAATGCCGCCGACCACATGCCGCGTGCCGACTATGCCGAGATCGCGGGCTATGGTCATCTTGTGCATGAGGAAACCCCGGCAGCGGTGGCTGACATGATGTTGCCTTGGCTGGCGGCCCGGCTTCAGCCGACCTGACCCACAGCCTCGCCAAAGATCCGGCGGCGGTGCTCGGTCAGGTAGATCTTCAGCCATGGCGTGAACTTGGCCGGGCTTTGCTGCACCTCGGCCGCCAAAGCATCAAGATCGACCCAGCGGGTTTCGGCAACCTCTTGCGGGTCCGGGGCCACGGGTAGGTCTGCCGCCGCATCCGCCACGAAGATATCGACCACCTCATGCTCGGTCAGGCCGTTGCCGACATCGGCGCGGTATTCCACCCGGTCGGCGAACACCGGCAGCACATCGGTGATCCCCAATTCCTCGCGCAAGCGGCGCACGGCGCAGGCGGCAGGGTCTTCATCCCAACGCGGATGGGTGCAGCAGGTGTTGGCCCACAGCCCCGGCGTGTGATATTTCGACAGCGCCCGGCGCTGAATCAGCACACGGTCGGTCTCGTCGATCACGAACACCGACACGGCCTTGTGGCGCAACCCGCGCTGGTGCACCGCAAGCTTGCCGACCGGCGTCAGCCGCCCATCGACCCAGGCGGGGATCATCTCTTCGGGTTCCATCAGAACGGTCATACCCATTTCGGTGACACCAGACCCAGCAGATGCGCCACGTTCTTGATGCCGATCTTGACGTGGGCCATCGGTCGGGCCTTGACCAGCGACTTGTTCATATAGGCCTCAAACGTCAGTTTCTGCACGTCGATGTCATGGCACAGGCTGACAAACCGCTCGCGCCGTTCGTCGTTCTTGTAGTAGGCGTCCTGCATGGACCGCAGCACCTTGAACACCGTGCCGTGCTCTTTCATGAACAGCTTGCGGGCGATCTTCAGGTCTTCCGGCTTGCCCGAGCGCAGGCAGGCTTGCGCCGCCGTGGCCGCCACCCGCCCCCCGGCCATGGCGTAAAAGATCCCCTCGCCAGACGACGGTGCCACCACGCCCGCCGCATCGCCCGCCAGCACCACGTCGCGGCCATTGTCCCAACGATCCAGCGGTTTCAGCGGGATCGGCGCGCCCTCTTTGCGGATGGTTTCACAATCGGTCAGCCCGGCCATGGCGCGCAAGGCAGCGGTGGCCTGCTTGAGATCGACGCTATCCACCTCGGTGCCCATGCCGACGCTGGCGTGCTTGCCATGCGGAAACACCCAGCCATAGAAATCAGGGCTGATCTTGCCGTCATAGATCACGTCGCAGCGGATGGGATCATAATCGGCATTGGCGGCCATCTGGCCTTCGGGGGCCTTGATGATTTCATGGTAGGCGATGACGTAAGGGATCTTGTCGCCACCGGGCACCTCGGCGCGGGCCACGCCTGATCGCGCGCCATCGGCCCCGATCACCAGTTTGGTCTGGCTGCGACGTTCTTCGCCACTGACCTTGTCGCGCCAGACGACATGGGTGCCGTCGGTGTCGCGTTCGATCCGCAGGAAGGTGCCGGTCAGGCGCTCGGCCCCGGTTTTTGCGGCGCGGTCACGCAGGAATTCGTCAAAATCCTCACGGTCGACCATGCCGACATAGCCGCCTTCGATATGGATATCGACCGCGCGGCCTGTGGGCGAAATCATCCGGGCGGTGTTGATCTTGGCGACGATCATGTGGTCGGGAATATTGAAATCGCGGATTGCGCGCGGCGGAATGGCCCCGCCACAGGGCTTGATCCGGCCTGCGCGGTCCAGCAGGGCAACCTTGTGGCCGGCCCGCGCCAGATCTTCGGCCGCCGTTGCCCCCGAAGGACCGCCGCCGACGACGAATACATCATAGGTCATGGTCATTCTCCCGGAACGGCGATGGGTTTGGAGGCAGGCGCACGGCCCGCAGAACGATGGTCGATCACCCGTGCGGCGATCAGGGCAGAGATCAGGAACAGGCCCGCCTCGGCTAGAAATACAAGGCCGAAGGCAGAATTGGCCTGCATCGACAGGCGCAGAAGGTCGACCACCGCCGCGCCCAAGAGCCCGCCGAACCCGGCAGCAAGCGCCTGCGCCGCGCCCCACAGGCCCATGCGGGTGCCTTCACGCGCGCCGCGCCCCTCGGCGGCCAGCGCCATCATCGACCCGATGGCCGCGACGGCAAACATGCCATTGAAAAAGCCCAAGGTCACCACGGCGGGAACCAGCATGCCGATGCCCGCCTGCCCCAGACCCGCCACCACGGCCAGCGACGCCGCAGACCCGATGCACCCAGCCATCACCCAATGGCGCAGCGATCCCAGCCGCAGGCCGGTGGCGGCAATCCCCACCGCCAGCATGCCCAGAAACACCCCGCCGTTCTGCGCACCGGACAGTTGGGTGCTTTGGCCGACATCAAAGCCGAACACCAACCCGGCATAGGGTTCAAGGATCAGTTCCTGCATGAAATAGGCGGTCATCGAGAGAAAGATGAACAGGGTGAAATTGCGCGACTTCGGTTCCGCCCAGATCTGCGCCAGCCCTTCCATGAAGGGGGCGCTTTCCGCCTCACGCTCGGCAATCACCCGACGCTCGATGCCCCAGACCGCCAGCGTGGTCAGCACCACGGCGCCGCCCGTCACGATGCCGACGATTTCCAGCAAGAGCTGCGGGCTGTAGGGGGCCAGAAAATGCCCCACCGTGCCTGCGGTGACGGCAATGCCAAAGATCATCATCAGCCAGGTGATCGTGGCCGCCGCCGCGCGGCGACGGTCTTCGGTCGCGGTGGCCAGCAGCGCCAAGAGCGATGTGCCCGAGGCCCCGACCCCGACCCCGATCAGCGCATAGGCCGCGATCGACATCGCAAGGCCCACCATGGCTTGCGTGGCCATCACGACCACGCCACCCGCCGCCAGAAACGCCCCCGCCGACAAGGTGGCCATGCCGCCGATGATAAAGGCCGTGCGGTTGCCCTTGGTATCGGACCGAAAGCCCCAGTTGGGCCGGGTGATCTGAATGCCGTAATGCAGCGCCACCAGCAGGCCCGGCAGCACGGCGGGCAGCGCCAGTTCGACCACCATCAGCCGGTTCAGCGTGCTGGTCGTCAGCACCACCACCGCTCCCAGGCACATCTGCACAAGGCCAAGCCGAACGATCTGAAGCCAGCTCAGCTTCATCCCACAACCTCCAGCCCGCGCAGGGCAAAGGCGGAAATCATCATGCCCGAGACATAGAACACCACGCCGGTGCCGTTATACCACGGCGCATATTTCTTGGGGTCGCGGAACAGCCGCGTCATCGCCGCGATCTGCGCCACCAGCAGCACCGCCACCGCCAAAGCATGCCAAGGGGTGCCAAAGATCACCAAGAGCGCAATCACCACCGCCTGTGCCATGCCCATGGTGGTGCAGGCGATCTTGGCGGCAACCTCGGGGCCCAGCACGACGGGAAGCGAGCGCACACCATGCTGGCGATCGCCTTCCAGCGCCTTGAAATCGTTCAGCGTCATGATGCCATGCGCGCCAAGGGCATACAGCAGCGCAATGATCACCACCTCGAACCTTGGCGCCGCCGACAGCAGCACGGCAGCCCCGGTGAACCACGGCAGCCCTTCATAGGACAGGCCCACCAGCCCCGGCCCCCACCAGCCCGAGCGTTTCAGCCGGACGGGTTCCGCCGAATAGGCCCAGGCCGCCAGCACGCCCACCACCGTGGCCCCGAAACCCCAAGGCCCCAGCAGCCAGCCGATCGCCAAGGACAGCACCGACATCGCCAGTGCAATATACAGGCCCCAGCGCCCCGGTATCCGGCCCGACGGGATCGGGCGGCAGGGTTCATTCACCGCATCGACATGCCGGTCGCACCAGTCATTCGCGGCCTGAGACATGCCGCAGACCACCGGGCCTGCCAGCACCATACCCAGGATCACCATCGGCCAATGCCCGGCCAAGGGCACGCCCGATGACACGGCACCACACAGATAGGCCCAGATCGGCGGAAACCAGGTGATGGGTTTGATCAGCTCCAGCATGGCGCGGGGCTGAGGGTATTGGCGGGATTGGGGGGCGATGCTGACCGTCATGTGTCAATTACATAGGACATTTCAGAGTCGGGCAAGAGAAGATCGGCCAAAAGTGTCATTTTTATCTGACAGATTCGAGGCCGTGCGGATGCACCTGAAACAGGCAGGCCGCGTCGCCGTTGGCCTCGCACGTGGTTTCCACCACCACGACCGATGACCAGACCAGCCGACCGAACAACCGCTCGAACACCGCCGCATGCCAATGGCACATCGGGCTGTCGGCATGTTCGCCCGCAATCAACGGGTTATGCCGCACCTCAAAGGTCAGCGGCGACCAGCCAACCACGCGAAACGAGCCGCTGCCGGCAAAGGTCCACGCGTGTTTGGTGATCGCCTTGGCAAGGATGCGTGCGGCAATCGGCCCCGGCAGAACCCGGATGATGGTTTGCGCAAAGGCCGGAATGCGGTGCTTGAGGATATAATCCCCCGTCGCCAGACCTGACAGACGCAGCAGACCATCGGCCCGGTCGGGCAATGCCTGACGCACGGCATGGTGCACGGCGGCGCAATCGGCCTCGGGCAACATGCCGCTGTCGGCAGGTGGCGGGGCGACCCCCGCCAACTGCATCACCTGATCGCGGACGGCGCGGCCTTCATAATGGTCCAGCACGCCAATCGTTTGCAAAATGGCGTTGGGGCCGATCCGGGCATCGCTGTGCCCGGGACTCTGACCGCCGTCCATCGCGCGCTACTCCGCCGGTTCCTGCATCTGCTCTTTGCCACCGCCACAGGCCATTGGTGCCGGCGCACCATTGGGCATCCGCGAGGGCGCGCCATCGGGCATCTGGAGTTTACGCGCCACGGCGCGGTCCTTCATCTGGGCGCGCACGGCCTCTTGCCGTTCCTTGTGCTTGCGCACCTTGTCGGCACTTGCATCCCAGTCGGCCACTTGGGCTTCGGCAATCGTGCGGGTCTCGTCAAAGTGGAAATCGACCGAATTCTTGGTCTGCGGCCCCCAATACCCGGCCTTGCCAAGGTCATAGAAGGTGCGCCCGACCCCGGCCTTGAGGAAGGCCTTGAGGCACCCCAAGAGATAGCGCCGACGGAACCCGGTGCCGCGCCACGGATAGTGGAACAGCGCCTTGCGCATGTAGAAGCGGCGATAGTTCTTCATCACGCCATCCAGCAACTCGCCCCGCGTCAGCGCGGCGGGCTTCATGATCGGCGTCACGAAGTTGTATTTGGAATAGTCGAACACCTCGACCTGATCCTTGATCTCCTGGAACAGCGGGGTGAATGGCCAAGGCGTATACATCGCCCAGTTGGCCAGATCGGGCTGCCAGTCCCAAGCCATCTGGAAGGTTTCTTCCAGCGTTTCCTTGGTCTCATTGTCCAGACCCACGATGAATTGCGCTTCGACAAAGATATCGGCCTCGCGCAGCAGCTTGATGGCCTCCTTGTTTTCGGCGACCGTGGTCTCCTTGTTGAACATGTCCAGCTTCAGCTGCGCCGCCGCCTCGGTGCCCAAGGACACGTGCACCAGACCGGCCTTGCGGTAGAACTTCAGCAGGTCACGGTCGCGGTAGATGTCGGTCACGCGGGTGTTGATGCCCCATGTGATCTTGTCGGGCAGGCCGCGCGCGATCAGCTCTTCGCAGAACTCGACGAATTTCTTCTTGTTGATGGTGGGTTCTTCGTCGGCAAGGATGAAGAAGCCAACGCCATGGTCGTTCACCAGACGCTCAATTTCGTCCACCACCTTTTTCGGGTCGCGGACGCGGTAATCGCGCCAGAATTTCCATTGCGAGCAGAATGAGCAGGTGAACGGGCAGCCGCGGGCCATGTTCGGGATCGCCACCTTCAAGCCCAGCGGCACGTAGATGTATTTATCCCATTCCAGGATCGACCAGTCGGGGTCGATGCCATCCAGATTCTTGATGGTGGCTGCGGCCTGTGTGGCGACAATCTCGTCGCCGTCAAGGAAGGCCAGACCGTGGATCTTGCGCTGATCTGCGGGCCAGCGGCCTTCGGACACCGCTTTCATCAGGGCGACCATGATCTCTTCGCCCTCCCCGCGCACGATCACGTCAACCCAAGGCGCTTCGGTCAGCACCTGACGGAACATGAAGGTGGCATGGATGCCGCCCAGCACGCGCAGGGCGTTGGGGGCAACCTCCTTGGCGATTTTCAGCACCTCTTCCGCCTCATAGATGGCGGGGGTGATGGCGGTGGTGCCGATCACGTCAGGCGCCAGTGCCTTCAGCTTGGCGCGCAATTCTTCCGGCCCGATGAAATTGGTCATCGCGTCGATGAAGTGAATGTCGTTGAACCCGGCCGCGCGCAGCGACCCTGTCAGATAGGCCACCCAGGCCGGGGGCCAGTTGCCCGCGATCTCTGCTCCGCCCGAGTGATAGTTCGGGTGAACGAATACGATGCGCATGGAAGCCCCCTGTGTCAGCAATGTGTAAGTTTTACCTTACACCTTTCGACCCGAGTTGGCTTGATTTAGGTCAATCGTGACGAAAAGATGCAGAAATTGTCTGGTTCAGGATGTCGCATGGGGCGGGTGCCGCCGAATGGCTGTTTGCGCCTGCCATGCCGGGCAGTCTGGTAGCCGCCCGCATGAGCGATCAAGAAGCGAGGCCGAACACCCTGCCCCTGCCAAAAGGTCAGCTGTCCTCGCCGTCCTTGTTCAGCAGACCGTATTTGCGCAGCTTCACATAAAGCGACTGCCGCGACAAGCTCAGCATTTCGGCCGCCGCGACCCGGTTGTTGCGGGTCAGTTCCAGCGCGGTCTCGATGCACATCTTTTCAATGACATCCGTGGTTTCGGCCACGATATCTTTCAGCGTGGCCGATCCGACCAGTTCCATCACGTTGCGGGTGCCGTCTTCCGGCGCGGGCCCGCCTGACCGGCGCAGCGATTCGGCGCGGCTGGCATCGCGCACCACCAAAGCCATGGTCGGCGTCGGGTGGTTGTTCAGCCAGCTTGCCGACAATTCCACCGCGATCTGCCCCGAAAAATCGGTGGTCAGACGGGTGGCATACATCCGCAACTGCCCGGTGCGCTTGACGTTGTCCATCAGCACCCGCATGTCGACAGCACCACGCGCCAGATAATCGGCCAGCGACTTGCCACGCACCGCCGCCATGTTGGCGCTGTCGGTCAGGTTCAGAAAGGCATCGTTGGCGGCACGGATGATGCCATCGGCATCGGTAAACACCACACCGTCGGCGCCTTCATGATACAGCCGCGACAGGTTTTCCAGCAACTCATCCGAATGCGGCACCAGCGAATCGACCTGATCCAACTGGCACATCAGCAGGCGTTCGCCCGCCGCCCGGAACATCGTCGGCGTCACCTGCAAGCGCCGCTGCGACCGACGCGCCGACAGATCAATCGGTGCAGCACTTTCGGCCACCGCCAGATTGGCCATGCTTTCCAGAAACTCGCCGCGCCGACGGCCTTCAAACTCTTGCGCGATGGCCGCGCCCAGCAGTTCGGCCCGCGTGCCGCCCAAGAGCAGCGCCGCGGCACTGTTCAGGTCGGTGATTCGTCCGGTGGACATCGACACGATGACGATCGGGTCACGCCCAACCTCCATCAGCACCCGATAGCGGGTGTCCATCTCGCGCTGCGCCTCGTAATCGCGTTCCAGCGCCAGTTGCGCGGTGACAAGCTGCTGCTGCACCTCGGCAATCGGGCGCAAATCCCGCCCGATCATCAGGATCGAGTCGTCGCGCCCGATCCGGTGCAAGGTGTAGCGGACCGGGAATTCCCACGCCATGCGGTCGGAATGGTTCAGCTCCAGCACCGCCGAGCCGCGCTGCAACGCCGGGTCGCCAAGCCGCGTCTCCAGCTTGCGCCAGCTTTCCGCCGCAAGGATCGACTGCAGGGTGGCCCCCTCCCAATCGGCGATGCGCGCCCGAAGCCCCTGTTGCGGGTTGACCAGAACCGACACCACCCGGTGCGACGGCGACACAAGCAAAGCGATATCGCAGGCCGACGCCACGATCTCGCTCACTTGCTCGGGCGAGATCAGCGGAAGCTTTCCGCCATTGAGAAGGTGCCGTCCGTCCGTTGTCACCAGGTTACCCGATCATCTGCACGCCGTGGACCAATCCCACGCGCACGATATATTATCCAACTGTCTCTGTGCGCGGGAGCGTCAACCCCAGCGCACAAATTGCTTCCGTCAAGTCGTTGGTCACGACATCTGCCCCGATCGACCTTGCGACATGATGGCCTTGCGCAAGAACCGCGCCTCCAACAGCCACGCGCAGGCTATTTGTTGATTCTGATTTAAGTGTTTTTATCAACGACGCGCAAAGTTCAAGCTTATCCTCGGTTGCAACCGAAATCATTGCCGCGTCAAAGCGCCGAATCGCCAGAAGTTCAGCCAGATCGGCAACACTGGGGGCGATGCACAACCGGACGGATATGCCGTTGCGCCGCAACCATCCCGCAATCACAAAGGCACCCAGCGTGTGCTGCTCCGTGGCCGGCAAGATCAGCAGGACTGTCGCAATTTCCCCCGGTGCCGTTTCGTTGGCAATCCAGTTGGCCCCGATCTCACGCAAGATCGCCTGCAGGCGCGCAACACCAATGGTCACAACGGTAAAGGACACGCGGTCCTCATCCCAGGCCACGCCCAACCGACGCGCAACTTCGGGAATATAGACATCCGCCAAGGCCGCATTGGTGACCCGCGCCCGCTTGAGGTCTGGCTTCAACGCGGCAAAGCCGCATGGCTCTGGCGAACACACCACATCCAGCAGCCGTTCGACCAGCGCTTCTTTCGGCGTGCAGCCTGCCGCCGTCGCGCCCGACACCAGCCTTGCAAGAACATCAGCCGCAAACTGGCTGACATCGCCGCCGATGCTGCGCTGTCCTGCTGAACTGAAGCTGCCGTCTTGCATTCAAGGCCCCAAAGACGCTGATCAGATGACGCACCATTCGGAAGCCGTCGCGAACGTCACCCCGTGGATGCGTCTTGACAGCAATGTTCCCGACTCGCCCTGAGTTGTCAAATCAAATTGACACATGCAAAAGCATTGATGCGTTGACAGCGTCTCAACGATTCTGCGGCGATTTTTCCTTTTTCCATACGGCACCATATACTTACCGTCAATTGCAAGCAGAAAACCCCGCTAAATCCCCGTGTTGACATGTAAGTTTTTATTGACACTTTCACCCCTAAGTCTAACCTCTGTCAGGCAATGACCTGAGGGAGGCACGCGGCAAATGTCGCCCACGCCAGCACCAACCCCGCGCAAGCGGCTCTACACTGCCGAAGAACGTGCGCGCCGCGACAGCACCAGATGGACCTTGGTTCAGGGTATTCTGGCACCGTTGCAGTTCGTGGCCTTTGGCGTGTCACTGGTTCTGGTGATCCGCTTCTTGCTGACAGGCGATGGCTATGCGGCGGCCACGGTGTCGATCCTGGTCAAGACCGCGTTCCTGTATGTGATCATGGTCACCGGCGCGATCTGGGAAAAGGTGGTGTTTGGCCAATACCTTTTCGCACCAGCATTTTTCTGGGAAGACGTGTTCAGCTTTGCCGTCATCGCGCTGCACACGCTGTATCTTTACGGCCTGATCAGCGGCGCGATCGATCCGACCACGCTGATGCTGATCACGCTGGCAGCCTATGCCACCTATGTCATCAACGCCGGCCAGTTCATCTGGAAACTGCGGATGGCACGGCTTGATGCCGAGGCCGAGCAGGCCTCGGCCCAGCAAGACGATTTCAAGGGGGTGGCGGCATGAGCCTTGACGCCCCGGATCGTGGCTGCCGCGAGGCGCCGGTTCTGAAAGAGCGCGGCCAGCGTGAGGTGTTTTGCGGCCTGACGGGAATCATCTGGCTGCACCGCAAGATGCAGGATGCGTTCTTTCTGGTGGTCGGTTCGCGCACCTGCGCCCACCTGCTGCAATCTGCCGCAGGGGTGATGATCTTCGCCGAGCCGCGCTTTGGCACCGCGATTCTGGAAGAGAAAGACCTTGCCGGTCTGGCCGACGCCAATACCGAGCTTGACCGCGAAGTGGCCCGCCTGCTGGCCCGCCGCCCCGACATCAAGCAGCTCTTCCTTGTCGGGTCCTGCCCGTCCGAGGTGATCAAGCTTGACCTGCATCGCGCGGCGGAACGGCTGAGCGCTGCGCACAGCCCGCATGTCCGGGTCTACAACTTCTCGGGCTCGGGGATCGAGACCACCTTTACCCAAGGCGAAGACGCCTGCCTTGCCGCCATGGTGCCAACGCTGGCCAAGACTGACGCACGCGAGTTGCTGGTGGTCGGCGCGCTGCCCGATGTGGTCGAAGATCAATGCCTCTCGCTGCTGGCGCAGCTTGGCGTCGGCCCGGTGCGGATGCTGCCGGCGCGGCGCTCGTCCGACCTGCCTGCCGTGGGGGCCAACACGGTGTTTGCGCTGGTGCAGCCGTTCCTCGGCGATACCCATGCGGCGTTGATCCGGCGCGGCGCCACCCATCTGCCAGCGTCCTTCCCCTTTGGCGACGAGGGCACCACCGCCTGGCTCTGGGCCGTGGCGCAGGCCTTTGGCGTGACGCGGGCACATTTCGACGCGGTCACCGCCGCCCCGCGCGCCCGTGCCCAGAAGGCGATTGCGGCCCATGCCGCGACACTGTCCGGAAAATCGGTGTTCTTCTTTCCCGACAGCCAGTTGGAAATCCCCCTCGCCCGCTTTCTGGCCCGCGAATGTGGCATGACCCCGATCGAGGTCGGCACGCCCTATCTGCACACCGCCATCGTCGGCCCCGACCTTGACCTTTTGCCCGAAGGTCCGACGATCAGCGAAGGCCAGGATGTCGAGCGCCAGCTTGACCGCCAGCACGCCGCCAGCCCCGATCTCACCGTTTGCGGCCTTGGCCTTGCCAACCCGCTGGAAGCCATGGGCCACACCACGAAATGGGCGATCGAGTTGGTGTTCACCCCGGTGCATTTCTACGAACAGGCAGGCGATCTGGCCGGCCTGTTCAGCCGCCCGCTGCGCCGCAAGGCCCTGCTTGCTGCGAACCAGCCCCCCTCCCCCATCCCCTCCCCACAAGGGGGAGGGGCGGCTCCCTCCCCCCTTGTGGGGGAGGGCTGGGGTGGGGGGGCACCTCGCCTTGCCCCCGGAGGCCAGCCATGAAGCTTACCCTCTGGACATATGAAGGACCGCCCCATGTGGGCGCTATGCGGGTCGCCACCGGCATGAAGGGGCTGCATTACGTGCTGCACGCGCCGCAGGGCGACACCTATGCTGACCTTCTGTTCACGATGATCGAGCGGCGCAACCACCGCCCGCCGGTCACCTACACCACCTTTCAGGCCCGCGATCTGGGCGGCGACACCGCCAATCTGTTCAAGGATGCCGCGCGCGATGCCTATGCCCGGTTCAAGCCGCAGGCGATGATCGTGGGCGCAAGCTGCACCGCCGAGCTGATCCAGGACGATCCGGGCGGCCTTGCCGCCGCGATCGGCCTGCCCTGCCCGATCATCCCGCTGGATTTGCCCAGCTATCAGCGCAAGGAAAACTTCGGCGCGGATGAGACCTTCCATCAGATCGTCCGCGCGCTGGCCAAGCCCATGCCGCGCACCGCAAATATCACCTGCAACATCCTTGGCGCGACGGCGCTTGGGTTCCGGCATCGCGATGATGTGGCCGAAGTGACCAAGCTGCTGGGCCTGATGGGCATCGCCGTCAATGTGGCGGCCCCCTTGGGGGCATCGCCCGCCGACATTGCCCGCATGGGTCAGGCGCATTTCAACGTGCTTCTGTATCCCGAAACCGGCGAATCCGCCGCCCGCAGCCTGGAACGCAGCTGTGGCCAGCCCTGGACCAAGGTTGTCCCGCTGGGCGTGGGCGCCACCCGCGATTTCCTGCACGAGGTGGCGGCGATCACCGGCCTGTCGCCATCGGTTGACGAATCCAGCCTGCGCCTGCCGTGGTGGTCAGCTTCAGTCGACAGCACCTATCTGACCGGCAAGCGCGTCTTCATCTTCGGCGATGCCACCCATGTCATCGCCGCCGCCCGCATCGCCGCCACCGAGATCGGCTTCGAGGTGGTGGGCATGGGCTGCTACAACCGCGAATTTGCCCGGCCGATGCGCGCCGCCGCCAAGGCCTATGGTCTGGAGGCGCTGATCACCGACGATTACCTTGAAGTCGAGGATGCCATCGCCGCCGCCGCGCCGGAACTGATCCTTGGCACCCAGCAGGAACGCCATATCGGCAAGCGCCTTGGCATCCCCTGCGCCGTGATCTCGAGCCCCGTGCATGTGCAGGACTTCCCTGCCCGCTATAGCCCGCAGATGGGTTTTGAAGGCGCGAACGTGATCTTCGATACCTGGATCCATCCGTTGGTGATGGGTCTGGAAGAACACCTGTTGACGATGTTCCGCGAGGATTTCGAGTTCCATGACGCGGCGGGCGCCAGCCATCACGGTGTCAAGGCGCAAGCCCGGGCCGAGGATCAGCCAGCGGCCCCTTCTGACGCCGATACGCTGGTGGAGGCCGCGGATGCCTCCGGCGGGGGTATTTCGGCCAAGAGGATGCCCGATGCGGCGGTGAGTGTGACCACGTCCGGGGCGGCGGTCTGGCACCCGGCGGCCGAACGCGAGTTGAAGAAGATCCCGTTCTTTGTGCGCGGCAAGGCCAAGCGCAACACTGAGGCCTATGCGTCCGAACAGGGCGTGGCCGAGATAACCGTTGAAACCCTCTACGAAGCGAAGGCTCATTATGCGCGATGAACGACATGCATCGCCAGCGATGACTGCACCTGCAAACGGTGACGGGGTCTATCGTTTTGTGATCGTGACGCTGGATGCCCATGCGGCGGGACCGGCGGCGCGGATCGCACCACGACTGGTCAAGGACTTTCCGGGGATCGAGATTTCGGTCCATGCTGCGGCGGAATGGGCGGAAAATCCGGGCGCTCTGGCAGCGGCCAAGGCGGCGGTGAACAGTGCCAACTTCGTGGTGGCGAACCTTTTGTTCATCGAGGAACACATCACCGCCATCCTGCCCGAATTGCAGGCCGCGCGCGAGCGCGCCGATGGCTTTGTCGGCGTGATCGCCGATCCTGCGGTGGTCAAGCTGACCAAGATGGGCGATCTGGACATGAGCCAGCCGTCCTCGGGGCCGATGGCGCTGCTGAAGAAACTGCGCGGCAACAAGCAGGCCTCAGGCAATTCGGGCGAAAAGCAGATGGCCATGCTGCGCCGCCTGCCGAAGATCCTGAAGTATTTCCCCGGCAAGGCGCAGGATCTGCGCGCCTGGTTCTTGTCGATGCAATACTGGCTGGGCGGGTCGGACGACAACCTTGAGGCGATGATCCGCTTTCTGGTCAGCCGCTATTCGGGCAAGCGCGACTGGGCCAAGGTCAAGGCGGCGGCCCCGATCGATTATCCAGAAGTCGGGCTGTATCACCCGTCGCTTGCGCATCGGATCACCACCAACCCCGCCGAAATGCCCCGCCCGGATGGCGCTGTGGCAACCGTCGGTCTGCTGATGCTGCGCAGCTATATCCTGGCCTCGGACACTGCGCATTATGACGCGGTGATCGCGGCCTTCGAGGCGCAGGGCATTGCCGTGCTGCCCGCCTTTGCCGGGGGCCTTGATGGGCGGCCGGCGATTGATGCCTTTTTCAAGGGTGTTGCCGGGCCGAAGATCGATGTGATGGTGTCGTTGACCGGGTTCAGTCTGGTGGGCGGCCCGGCCTATAACGACAGCCCGGCGGCGGTGGCAGCGCTGGAGGCGCTGGACGTGCCTTACGTTGCCGCGCACCCGCTGGAGTTCCAGACCCTTGGCCAATGGGCGGCATCGGGTGGCGGGCTTGGCCCGGTGGAAACCACCATGCTGATCGCCCTGCCTGAGATTGATGGTGCCACCAACCCCACGGTCTTTGCCGGGCGGCATGATGCCAATGGCTGTCAGGGCTGCAACTACGATTGCCAGTCGTGCAGCACCGAGGCGCTGGCGACCCGTGCCATGGCCCCTTGCCCGGAACGGATCGTGGCGCTGGCCGACAAGGTCAAGCGTCTGGCGCTGCTGCGCCGGTCGCAGGTGGCCGAGCGTCGGGTGGGCATAGTGCTCTACGGCTTTCCGCCCAATGCGGGGGCTGCGGGCACCGCCGCCTATCTGTCGGTGTTTGAATCGCTGTTGAACATGCTGCATGCCATGCGCGATGCGGGCTATCACGTTGATCCACCGGAAACGGTGGATGATCTGCGCGAGGCGGTCTTGGGCGGTTCGGCCAAGATGTATGGCCAACCGGCCAATGTGGCGGCCATTGTGCCTGCCGCTGATGTGGTGGCAAAAACCCGCTGGCTGAAGGATGTCGAAGCCGCCTGGGGCCCGGCGCCGGGGCGGATGCAGACCGATGGCCGCAGCGTCTTTGTGCTGGGCCGCCAGATGGGCAATGTCTTTGTCGGGCTTCAGCCGGTGTTCGGCTATGAGGGCGACCCTATGCGCCTTTTGTTTGAAAAGGGCTTTGCCCCGACCCATGCCTTCACCACCTTCTACCGCTGGATGCGCGAAGATTTCGGGGCCGATGTGCTGCTGCATTTCGGCATGCACGGCGCCTTGGAGTTCATGCCCGGCAAGCAGGCGGGTGTGTCTGCGGGCTGCTGGCCCGACCGGCTGATCGGCAACCTGCCCAACATCTATCTTTACGCGGCAAACAACCCGTCCGAAGCGACGCTTGCCAAGCGGCGGTCAAATGCGATCACCGTCACCCACCTGACGCCGCCCCTGGCACAATCTGGCCTTTACAAGGGCTTGGCCGACGTAAAGGACAGCCTGTCGCGTCTGCGCGCCCTGCCGCCCGATGCGGTCGAGCGCGACGAGCTGGCCGAGCTTGTGCGCGAACAGGCCCGCGCGGTGGACATGGACGCCAGCGATATGGATAAGCTCTGGGTCAAGCTGCTGGAAACCGAAGGCGCGCTGATCACCGATGGCTTCCACGTCGTGGGTCGCAAGATGACAGCCGAACACCGGCAGGCCATGCTGGACCTGATGCCAGAGGCCGCCGACAAGGTTGAGGCAGAACGTCTTCTGCACGAAGACCATGAGATCCCGGCCCTCCTGCGGGCGCTGTCGGGCCGCTTTATCAGCCCGGTGCCGGGGGGCGATCTGATCCGCAGCCCGGAAATCCTGCCGACGGGCCGCAACATCCATGCCTTTGACCCGTTCCGGATGCCAACTGCCTTTGCCATCAAGGATGGCGCGGCGCAGGCCGACCGTCTGCTGGCGGCACATGACCGCCTGCCGCGTTCGGTGGCGCTGGTGCTGTGGGGCAGCGACAACATCAAATCCGATGGCGGGCCGATTGCGCAGGCGCTGGCCCTGATGGGGGCACGGCCACGGTTTGACCACTATGGCCGGCTGTGCGGCGCCGATCTGATCCCGCTGTCAGAGCTGGGTCGCCCGCGGATTGACGTGGTGATGACCCTGTCAGGCATCTTCCGCGACCTGCTGCCGTTGCAGACCCGGATGCTGGCCGAAGCCGCCTGGAAAGCCGCCATGGCCGAGGATGAGCCGCTGAGCCAGAACTTCATCCGCGCCCATGCCTTGGCTTATGCCGAAGAGATGGGCGTCGACATGGAAACCGCGTCGCTGCGGGTGTTTTCCAATGCCGAAGGTGCCTATGGGTCGAACGTCAACGTGCTGGTCGGGTCTTCGGCCTTTGGCGAGGAAGACGAGTTGGCCGACGCCTACGAGTCGCGCAAATCCTTTGCCTATGGCCGCCTTGGCAAGCCGGTGCAGAACGGCAAGCTGCTGCAAAAGGCCCTGAAAGACGTGGATCTGGCCTATCAGAACCTTGAATCGGTCGAGTTGGGCGTGACCACGGTGGACCACTACTTTGACACGCTGGGCGGCATTGCTCGCGCGGTCAAGCGCGCGCGCGGCGGGCAGGAAACCCCAGTCTATATCGGCGACCAGACCCGTGGCGCGGGCACGGTGCGCACGCTGAAAGACCAGATCGCGCTGGAAACCCGGTCGCGCAGCCTGAACCCGAAGTATTTCGAAGGGCTGCTGCGCCATGGGGCCGAAGGGGTGCGCCAGATCGAGGCGCAGGTGACCAACACGCTGGGCTGGTCGGCCACCACGGGCCATGTCGAACCATGGGTCTATCAGCGCCTGTCGGAAACCTTTGTGCTGGACGAGGCGATGCGCAGGCGCTTGGCCGGGCTGAACCCCGAAGCCTCAAGCCGGATGGCGCAGCGCTTGCTGGAAGCATCGGATCGCAACTACTGGCAGCCCGATGCCGATACGCTGGCCGCCTTGCAGCGGGCGGCGGATGAATTGGAAGACCGGCTGGAAGGGATTGCGGCAGAATGAAACCGCGGTTTGCACAGATTCAATCCGGACCGGGGCGCTGCCCCGGACCCCGGGGTATTTTTGCCAAGAGGAAAGGGGCCACGACATGAGCCCACGTGACGAGATACCGAACCTGAAGGGCCTTGACGGCGACGGATCGGTGCAGGTGCATCAGGATGCCGATCTGAAGATCGAGGGGGCCAAGGTTTTCTCGGTCTATGGCAAGGGCGGGATTGGCAAATCGACCACCAGTTCCAACCTGTCGGCGGCGTTTTCGATGATGGGCAAGCAGGTGTTGCAGATCGGCTGCGACCCCAAGCATGACAGCACCTTCACCTTGACCGGGCGGTTGCAGCCCACCGTGATCGACATCCTGAAATCGGTCGATTTCCACCCCGAGGAGCTGCGCCCGGAAGACTATGTCGCGACCGGCTTCAACGGCGTGAAATGCGTCGAGGCGGGCGGCCCGCCGGCGGGCACCGGCTGTGGCGGCTATGTCGTGGGCCAGACGGTCAAGCTGCTCAAGCAGCACCACCTGCTGGAAGACACCGATGTGGTGATTTTTGACGTGCTGGGCGATGTGGTCTGTGGCGGTTTTGCCGCGCCCTTGCAGCACGCCGACCGCGCGGTGATCGTGACCGCCAACGACTTTGACAGCATCTATGCGATGAACCGCATCATCGCCGCGGTGCAGGCCAAGTCGGGCAACTACAAGGTTCGGCTGGCGGGTTGCGTCGCCAACCGAAGCCGCGAGACCGATGAGGTGGACCGCTATTGTGACCGGGTCGGCTTCAACCGGCTGGCGCATATGCCCGAAATCGACGCCATCCGCCGCTCGCGCCTGAAGAAAAAGACGCTGTTCGAAATGGACGACGCCGAAGACGTGGTGATGGCGCGGGCCGAATACATGAAGCTGGCCGATACCCTGTGGCGGTCGGTTGGCGGGACAGGCTCTTCGCCGCACCCGCTGCCAGACCGCGAGATTTTTGAACTGCTGGGGTTTGATTGAGCATGACCGACTATTCGACCACCCGTGCCCGGGTCGAACACTATTTCGACCGCAGCGCCACCAAGGTGTGGGAGCGTCTGACCTCGGACGCGCCGGTCAGCCGCATCCGGCAGACCGTGCGCGAAGGCCGCGATCTGATGCGCGAGATCATGCTGGGGCAGTTGCCCGCCGACCTGACCGGGGCACGGGTGCTGGATGCCGGCTGTGGCACCGGGCTGATGACGGCCGAACTGGCGCGGCGCGGCGCCGATGTGCTGGCGGTGGATATCTCGCCGCAACTGATCGGCATTGCCGAGGAACGGCTGGACGCGCGGTTGCGCCCGCAGGTCACCTTTGCCGCCGGTGACATGACGGATGAGGCGCATGGCCGTTTTGACTATGTCGTGGCGATGGACAGCCTGATCTACTATCGGGCCGAGGATATTGCCCGCATCCTCGACCGGTTGGGCAGCCGCACCAAAGGGTCGGTGGTGTTTACCGTGGCGCCGCGCACGCCGTTCCTGATGACCTTCTTTACCGTGGGCAAGCTGTTTCCGCGCAGCGACCGGTCGCCCACCATGATCCCGCATGCCTTTGATACCTTGGCAAAATCCACCGGGCCGGGCTTGGCCCGCATCGATCGGGTCAGCCGGGGCTTTTATATCTCGGAGTGTCTGGAGTATCGGCCATGATCCTGCGCAAGAAGGATGTCGCCAAGCTGGGGGCCGCATATATGCCCTTTGCCGACGCGGCCTCCGAAGGCTTGCCGATGGGTCAGTTGATGCGTCTGTCGCTGTTCCAGCTGTCGGTCGGCATGGCGCAAGTGCTGCTTCTGGGCACGCTGAACCGGGTGATGATTGTCGAGTTGTCGATCCCTGCGATGCTGGTGGCGCTGATGATCGCCATCCCGGTCTTGGTGGCGCCGTTCCGGGCCTTTCTGGGGCATCGGTCCGACACCCATCGCAGTGCGATTGGCTGGAAGCGGGTGCCCTATCTGTGGTTCGGCAGCCTGTGGCAGATGGGCGGTCTGGCGGTGATGCCGTTTGCCCTGATCGTGCTGTCGGGCGACCAGTTCCACGGCCCCGCCTGGGCCGGAGAGGTTCTGGCCGGCCTGGCCTTCCTGATGACCGGGCTTGGCATGCACATGACGCAGACCGCGGGCCTCGCGCTTGCTGCCGACCGCGCCAGTGACGAGACCCGGCCGCGTGTGGTGGCGCTTTTGTATATCATGTTCCTCGTCGGCATGGGCGTGTCGGCGCTGATCGTCGGCTGGCTCTTGCGCGACTATGACCCGATCACGCTGGTGAAGGTGGTGCAGGGCTGTGGTGCCGCCACGCTGATCCTGAACGTCATCGCGCTGTGGAAGCAGGAAAAGGTCCGTCCGATGACCAAGGCCGAGCGGGCAGAGCCGCAGCCGCAGTTCCGCGACGCCTGGCGCGATCTGATGGCAGGCGGCACCGCCGGGCGCTTGCTGGCGGTGGTGGTGGTCGGCACGTTGGCCTTCAACATGCAAGACGTGCTGCTGGAACCTTACGGCGGCGAGATCCTTGGCCTGTCGGTGGGGGCCACCACGCTGTTGACCGCCGCCTGGGCATTGGGGGCGCTGGTCGGCTTTTTGTTGGCGGCCCGCTGGCTGGTGCGCGGGATCGACCCGTATCGGATGGCCGCGCGCGGCATCCTGTCGGGGGTTGTGGCGTTCTCGGCGGTGGTGTTTGCCGCGCCGCTGGACAGCACGGCGCTGTTTTATGCCGGTGCTTTCGGCATTGGCTATGGCGGCGGGTTGTTTGGCATCTCGACGCTGACCGCCGCGATGACCATGCCGGCGCGCGGACTGGCCGGGGCGGGTCTGGCCCTTGGTGCCTGGGGGGCGGCGCAAGCCACCGCCGCAGGGGCCGCCATCCTGATCGGTGGCACGCTGCGCGATGTGGTCACGCATCTGGCCATCTCGGGCAAACTGGGCGCGTTGACCGATGCGTCCTTGGGATACTCTTTTGTCTACCACACTGAAATCGGGTTGCTGTTCGTGACCCTCGCCGTGCTTGGACCGCTTGTCCGGGTCGGCACTCTTCCACCCTTGAAACCGGAAACCGACGGGGCAAAGCTCGCCTTGGTCGAGTTCCCAACCTGACTTAGCGGAGGACCAATCCATGGTTGGCGTGAACTTCTTTGGCAACTTTGATCTGGCAAGCCTGTCGATCTGGCTTTTCTGGGGCTTCTTCGCCCTGCTGATCTACTATCTGCAAACCGAAAACATGCGCGAAGGCTATCCGCTGGAAACCGAAGACGGTTTGCCCGCGTCAAACCAGGGGCCTTTCCCGGTGCCCAAGCCGAAAACCTTCCTTCTGCCGAATGGCAAAGGCACTCTGATGATGCCTTCGGCCGAAAATGAAGCCGCGCACCGCCGCACCGATCTGGCGCTGGCGCGCACCTCGCAAGCGGACGGCTATCCGCATGCGCCGACCGGCAACCCGATGGTTGATGGCGTTGGCCCGGCGTCTTGGGTGCCGCGCGAAGATGCGCCGGAACTGGATGGCCATGGCCATGCCAAGATCGTGCCGATGGCACAGGCCAAGACCTTTGTCGTCAGCGCCGGGCGTGACCCGCGCGGCCTGCCGGTTCAAGCCGCCGACGATGAGGTTGTCGGCCGGATTGCCGACATGTGGGTCGATGCACCGGAAAACACCGTGCGCTATCTGGAGATCGAGCTGAACTCGGGCTCGCGCCGTCTGGTCCCGATGACGCTGGCGCGCATCTGGGCCGACCGCGTGCGCATCCGCTCGATCACCTCGGACCAGTTCGAGGACATCCCGGCCACGAAATCGCTGACCGTTGTGACGAAGCTCGAGGAAGACAAGATCTCGGCCTATGTCGCCAGCGGCTGGCTCTATGCCAAGAACCGCAAGGGCTGGTTCTGATCACCAAAGGGGGGCGGCGCGCGCCCGCGCCGCCCCGTCTTACCCTGCGAAACGGAGGGTCTGCAGATGTCAGGCCACGACAAGGATTTTGACTTTGAACTGATGCCCGGCGTTCCTGCCGGATTGCCCAAGGGGGAAGAAATCCTCTGGCAAGGCCACCCGCAAGCCATGGCTCTGGCGAGGGAAGCCTACAAGATCAACTGGATCACCGGCTATCTGGTGGTGATTGCGCTGTGGCGCGCAGGCGGTGCCTATGCCGATGGTGGCGCCGCGATGATGGCGGCCAAGGGCCTGCCCTATCTGGCGCTGGCGGCTGCGGCCTATGGCGTGGTGTATCTGCTGGCCTGGGCACAGGCCCGTGCCTCGATCTATACCATCACCTCGGCCCGCGTGATCATGCGCATCGGCGCGGCTTTGCCGGTGACCTATACCATTCCCTTCGTGCGCATTGCCGCCGCACGACTGGACCTGAAGCCCAAGGGCACCGGGACCATCGCGATCGAGATCACCGAAGGCATGCACCTGTCCTATGCCGTCCTTTGGCCCCACCTGCGGCCCGGTTTTGCACGCCATACCCAGCCTGCGTTTCGCTGTATCGCAGATGCATCGAATGTGGCACGGTTGCTGTCAGAATCGGCGCAGGCCAAGTTGAACGAACCCGTCGTGACCCCGGTCGCCGCAGGGTCGGCGCTGGCCGCGGAATAAGGGGGCACATTCATGGCACAACTGCGCACCCTTGCGGATCGCAAGCAACCCGACCGCGAGATGATCCCTCGCAAACTGCTGTGGGCGATGCTGGCCCTTGCGCTGTCGTCGCTGGTGCTTGTCACCTATTCTGTGGTGACAGGGCGCGAAAAGGTGGGCGTGCCCACGCCCGCAACCAAAGTCAGCGAACGCTGGCTGGTGCTGGAGGGCAAATCGGCACAGGCGGTTGTGGTCCGCGATGTCGATGGCACGGTGCTTTTGGACCTGCCGCATGGCGGTTTTGTCACCGTGATCCAGTCTGCCATGGCGCGGGCGCGTCTGGTGGCCAAGGTCGAGGGCAATCCGCCGATGCGGGTGGTGAAATACGACAACGGCCGCCTTGTGGCCGAAGACCCGACCACGGGCTGGAGCGCCGAGCTTTATGCCTTTGGCGGCGACAACAAAGCCGCATTCGAACGGCTGCTCGACCAAACAGAATAAGGAAACCAAGATCATGGGATTTTTTACCAGAGAGAAGGAACAAGTGCTCTGCACCGTTGAGGTCAGTCACCGGTTTGAAGCCCTGCACGCCCACGTAAGATTCAACAATGGCGCCGTTGTCCATCCGGGCGATGAGGTGCTGGTCCATGGCGCGCCAGTGGTGGCCGCCTATGGCGAACTGGTCGTCGAAGACCGCATGGCCACCATCACCCGCGCCACCTGGCTGGAACGCCAGTGGGTCAAGCTGACCGGTGATCTGGATTTCATGGAACTGTGCGAATTTTCCTTCAGCGAGGGGTTGGCGGTATGAAAGATTCAACCCTCGATGCAGCCCACGACACCACGCATGGCGAGTTGCATGCAGAACTGTCGGGCGAATTCGACACCACGGCGATGGCAACCGAAGCCACGCTGCTGAACCCGCGGTTCTACACCACCGATTTTGACGAGATGGACAAGATCGATGTCACGCCGGTGCGCGCCGAATGGGACACGCTGATTGCCCAGATGAAGTCTGATCCGAACAAGGGCCACTTCAAGAAGAATGCCGACTGGGACCATATTGATTGGGCCGGGATGGACCCGCACCTGCGGGCCGAGTTCATCGACTTTCTGGTGTCGTCCTGCACGGCCGAGTTTTCGGGCTGCGTGCTGTACAAGGAAATGAAGCGGCGCGGCAACAATCCTGATATCTGCGAGCTGTTCAACTACATGGCCCGCGACGAGGCGCGTCATGCCGGTTTCATCAACGACGCGCTGCGCGAAGCAGGGGTGGCGGTGAACCTTGGCTTTCTGACCAAGGCCAAGAAATACACCTACTTCCGGCCCAAGTTCATCTACTATGCCACTTACCTCTCGGAAAAGATCGGCTATGCCCGCTATATCACGATCTTCCGCCACCTTGAGGCGCACCCCGAGTATGGGTTCCACCCGATCTTCAAATGGTTCAAGGAATGGTGCAACGACGAGTTCAGACATGGCGAAGCCTTTGCCCTGCTGATGCGGACCGACCCCAAGCTGACGCAAAGCTGGCAGAACAAGCTGTGGATCCGGTTCTTCCTGACCGCCGTCTATTCGACGATGTGGGTCCGCGACCATGCCCGCAAGGACTTTCACGCCGCTTTGGGCGTCGACATCGACTGGTATGACCAAGAGGTGTATCGCAAGACCAGCGCCATCGCGCGGCAGGTGTTCCCGGTGGAACTTGACATCGACCATCCGCGCTGGATCCCCGGCCTTCGCCGCATGAATGACGCGATGCTGGATATGGAACGCGGGCGCAAGCAGGGCGGTCTGGCTGGCCGTCTGACCAATGCCTGGGGCACGGTGCGGGCGATGACCGCCTTTGTCGGCCTGTATCTGATCCCGGTCAAGCACACGACCCCACCTGCAAGCGTGCGGATGGAGCCGGTCTATTGACGCGGCACTGCGCCTTCGCCGCTTCGGCGGTGAATGCGACGGCGGGATGGGCGCGTCCCGCCGCCGCGCGCGGCCTCCCCGGCACTGGGGGGGCCGCGTATGAATAGCCCATGGTTTGCCGCCCTGTCAGCCATTTTCCTGTGGTGGTTTTCGACCGGCATCATCCTGTGGCGCGTGCGGCGGGCCGACAACATGGGCCATCCGGCGCATCTGTGGTCGGTGTTGCTGGGCCTGCCCTTGCTGGGCGTGGGCGTGGCCGGTCTGAACCTGACGCTGGACGACAGCAGCCCGACGGGGGCGTATCTGGCGTTCTTGTCGGCGCTTGCGGTCTGGGGCTGGGCCGAGCTTGCGTTTTTGTCCGGCATCATCGCCGGCCCGAACACCGAACCCTGCCCCGAAGCCGCCAGCATGCCCGACCGGTTCTTCCGCGCCATCGGCACCATCCTGTGGCACGAATTGTTGCTGGTCGGCCTGCTGGTCTATATCGCCGTGCTGTCTGACGGTGCCGCGAACATCTTTGGTCTTTGGACCTTTGCCATCCTGTTCTTTGCCCGCATTTCGGCGAAACTGAATCTGTTTTTCGGCGTCCCGCGCATTCATACGGAATTCTTGCCTCGCCCACTGTCGCACCTTTCCAGCCATTTCTGCCGCGCGCCGATGAACTGGGTGTTTCCGGTGTCGATCAGCGCGCTCAGCTTTGCCTCGGCCTGCTGGCTGGAGCGGATCTGGACCGCCACCACCGATGGCGCAACCATCGGCTTTACGCTTCTGGCCGCGCTGACAGTGCTGGCCTTGTTGGAACACTGGTTCATGGTCATTCCGCTGCCCGACCAAAAGCTGTGGCGCTGGATGATCCCGGATCGCAAACCGCAATCGCATACTCTGCCCTCTGCCCTGAAAGAGAATACCCATGGACTTTGACGCTCATTTCAAAAGCCGACTTGAAACGCTGAAAGCCGAAGGCAATTACCGGGTTTTTGCCGATCTGGAGCGGCGCTGTGGCAACTTTCCGCGTGCTGACAACCACAAGAATGGCGCGCGTCGCGATGTGACGGTGTGGTGTTCGAACGACTATCTTGGCATGGGCCAGCACCCCGACGTGGTCAATGCGATGGTCGAGGCCGTGCAATCGTGTGGCACCGGTGCCGGTGGCACCCGCAACATCGGCGGCACCAACCACCACCATATCCTGCTGGAGGCCGAACTGGCCGACCTGCACGGCAAAGAGGCGGCCCTGCTGTTCACCAGCGGCTATGTGTCGAACTGGGCGGCGCTGTCAACGCTGGGCTCGGGCATCCCGCATGCGGTGATCCTGTCGGATGAAAAGAACCACGCCTCGATGATCGAAGGCATCCGTCATTCCCGCGCCGACAAGGTGGTGTGGCGCCACAACGACTGGCGCGATCTGGACCGCAAGCTGCATGCCGTGGGCGACCGGCCCAAGATCGTGGCGTTTGAGAGCGTCTATTCCATGGACGGCGATATCTCTCCGATCCGCGAGATTGTCGAGGTCTGCGAAGCGCATGGCGCGCTGTCCTATATCGACGAGGTGCATGCCGTCGGCATGTATGGACCGCGCGGTGGTGGTGTGACCGAACGCGAAGGGCTGGCCGACCGGATCGACCTGATCGAGGGCACGCTGGGCAAGGCTTACGGCTGTGTCGGCGGCTATATCACCGGCTCGGCGGCGCTGGTCGATTTCGTGCGCAGCTTTGCCTCTGGCTTTATCTTCACCACCGCCCTGCCCCCGGCGGTGGCGGCCGCAGCAACCGCGTCGATCAAGCACCTGAAAGCGTCACAGGCCGAGCGTCTTGCACAGCGCGACCGCGTGGCACGGCTGCGGGCCCGGTTGACCGCCGAAGGCATCCCGCATCTGGAAAATGACAGTCACATCATCCCGGTCATGATCGGCGATCCGGTGAAATGCCGGATGATTTCCGATATCCTGATGGATGATTGGGGGGTCTATGTTCAGCCGATCAACTACCCCACCGTGCCCAAGGGAACCGAGCGGTTGCGCATCACCCCCGGCCCGTTGCACACAGATGCCGATATCGACCATCTGGTGACCGCGCTGACGTCACTTTGGCGTCAATGTGCCCTTGCCCGGGCCGTTGCCTGACACGTAACATCTTGCCTTTTTTCACAGAAGCGCCATTTATGGTGCCAAGATTCACCCGGGAGGAACCCCATGAAACTGACCATGACTGCCCTTAGCCTTGCATCCCTCGCCTTTGCACTTCCCGCTTTCGCGGAAGCGGTCTCGGGCGACGCAGAGGCTGGCGCGAAGGTTTTCGCCAAGTGCCAGACCTGCCACGTTGTGACCGACCCTTCTGGCGCTGTGCTGGCCGGCAAGAACGCCAAGACCGGCCCGAACCTCTATGGCATGCCGGGCCGTGTGGCGGGCACCTACCCCGACTTTGGTGGCTATGGTGAGTCGCTGATTGCCGTCGGCGCCACCGGCTTTACCTGGAACGAAGCGGACTTTGTCGCATACGTCAAAGACCCGGCCAAGTTCCTGAAGGCCAAGCTGGACGACAAGAAGGCCAAGACGATGATGACCTACAAACTGCCGAAGGAAAAGGACGCGCTGGACGTCTATGCCTTCATTTCCTCGCTGTCGCCCGCGGCTGATGCAGCCGAGGCCCCGGCCGCCGAAGCCGCTCCGGCCACCAACTGATCTGCTCTGATCTTGACAAAGGCCCCGGTTTCCGGGGCCTTTTTGCTGCGCCCTAGACCGACACGGTTTGCCGCAGCACCTCTTTCGACAGCGTGGCCTTCGACCCTTCCAGCGCCACCGCCCCGCGCTTGAGCACATAGAACTGGTCCGCCAAGCCGTAGGCAAAGTCGAAATACTGCTCGACCAGAATGATCGTAAGCGGTGCGTGATCCCCGTCGGGCTTTCAGGTTGACGTCTTCTGGAAAGCCCAAGGCATGAGGTCGTCGATGCGCGATGCG
>JAFGXY010000050.1 GCA_016936395.1 Paracoccaceae bacterium | reverse complement strand
TAGCAGCGAACCGCTAGGTCTTCTGACGCCACCACTCGCACAGTTTGTTCACTACCCATTTGATGAGGTCGTAAACAAAGCGCACAAGTAGTTGCATCAGAAGGTCAAGAAGACCTTCCAATGGGGCATCTCCTGCTGGAGGTGAAGCGAGACAAACAAAAAGCCCGGCGTAAACCGGGCTGTGCTCGCCATAAAGTCAATGGGTCTTTCATATACCACTCTCGACTATATTCATCTTAGCATCCTTCTGAGGAAATGCAAGTGGCCTCACTTCCCCCTTGCTACCCACCCCCTTCTCACCTATACGACACCATCCAGCGATTCCGGGCACCCGGATTCGCTGGTTTCACATTGATCCATCAGATCAACGGTGACCCTCGAAAGGGGGGCCGTCTGGTGATTGAGAAAAGGAACACGGCATGAAAGCCGACGAACTGCGGGGCAAGTCCCCCGACCAGCTGCGTGATCAGCTTGTCGCACTGAAAAAGGAAGCCTTCAACCTGCGCTTCCAGGCCGCCACGAACCAGCTTGAGAATACCGCCCGCATGCGCGCTGTCCGTCGTGACGCTGCCCGCGTGCTGACCATTCTCAACCAAAAAGCCGCTGAAGCGGCAAAGTAAGAGGTCAAACCCATGCCCAAGCGTATCCTTCAAGGCGTCGTGACCTCGGACAAGAACGAACAGACCATCACGGTTCTGGTCGAGCGTCGCTTCAAACACCCGCTGCTGCAAAAAACCGTCCGCAAGTCGAAGAAATATCGCGCGCACGATGCAGCCAATCAATTCAAGATCGGTGACACCGTCCGCATCGAGGAATGTGCGCCGATTTCGAAAACCAAGCGTTGGACGGTGGTCGTCTCGGCGTAACGCCGCGACCCATCCGTTTGACGGCAATCGAAACCCTGGGGCGTCATCTGCATGACTGTCCCCAAAGGTCGGGAGAAACCAAATGATCCAGATGCAGACCAATCTGGATGTTGCTGATAACTCGGGCGCTCGCCGGGTTCAGTGCATCAAGGTTCTTGGCGGTTCACACCGCCGCTATGCGTCCGTGGGTGACATCATCGTGGTGTCGGTCAAGGAAGCTATTCCTAAAGGCAAGGTAAAGAAGGGTGACGTCCGCAAGGCCGTTGTCGTTCGCACCGCCAAAGAGGTTCGTCGCGAAGACGGCACCGCCATTCGTTTTGACCGCAATGCTGCCGTCATCCTGAACAACCAGGGTGAACCGGTCGGCACGCGTATCTTCGGGCCGGTGGTGCGCGAATTGCGCGCAAAGAGCTTCATGAAGATCATCTCGCTGGCTCCGGAGGTGCTCTGATGGCTGCCAAACTCAAAAAAGGTGACACCGTCATCGTGCTGACCGGCAAGGACAAGGGCAAGCAGGGCGAAATCGCGTCTGTGAACCCGACCGCCAACAAGGCCGTCGTCGAGGGCATCAACGTCGCGATCCGCCACACCAAGCAATCCGCTGCCTCGCAGGGTGGTCGTGTGGCCAAGGCCATGCCGATCGACCTGTCGAACCTGGCGATCGTGGACAAGAACGGCAAACCCACCCGCGTCGGCTTCCGCATGGATGGCGACAAGAAGGTGCGTTTTGCCAAGACCACCGGGGAGGCGATCTGATGTTGGACCAAGCCACCTATACCCCGCGCCTGAAGGCCGAATATCTGGCCAAGGTGCGCGGCGCGATGAAAGAAGAATTCGCCTACAAGAACGACATGCAGATTCCCCGGCTTGAGAAGATCGTTCTCAACATGGGCGTCGGCGAAGCGGTCAAGGACACCAAGAAGGTGAAACAGGCCGCGGAAGAACTGTCGTTGATCGCCGGCCAAAAGGCCGTGATCACCCACGCCAAGAAGTCCATCGCTGGTTTCCGGGTGCGTGAACTGATGCCGCTGGGCTGCAAGGTCACGCTGCGCAGTGACAAGATGTATGAATTCCTTGATCGTCTGATCAACGTGGCCCTGCCGCGCGTCCGCGACTTCCGCGGCGTCAAGGGCAGCTCGTTCGACGGCCGGGGCAATTACGCCATGGGTTTGAAAGAGCACATCGTGTTCCCGGAGATCAACTTCGACAAGGTCGACGAGATTTTGGGGATGGACATCATCATCTGCACGAATGCGAAAACCGATGCTGAAGCCAAGGCGCTGTTGAAGCATTTCAACATGCCCTTCACGTCGTAACCGCGAGGAACCAGAAATATGGCAAAGAAATCTATGGTGAACCGCGAAGTGAAGCGCGCCAAACTGGTGAAGCAATATGCTTCCCGGCGTGCCGCGCTGAAGACGGTGATCGAAGACCAGACGAAGCCGATGGAAGAGCGTTTCAAAGCGACTCTGAAACTTGCCTCGCTGCCCCGCAACTCATCGGCGACGCGGATTCACAACCGCTGCCAGCTGACGGGTCGTCCGCATGCTTACTATCGTAAGCTGAAACTGTCGCGGATCATGCTGCGTGATCTGGCCTCGTTTGGTCAGATCCCCGGCATGGTCAAGTCCAGCTGGTAAGGGAGAGGGAACATGCCTGTTAACGATCCTATCGGCGATATGCTGACCCGCATCCGCAACGCCCAGATGCGCGGCAAATCCACCGTCATGACGCCGGCATCCATGCTGCGCGCCCGTGTGCTGGATGTGCTGCTGTCAGAAGGCTATATCCGCGGCTATGAAAAGAACCCGACCGACAACGGTCAGGGCGAATTCGTCATCTCGCTCAAGTACTACGAAGGCACCCCGGTGATCCGCGAAATCAAGCGCGTGTCCAAGCCGGGTCGCCGGGTGTACATGGGTGTCAAGGAAATTCCGACGGTCCGCAACGGCCTTGGCGTTTCCATCGTCTCGACTCCGAAAGGTGTCATGTCCGATGCAGCAGCACGCTCCGCCAATGTTGGTGGCGAAGTGCTCTGCACCGTATTCTAAGGAGAGGGTGCAATGTCTCGTATCGGCAAGAAACCCGTCTCTCTGGTCAAGGGCGTGTCCGCCTCGATCAGCGGTCAGACCATCGAAGTGAAGGGGCCGAAAGGCACGCGCAGCTTCACCGCGACCGACGACGTCACGCTGACGATCGATGGCGACGAAATCAAGGTGACGCCGCGCGGCACGTCAAAGCGCGCGCGTCAGCAGTGGGGCATGGCCCGGTCGATGGTTGAAAACCTGGTGACCGGCGTGTCCACGGGCTTCAAGAAAGAGCTGGAAATTCAAGGCGTGGGTTACCGCGCGGCGATTGCAGGCAATGTCTTGAAACTGTCCTTGGGCTATAGCCACGAAGTCAACTTCGCTGTTCCGGCTGGCGTGACCGTCACGTCGCCGAAGCAAACCGAAATCGTTGTGGAAGGGATCGACCAACAGCTTGTTGGGCAGGTCGCTGCGAACATCCGCGAATGGCGTCAGCCCGAGCCCTACAAGGGCAAAGGCATCCGCTACAAGGGTGAGTTCCTGTTCCGCAAGGAAGGCAAGAAGAAGTAAGGTGGCAAAATGGCTTTGAACAAAAGAGAGCTGTTCCTCAAGCGCCGCCTGCGCGTTCGGAACAAAATCAAGGCGATGGCCAACGGGCGCTTGCGTCTGTCGGTGCATCGGTCGTCCAAGAACATCAGCGCCCAGCTGATCGACGATGTGAAAGGCGTGACCGTTGCGGCCGCCTCCACGTTGGAGAAGGATCTGGGCGTCGTTGGCAAGAACAACGTCGAGGCTGCGGCCAAGATCGGCGCTGCAATTGCAGAACGGGCGAAGAAGGTTGGGGTCGAAGAGTGCTATTTCGATCGTGGCGGTTTCCTCTTTCACGGCAAGATCAAGGCTTTGGCCGATGCTGCGCGTGAAGGCGGCCTGAAGTTCTGAGGAGTTAAGATATGGCAGAACGTGAAAATCGGGGCCGCGGCGGTGATCGTCGTCAGGAGTCCCGCGAGGAAACGCCCGAGTTTGCAGACCGTCTGGTGGCAATCAACCGCGTTTCGAAAACCGTAAAGGGTGGCAAGCGCTTTGGCTTTGCTGCACTTGTCGTGGTCGGCGACCAGCGTGGTCGTGTCGGCTTTGGCAAGGGCAAGGCCAAAGAGGTGCCCGAGGCGATCCGCAAGGCAACGGAACAGGCCAAGCGCCAGATGATCCGTGTGCCGCTGAAGGACAGCCGCACCCTGCACCACGACATGGAAGGCCGCCACGGCGCCGGAAAAGTCGTGATGCGCACCGCCGTAGCCGGCACCGGCATCATCGCCGGCGGTCCGATGCGCGCCGTGTTCGAGATGCTGGGGATCCAGGACGTTGTGGCAAAGTCGATCGGCAGCCAGAACCCCTACAACATGATCCGCGCCACCATCGACGGCCTGAAGGCCGAAACCTCGCCCCGCCAGGTGGCCGCACGTCGCGGCAAGAAGGTGGCCGAGATCCAGAAGCGGCCGGAAACCGACGCGGTTGCCGTTGAAGCTGTGGAGGCATGATCATGACCGACACCGTCAAGAAAACCATCGTCGTGCAGCAGATCAAATCTGCTGCCCGCCGCCCCGCCGTGCAGACCGCGACCCTGAAAGGTCTGGGGCTGAACAAGGTCCGCCGCACCCGTGAACTGGAAGACACGCCTTCCATCCGCGGCATGGTCAACAAGATCTCGCATCTTGTGAAGATCATCGAAGAGCGCGGCTAAGGTGTGGCGGGGAGAACCCCGGCTGATTGCGCGAAACACGCCCCGCGGCAAGCCGCGGGGCGTTGCCTTTTGGGCAGGGGGCTTCCCCGCGCTGCCCGCCAATCCGCTTGCCTTGCCCGCCCACAGCCCCTATACGCCTCCGGTGGCCTATTGCGGTCACAGAATCACCAAGACCCGCGGCCCTTGCGGCCGCTCAATCAACAAAAAATGCCGTGTTGTTCCCATCCGTCGCAGGCGGGGACGTTCCGGCGATGGAGAATGCGACATGAAACTGAATGAACTTCGTGACAACGACGGCGCGGCCCGCAAGCAAAAGCGCGTGGCGCGTGGCCCCGGTTCGGGCAAGGGCAAGACCGCTGGCCGTGGTATCAAGGGCCAGAAATCGCGCTCGGGCGTGGCCATAGGCGGCTATGAGGGCGGCCAGATGCCGCTCTATCGCCGCCTGCCCAAGCGCGGCTTCACCAAGCCGAACCGCAAGGAATATGCCGTCGTCAACCTGGGCCTGATCGAAAAGTTCATCGGTCTGGGCAAGCTGGATATCTCGGTGGACCTGACCGAAGACATGCTGGTGACCGCCGGCCTGACCAACAACAAGCGCGACGGCATCCGCATCCTGAACAAGGGCGAGATCAAGTCGGCCGTGAAACTGGTCGTGTCGGGCGCGTCGGCTGCGGCGGTTGAGGCCGTGCAAGCGGCGGGTGGGTCGATCACGCTTCCGGCGTCTGCGGCCGAATAAGCAAATCAGGGATTGTGAGCGGCCTTCAGGTCGCTTACATCAGCTACAGTTTTCCCGCGCCGCCGACCGGAAGACGGTTCGGCGGCGTTGTCCATGAAAAAGACCGGACAGAAAGAGATCGAACATGGCATCTGCTGCAGAGCAAATGGCGGCGAACCTAAGCTGGGGCGCCTTGGGCAAGGCAACCGACCTGCGCCAACGCATCTTCTTCACCATCGGCTTGCTGATCGTCTATCGCGTGGGCACCTATATTCCGGTTCCTGGCATTGATGGCGCGCAGTTGCGGGCCTTCATGGAAGAGGCCGGGGCAGGCATCGGCGGCATCCTCAACATGTTCACCGGTGGCGCCATCAGCCGCATGGGCATCTTTGCCCTCGGGATCATGCCCTATATCTCGGCCTCGATCATCGTGCAGCTTCTGTCGGCCATGTGGGCCCCGCTGGAGCAGTTGAAGAAAGAGGGCGAGCAGGGCCGCAAGAAGCTGAACCAGTATACCCGATACGGCACGGTGTTTCTGGCGACATTCCAGGCCTGGGGCATTGCCGCCTCGCTGGAGGCCGGGGGGCTGGCCACCGATCCGGGCCTGTTCTTCAAGGCGGCCTGCGTGATCACCCTTGTCGGCGGCACCATGTTCCTGATGTGGCTGGGTGAACAGATCACCGCGCGCGGCATCGGCAACGGCATCTCGCTGATCATCTTCGTCGGCATCGTGGCGGAAATTCCCGCCGCCATTGCGCAATTCCTGTCACAGGGCCGGTCCGGCGCGATTTCGCCTGCCGTGATCGTGGGCGTTATCGTGATGGTGATCGCGGTGATTGCCTTTGTGGTGTTCATGGAACGCGCGCTTCGCAAGATTCACATCCAATACCCCCGGCGTCAGGTCGGGATGAAGATCTACGATGGCGGCTCGTCGCATCTGCCGGTCAAGGTCAACCCGGCGGGCGTCATTCCGGCGATCTTTGCCTCGTCCCTGCTGCTGTTGCCCGCCACGATCGCCACCTTTTCGGGGTCGCAGACCGGGCCGGTCATGTCCACGATCCTGGCCTATTTCGGCCCCGGCCAGCCGCTCTATCTGCTGTTCTTCACCTCGATGATCGTGTTCTTCAGCTATTTCTACACCTACAACGTGGCCTTCAAGGTTGATGACGTCGCCGAAAACCTGAAGAACCAGAACGGCTTTATTCCCGGCATCCGTCCGGGCAAGAAAACCGAAGAGTATCTGGAATATGTCGTCACCCGCGTGCTGGTGCTGGGCTCGGCCTATCTGGCGGCGGTCTGTCTGCTGCCCGAGATACTGCGCAGCCAGTTTGCCTTTCCGTTCTACTTTGGCGGCACATCGGTGCTGATCGTGGTGTCGGTGACGATGGACACGATCAATCAGGTGCAATCGCATCTGCTGGCGCACCAATACGAAGGCCTGATCGAAAAGTCGCAATTGCGCGGCAAGAAACGCACGGCCCCCAAGGCCCCATCCCGGCGCTGATTCATGGTAAATGTCATTCTTCTGGGCCCCCCGGGGGCAGGCAAGGGCACGCAAGCCAAGCGGCTGGTCGATGAGCGCGGCATGGTGCAACTCTCCACCGGCGACATGCTGCGCGAAGCCAGGACCAGCGGCACCGCCATGGGCCGCCGCGTGGCCGAGGTGATGGACCGGGGTGAGTTGGTCACCGATGACATCGTCATTGGCCTGATCGCGGAAAAGCTGGCGCAGGGGGCCAAGGGCGGTTTCATCTTCGACGGCTTTCCCCGCACCTTGCCGCAGGCCGATGCGCTTGGCGATCTGCTGGAAAAGATGGATCAGGGCCTTGATGCCGTGATCGAGATGCAGGTCGATGACGCCGCGCTGGTGGCGCGTGTCTCTGGCCGCTACACCTGTGGTCAATGCGGAGAGGTCTACCACGACCAGACCCGCCCGACCAAGGTGGATGGTGTCTGTGATGCCTGTGGCAGCCATGATCTGCGCCGCCGGGCCGATGACAACGCCGACGCACTGCGCACCCGGCTGATGGAGTATTACAAGAAGACCTCGCCGCTGATCGGCTATTATTATGCCAAGGGTCAATTGGCGCCGGTTGACGGGCTGGCCGAAATTGACGCGGTTGGTGCTGCCATCGCGAAAATTCTTGACAAAAGCTGAAAACGTCCCCCTTGGCCTTGACGGGCAGGACAAATGCCCATAAAGCACAGCGTCCCGCAACGGAATCGTTGGGGGATGTTCCTTGTTAAGGACGTCGAACCAAAAGGGCACTGGCCCTGATGGAGTTGTGAAAAAAGGTTCTGGCATCACGGAACCGCAACATTGAAAAGGATACACGTTTGGCACGTATTGCTGGCGTCAACATTCCCACCCAGAAACGGGTTCCGATCGCCCTGACCTATATCACCGGCATCGGCCCGACCAACGCGGAAACCATCTGTGCTTCGCTGAACATTGATCGCGCCCGTCGCGTCAACGAATTGTCGGATGCCGAAGTGCTGGCGATCCGCGAATTCATCGACGCCAACTTCACCGTTGAAGGCGACCTGCGCCGTGAAGTGTCGATGAACATCAAGCGTCTGATGGACCTTGGCTGCTACCGTGGCCTGCGTCACCGCAAGGGTCTGCCGGTCCGCGGCCAGCGCACTCATACCAACGCTCGTACCCGCAAGGGCCCTGCAAAAGCCATCGCTGGCAAGAAGAAATAAGGGGAGCGCAGAAATATGGCACGCGATACCAAATCAGCAGCCCGCACCAAGAAAAAAGAGCGCAAGAACATCGCCGCCGGCGTGGTTCATGTGAACTCTTCGTTCAACAACACCAAGGTTCTGATCTCGGACGTTCAGGGCAACGCGATCTCGTGGTCGTCCTCGGGCACCATGGGCTTCAAAGGCTCGCGCAAATCGACGCCTTACGCCGCCCAGATGGCCGCTGAAGATGCTGCCCGCAAGGCACAGGAACATGGCATGAAGACCGTCGAGGTTGAAGTGCAGGGTCCGGGTTCGGGCCGTGAATCGGCACTGCGGGCGCTCGCCGCTGTTGGCTTGAACATCACCTCGATCCGCGACGTGACCCCGCTGGCGCACAACGGTTGCCGCCCGCCCAAGCGTCGTCGCGTCTGATTGCAATCTTTCACATCGGGCCGCGCGATTCCGCGCGGCCCGATTTCGATATTTTAGGACCCTCGGGCGTTTCCCGCTTTCTGGACATGGGCGGCGAAACAAGGATGGAGGCGACAGCATGATCCATAAGAACTGGCAAGAACTGATCAAACCGACGCAACTGGTTGTCAAACCGGGGGCCGATGCCGCGCGCGTCGCCACCGTGATCGCCGAACCGCTGGAGCGTGGCTTCGGCCTGACGTTGGGCAACGCCCTGCGCCGCATCCTGCTGTCGTCGCTGCAAGGTGCCGCCATCACATCGGTGCAGATCGACAACGTGCTGCATGAGTTTTCCAGCGTCGCTGGCGTGCGCGAAGATGTCACCGATATCGTGCTGAACCTGAAAGGCGTGTCCATCAAGATGGATGTCGAAGGGCCCAAGCGCCTGTCGATTTCGGCCAAGGGTCCGGGCGTTGTGACGGCGGGGGATATCTCCGAGTCCAGCGGCATCTCGATCCTGAACCGCGATCATGTGATCTGCCATCTTGACGATGGTGCCGACGTGTTCATGGAACTGACCGTCAACACCGGCAAGGGCTATGTCTCGGCCGACAAGAACCGTCCCGAAGATGCGCCGATCGGTCTGATTCCGATCGACGCGATCTATTCGCCGGTCAAGAAGGTCAGCTACGAGGTTACCCCGACCCGCGAAGGTCAGGTTCTGGACTATGACAAGCTGACGATGAAGGTGGAAACCGACGGCAGCCTGACGCCGGATGACGCCGTGGCCTATGCCGCGCGCATCCTGCAAGACCAGTTGTCGATCTTCGTCAACTTTGACGAGCCGGAATCGGCCAAGCTGGGCGAAGTCGATGCGGGGCTGGAATTCAACCCGCTGCTGCTGAAAAAGGTCGACGAGCTGGAGCTTTCGGTGCGTTCGGCCAACTGCCTGAAGAACGACAACATCGTCTATATCGGCGATCTGATCCAGAAAACCGAAGCCGAAATGCTGCGCACCCCGAACTTCGGCCGCAAGTCCTTGAACGAAATCAAGGAAGTGCTGTCGGGCATGGGTCTGCATCTGGGCATGGAAGTCGAAGACTGGCCGCCAGAGAACATCGAAGACCTGGCCAAGCGTTTCGAAGACCAGTTCTAAGGGGGAAACCCCCACCCCCATCCCCTCCCTACAGAGGGGGAGGGGGCCGCAAATGCCCGCCTGTGCGGGGAACAACTGGCGAAAGCCCAAGGTGAGCGGGGCCAATCGTAGGCCCTGCCGGACAAAGCAAAACACGGCGTATAGGAGAATGAAATGCGTCACTCAAACGGCTACCGCAAGCTGAACCGCACCCACGAACACCGCAAGGCGATGTTTGCCAACATGTGCGGTTCGCTGATCGAACACGAACAGATCAAGACCACCTTGCCGAAAGCCAAGGAACTGCGGCCGATCATCGAAAAGCTGATCACGCTGGCCAAGCGCGGCGACCTGCACGCCCGCCGTCAGGCGCAGGCGGCCCTCAAGCAGGACATGCATGTGGCCCGCCTGTTCGAAATCCTCGGCCCCCGCTACAAGGATCGCGCCGGCGGCTATGTCCGCGTGCTGAAAGCCGGTTTCCGCTATGGCGACATGGCCCCGATGGCGATCATCGAGTTCGTCGATCGTGACCCGAACGCCAAGGGCGCCGCCGACCACGCCCGCACCGAAGCGGCCAACGCCGAATAAAGCCCCCTACTGCACAAAAAAACTCCGCCCCTGGCAACAGGGGCGGAGTTTTTTGTTGCTCAGTTCAGGCGGCCTTGAAGCGTCACGTCCCGTAAGACTACATGCCGATTGCACGGCACGCACACATGGCTGGTGACCGGCCCCCAGACCCAAGCGTCGGGGGTCAGTGGCCCAGGATCTGGCTCAGGAACAGTTTGGTCCGGTCGCTTTGCGGGTTGTTGAAGAACTCTTTCGGTTCGTTCTGCTCAACAATCTGGCCCTGATCCATAAAGATCACGCGGTTGGCAACGGCTTGGGCAAAGCCCATCTCATGCGTGACACACAGCATGGTCATTCCCTCTTCCGCCAGCTCGATCATGGTGTCGAGCACCTCTTTGATCATCTCGGGGTCCAGCGCCGAGGTGGGTTCGTCAAACAGCATGATGCGGGGCTTCATGCACAGTGAACGCGCAATGGCGACGCGCTGCTGCTGGCCGCCCGACAACTGGCCGGGGTATTTGTGGGCCTGTTCGGGGATCTTCACCTTGCCCAGATAGTGCATCGCCACCTCGTCGGCCTCCTTCTTCGGGGTCTTGCGGACCCAGATCGGTGCCAGCGTCAGGTTTTCCAGAATGGTCAGATGCGGGAACAGGTTGAAGTGCTGGAACACCATGCCCACCTCGGACCGGACCTTGTCGATGTTCTTCAGGTCCGATGTCAGTTCGGTGCCATCGACGATGATCTGGCCTTGCTGGTGTTCTTCCAGCCGGTTGATGCAGCGGATCAGCGTCGATTTGCCAGACCCAGAGGGGCCGCAGATCACGATGCGTTCGCCCCGGTTCACGGTCATGTTGATGTCGCGCAGAACGTGGAAGGTGCCATACCACTTGTTCATCTGGGTGATCTGGATGGCGATTTCGTCGCTGACCTGCATATGGCTGCGGGCAATTTCGCGGGCAATGGCTTCTGACATGGTCCGGTTCCCTTAGCGATGGTCGGTTTTCAGCTTGTTCTCCAGATACATCGAGTATCGGGACATGCTGAAACAGATGATGAAGAAAATGGCGCCGACAAAGATGTAGGGCTCCCAATACACGCCCTTCCAGTCGGTCGAGGCGCGCACGGCGTCGGTGATGCCTTTCAGCGGGTCCAAGAGGCCGACAAACACCACCAGTGTGGTGTCCTTGAACAGGCCGATGAAGGTGGACACGATGCCGGGGATCGAGATCTTCAGGGCTTGCGGCATGATGATCAGACGCTGCGCCTTGAAATAATCCAGACCTAGGGCGTCGGCGGCCTCATACTGGCCGCGCGGCAGGGCGGCAAGGCCACCCCGCACCACTTCGGCGATATAGGCGGCGGCAAACAGCACCACCATGATGATGACCCGCAGGATGATGTCAAAGTCGGTTCCCGGCGGCAGGAAGTAGTTCAGCAACAGCGACGCGGTGAACAGCAGGGTGATCAGTGGCACGCCGCGAATGAATTCGATGAATCCGACCGATAGCTTGTTGACGATGAACATGTCTGATTGCCGACCCAGCGCCAGCAGCACCCCAAGGGGCAGCGAAAAAGCGATGCCGGTGAAGCCGATGGTGAAGGCAAGGATGAAGCCGCCAAACTCGCGCGAGCGGACCTCTTGCAGCGCGATCGGGATCAGCGACTCAAGGGCTGCGGCCACAGGTCCGGCCGCGAACAGCCACCACAGCACCGGGGCAAGAACGGCGGCAATGCTGGCAAGGATGGTGCCGGCCAAAGGCTGCACGACCTTTGCGGCCACATAGCCAACGCCAAACCCGGCAAGCGCCATCACCGGCACCCAGACCGACCCGCCCCACAACAGCCAGAACCCGAGCGCCGGATAGACCAGCGCAAACCACAGCATCTTGCGCGGAAGCGCGTCAAACAGCACCGGGGCAATCGCCACCAGCATCAGCACAAAGGCCAGCACCGGGCGCCAATACAACTCGGACGGATAGAACCCGAACAGATATTGCGGCCAGCGTTCGCGGATCAGCGCCCAGCAGGCCCCGGTCACGCCCTCGCCATAGCGTGCCTCGATGATCTGGCGGCATTCCGACAGCGATCCGGCGTTCCAGACGCCACGCAGCATCCACGGCGCGATATGCGACACCAGATAGACCACGGCGCCGATGCCCAGCACGGTCAGGATCACGTTCAAGGGCGAGGAAAACAGGTTCTCGCGCATCCACTTCACCGCCCCCGCCTCGGTGATCGGCGGGGCAGCGGGGGCCAGCATTTCGCGGCGCACGAAGGGGTCAGAGGTGGCTTTCATCTCAGCGCTCCTTCAGACGGACGGAATTGTTGTAGATGTTCATGGTGCCGGAGATGATCAGACTGATGACCAGATAGATCAGCATCAAGAGCATCATCGCCTCAAGCCCGCGCCCGGTCTGGTTCAGCGTGATGCCGCCCAGCGTGCCGCGCAGGTCCATATAGCCGACGGCAATGGCCAGCGACGAGTTCTTGGTCAGGTTCAGGTATTGCGAGATCAGCGGCGGGATGATCACCCGCAGCGCTTGCGGCAGGATCACCAGGCTCATCGTGCGCCCCGGGCGCAGGCCCAGGGCAAAGGCGGCTTCGGATTGTCCGCGCGACACGGCATTGATCCCGGCGCGGACGATTTCGGCGATGAAGGCGGCAGTGTAAAGTGTCAGCGCCAGCCACAGCGCCACCAGCGAGTTCGACACCTGCAAACCGCCGGTGAAATTGAAGCCTTGCAGGGTCGGCGCGTCGACATGGGTGCCAAGGAACAGGAAAACCGCAATGATCGGGCCGAACAGCGCAAGGATCGGCTGCCACCAGGTTGTCGGTCGCTCGCCGGTCGCTTCCTGAATGCGCTTGGCCCGCCGCAGGATAGCCCGGTTCGCAAAGACCCCCCCGACAACGGCGGTCACGATCAGCACAAGGTCGATATTCAGATACACCGGCCCCAAGGTCAGCCAACCCATCGAATTGTCAAAGATCAGCCAGGGAATCGCGGTGTAGCGGTTGGTGAAGGCCACCGTATCAAACAGCACCATGCTGGCGGCCGGGTTTTCACCACGAAACGCGTTTGGGGCGGGCAGGGCCTCGGTAAAGACGGCAAAGATGATCAGGATCCACAACAGCAGCGGAATGTTGCGAAACACTTCGACATAGACCGTCATCAACCGGGCGATCACCCAGTTTTTCGACAGCCGCATCACGCCCGCCAGCACGCCGACCACCGTCGCCGCCACACAGCCCAGAAAAGCCACCAGCAGCGTGTTCAGCAGGCCCACCAGTGTGGCCCGCGCATGGGTGCTGTCATTGGTGTATTCCACCAGCGTCTGGTTGATGTCATAGCCCGACCGGTTGCCCAGAAAGCTGAAGTCGATCCCTCGGCCCAGCACGGCAAGATTGCGCAGCAGATTGTCCACCAACCACGCCACCCCGGCCATCACCAGGATCAGAACCACGATCTGGATGGTGATCGAACGATACCTCGTGTCGTATATAAGCATCCCAAGCCGAAAGCCTGCTTTCGGTTCATCCGTAACAACGGCCATGCATTTTCCCCTATTCTCCGCGCGTGACCGGGCTTTGCCCTTGTTGCGGGGGGTGACCCCGACGCTGCGGATAACCCTGTTGCAGGTTATGAAAAGGGCGCGCCTTGACAGCGCGCCCCAAAGTCAGCCGATTACCGGAACGGCGGCGCGTAAAGCAGACCGCCTTGGGTCCACTGTGCGTTCAGGCCACGGGCCAGACCGATCGGGGTCGACTCGCCGATGGTGGCGGCGAAAATCTCGCCATAGTTGCCACCGGCCTTGATCGCGTTCATCGCCCAGTTCGGTTCAAGCCCGATCATCTTGCCCAGCTCACCCGAGGTGCCCAGCAACCGCTGCACTTCCGGGTTTTGCGAAGAGGTCTCCAGCTCGTCGATGTTGGTCGAGGTGATGCCATATTCCTCGGCGGCGATCAAAGCGTTCAGCGTCCAGCGCACGATATCGCCCCAGGCGTTGTCGCCATGGCGCACTGACGGCCCAAGCGGCTCTTTCGACACGATTTCGGGAAGGATGATGTGGTTTTCGGGGTCTGCGAAGGCAGCACGGGTGGCCGCAAGGCCAGACGCATCGGTGGTGTAGGCGTCGCAGGCCCCCGCCAGATACTGCTGCTCGCCCTCGGCATTGGTTTCGATCGGAACCGCGGTATAGGCCATGTTATTGGCCTTGAAGTAGTCAGCCAGGTTCAGTTCCGTGGTGGTGCCGGTCTGGATGCAGATCGTCGCACCGTTCAGTTCCTTGGCGGAAGACACGCCCAGATCCTTGCGGACCATGAAGCCCTGACCGTCATAGTAGTTGACGCCAACGAAATCTATGCGCAGGTCGGTATCGCGCGAGAAGGTCCAGGTCGTGTTGCGCGACAGCAGGTCGATCTTGCCCGAGGTGAGCTGCTCGAACCGGTCCGACGACGTGGTCGGGATGTAGACGACCTTCGAGGCGTCGCCCAGAACAGCCGCCGCCACAGCCTTGCAGATGGCAACGTCAAACCCCTGCCAGTTGCCGTTGGCGTCGGGCGCCGCAAAGCCAACCAGACCGGTGTTCACACCACAGTTCAGCTCACCGCGGGCCTTGACGGTGTCAAGCGTCGAGGTGCCCTGCGCCAAAGCACCACCCGCAATCAGCGCGGTGGCGGCGAGGGTGCCGAGGAATACGGATTGTTTCATTCTTACCTCATCCTGAGTGATCGGCCTTGGGCCGACATTTTTTGGTGCCCGACGACCCGGATTTGGGCCAGTCGGGGCAGAACTGACCGAGGCTATCCCCTTCCAGCAGCCTCCAGTTTCCTCCGAAGCGGTTTGAAAGGTCAAGCGGGTCTGCGGGAAATGCCTAAAATCGTTGCAAATCCATGCCTTGCCACAGGCAGCGCGCAGAATTGCGTCGTTCTGCCAATCATTTGGGCAGGATTGTCACCCGCACAATCCCAAGAATCGCTCGGCGGTCAGGAAGGCAGCGCGCCGCGTCTGCTCCAGCGCCGCCGCATCCTCATCGTCGCCCCACTGCTCGATCTGCCAGTGTTCGTCGATTCGGCTGATGGCAAAAGCTTCGTCTCCCGACAGACGGCGGCGGGCGACAGCAAGGCCCAAAATCAGCGAGCCAGAGATGGCCACCAGATCATGCAGGGCGGTCATCCGGAACGGGCAATGTGCTGCCACATGGGCACGCAGGCGGTGCAGACTGTCTTCGGGCTGCAAGATCGGGATCACCCCATGGGTGACATGCAACGGGGCCGCCAGTTCGTCGCGCGCCCAATCCAGCAACGGGGTCCAGGCGGCAGTCTGCCGGTCGATCAACGCCTGCGGGTCGGTGGCGCGATAGCACAGCAGATCGGTGGCCCCGTAATTGGCGATCTCACCCACCACGCCGTCAAACTGGGTCGCCACCTTGTCGATGGCGGAATTGGCGGCGCGGGTCAGCGGCATCGTGTCAGGCCGCACAAGGCCCTGCTGCGCGTCCCATTCGGCAGCAATGGCCTGCGCCATCGCAAGCGTCGGCACGATCAGCGGCTGCTTGGCCGGGGTCTTCACCGGGCGGGCGTCCAGCCGAATGGCAAAGCCACCCTCGACCGCTTCGGCCTGCGCGGCTTTCCAAAAGCGTTTGGGTGCCCAGGCGCTCACTTGAACCCCACAAACGGGTCGGCGGGCACATCTTTTTCGTTCCAGTCCAGCAGTTTCCACGTGCGCGCCATGTGCTCGGGCAACGGGGCCGTGAAGGTCATCAACTCCTTGGTGATCGGGTGTTCCACGCTCAGGCTGCGGGCGTGCAGGTGCATTTTCTTCGACATCTCACCCCCGGCCTGCGCACCCCAGCCATCGCCCGCGTTTTCCTGCGCGCCGCCACCGTATTTGCCATCACCGATGATCGGGTGGCCAAGCTCGGCCATATGCGCGCGCAACTGGTGGGTGCGGCCGGTCACCGGCTCCAGCGCCATCCAAGACATCCGTGTGCCCAGAAACCACAGCGTGAAGTAATCGGTCTGCGCCCGCTTGGCATCGGGGAAATCGGCCATCTTGGCGGGGTGCACGCAGACCATCTTTTCGCCTTCGCCGCCGCGCCCATGACCCGGCGCCTTCATCAACCCGTATTTGATCGTGCCTTGGCGCGGATGCGGCACGCCTGCAACCAGCGCCCAATAGATCTTGCGGGTGTTTCGGTGCCGCAGCGCCTCGGACAGCGCCCGCGCCACCCGGTCGGTGCGCGCCAGCATCAAGACGCCACTGGTGTCCTTGTCCAGCCGGTGCACCAGCTTGGGCCGGTCCTTGTAGCCGAATTTCAGCGCCTCGGTCAGGCCATCAACGTGGCGGTCACTCTGCCCCGATCCACCCTGCGATGGCAGGCCCGGGGGCTTGTTCAGGATGATGATATGCTCATCCTTCCACAAGACCGCGTCTTGGATCATCTTGGCATCGGCGGCGCTGACCCGGCCCTCATAGGGGCGGCTTGGTGCCTCGGTGTCCGGCAGCGGCGGCACCCGGACGGTCTGGCCGGGGGCCACGCGATCGGCCGCCTTGGCCCGCGCGCCATCAACCCGGATCTGCCCGGTGCGGCACATCTTTTCGACATGACCTTGCGTCAGCTGCGGAAACCGCCGCTTGAACCATTTGTCCAGCCGCTGCGCGCCCTCATCCTCGGACACCGTCAGAAGTTTCACGCCGCTCATACCAAAGACCTCGCCAATGAAAGCCCGGCCATCAGGGCTGCGAGCGAGAGAATGACCGATGCGCCGACATAGCCTGCCGACAGCCAAAGCTGGCCGCGTTCCCATAAGGTGACAGCATCCAGCGAGAAGGCCGAAAACGTGGTAAACCCGCCGAGGATGCCGGTCATCAAAAAGGGCGCAAAACGCATACCCCCCTTGGCCGCCAGAACCGCCGCCAGAACCCCCATCAGGAAACACCCCAGAATGTTCACCATCAGGGTTGCATAGGGAAACCCCGGCCCAAAGGCACGCATCGCCCCCACATTCGTAAGGTAGCGCAAGGATGCACCGATTGCGCCGCCAAAGGCGACTTGGGTCAGGGTCAGGATCATGGACCGTTCTGTGTGCTTCACGCGCGGTTTTGTCAACCTCCGCAGGTCCAATCGCTGCCCCGCAGCTTTCTCTTTCGACAAATATCCTCGGGGGCCGGGGGGCAGACAGCCCCCCGTTTTTCTTCAAGGTCGGTGCAGACAGCCCCCCGGGGGTGGTCCCGCGCCCACCCTATCCGCCCTGCCGTTTCGCCCGCAGCTTGGCGAAATACTCCACGCGCTTTTTCAATTCGCGCTCGAACCCGCGTTCAGGGGGCAGGTAGAACACCGGGCGCTTCATGCCTTCGGGGAAATAGTCCTGCCCGGAAAAGCCGTCTTCGGCATCGTGGTCGTAAGAATAGCCGCTGCCATAGCCGATATCCTTCATCATCCGCGTCGGCGCGTTCAGGATGTGCTTGGGCGGCATCAGGCTGCCGGTATCGCGCGCCGCCGCCCGTGCCGCCTTGTAGGCCGCATAGACCGCGTTCGATTTCGGCGCCAGCGCAAGGTAGACCACCGCATTGGCCAGCGCCAACTCTCCCTCGGGGCTGCCCAGCCGTTCATAGCTGTTCCACGCCTCCAGACACACGCCTTGCGCCTGTGGCTCGGCAAGGCCGATGTCTTCCACCGCCATCCGGGTCAGACGACGGGCCAGAAAGCGCGGGTCTTCGCCGCCTTCCAGCATGCGCGCAAACCAGTACAGCGCCGCGTCCGGATCAGACCCCCGCACCGATTTGTGCAAGGCGCTGATCAGGTTGTAATGCTCTTCCCCCGATTTGTCGTATTTTGCCGCGCGGCGCATCAGGCGGCTGGCAAGCTGATCGCGGTCGATGGCATGATCCAACCGCCACGCCGCGACCTGTTCGATCAGGTTCAACAGCGCCCGGCCATCGCCATCGGCCATGTCCATCAGCGCCTCGCGCGCCGCGCCGGTCAGCGGCAGGCTGCGCGCAAGGTCCATTTCCGCCCGCTGCATCAGCCGCTCCAGATCGGCCAGCGACAGGCGCTCCAGCACGATCACCTGCGCGCGCGACAACAGTGCCGCGTTCAACTCAAAGCTTGGGTTTTCGGTGGTGGCGCCGACCAGCAGGATGGTGCCATCTTCCATATGCGGCAGGAAACCGTCTTGCTGCGCCTTGTTGAAACGGTGGATCTCATCGACAAACAGCAGCGTGCCCTGGCCGTTCTGGCGGCGGAGTTTGGCGGCGTCAAAGACTTTGCGCAACTCGGGCACCCCGGTAAAGATGGCGCTGATCTGCACAAAACTGCGGTCGGTTGCATCGGCCAGCAGCCGGGCAATGGTGGTCTTGCCCACGCCGGGCGGCCCCCACAGGATCAGCGACGACAGGCTGCCAGCCGCCAGCATCGCCCCCAACGGCCCCTCGGGGCCCAGCACATGCGCCTGCCCGATCACCTGCGCCAGCGATGTCGGGCGCAGACGGTCGGCCAAGGGGCGGGGGCCTTCGGCTTTCGGGGCGGTTGCGGTGTCAAACAGGTCGGCCATGGCGGCGACGATACGCCACGCACCGCCGGGCGGCTAGAGCCGGAAGCGCATCCGGATGATCTGGCCACCCCGGTTCACATCAATCGCCCAGCGGCGGGTCGGTTCGACGGCAGCTTTTGCCACGTCTTGCGGGCTGGTCACGGGTCGGTTGTTGATGGCCAGCAGCACATCGCCCGCGCGCAGGCCGATCTGCGCGGCAAGTCCTTGTGCCTCGGTCACCACCACGCCCGTGGCATCGACCGGCAACCCCATTTCGGCGCTGACCGCCGGGTTGATGCGCGCCACCGACAGGCCGCGCAGGGCACTGGCGTCGGTGATCGTCACCGGGTCGCGTGGCGGCTGCTCGGGTGGGGCAATCAGGGCAATCTCGGCCGAGGCCTCGCCGTCTTCGTGCAGATAGGTGACGCGCGCCTTGGTTCCCACACCCAGTGCCGCCAGCCGGAAGATCATTTCCTGCGGGGTGTTGGTCGGCTCTCCGGCAATCGACACCACCACATCGCCGGGCCGCAGCCCCGCCTTGGCAAAGGGGCTTTCGGGGTGGATGTTTGACAACAAAACCCCATCGGGGCGCGGCAGGCCCATCGCCTCGGCCATCCCTGCATCCATCGCCTGCCCGGTAACACCCGACCATGGCCGGGTAAAGCGGCTGGCCCCGCTCTGGGCCTGCGCCACCACGGTCTGCACAAGGTTGGCCGGAATGGCAAAGCCGATGCCGTTCGACCCGCCCGAACGCGTCAGGATCGCCGTGTTGATGCCGACCAGACGCCCCTGCATATCGACCAGCGCGCCGCCGGAATTGCCGGGGTTGATGGCGGCATCGGTCTGGATGAAATAGCCCCGGCCTTGCCCAACGGAACTGCGCGCAAGGCCCGAGACAATGCCCTGTGACACGGTTTGCCCCACCCCGAACGGGTTGCCGATGGCCAGAACCAGATCGCCCACCTCCACCTGATCCGAATCGCGCAAGCGCAGCGCAGGCAGGTCAGCCGCGCCTTGCAGCCGCAAGACCGCCAGATCGCTTTCCTTGTCGCCCAAAATCAGGTCGGCGGCATATTCGCGGCGGTCGTTCAGCACGACGCGGATTTCGGTTGCCTGGCCGACAACGTGATAATTCGACACCACGATGCCTGCGGGCGACACGATCACCCCGGACCCCAGCGAGTTTTGCACTCTCGGCTGGGTCTGGCCAAAGCCTTCAAAGAACTGGTCAAAGAACGGGTCACCCGCAAAGGGCGACAGCCGGTCTTCCACCTCGCGGCTGGCATAGATATTGACCACGGCGGGCGCTGTCGCCTTGACCACAGGCGCAAAGGACAGACTGATTTCAGTTGGGCTTTCCGGCACCCGGGTCTCGGCGTGCAATGGCAGGGCCAGACACAGGCAGGCAACGATGGCAAGGCGCAGCATGGGAACCTCCGGCAAAGTCGGCCATCGGCATATGGCAGTCAGCGGCCCGGTTCGCAAGATTGCGCGCGTTCCGGCGCGCGCGGTGGTTGTCCGGCCTTTGCGGCGGTCCGGCAGATGGACCATGCTGCTGGCAGCGCAATCCTTGCACCGTGACCAAACCTGCCGCCTGCCTTGGCAAACCCGCCGGCGCAGGCATCGGCCAAGGCCTGTCTTATTCCTTTGCCTTGGCCTCGGCCTGCGCCTTCAGGCGTTCCAGCAACTCTTCCTTGGTCGGTCGCAGGTTGGGGGTCTTGGTGCTGCCCTTGACCTTCATCACCTTGCCCGGTTTGGCATTGGGGTCTTTCTGACGCCCTTGGTCCTTGCTCAGTTTCGGGTTGCCTGATTTTGCGTAATCCATGGCGTTGCGCCTTTCGTAGTGGACTTGAGCCTGCCTCGATGCCCGAAAGCGGGCGCATCCGCAAGGCGGCCCGTCACGTCAAATCTTAAGGCTTGGTAAACGCCCGAGCCTTAAGTCTTTGATATCAAACGATAACGCCAAGTGTCTCACAGTGAGACAATTCAGGCAACGATTTCGCGCGGAATGATGAAATCATCCACAACGCCCTGGCCAAAGCCGACATCGGCCCAGCTGTCGGCGACAAAGTCCACCACCAGCGTCGCCCCGGTTGGATAACGGGCAAAGTCCGGCTCGACCGGGGCATGGGCCACGATGCGCGCGGCAAATTCGGCGATGCCGGGGTTGTGGCCGATCATCATCACCGTATCGGCAGTGGCATGGCGCAACACCGCCAGCATCACGTCTGGTCCCGCATGATACAGCGCGGGTTTCAGTTGCAGCACCGGCGCACTGGCAAAGGCAGGGGCGATCCGCTCCCATGTTTCACGGGTGCGCGCCGCGTCCGAGCACAGCACCTTGCCGGGCACATAGCCGCGCGAGGCCAGCCATTGCCCCAGATCCGCCGCCGCCGCCCGGCCGCGTTCGTTCAGGGGGCGCTCATGGTCGGGCGTCAGCGGGTCATCCCAGGAAGATTTGGCATGGCGGGTCAGGATCAAACGTTTCATCGGTGGAATTGCCTTATGTGATCGGCCGAGTTGTCAGCCATCCTCGCATAGGTCTGCGACCGTGGGCAAGCACGCCGCGCAAGCCATCCGCCGGTCATGCAGCCCGCAGCGGGGGCGGTGTCCAGAAACGGGTGGCAGGCCCGGCTCGCCCCCACCCCCAACACCTCAAGAGCATGGGGAAAAATCGAGCCGCGATGGCGCCCAGCGTCAGCGGCGGAACGGCAGCAGCAGGCTCCACCCCAGCTTCGTCGGTTTGTCGTCCTGCCATTGCAGACCTGTCACCATGTCATCATGCCCGGCCTCGGGTTGCGGCCGGTAGGTCTGAAAGATGCGGTCCCAGATCGACAAAGCAAAGCCGTAATTGCTGTCATGTTCATGCCGATGCACAGAATGATGCACCCGGTGCATGTCGGGCGTGACCAGAACCATCCGCACCATTCGGTCAAGCCATAGAGGCAGGCGAAGGTTGGCGTGGTTGAAAAGGGCAGTACCGTTCAGCAAAACCTCAAAGATCAGAACCGCGACAGCAGAGGGGCCCAGCAGATAGATGATCCCGATTTTCAGCAGCATCGAGGCCGCAATCTCGACCGGGTGAAAGCGTACGGCTGTGGTCACGTCAAAGTCGCGGTCGGCGTGGTGCATTCGGTGGAACCGCCAGAACAAGGGCACCTTGTGGGTGATCAGATGCTGTGCCCAGATCGCGAAATCAAGGATCAGGATTGCCACCACGGCCTCGATCCAGACGGGCCAGGCCGTCTGGTTCAACAGGCCCCATCCTTGGGCTGACGCATCAGCAGCGGCGCCCACGGCCAGCAAGGGCAGAAAGATCGCCAAGGCGCGCAGGGTCAGCGTGTTCAAAACGGTGATCGACAGGTTGGTGACCCAGCGACCCTGACGCGGAACCCGGCGTGACCGACGCGGCGCCCAAGCCTCCAGCGCAGCGAACAGGGCAAAAAGCCCGAGAAAAACACTGAGACGGATCGCGGCTTCGGACATGATACATCGCATTCACAAGGATGAATGTAAGGTGCATCTTTTTGTTTGTCTATCACATCAGCGTTTGATCCGCGGTTTTACCCGGGGCTCGGTGGCGCGGATCTGGCTGCCTGCACCGTGGTCGGTGAACAATTCCAGCAGGCAGGCATTCGGGATGCGGCCATCCAGAATGGTTACCGCCCGGGTGCCCTGTTCAATCGCCAGCAGCGCGGTTTCGGTCTTGGGGATCATGCCACCGGAAATGATGCCCTCGGCGGTCATCTGCCGGATTTCGTCGGGCGTGATCTGTGTCATCACCTCGCCGGCCGCGTTCTTGACGCCCGCGACATCGGTCAACAGCAGCAGACGGTCGGCCTGCAACGCGCCCGCAATGGCGCCGGCGGCGGTGTCGCCATTCACATTGAACGTCTCGTTATCGGCCATGCCGGTGCCGACCGGCGCGATGACCGGAATGATCCCGGCCTTGTAAAGGTCGCGCAGCACCTGCACGTTCATCTCGACCGGACGACCGACAAAGCCAAGCTCGGGGTCGTCGGCCTCGCAGACCATCAGGTCGTCGTCCTTGCCGGAAATCCCCACCGCGCGGCCGCCCGCATCCATGATCGCCTGCACGATGCGCTTGTTGACCAGACCCGACAAGATCATCTCTACCACCTGCACCGTGGCCTTGTCGGTGACCCGCTTGCCGCGCACCCATTCCGACTGGATGCCCAGCTTGGCCAGCATGTCGTTGATCATCGGCCCGCCACCATGCACCACCACCGGGTTCACCCCAACCTGACGCATCAGCACGATGTCGCGGGCAAACTCGGCCATCGCGGCATCATCGCCCATGGCGTTGCCGCCGAACTTTACCACCACGACCGCATCGGCATAGCGTTGCAGATAGGGCAGGGCTTCGGACAGCATCTTGGCAGTGTTCAGGGCGTCTTGCATGGTCAGGGTCTGCTTCTTCATCTGGACCTCCGGGGTTGCACGGGTGGTAACGCCTTTGGCGCGGCGTGCCAAGTCAGGTTGCTGGCTTGCCTTTCCTGACAATAAGAGTAGGGTTTGCGAAACGCGCAGGAGGCACAGATGTCAGACCAGAAAACCATTGTCCTGACCGGGGCGTCGCGCGGCATTGGCCATGCCACGGTCAAGCGGTTTTCAAGCGAAGGCTGGCGGGTGCTGACCTGTTCGCGCCAACCGTTCGATCCCCGTTGCCCATGGCCAGGGGGCGAGGAGAACCATATCCAGCTTGACCTTGCCGACCCAAGCAAGACCATTGCCGCGATCGAGACGATCAAGGGCAAGATCAACGGCCGTCTGCATGCGCTGGTCAACAACGCCGGGATTAGCCCGAAGGGCGACGGCGGCAAACGGCTTAGCACGCTGGACACCGACCTGCGGACCTGGGGCCATGTGTTTCACGTCAATTTCTTTTCGTCGGTGATCATGGCGCGCGGGCTGAAGGATGAGTTGGCGGCGGCCAAGGGGTCGATCGTCAACGTCACCTCGATTGCGGGCGTCCGGGTGCACCCGTTTGCCGGGGCGGCCTATGCCACGTCAAAGGCAGCACTTGCCGCGCTGACACGGGAAATGGCGCATGATTTCGGACCCTTGGGGGTTCGGGTCAATGCAATCGCGCCCGGCGAGGTGGAAACGGCAATCCTGTCGCCCGGCACCGACAAGATCGTCGAGAAACTGCCGTTGCAGCGGCTGGGACAGCCGAATGAGGTGGCCGATGTGATCTGGTTCCTGTGTTCGGACCAATCGAGCTATATCTCGGGGGCCGAGATCGAAGTGAACGGCGCGCAACATGTTTAAGGCGGCAGGGGGCGCTGCCCCCTCGCCCCTGCGGGGCTCACCCCCGGGGTATTTTTGCCAAGAGGAAACCTGTGGCCGTTCCTCTTGGCAGAAATACCCCCGCCGGAGGCCCCGGCCGGGCAAGCGCGATCCGGCTGGCAGGCTTGACCCGCCGCGGCTTCGCCCGCATATCCGGGCGAACCCCGGAGGCACAGATGCTGGATGACGCCGACGATATCCATCCGTTGTTTTACGGCGCGCCCAAGGGGCTGGAGTTTCGCAAGCTGCGCAAGCGGCTGGTGCAGCAGGTGCGTGAGGCGATCGAGACCTATGGCATGGCCAAACCCGGTGAGCGGTGGCTGATCTGCCTGTCGGGTGGCAAGGACAGCTATACGCTGCTGGCCATTCTGCACGAGCTGAAATGGCGCGGCCTGCTGCCGGTGGATTTGCTTGCCTGCAATCTGGATCAGGGCCAACCCGGCTTTCCCGCCACGGTGCTGCCTGACTTTCTGACCCGGATGGGAGTGGCGCATCGGATTGAATATCAAGACACCTATTCGGTGGTGGTCGACAAGATCGCGCCGGGCGGCACGATGTGTTCCTTGTGTTCGCGGTTGCGGCGCGGCAATCTGTATCGCGTCGCGCGGGAAGAAGGCTGCTCGACCGTGGTTCTGGGCCATCACCGCGATGATATTCTGGAAACCTTTTTCATGAACCTGTTCCATGGTGGGCGTCTGGCCAGCATGCCGCCGCGCCTGTTGAACGAGGATGGTGACCTGTTTGTCGCCCGTCCCCTGGCCTTTGTGGCCGAGGCCGATTGCGACCGGTTTGCCCGGGCGATGAACTACCCGATCATTCCCTGCGATCTGTGCGGCTCTCAGGAGGGTTTGCAGCGGGTGCAGGTCAAGCGTCTGCTGGATGACTGGGAGGCGCGGGTGCCGGGGCGGCGTCAGGTGATGTTCCGCGCGCTGATGAATGTGCGCCCGTCGCATCTGGCCGATCCGTCGATTTTCGACTTTGCCGGGTTGGTGCAGGCCGCAGGAACATTTCATGAAAATCCTTCACACCTTCCGGGCGAGGATTAAGCCTTCGCTTACAAGCGCGGCCTAAAAACTGACGCATGGGGGCACGGCCCTCGGCGGCAGTTGGGGGCGGCGATGCAGGACGGGATTTCGGGCAAAACTGCGGATCTGGTGGCCCGGGCGTGGCGTTCTGGCGGGGCCTTTGGCATCGTCTTGCTGCCGGCGCTCAGCCTGTCGGCCTATTGGCTGGGGGGCGAGGGCCTGATGCTTTCGGTCGCCATCGCGGCCCCGGTGCTGTTTGCGCTGTTCGGGCTGGCGCGGCGGGCACGGCCTGCGGCGGTTGCCGACACCGGGATTGTCGGCTTTGCAACCGAAGCGGGCCTTGTGCAGGCGTTGGACGGGGTGATGGCCGACCTGCCGGTGAACGGGCGCACCTCGGGCTGTTTTGTTGTGATGTTCGATGACCTGGATGTGGTCTTGCACCGTCATGGCCGCCTTGCCCGGACCCGTATGGTGGCGCGCACCGGTGAACGGCTGGGCCTTGCGGTGCGGGAGGGTGATGTCGTGGCGCTGCTGTCGGGCGATGGCTTTGCCGTCAGCCTTGCCCCCGTGCGGCGGTTCGATCTGGAAAACGCGGTGCAGATGGCGGCACGATTGCAGGCCGCTGCGACGGCACCGCTGGCGCTGGATGAGGTGACGGTTCACCCTTCGGTGTCGGTCGGTTTCTGTCTGGCCGACCGCGCACCGATGCCACGCGGCGCATCCTTGCTGGATGCAGCAAGAATCGCGGCGGATGAAGCGTTGCGCAACGGCCCGGGTGCGATCCGGGCGTTTCAGCCTGACATGACGCGCCGCCGCGCCGACCGTGCCGAACTTCGGGCAGGGCTGGAGCAGGCCTTGGATGAAGGCCAGGTCCGCCCCTGGTTCCAGCCTCAGATCAGCACCGAAACCGGCAAGATCAGCGGGTTTGAGGCGCTGGCCCGCTGGCACCACCCTGAACGCGGCATCATCCCACCGCTGGAGTTTCTGCCGCTGGTCGAAGACGCAGGCCTGTCGGAACGGCTGGGCGAGGTGATCTTGTATGGCGCGCTGTCGGCACTGACCCGCTGGGACAAGGCAGGCCACAAGATCCCGCGGGTGGCGGTCAACTTCTCGGCCCCTGAACTGCGCAACCCCAAGCTTGCGGACAAGCTGAAATGGGAGTTGGACCGCTTCAACCTGACCCCCGACCGCCTGACCATCGAGGTGCTGGAAACCGTGGCGGCCCGATCCGATGACGATGTGATCGTGTCAAACCTTGCCCGGATCGCAGGTCTGGGCTGCGGCATTGATCTGGACGATTTCGGCACCGGGCAGGCGTCCATTGCCAATATCCGCCGCTTTGCCGTGAAGCGGATCAAGATCGACCGCTGTTTCGTGACCCATGCCGATACCGACCCCGAGCAAAAGAAGATGGTGGCGGCGATTCTGTCGCTGTGTGAACAGCTGGGGCTGGATACCGTGGCCGAGGGTGTGGAAACCCCCGGCGAGCATGCGACGCTGGCACAATTGGGCTGTGGCCATGTGCAGGGCTTTGGCATCGCCCGGCCGATGGCGGTGGAAGAGACCTTTGGCTGGATTAGTCGCCATGATCAGGGCATTGCGCGCACACTGCGGATCGGGCGGCAGGCCCCCTGATCACGGCGCGCCATACGCCGGTGCCCCGGTGCTTTTAAAATCCCGCCTGATCAACCAATCCTGCGGCCATTCGCACGGCCCATTCCGGGAAAACCGCTTGACCTTTGCCGCCCCCTTCTGTTGAACCACCGCTGAACTGAACAACGGTGGTGGCTGTCCCGATGGACGATCAGAACAAGAACCTAATCCTCGCAACCGTGCTGTCCTTTCTGGTCATCATGGTCTGGTTCGTGCTGTTTCCACCGGCCGAGCCCGTGGCAGACCTGAATGCGCCAGCCGTGACGGCGCAGACCGAAGGAACGACGCCCCCGGCGACTGTCACACCTGATATGGCCGCGGCGGCGTCTGCCGGGCAGGCCGCACCCACCGCCGAGGCCCCGCGCCTGACGATCGACACGCCGCAATTGAAAGGCTCGATTTCGCTGCTTGGCGGCCGCATCGACGATCTGGAACTGAAGGCCTACAGGCAGACGTTGGCGGACGACTCGGGCATCGTGCGGCTTTTGTCGCCGGTGGGGCGAGAGAACGCCTATTACGCGCTGTTTGGCTGGGGGCCTGCGGGGGCGCTGAATTTTGAAGACGTGCCCGGTGCCAACACCGAATGGCTGCCCGCAGGTGGCGGCACGCTGGCCCCCGGTCAGCCGGTGACGCTGACCTGGTCGAATGGCAAGGGTCTGGATTTCGTCCGCCAGATCGCTGTCGACAGCGAATTCATGTTCACCATCACCGACAGCGTGACGAACGAAGGTGCCGCCGAGGCACGGCTTTATCCCTATGGCATCGTCGCCCGGCATGGCAAACCCACCAATCTTGAAAACTTCTTCGTCAGCCACGAAGGCGTTGTGTCGCGCGCCGATGGCAAGCTGCTGGAAACCGACTATGACGATGTGGCCGACCTGCCACTGGTCGCGCGTGAGGGGGCCCAGGCCACCGTGGTGGAAGCCACCAAGGATGGCTGGATCGGCTTTACCGACAAATACTGGATGACCGTGCTGGTGCCGGAACAGGGCAAGCCCTTCACCTCGGTCACGAAATATGTGCCCGGCGCAGACATTTACCAGACCGAGACCCGCCAGCCGGTGATGTCGGTGGCACCGGGGGCCACCATCACCAGCGCCTCGCGGATTTTCGCCGGGGCGAAGGAATGGGAAACCATCCGCACCTATCAGAACGCCGGGGCGGTCGACGGGGCAGGCACACCGATTGCGGGCTTTATCGACGCCATCGACTGGGGCTGGTTCTTCTTCCTGACCAAGCCGATCTTTGCCGTGCTGCACTGGCTGAACGCCACCATCGGCAACATGGGCCTTGCGATCATCGCCCTGACCTTCGTGCTGAAACTGCTGGTGCTGCCGCTGGCCTACAAATCCTATGTCAGCATGGCACGGATGAAGGAACTTCAGCCCGAGATGGAGGCGCTGAAAGAGCGCGCGGGCGAAGACAAGCAGATGATGCAGCGCGAAATGATGAAGCTGTACAAGGACAAGAAGGTGAACCCGGCCGCGGGTTGCCTTCCGGTTCTGATCCAGATCCCGATCTTCTTTGCGCTTTACAAGGTGATCTTCGTCACCATCGAATTGCGCCACGCGCCGTTCTTTGGCTGGTTGAACGATCTTTCTGCGCCCGATACCTCATCGCTGTTCAACTTCTTCGGTCTGGCCCCCTGGGCGGCGCCGGTTCCGGGCAGCATCCTGGCGCTGGTGTTCATCGGTGTGCTGCCGATCATCCTGGGCATCACCATGTGGTTGCAGCAAAAGCTGAACCCGGCCCCCACCGACCCGGTTCAGCAGCAGATTTTCGCTTACATGCCGTGGATTTTCATGTTCATGCTGGGTGGCTTTGCAAGCGGTCTGGTGGTGTACTGGATCACCAACAACATCATCACCTTCACCCAGCAATATGCCATCATGCGCAGCCACGGCCACACGCCGGATCTGTTTGGCAACATCAAATCGGGCTTCAAGAAAAAACCTGCCGTTGCGGTGGCAGACAAAAGCGTGAAGCCGAAGAAGAAATGATGCGGCTGGCCCATATCTGCCGCCATCCGATCAAATCCATCGGCTTTGAGGAACTGGCAAGCGCGTCCCTGACCACGGGGCGCGCTTTGTCCTTTGATCGGGAATGGGCCGTGGTGCATGACGCGGCGAAGTTTGACCGACTGGTGGCCTGGGCACCCAAGATGAACTTTCTGCGCGGCGTTGCGGGCCCCGAACTGATGGCGATCCGGGCGCAGGTGGATGAGGCGGCGCGTCAAGTGACACTGACGCACCCCACCGCCGGGCAGATCACGGTCGCTCCCGACAGCGCCGGCGCGGCGTTGCTGGCGTGGTTGCGACCGCTGTGGCCGCAAGACCGCCCGGAGCCTGCCACTGTCGGCTGTGTGCCCGGTCAGGCAATGACCGATGTGCCCGACGGCCATATTGCGGTTCTGAACCTGGCGTCAAACGCTGATCTGGGTCGCCGCATGGGCAAGGATCTGTCGATCCACCGCTGGCGTGGCAACCTGTGGCTGGAGGGGCTGGCCCCTTGGGCAGAGTGGGAGTTGGTCGGCAAGCGGTTGCGCATCGGCGAGGCCGAGCTTTTGGTGCAGGACCGCATCACGCGGTGCAAGGCAACCACGGTAAACCCCGACACCGGCAAGCCGGATGCCGATACGCTGGGCGCGCTGTCAGCCGCCTTTGGGCATGAGGATTTTGGCACCTATGCCGTGGTCACACGGTCAGGGCCGATCGCCCGTGGCGATCAGATAGAGGTTGTATGAACACGCTGCGTTTTCCTCTTGCCCCGGAACCCGATGACATGACCCGCGAACGGGGGCGGCTGCTGTTCGCGGGGCCTGTCGATTTTGTCAAAGGCGTGGTCGCCATGTCCGGCTTGCCGCCCGCCGACCGGCTGGAGGTGTGTTTCGCCGGCCGCTCGAACGTGGGAAAATCCAGCTTGATCAATGCGTTGACCGGGCGCAAGACGCTGGCGCGGGCGTCAAACACCCCGGGGCGGACGCAAGAGATCAACTATTTCGCGCTTGGGACCGACCGCTACATGGTGGACTTGCCCGGTTACGGCTATGCCGAGGCGCCGGTCGCCATTGTCGAAAAATGGCAGGCGCTGCTGCGGGCCTATCTTGCGGGGCGGCAGACCTTGCGGCGGGCCTTTGTGCTTATCGACACAAGGCATGGCGTGAAGGCGGTCGATCAGGAAATCCTGACGCTGCTGGACCGGTCGGCAGTGACGTTTCAAGTGGTGCTGACCAAGGCCGACAAGGTGAATCAAGTCACGCGCGAAGACAGCATCGCGCAGGTGCAGACGGCCCTTGCCAGGCATCCGGCAGCCTATCCTGAAATCGTGGTGACCAGTTCGGAAAAGGGCGACGGGATCGAAACCCTACGCGCGATCATCGCCACGCTGGAGTGAGGCATCGTGCGCCGGGTCTGCCCCCGGCACCGGGTCATAGCCATGCCCGCCCCAGGGGTGGCAGCGGCAAATCCGATGCACGGCAAGATAGCCGCCCTTGGCCGCGCCGTGCCGTTCCAACGCTTCCAGCGCATAGACCGAACAGGTGGGTTGATAGCGGCAGCCGTGGCCGACCCAAGGGCTGAGAAGCAGCCGATAGGCGCGCACCGGCAGGGCAAGGATATGGGCCAGCGGCGTCATGCCTGCACGCTTTCGGTTTGGCCCCGATCCGTTTGGCCCCGGTGAATCTGGCGCAGCGCGGTTTGCAGGTCGGTCAGCAGGTCGGCGTAGGGGCGTTCGATGGTGACGCCGGGGCGGGCGACCAGAACATAGTCCCAACCGGGTTGGGCCAGCGTCGGCAATACGGCGCGCGCGACTTCACGCAGGCGGCGCTTGGCGCGGTTGCGGGCAACCGCGTTGCCGATTTTCTTCGAGGCGGTAAAGCCGACCTGCACGCCCGGCGTGCCATCATTGCGATATCGCGCCTGCACCAGAAAGCTGCCCGCGCCCTGCCTGCGGGCCGAAGCGGCACGCAGAAATTCGGGTCGTGTGCGCAAGGTGCCAAGGCAAAGCGAAACCGCCGAAGGCGGCACGGGCGCTTCGGCTGCAATACCTTGGCCCGGTTCCTTCGGCGGCGTCATGTCTTGCATATCCCGATACGGCCCGCGATGGGGCCGAAGGACTCAAGCCGACAGCTTGTGACGGCCCTTGGCACGGCGGGCGGCCAGCACCAGACGGCCACCTTTGGTGGCCATACGGGCGCGGAACCCATGGCGGCGCTTGCGGACCAGGTTCGACGGTTGAAATGTGCGCTTCATCGCGGCTCTCCATCAGACGGCTTGCCCGAACCCAAAAGGATTCGAGGGCAGGGAACTTGAAGTCCGTGCTTTACGGGGGGTTTCCCGCCAAGTCAACGCGAACGATGGCGATTTTCGACAACAATCCGCCTTGGCCGCCTGTGCCCTAAGCAAACTGTCATAAGACCGCCGATTTTCGGCACGCCGCGCCCGATGCAGATCAACGGGGCGTGAGGATGCTGTCGCAAATCGCCTTTGACGAAACAACTTGGCCGAACCTCGCGTAGTGACGGGGGATGAGAAGTTCCGAGGACACCATGCCCAACCCCAAGACCGCTTGGCAAAAGCGCCTGCCAATCATTGCCATCGCGACTGCCGCCCTGATCGGGGCCTTTGCCCTGCGGGACCAGATCAGTTTTGCGGCCCTTGCGCAGCATCGTGAGGCGTTGATTGCCTTTCGCGATGGCAATTTTGCGCTCGCCAGCCTTGCCTTTGTCGCGGCCTATATCGTGATCGTGGCCTTCAGCCTGCCGGGGGCGACAGTTGCCACGCTGACCGGGGGCTTTCTGTTCGGGTTGTTTCCGGGGGTGCTTTACAATGTCACGGGGGCGACCATCGGGGCGATTGCGGTGTTTCTGGCGGCCCGCGCCGGGTTTGGCGCCGATGTCGCTGCACGGATCGAGGAAAGAGGCGGGGCTGGCGCAAGGTTGCAGCAGGCACTGCGCGACAACGAATGGTCGGCGCTGCTGATCATGCGTCTGGTGCCTGCGGTGCCGTTCTTCCTTGCCAATTTGCTGCCGGCCTTTGTCGGCACGTCGCTGTTTCGCTTCGCGCTGACCACCTTTGTCGGCATCATCCCCGGCGGTCTGGTCTTCACCTCGGTCGGGGCGGGGTTGGGTGAGGTGTTTGCGCGCGGCGAGACGCCGGACCTGTCGATCATCTTTGCGCCGCATATCCTTGGCCCGATCCTTGGTCTTGCCGCCCTGTCGGCACTGCCGATTGTTCTGAAACGCTTCAGGAAAGGGGCCTGAGATGGACCTGATCGAGACGGATATCTGCATCATCGGCGCGGGGTCGGGGGGGCTTTCCATCGCGGCAGGGGCGGTGCAGATGGGCGCGCGGGTGGTGCTGATCGAAGGCGCCCAGATGGGCGGCGATTGCCTGAACGCGGGCTGTGTGCCGTCAAAGGCGCTGCTGGCCGCCGCCAAAGCCGCGCAGGCGATGCGCGACGGGGCCCGGTCCGGGATTGCCCCGGTGGAGCCGCAGGTCGATTTTGGCGCGGTCAAGGACCATGTGGCCCGCGTGATCGCCACCATCGCCCCGGTTGACAGTCAGGAGCGGTTCGAAGGTCTGGGGGTGCGGGTCATTCGCGCTTGGGCGCGGTTCACCGGGCCCGATACGGTCGAGGCCGGGGGGCACAGCATCAAGGCGCGGCGCTTTGTGATCGCCACCGGAAGCCGGCCTTTGGTGCCGCCGATTCCGGGGGTGGACGTGGTGCCCTTTCTGACCAACGAGACGATTTTCGCGCTGCGCGAAAAACCCGAGCATCTGATCATCATCGGCGGCGGCCCGATCGGCATGGAAATGGCGCAGGCGCATTGCCGGCTGGGGTGCCGCGTGACGGTTGTCGAAGGTGCCAAGGCGCTTGGTCGGGACGACCCGGAACTGGCCGCCGTGGTGCTGGAAAAGCTGCGCGCCGAGGGGGTGGAGATCATTGAAGACGCCCCGGTGACCGCGCTGTCGGGGCAGGCGGGCGATATCACGGTGACGCTGCAAGATGGCCGCCGGGTGCAGGGCAGCCATCTGCTGATGGCGGTGGGGCGCAAGGTCCACCTTGACGGGCTGAACCTTGACGTGGCGGGGGTCAAGCATGACCGCAAGGGCGTGACCGTCGGCCCCGATCTGCGCAGCTCCAACCGCCGGGTCTATGCGGTGGGCGATGCAGCGGGCGGGCTGCAATTCACCCATGTTGCGGGTTATCATGCGGGCATCGTGATCCGGCAGATCGTGTTGGGCCTGCCTGCCCGCGCCACCACCCGGCATATCCCATGGGTCACCTATACCGACCCGGAACTGGCGCAGGTGGGCATGACCGAGGCCGAGGCGCGCCGCGCCCATGGCCCGGCGCTGACCGTGCTGCGGCAGGACTTTCACCACAACGACCGGGCGCAGGCCGAGGGAAAGGCGCAGGGCCTGCTCAAGGTGATGGTGGTCAAGGGGCGGCCGGTGGGGGCCTCGTTGGTGGGCCCGCAGGCGGGCGAGTTGATCGGGCTTTGGGCGCTTGCGATTGCGTCCCGCGCAAAGATCTCGGCGATTGCCGGGATGGTCGCGCCCTACCCCACGCTGGGCGAAATCTCGAAACGTGCGGCAGGAACCTATTTTTCCCCGAAACTCTTTGATAATCCTATGCTGAAACGGGTGGTTCAGTTGGTGCAACGGTATCTGCCCTGACGCAAAGCATGGGGGCAAAACACGGTGACGCGCGCGGGAAAGGGTTTCTTCAACACCCTGTCAGGGCGCTTCCTGATGTTGACGGTGGCGTTTGTCATGCTGGCCGAGGTGTTGATCTTTGTGCCGTCGATTGCGCGGTTCCGGGCTGATTACTTGATCTTGCGGCTGGAAAAGGCGCAGATTGCCTCACTATCGCTGCTGACCACGGATGAGACCATCGCGCCCGAGCTTGAGGCCGAGCTTTTGGTCAATGCCGGTGTGTTCAACGTGGTGCTGCGACGCGATGAGGTGCGGCAGCTGGTGCTGTCGTCGCCGATCCCGGCGGCGATCCATGACACCTATGATCTGCGCACCTCGGGGCCATGGGACCTGGTGCGCGATGCGATCGACGTGCTGCGCGACCCGATGAACCGGGTGATCCGGGTCATCGGCAACCCGGTGCAACAGGCGGGGCTGCTGATTGAAATCACCATGGAGACCGGGCCGCTGCGGGCGGCGATGGTCGATTACGGCATGCGCATCCTGTGGCTGTCGGCGCTGATTTCGGCGGTGACGGCGGTCTTGCTGTTCATCTCGGTGCAGCGGATGATCGTGACCCCGATCCGCCGCGTGGTGCGCCACATGCAGGCCTATGCCGAGGCACCCGAAGATGCCCGCCGGGTGATTGCCCCCACCGCCCGTGTGGTCGAGTTGCGCGCGGCCGAAGAGGCGCTGAACAGTCTGCAAACCCAACTGACCACCGCCTTGCGCCAAAAGCAGCGTCTGGCCCAACTGGGCGGCGCGGTGGCCAAGATCAGCCACGATCTGCGCAACATCCTGACCACGGCGCAGTTGTTTGCCGACCGGATCGAAAACAGCGCCGATCCGATGGTGGCGCGTGCTGCGCCAAAGCTGGTGAACTCGATCAGCCGCGCGGTGCATCTGTGCGAAACCACCCTGACCTTTGGCAAGGCTGAAGAAGCGCCGCCGCGGCTTGCCACAGTCGTGCTGCGGCCTTTGGTCGAAGAGGTGGCCGAGGGCGAAGGCTTGCAGACGGGCGGGCTGGCAACCGCGCTGATCGACGTGCCTGCGGGGCTGACCCTGCATGCCGATGGCGAGCAGTTGTTTCGCGTGCTGTCAAACCTTGTCCGCAATGCACGGCAGGCGATCGAGGCGACGGGCAAGCCCGGCACGGTTGAAATCTCGGCGGGCGAGGATGGTGCGCGCTGGTGGATCAAGGTCGGTGACACCGGCCCCGGCCTGCCCGCCAAGGCACGCGAGCACCTGTTTGCGGCCTTTCAGGGTGGCACCCGCAAGGGCGGCACCGGGCTGGGTCTGGCCATCGCGTCCGAACTGGTCACCGGCCATGGCGGCACGCTTGAGCTGGCCCGCAGCGATGCCGAAGGCACCGAGTTCGTGATCTGGCTGCCCAAGGCGGTTTCGCAGACCCCACAGCCACCTTCGCGTGATTTGCCCTTGCAAACCCCCGGCGGGGTCGCTAAATCCGCCCCAAGTGTGGACCCGTAGCTCAGCTGGATAGAGCATCAGACTACGAATCTGAGGGTCGGGCGTTCGAATCGCTCCGGGTTCACCATTTCACTGGATGCTTGGTATTTCGGCTTTGCTGACGGCCGCTTGGCGCGCAGTCAGGCGTTTACGCGCGCAACAACCGGTGGTCCTGCTGGTCGTGCCGTGCCTGCTTTACGTGCCGCGACGGATCAGCACGCTTTGGCCAAATGTCACGGGGCAGTGTCCCACCTGTCACCATACAGTCACGCGGCAGGTTCACACTCGACCCAAAGCTTTGAGCAGCAACGTGGAGATCGGCTGTGTTTTCCTTGCAGGGTCAAAAAGCGCTCGTGGTCGGAATTGCCAATGAAAACTCCATCGCCTGGGGCTGCGCCAAGGCGCTGCGGGCGCAGGGTGCAGAGATTGCGGTGACCTGGCTGAACGACAAGGCCGAACCCCATGTGCGGCCGCTGGCAGACCAGCTTGGGGCAGAGATTGCGCTGCCTCTGGACGTGGGTCAGCCCGGGCAGTTGGAGGCGGTGTTTGACACCATCACCCGGCAGTGGGGGCGTCTGGATACCATCGTGCATTCCATTGCCTTTGCGCCACGCGCCGATCTTCATGGCCGGGTGGTTGATTGTTCCGCCGAAGGCTTTGCCCTTGCGATGGATATCTCGGTGCATTCCTTCCTGCGGATGATCCGTCTGGCCGAATCCTTGATGGCGGATGGGGGCACCTGTCTGTCGGTTTCGTTCTTCGGGTCAAGCCGCGTCGTGCGACATTACAACATGATGGGTCCGGTCAAGGCCGCGCTGGAAAGCTCTGTGCGCTATGCTGCCGCCGAGCTGGGCGAAAAAGGCATCCGCGTGCATGCCCTGTCGCCCGGACCGCTGAAAACCCGCGCTGCCAGCGGGATCGACCATTTCGACGAATTGCTGTCAGCGGCATCGGACCGCGCGCCAACGCATCAACTGGCCACCATCGAAGACGTCGGCGCAATGGCGGCCTTTCTGTCGTCGCCCGAGGCTTGCAATCTGACCGGCGGTGTCCATGACATCGACGGCGGCTTCTCCATTACTGCCTGAGGATAGTTCCATGGCCAATGTTTTCGATCTGTTCGATCCTGCCCGCCAACCCTCTGTTCCCCGCCCCGAAGGCGATGCGCTGGACGCCCTGCGCCGCGTGATGGAGGCGATGGAAACCGAGCTTGCGGCATCGGCGTCCACCAGCAATATCCTGTCCACAGCCGCTGCCCGACATTCCAAACGGATCGTCGATACGCACAGCGAGCGGACCCGCGACATGGTGGAAAAGACCGAAAGCCTGATGGAGTCCTTGCGGACGGTGCAGGCGACAGGCGGGCTGGCGGGGGCTTGGGCTGGCTATCTGCGCGATGCCGCCGAACGCGCGATCCTGACGATGGACACCCTGCGCAAGCGCGGTGACATCTTTCTGGAGCATGAGGCGGCAGGTTGCCCGCCGGTGCTGATCTATGACCACGAACTGGTGATGGATGGCAAGGATCTGCCGTTTCCGTCGAACTACATCCTGCTGCGCATCCTGCCGCCCGAAGGCGTGACCATCAACCCGACCCGCCGCCCCTATATCGTGATCGACCCGCGCGCGGGCCACGGGCCGGGCATCGGTGGCTTCAAGGCCGACAGTCAGGTGGGCGTGGCATTGCGGGAAGGCCACCCGGTCTATTTCGTGGCGTTCCGCCGCGAACCTGCCGAAGGGCAGTATCTGTCCTATGTTACCCGAAGTGAAGCGGCCTTTGTGCGCGAAGTCATGCGATTGCATCCCTTGTCGGCCAAGCCGGTGGTGATCGGCAACTGTCAGGGCGGTTGGGCCACGCTGCTTTTGGCCGCGACGAACCCTGATCTGACCGGCCCCATCGTGATCAACGGCGCACCGGTTGACCCGTGGTCGGGTCGTGTGGGCGAAAATGTCATGCGCTACAACGCGGGCGTGCTGGGTGGCACCTGGATTCCGATGATGCTGTCAGACCTTGGCGGCGGCATTTTCGACGGGGCGCATCTGGTGCAGAATTTTGAACAGATGAACCCGTCGCGCACCTTGTTCCGCAAATACACCGACCTGTTTCGCGACATTGACAAGGGCGACAAGACCTTTCTTGAGTTCGAGCGTTGGTGGGGCGGCTTTTTCTTGCTGAACGAGCCGGAAATCAAATGGATCGTCGAGCAGTTGTTCGTCGGCAACCGCCTGATCAAGAACGAGGCCCGGATCGAACCCGGCCGCCCGGTGGACCTGAAGGCCATCCGTGCACCGATCATCGTCTTTGCCAGCCACGGTGACAACATTACCCCGCCGCAGCAGGCGCTGAACTGGATCGCCGAAACCTATGCCGATGTCGATGAAATCCGCATCCGTGGTCAGCGCATCGTCTATATGGTGCACGATCAGGTTGGCCATCTGGGTATCTTTGTGTCCAGCCAGATTGCCAACAAGGAACATTCCGAGGTCGCCTCGACCCTGAAAACCATCGAAGCCCTTGCCCCGGGTCTGTATGAAATGCGGATCGAGGATGTCACCGAAAAGGACGGGTGCAAGCACTTTACCGTCGGCTTTGCCGAGCGGACGATGGACGACATTCGTCTGCTGGACGATGGCCACGACGACGAACGGCCGTTTGCCGCTGTCGCGCGGGCGTCCGAAGTGCAGTCTCAGCTTTATGACATGCTGTTGCGCCCGATGATTCAGGCGACGGTGACCCAGACCGGGGCCGAGATGAGCCGGGCCCTGCATCCGGCACGGTTGACGCGGGCGCTGGCCTCGTCGCGCAACCCGGCGATGCAGCAGGTTGAATCGATGGCCGAAAAGGTGCGCGACAGCCGCGCCAAGGCGGCCCCGGAAAACCCGTTTCTGGCAGCCGAGGCGCTGTGGGTGCAAGGCACCGAGCAGATGATCGACATGATGCGCGATGTGCGCGACATGACCTTCGAGTTGGCGTTCTACACCATGTGGGGCAACCCTTGGGCGCGTGCCTTCGGCAAGACCCATGAAGCCCGCCGCACGCTGAAGTCGAGGGACGAATTGCGCGGTCTGCCCGAAGTGTCGCAAGCTTTGATGACGATGGAACTGGGCGGCTTTCCCGAGGCCGTGATCCGCATGCTGGTCTTGCTGGCGGAAAACCGCGGTCAGGTGCGGCGCGACCGTCTGGAACGGTCCAGCCGGGTGCTGACGCAGGATGAACCGTTCCGCAGTCTGGGCGCTGAACGCCGGTCGATGATCATCCACCAGCAAACCCTGATCGCCACCTATGAGCCTGAGCGCGCCATCGAGACGCTGCCCCTGCTGCTGCCCGATCAGGCCGAACGGGAACTGGCGTTGAAGGTGGTGCAATACGTGCCGGGCACGCTGGAAGAAATGTCGCCGCGCACCCTGTCCTTGTTGCAACGGTTCTGCGAAGTTCTGGGTCTGCCCCCCGTCACCGGCAGTGTCGAGGATGATCCGCTGGCTGCGCCCGCCGTCGAGGCCGTCATCGCCGCACCCAAGGCGCGCCGTGGGACTGCGCCCAAACCTGTCGAAGAAGCCCCTGCTGCGGTGAAGTAAGATGCATATGGTGAACCGAACGATTGACGAGCTGCAGCCCGGTGACTTTGCCGAGCTTCGCCGCCTGATCACCAATGACGATCTGTATGTCTTTGCGGTGGCATCGGGTAATTACAACCCGATGCACCTGACCGACAGCGATCTGGACGGCAACGGCCATACCGAGCGGGTCGCGCCGGGCATGTTCGTGGCATCCCTGATCTCGGCGGTGCTGGGCACGCAACTGCCCGGCGCGGGCACGTTGTATCGGCGTCAGACCCTTGATTTCCATACCCGTGCCCATGCCGGTGAGGAGGTGCTCTGTCGGGTCGAGGTTCTGGAAAAGCTGGCCGAAGGCGCGGTGCGCCTGTCTACCAGCGTGCGCCGCATTGCCGACAATCAAGTGATCATTTCCGGCGAGGCCGAGGTGCTGGCCCCGGCGGAAAAGTTCGAAAGCGATACGGTCGAAATTCCGGGACTGATCGTGCAAAGGCACCGGCATTTCGAGGCACTGCTTGAACGCGCCCGCCCATTGCCGGCCATCCCGACAGCGGTGGTCTGCCCGGATGACGGTAATTCGCTGGGCGGCGCCTTGCTGGCGGGCCGCGAAAGCATCATCACACCGATCCTGATCGGCAACGCTGCGCGGATACAGGCAACGGCAGTTGAGATCGGTGCCGATCTGACCGGGATCGAGATCATCGACGCGCCAAGCGATCTTGCCGCCGCTGCCATGGCCTGCGCCCTGGTGCACGAGGGGCGCGCGGCGGCGGTGATGAAGGGGCATCTGCACACCGATGACCTGCTGAAACCGATGCTGGAAAAAGGCACCGGCCTGCGGGTCGGTCGCCGTTTTACCCATGTCTTCGTGATGGACGTGCCGGGCCAGCCCGAGCCGATCATGGTGACCGACGCTGCCATCAACATCGCGCCGGACCTTGCCACCAAAATGGACATTTGCCAGAACGCCATCGACCTTGCGCTGTCGCTGGGGATGGAGCCGCGGGTCGGCGTCTTGTCGGCGGTGGAAACCGTAAACCCGGCGATCCAGTCGTCGATTGACGCGGCCCTGCTGTCGAAAATGGCGGATCGCGGTCAGATCAAGGGCGGCATGGTTGAAGGCCCATTGGCGATGGACAATGCCATCGACATGGCCGCCGCCCGCACCAAGGGGCTGAAAGGCGGCGTGGCAGGGCGGGCGAATATCCTTGTGGTGCCGGGGATCGATGCGGGCAACATGCTGGCCAAGCAACTGGCCTTTGTCAGCCATGCCGAGGGCGCCGGGCTGGTGCTGGGCGCCAAGGTGCCGGTCATCTTGAACTCGCGCTCGGACAGCCCGATGTCGCGGCTGGCCTCTTGCGCGGTGGCGGCGATCCACCATTTCGCCGGGGTGCGCGCGCATGACTGACGCGGTTCTGACGCTGAACGCTGGGTCATCCTCGCTGAAACTGGCGCTCTATCCGGCGCAAGGGGCCGTGCCCTTGGCGACCGGCCTTGCCGACCGTATTGGTCCCGAGGGCACGCTGAAACTGAAAGGCCCGGACGGGGCGCCAATCGCGGTCGCCCCCGATGATCTGACCACGCATACGGGGGCGATGCAGGCAGCGATCAAAAGCCTGCGTGCGATTTACCCCGATCTGGCGGTGTTGTCGGTCGGTCACCGGGTGGTTCACGGCGGAAATGCGTTTTCAGCGCCGGTTACCGTGAACAACGAGGTGCTGATCCATCTGGCCGACCTGTCGGCCTTTGCACCCTTGCACCAGCCACACAACCTGTCTGGCATCCGTGCCGCGACAGAGGCGTTTCCCGGTGTGCCGCAGGTGGCCTGTTTCGACACCGCGTTCCACCGCAATCACCCTTGGGTCAACGATGTCTTTGCCCTGCCGCGCGCGTTCTATGACGAGGGCGTGCGCCGTTATGGCTTTCATGGCCTGAGCTATGACTATATCGCAGGCGCGCTTGGCCACATTGCGCCGCATCTGGCCAAGGGCCGGGTCGTGGTGGCGCATCTGGGCAACGGCGCGTCGATGTGCGCGCTGCAAGACGGCCGGTCGATCGCGTCGACCATGGGGTTTTCCGCGCTTGAGGGCCTGCCGATGGGCACCCGCTGCGGCCAGCTTGACCCCGGGGTGCTGCTGTACCTGATGGATCAAAAGGGCATGACGCCGTCGCAGATCTCTGACCTTTTGTACAAGCAGTCGGGACTTTTGGGCCTGTCGGGCCTGTCAAACGACATGCGCACGCTGGAAGCGGCGGGCACGGTCGAGGCCGGTCAGGCGATTGATTACTTTGTGGCCCGCTGTCAGCGCGAAGTGGGGGCGATGGCCGCGTCCGTGGGCGGCATTGACGCGCTGGTGTTCACCGGCGGCATTGGCGAAAACTCGCGTCTGATCCGCGCCCGCATCTGCGAACGTCTGGGCTGGATGGGGATCGAGGTTGATCCCACCCGAAACGCCGAGAACGCTCAGGTGATCTCGTCCGATCAGGCGCGGACCACGGTGATGGTTGTTCCCACCAACGAAGAACTTGTCATTGCCCGTGCCGCACGGGCGGCGGTAGGTCTGGCAGAGCAGGAGGCGGCATGAAAGGCGCGTTAACCCCGGCGGCGGCGGCCGAGATGATCCCCGATGGCGCAAGCCTGATGATCGGCGGCTTCATGGCCGTTGGCACGCCCGAGCGGATGATCGACGCGCTGGTGGCGCGCGGCGCACGCGGCCTGACCGTGATCGGCAATGACACCGCGATGCCGGGCAAGGGCATCGGCAAGCTGATCACGGCGGGGGCTGTGGCGCGGGTCATCACCAGCCATATCGGGCTGAACCCGGAAACCCAGGCCAAGATGATCGCAGGCGAGATCGAGGTGGAACTGGTGCCGCAGGGCACCTTGGTCGAACGCATCCGCGCGGGCGGCATGGGCCTTGGTGGCGTGTTGACGCCGACCGGGCTTGCCACCGAGGTGGAAGACGGCAAGCAGATTGTCGAAGTGGACGGCAACCGCTTCTTGCTGGAAAAGCCGCTGAAGGCCGACTTTTCGCTGCTGGCGGCATGGCAGGCCGATTACGTCGGCAACCTGTGCTACCTTTTGACCGCGCACAACTTCAACCCGGTGATGGCCTTGGCAGGGCGCACCGTGATTGCCGAGCCGGAAAGCATTGTGCCGGTGGGCGTGATCGCGCCCGATGTGGTCAAGACGCCGGGCGTTCTGGTCGATCACCTGCTGATCCGTGCAAGCTGAAGGGGGCGATGATGGATGCCAAAACGCTGATCGCCCGCCGTGTGGCGCAGGAAATCAAGCCGGGGATGCTGGTCAACCTTGGCATCGGGTTGCCGTCCCTGGTGGCGAGCTTTGTGCCCGCCAGTCTGGGCGTGTTCTTTCAGGCCGAAAATGGCGTGATCGGGCTGGGCGCGCGCCCGCCCGAAGGCATGGAAGACCCGCATCTGACCGATGCCGGCGGCAGCTTTGTCTCGGCGGTGCCGGGGGCGGCCAGCATTGACAGCGCCATGAGCTTTGGCCTGATCCGCGGTGGCCATCTGGACATGACGGTGCTGGGCGGGTTGCAGGTTGATGAGGCCGGGCATCTGGCGAACTGGAAAGTGCCGGGCAAGATGGTGCCGGGCATGGGTGGCGCGATGGATTTGGTCACCGGGGCGGCCCGCGTGGTGGTGGCGATGCAGCACGCGGCCAAGGGTGCATCCAAGATCGTGCCGCGTTGTACCCTGCCGCTGACCGCGTTGCGCCGGGTCAACCTGATTGTCACCGATCTGGCGGTGATCGAGCCGACGGGCGCCGGCCTGATCTTGCGCGAGCGTGCGCCGGGCGTCAGCGTCGACGACATCCTTGCCGCCACCGAAGCCGCGCTGGTGATCCCCGACGACGTTCCCGAAATGACCCTGAGCTGAGGCCGCCATGCCCGATTTCCGTACTGCGATTGTTACCGGATCCACCTCGGGCATCGGGCTGGCTGTCGCCCGCGCGCTGGCCGAGGCAGGCCATGCCGTGATGATGAACGGCTTTGGTGACCCCGACGCGATAGAGGCCGAGCGCGCCACGATCGAGAACGAGACCGGGGCGCCGGTGGGGTTTCATGGTGCCGACATGTCGGACCCGGGCCAGATTGCCGATCTGGTGGCCGCGACTAACGCGCAGTTTGGCCAGATCGACATTGTGGTGAACAATGCCGGCATCCAGACCGTTGCCCCGATCGAAGATTTTCCGGTGGATCGCTATAACCTGATCCTTGCCATCAACATGTCGGCGGCGTGGCATCTGTGCCGCGCCACCTTTGCCGGCATGAAGGCGCGCAAATGGGGAAGGGTGATCAACGTGGCCTCGGCGCATGGCCTTGTCGCCTCGCCCTATAAATCTGCTTATGTGATGGCCAAGCATGGCGTGGTCGGCCTGACCAAGACGCTGGCGCTGGAAGGTGCCGAACATGGCGTGACCGCAAACGCCATCTGCCCCGGCTATGTGCTGACACCGCTGGTTGAGGCGCAAATCCCCGAAACCGCGGCCGCGCGCGGGATCACCGAGGAAGCGGTGATCCGCGATGTGCTGCTGGCGTCGCAACCCACGCGGTCCTTCGTGCAGCCCGGCCAGATCGGCGCGCTTGCGGCCTTTCTGTGCACCCCCGCCGCCGCCCAGATCACCGGAACCGCGCTGCCGATTGATGGCGGCTGGACCGCTCATTGAAGGAGAGCGCGATGACCACCCTGCAAGCCATTGGCGTGATCGGCGCGGGCACCATGGGCAACGGTATTGCGCAGGTCTGCGCCGCTGCCGGGTTTCCGGTGGTGCTGCAAGACCTGTCGCAAGCCGCCCTTGACCGCGCCCGCAAGACGATGGAGGGCAGCCTTGCCCGCCAGATCAAGAAGGGCACCCTGACCGACACGCAGGCCGCCGACACGCTGGCCCGCATCACCACCGCCACCACGCTGGACCCGATGGCCGACCGCGACATCGTGATCGAGGCGATTGTCGAAAAGCTTGAGGTGAAGGCGGGCATCCTTGGCAAACTGGACCAAATCTGCCCCGAGCAGACGGTTTTCGCCTCGAACACCTCGTCGATTTCGCTGACACAACTTGCTGCTGCCTCGGCGCATCCGGGGCGTGTGATCGGGATGCACTTCTTCAACCCGGTTCCGGTGATGCAACTGGTGGAAATCATCCGCGCGCTGCAAACCACCGACGCGGTGTCTGATGCGGTCACCGCGTTGACCCGCGCCATCGGCAAGACGCCGCGCGTCAGCAAGGACAGCTATGGTTTCATCGTCAACCGCCTGCTGGCGCCGCAGATCAACGAGGCGATAAATTGCGTCTATGAAGGTCTGGCCACCGCCGAAGACATTGACAGCATGATGAAACTGGGGGCCAATCACCCGATGGGGCCGCTGGCGCTGGGCGATCTGATCGGGCTGGATGTGGTGCTGAACATCATGGAAACCCTGTATCAGGGCTTTGACGACCCGAAATACCGGCCTAGCCCGCTGTTGAAGCAGATGGTGCATGCCGGTTACCTTGGGCGCAAGACGGGCAAGGGCTTTGGGAGTTATCCGGCAGCCTGACACCCGTCCGAATTTGCCTGACACTGGCCTAGGGAGGGGCAAGAGGGGGGATGCAGACGTTCCGGGCCGAGGACGGCGCCAAGCTTGCGTTTCGCGACGAAGGGGAAGGTCTGCCGCTGCTGGCACTTGCCGGGCTGTCACGCGATGGCCGGGATTTTGACTATCTGGCCCGCCACCTGCCGCCCGATGTGCGCCTGATCCGGCTGGACAGCCGGGGGCGTGGCGGATCAGACTGGACCGGCCCCGCCACCTATACCGTGGCGCAAGAGGCCAAGGATGCGATAGCCCTGCTGGATCATCTGGGTCTTGACCGGGCGGCGATCATCGGGTCATCGCGCGGCGGCCTGTTGGGTTTGGTGATCGCGGCGACGCAAAAGCACCGGTTGCTGGGGCTGTGCCTGAACGATGTCGGCCCGGTGCTGGAACGTGACGGGCTGCTGCGGATCGGTGCCTATGTCGGCATGGAACCCACGGTGCCGACGCTGTCGGAAGTGGCTGACCGGATGCAGCACGCCATGCCAGGCTTTTTCCATGTGCCCAGCCTGCGCTGGCAGGAAGAAACCGTGCGCCACTATGTGCAACTGGACGATCATGTCGGGCTGACCTATGACCCGGCCTTGCGTGTGGCGCTGGACGCCGCCATGGTTGATCCGCTGCCCGAGGTCTGGCCGCTGTTCGAGGCCTGCGAGGGGTTGCCGCTGGCGGTGATCCGCGGGGCCAATTCGGATGTGCTCAGCCACCAGACCTTTGCCGAGATGTGCCGCCGCAGGCCCGACATCTGTGGCGTCGAGGTGCCCGAGCGCGGTCATATTCCGTTTCTGGACGAACCCCTTGCACTGGAGTGCATCCATCACTGGCTGGAGGCCGTGCGTGCGGCCCATGTTGAGCCGGCTTCGACCTATCAGTCGCCGCCCGGATAATTGGCATCCAGCTTACAGGGGAGTGGCTCCGGATCGGCCTTTACACCGGCCAGAGACGTCGCAAAGGGCTGGCTGATCACGTTGCGCGGTGAACTCCACCGACATCTCACTTGGTCAGGCGGTAATCCCCCCATTTCTAGCGGGGTGCATCCGTAGAATTCACGCTACCATCTTCAGTTTCTGGGCGGGTGTGATGCCGCCGATGCC
>JAFGXY010000049.1 GCA_016936395.1 Paracoccaceae bacterium | reverse complement strand
GATATGCAAACAGTCAAACGCCGATGCGCCCAAACCGCCCACATATCCCTTCATCACATTACAGTTTCAAAGAGCATGAAGACAAAACAAAATCGAGGCGCTAATTGCTTAGCGTTACCCGAACCGCCGTATCTTCAGATTTACCGTCCTTCTGCTTCGTCTTGTCGTCGCTTTCGCTTCGCTTCAATCCCGCTTCCGTCCGTCACCGTCGCTGTTTCGCTTCGGTGAGGCGTTATTTACGGAGACCGCGCGGCGCCCGCAAGAGGAAAAAACACTTACCGTCGCATTTTTTTCACAAGCCTGAAAAATGGTCAAAATCTTGGGGTTGGCGCAATTTGACACACAACTGATGCTGCGATGCGGCAACATTCTTGCGCGTGCAGCAGGGCGCTTGACTGCGCAAGGCCGGTTATCCACAGACTCAGGCCGTCAGTCGTCGCGGCAGGTGCAGGCGCAGCAGCAACAGCCCAGCCACGGCCGCCGCATACAGCAGCGGCTCGGTCGGCCAGCCCTTCACCAGAACGACAAAATGCAGCGCACCGGCCAGGGCCGCCACATAGGCCAGCCGATGCAACGCGCGCCACCGCGCGCTCCCTAACCGCCGGATCGCCCGGTCGGTCGAGGTCAGCGCCAGCGGCAGCATCGCAAGCAACCCCGCCATTCCCAGCATGATATAGGGACGTTTCCACAGATCGCGCAGCACCTCGTCCCAGCGCAGCCCCATGTCCAACACCACCCAAGCCAGGAAATGCAACGCGATATAGAGGAAGGCCAGAACCCCAAGCGACCGGCGAAACCGGATCAGGTTCAGCCCCACCCGCCGCAACGGCGTGATGCACAGCGACGCGATCAGAAATTGCAGCCCCCAAAGGCCCAGCCACAATTCGATCGCCTTGACCGGATCGGGGCCCAACTGGTTGGACGCCGCCGCCCAGACCAGCCAGACGAAGGGCATCGCGCCCGCAGCCCAGACCACCCCTGTCGGCAGCCGGCGGGCAAGGGCGTTGATCCGCTGCATCAATAGTCCTTTGTCAGATCCTGACCGGCATACAGCCCGGCCACCTGATCGCCATAGCCGTTGAACATCAGCGTGTCTTCGCGACCGGCAAAGATGCCCGCCCCCACGCGCCGTTCACTGGCCTGGCTCCAGCGCGGATGGTCCACCTGTGGGTTCACGTTGCTGAAAAAGCCATACTCTCGGGGGTTCTGCATGTTCCATGACGTTTCAGGCCGGGTGTCGGTCAGCCGAATGCTGACAATCGACTTGATCGACTTGAAACCATATTTCCACGGCACCACCAACCGGATCGGCGCGCCGTTCTGATTGGGCATCGCCTCACCATAAAGACCGGTTGCCAGAATCGTCAGCGGATGCATCGCCTCATCCAGCCGCAAGCCTTCGCGATACGGCCAATCAAGGATGGCGCTTTGCTGCCCCGGCATTTCTTCCGGGCGCACCAGCGTCTCGAAGGCCACATATCTGGCGCCCGGCTGCACGCCCACCTTGTCCAGCAGATGCGACAGCTCGAACCCGATCCACGGGATCACCATCCCCCATGCTTCGACACAGCGGAATCGATAGATGCGTTCCTCCAGCGGCGCGTCCTTCAGGATGTCTGCCAGCCCATAGCTGCCGGGGCGGTCCACCAGGCCGCTTATGTTCACCTCCCACGGGTCGGTGGTCAGCAGCCGGGCGTTGCGGGCAGGGTCGCCCTTGTCCAGCCCGAACTCGTAAAAGTTGTTATAGGTCGTGATCTCGGCCCGCGTGTTGGGTGCCGCATCGGTGGACAGCGGGCTTTTGGCGGCGTCGATCCTCGCCAAAGCCGGCGCGGCAAAGGGTGTGGCCAGAATCGCCCCGGCCCCGGTGATCAGCGCGCGGCGATTTACCCATGTGGCCTTTGGTGTGACGTCCGACCCGTTCAATCTGCGTGCCATGTCTCTGCCCCGGTAGCTTGATCGCACGCTCAAGATGGCCGAAGCGTCGAAAAAGGCAAAACAAACCGGCTCACACCTGCGCCAGCAGTCTGAAACAATCCTGTGCCGGAAAAACACATATTCACAAGCGAATGTTTTCAGCCGATGCTGGTGCCCTCAGGAGGAGCCAGCCATGTATCGTATCGCCATTCTTGCCAGCCTTTTCGCCCTGCCCGCATTGGCAGAAACAGCCCCCGTCACCTATACCGTCGAAGACAGCTTCGAGAACGTGGCCTTTGCCGTCGAAAGCGCCATCGTCGGGGCGGGTCTTGTGGTCGACCACGTCAGCCACACCGGCGAGATGCTGGAACGCACGCGCGGCGATGTCGGCTCTGACACCGTGATCTTCACCCAGGCTGATATCTTCAGCTTCTGTTCCGCCAGCATCAGCCGTCAGGTGATGGAGGCCGATATCGCCAACGTCCAGCACTGCCCCTATGGCATCTTCGTCTATGAAACACCCGGCGCGCCCGGCACCATCACCGTCGGCCACCGTGCCTATGACGGCAGCATGGCCCCCGTGGGTGACTTGCTGAAATCCATCGTGACCGAGGCCATCGGCGCCGAGTAGGGTCACGTTACATCACCAGCCGTCACAGGTTGTTGACTGGAATTCTCAAAAGCCCGCTGCTTAGTCGCGGGCTTTGTCTTGGCAACCCCCGCTCACGGACATGTCGGTCTGATCCGGGCGCAATCCACACCCATATACGGCAAGCCAATCCAGGCGATGATCAAACGGGAGCGATACCAATGATCCGCAGAACCTTTCTTGCCATGACAACCGCCCTTGCCTTCTCGGCCCCGGCCTTTGCCGATGGTCACACCAAGGACATCGTTGACACCGCTGTCGGCGCCGGCTCGTTCACCACCCTCGTGGCCGCCGTTACCGCCGCTGGTCTGGTTGACACGCTCAAGGGCGAAGGCCCGTTCACCGTGTTCGCACCGACCGACGCCGCCTTCGCCGCGCTGCCCGCTGGCACCGTCGAAGACCTGCTCAAGCCGGAAAACAAGGACAAGCTGACCGCGATCCTGACCTACCACGTCGTGCCGGGCAAGGTCATGTCCACCGACCTGTCGGAAGGCCTGAAGGCCGCCACCGTCAACGGCGCCGAAGTCACCATCACCCTTGATGGCGGTGCCAAGGTCAACGGCGCCGTGATCTCGGGCGCCGATGTCGAAGCCACCAATGGCGTCATCCACGTCATCGACCAGGTCATCCTGCCGCCGATGTGATCTACCGAAAAGGCATTGGGGGGGCATTAAACGCCCTCCCTTCCCTGCCGCGACATCGCACGACCTCGCGCAAGCCCTGCATGCTTATGATGACGGCAAGGGCCGATACTCCTGTTGCAGTGCAAATCCGGGCGTGGTGGCTTGGGAGCGACAATGCTCGATGCAGCGCATCACCATTCGCGAACCCCTCCAGAATCACCTTACGCCTCCACGTAATGGCACTGCTGATCTTTGGTCCGGCTTGTCCGCAGATTCTGAACGTCGGTAGACGAATCGTGTATCGGTCAACTACCCTCAGGCACAATTGATCGACGACAGCCAATCATGTCGGGGGTGCCAGTGCTAAAGCCGTTTACGATTGCAATCTGCATCCTTTGGGGTGGCCCAGTGGCGGCGCAGCAGGTCATCGCAGACTTCTACACCGGGCTTGGCCCCGTGGACATGTTCAACTCGTCCGGTAAACGCCTGACCCGTATCGCTGACATTCTTCAGCAGGACCGCGCAAATTTTCATCGGTTTGGCCGCCGGGAAGATGGGGACGGGTACGACCCGATCTTTGCAGATCGCGCCGCTCGCGCTCGAATCCCGGAACTTTACAATCGCGGCCCGGGATCAGAGCCCTACCTTGAGCAGTTCCTCAACGACGGAATCTCGCTGTTCGTGCGCGTCACTGTTTACGGAACAAACGGCATGCCCACCTTTCTGGTCATCTCTGAAGGCGCCGGATAAAAACCGGGTACACCAGACACGCGCCGAGAGCGGCAAAGAGGAGGCTTGTCCGCTCACCCGCGAACTCGTCGGCGTACAGCACCGGACTTGCCGGTTTGGCTGCACGCCGACAGTGATTAATGCACCACAGCCTCAACCGGGGGCATGCGGCGGCTGGCGCTGACCCGGTCGCCGATCATCAGGCCGTCCGGCCCCGCGCTGATGATGACCGTGGCCCCATCCATCACGTCGCCCGACAGGATCATCTCGGCCAGCGGGTCTTGCAGGTGCCGCTGGATGACCCGCTTCAACGGCCGCGCCCCGAACACCGGGTCATAGCCCTCATTGGCCAGCCAGGCCCGCGCCGCATCGTCCAGCACCAGCGAGATCTTCCGCCCCGCCAGCCGTTTCTCCAGCCGTTTCAGCTGCAACTCCACGATGCTGGACATATCCGCCCGGTTCAGCCGTTCGAAGATGATCTGCTCATCCAGCCGGTTCAGGAATTCGGGGCGGAAATGCTGCCGCACCGCTTCCATCACCTCGGCCCGCGCCGCCGTAGGGTCCGCCCCTTCCGGCAGTTCCGACAGCGCCCGCGCCCCAAGGTTCGAGGTCAGCACGATCAGCGTCTGCTTGAAGTCCACCGTCCGGCCGTGGCCGTCGGTCAGCATCCCGTCGTCCAGCACCTGCAACAGCACGTTGAACACATCCGGGTGGGCCTTTTCCACCTCGTCGAACAGCACCACCTGATACGGCCTGCGCCGCACCGCCTCGGTCAGCACCCCGCCCTCATCATAGCCGACATAGCCCGGCGGCGCCCCGATCAGCCGCGCGACCGAGTGTTTCTCCATGAACTCGCTCATGTCGATCCGCACCATCGCAGCGTCATCATCGAACAGGTATTCCGCCACTGCCTTGGTCAACTCGGTCTTGCCGACGCCGGTCGGGCCAAGGAACAGGAAGCTGCCCAGCGGCCGCCCCTCATCGTTCAAGCCCGCCCGCGCCCGGCGCACCGCATTGGCCACCGCCACCAAAGCCGTGCGTTGGCCAACCACGCGCTTGCCCAGCTCTTCTTCCATCCGCAAAAGCTTTTCCCGCTCGCCTTCCAGCATCTTGGTCGTCGGGATGCCGGTCCAGCGTTCCACCACCTCGGCAATCTGCTCGGGCCGCACGGCCTCAGAGACCAAGGCCTCGCCTTCACGCGCCTCGGCTTCGACCAAGGCTTTCTCAAGCCCCGGAATCCGGCCATATTGCAACTCGCCCGCCTTGGCGAAGTCGCCCTCGCGCTTTGCCTGCTCCAACTCGGCGCGGGCCTTGTCGAGGTCTTCTTTCAATCCACGCGCCGCCTCAAGGCTGTCGCGCTCGGCCTGCCATTTGGCGGTCATCAGCCCAGACTGTTCCAGCAGGTTGGACAGCTCCTTCTCCAACCGCTCCAGACGGTCGCGGCTGGCGGCATCGTCTTCCTTCTTCAGGGCCTCGGCCTCGATCTGCAATTGCAGGATCTGGCGGTCCAACTGGTCCAGCTCTTCGGGCTTGCTGTCCACCTCCATCCGCAACCGGCTGGCGGCTTCGTCCATCAGGTCAATCGCCTTGTCGGGCAGGAAACGGTCAGTGATATAGCGGTGCGACAGGGTTGCCGCCGCCACCAGCGCCGAGTCGGAAATGCGCACCCCGTGGTGAAGTTCATATTTCTCCTTGATGCCCCGCAGGATGCTGATGGTGTCTTCCACCGTCGGCTCATTCACCATCACCGGCTGGAACCGGCGGGCAAGGGCTGCGTCCTTTTCCACATATTTGCGGTATTCATCCAGCGTGGTGGCACCCACGCAGTGCAACTCACCCCGAGCAAGGGCGGGCTTGATCAGGTTGGCCGCATCCATGGCCCCGTCCGATTTGCCTGCGCCCACAAGGGTGTGCATCTCGTCGATGAACAGGATAATCTCACCTTCGGCCGCCGTCACCTCGTTCAGCACGGCTTTCAGACGCTCTTCGAACTCACCCCGATATTTGGCACCGGCGATCAGCGCGCCCATGTCGAGGGCCAGCAACTTCTTGTTGCGCAGCGATTCCGGCACGTCGCCATCGACGATGCGCAGGGCCAACCCCTCGGCAATCGCGGTTTTCCCGACACCGGGCTCACCGATCAGCACCGGGTTGTTCTTGGTGCGGCGCGACAGCACCTGCATCGCGCGGCGAATCTCCTCGTCGCGGCCAATGATCGGGTCAATCTTGCCCTCGGCTGCGGCCTCGGTCAGGTCGCGGGCGTATTTCTTCAAGGCGTCATAGCCTTGCTCGGCACTTGCGGTGTCGGCGGTGCGGCCCTTGCGAATGTCATTGATCGCAGTGTTCAGTTTGGCAGGCGTCACGGCCCCGGCCTCAAGCGCCTGCTTGGCGGCACCGGGCACCATGGCAAAGGCCATCAGGATGCGTTCCACCGGCACGAAAGAATCGCCTGCCTTCTTGGCCAGCTTTTCCGCCTCATCCAGCACCTTGACCAAGGACGGGTCGGTATAGGGCTGGGCGTCGCCTGAAACTTTCGGCAGTTTTTTCAATGCCAGATCGACAGCCTCGATCACACGCGACGGCTCACCCCCGGCGCGACGGATCAGGTTGGCGGCCATGCCCTGATCGTCATCCATGATGGCTTTCAGCAGATGCTCGGCGGCAAGACGTTGGTGGCTTTCGCGCGTCGCGATGGTCTGGGCCGCTTGCAGAAAGCCGCGCGACCGTTCCGTGAACTTTTCCAGGTTCATCGGGCAATCTCCTTTTTGAACAGCGCCGCCTGCCCGCGCCCTTCATCGGCACGCCGGGCCCCGGCCTCACTCCCAACATGGGGCGGCGCTGTTCATGATGCAAGATTGCCACAATGCCGCGCGTCAGATTCTTCGCGCAACTTGCCTTGGGCAAAGCCTGTCAGTCGTGGGTGCAGCCGTCCGCAAGGTCATCGTCATGGTCATGATCGTGATCGTGGTCGTGCGGGGCTGCCGGGGCCAGGGTTCCCGCCAGATAGCTGCGGATGGCAGCGACCGGATCGGTCTCGGTCGTGGTCACCGCAATCACGTCGCGATTGGCCATGCGCCGGATGAACCCGTCCCCGGCACTGCCTGCAATCACCACGTTCACGGTATCCAGCGGATGCGGGCCATCATCCTTGAACTCATGCATCGACATGTCTTTCGGCAGATCGAATCGTTCCACCTCTTCCGGGGGCAGGTCGGCAGTGACTTCGTAGACCAGAAACCGACGGGTCTTGCCGACGTGTCCGGTGACGGTGCGAAAGTTCTGGCTGGCAACGGCAAAGCGCATGGGATCGGTCCTTGTGTCTGTTCCGGGCTGGGCCGGGGCAATGCAGGATGGCGGATCATGCTCTACCAAGATCCCTGCTCCGGCAATGAAGCATAGCAGGACTGGTGCAGGCGTCTGTGACGTTATCACATCCTTTCACCAGAAACCTTGCTATAGACTGTCGTCAAGGCCAAGTCTGACAGCAGACGGCGCGCATCCCCACTCAGGAAACTCCTCATGACAGACAGCACAGCCACCCGGTTCTGGGACAAGGTTGCCGACAAATACGCAGCGCGTCAGGTCAAGGACGTTGCGTCCTACGAAGCCATGCTGGCGGATGTCACCTCGCGTCTTGTGGCCACTGACCGGGTGCTGGAGATCGGCTGTGGCACCGGCAGCACGGCGGCCAAGATCGGCGGCCATGTGGCCGAATGGAAGGCGACGGATTTTTCACCCGAAATGGTGCGGATCGCACAGGCCCGCCCCGCCCCGCCCAGCGTGCGCGTTGTGCAATGCGATGCGACGGATGCGTTTGACGGCGCGCCGTTCGACGCGGTCTGCGCCTTTCACGTGCTGCATCTGGTGCCCGACCTGCGCGCCGTGTTGTCCGATGCGATGGCGGCCCTGAAACCCGGCGGGCTGCTGATCAGCAAGACCTATTGCTTTGCCGACATGGGCCTTGGTCTGCGCGCCTTGTTCCCGGTCTTGCGGCTGTTTGGCATGTTTCCACCGGCCGCGTCATTGACCGAAGCCGATCTGCGCCGGGCGATTCTTGCCGCGGGCTTCGTCATCGACGTGCAGACAACCTTCGGGCAGAACCACCACAGCCATTACATCGTGGCCCGCAAGCCCACCTGACGTAAACCCAAGCACGATCCGTTCGGTTGCTCGGCTTTCCGCCGACCGGGGGCGCGGGTTTCGGCAACTTTAGGTAGCGCGGGGCGGCCTCACGGCATCGCGTCTTGCGGCAGCTTCGCAGCACGACCAGAATCGTCTGAAAAACAGGCGGGCGGTTGAGCAGTCGCACCGCCATACGCCACAAGAAAGGCCCTCCGATGCATGACCTGTTGCAACCGCTGATCCACAAGGCTGCCGTTCACAACATCACCGTCCATGTCGCCCGCACGGGGCTTTCGATCGGTTCGCCGGCCGAATTGGGCATGCTGCCCGACGGTCGCGTGGGGGTCTTCGTGCAGGTGACGCGCCGGTTTCTGGGGCTGATCCCCCGACAGGTGACGCTGTTGGTCGGCCTGCTGGGGCCACATGCGACCGCCCTGATCGCGCCCGCAGTGGAACGCAACGAATTGTTGCGGGTGCGCATCGTAGGTCTGACGCCCGAACATCTGGCAGCCGAGGGCGCCGGGCCCGAAATCCATGTCTCGGTCTGGGGCGATCCGCGCCATATCGCCGTCTGGGCGAAGGATGGCACGGTGTTCACCCCACCACCGCTGAAATCCGAAGCCCCGTTTCTGGCCGCGGCCGATTTTCCCGGCAGCGCGTAGCGCATACAGGCGCATTGCCATGATCGTGACCGGCTGGTGCCGCCGGGGTTTCTAAAGTGTGCGGGGTGCAGCGCCCAAGGCTGCCCTGAACGGGCGGAAGGCTTGGTTGACACCCTTCTCCACACCGCCGGTCTTCGTCACACCGGCGACCGGCCCTATCGCCCGACAGCGTCCGACAGCATCGCGCGCAAATCACGCAACCGCTTGCCATCGGTGCGACGCCCGATCCGGGGCGCAAAGCCGAAGTCCACCACTTGCCCGGTTCCGATCACCGGAACGGAACACGACGCATGCACCTCGCGCAGCGGCAGATCGCGCAGCGCCGTCAATGTATCGGGGCCAATGCCTGACCCCGGCATGATGATGATCCTGTCTTTCGCCTGCCCCATCAAGCGGGCCAGCGTCTCATGGCCTTCGGTGGCCGAGCGCGCGCCGCCACTGGTCAGGATACGGTGGAACCCAAGGTCAACCGCCTGTTCAAGTGCTGCCGAAGGGTCGGGCGTCAGATCAAAACAGCGGTTCAGCGTCAGCCCCATGCCAGTGGCGCGGCGGATCAGCAGATCCAGCACGTCGGTATCCAGACGGCCATCGGGACGGCTGGCCCCCAGAACGACGCCCTGCATCCCAACCTCTCGGGCGGCTTCGATATCGGCCTCCATCACGGCGATCTCGTCGGGCGACCAGACGAAATGCCCCGCGCGTGGCCGGATCATCGCATAAATCGGCACGGATGCCCCCAAAGCCCGGCGCATCATACCGACCGATGGCGTCAACCCACCCAGATCAAGCGCCGAGCAAAGTTCGATCCGACCCGCGCCGGCAGTGATGGCCTCGGCCAGCCCTGCGGTGCTGTCGATACAGACCTCTACCAACACTCTCATCGTGCAAATGCCTCAATTCCGGCCTCGGCCGCGCCAACAAGGCCCGGTTCCGGGCGACAGGTCGCAGGCACGACAATGGGCAATTCCGTCTGATGCAAAATGGCCTTTCGCAGGCGCAGGTCAAGCGCAACCAGCAGTGGCATCACGCTCGCGAGGCCGCCCCCGACCGGCAGGATCGACGCGCCAACAGTGTTGGTCACCATCGCCAAAGGCGGCACGATCAGGTCGAGCCATAGCGCGATGGTCTGCATAGCGCATGCCTCGCCCACCTGCCAATCGGCCAGAATGACGGTGGACGGCACCTCCACGCCATGCAGGCAGCGGTGCAACCGCTCCAGCCCGCGCGCGCCACAAACGGCATCGACACAGCCCCTTGACCCGCAGCCACAGGGAAAATCCCACGGTGGCGCAATCACCGGACCATGGCCCCATTCGCCGGCATAGCCGCCCGCGCCGGTGACCAGTTGACCGTTCAGCACCAGCCCGCCACCAACACCAGTGCCCAGTATCACCCCGAACACGTTGCGATGCCCGCGCCCCGCCCCCTGACGCGCCTCGGCCAAAGCAAAACAATCGGCGTCATTCAGCACCAGCACCGGCAGGCCCAGGGCCGCCCGCACCTCATCGGCCAGACCCCGGCCATCGGCGCAGGGGATGTTGGCCACCTTGATCCGCCCGGTGTCGGGCGACACCACCCCGGCGATGGCAATCGCCACGCCCCGCAGGTCACGCCCTTGTAAAAAGCCGCGCAAAGCCGCCAGAAACGCGTCAAAATCGGCACCGGGCGTCGGCACATCTCCCAGCAGCGTCAGCGGCGAGCATCCATCCGACAGCGCGCCCTTGATCCGCGACCCGCCAATGTCAAAGCACAGGATCATCGCATTTCCCCGTTCAGTCCGCCGCATGGCTTGACAGCACTTGCCGGCCGCCGCAAGACGCATGCCACCCGGCACAGGAGACAGCACGATGCCCCCCCTCGCAGATGACCGCCTGATCGTGGCGCTGGATGTGCCCAATGTGGTGCAAGGGCTTGAGCTTGCCGCCCGCATCGGCGACGCCGCCAGCTTTTACAAGATCGGGCTGGGCATGCTGACAGGGGGCGGCCTTGCACTTGCCAATGAGCTGAAGCACGATCAGGGCAAGCGCATCTTTCTGGACCTGAAGCTGTTCGACATCGGCGCCACGGTCGAGGCGGCCGTGCGTGGCATCGCCCGGTATGATCTGGATTTCCTGACCGTTCACGGCGACCCGCAAGTGGTGCGCGCGGCCCAGGAAGGCGCAAGCGGCACCGGGCTGAAAATCCTCGCGGTCACAATCCTGACCTCGCTGGACCGCAGCGATCTGGACGCCAACTGCATCAAGCCGGGCGACATCCACGCCATCACGCTGGAACGTGCCGCCCGGGCTCTGTCAGCGGGGGCCGATGGCGTGATCGCCAGCCCGCAAGAGGCAGCCCTGATCCGCGCCCTACCCGAAGCCACGGGCAAGCTGATCGTGACCCCCGGTATCCGCCCGGCAGGCAGCGCCACGGGTGACCAGAAACGCATCGCCACCCCGGCGCAGGCGATCGCGGATGGTGCCGACCATATCGTCGTTGGCCGTCCGATCTGGACCGACGCCAACCCGCAAGAAGCCGCCCGCCGGATCCTTGCCGAATTGCCGACCCGCCGCGGATGAGACCACCCGGGAAAGGGGGCTGTCTGCCCCCTCGGCGCGTGCCGCGCCTCACCCCCGAGGGTATTTTTGCCAAGAGGAAACCGGCAGGTCAGTCGTTGATATCACGGTCCCAACGTTTTACCTGCCCTTCGCGCACGCCCATGGTGTGGCGCAGCGCCAGCCAAGCCGCCAGCGAGGCAAGGGCAAAGACCAAGAGCAGAATGGAAATGCTGCCGCCCAGCAGACCGAAACCAAGGCCGGCGCCCACGATCAAGGCGCCGATGGCAAAGCCCAGGAAAATGTAGCCCGGCGCCAATACCTCCAGCACGCCAAGGGCAAAACCGGCCACCACCCAGACCCACCAGACCGTCAGCATCACACACGCCCTTTCAGCATCTTGAAGGCATCGGCAAAGGCATCCAGCGCCTGTGCGGGCAGCAGGATGGTCTGTTTGCCGCCACCTTGCGCCACCTTCGCCAAAGCCTCGACCTGCGCCAAAGCAAGCTGATACTGCGCCGCCTCCAGCCCCGATTCCTTGATCGCGATGGCAATGGCGGCTGTTGCATAGGCTTCGGCATCCGCCGTCACCCGCTTGGCCTTGGCCTGCTGTTCGGCGGCGTAAAGATCGGCATCGGCCGCCAGTTCGACCGAGCGTTTCTTGCCCTCGGCCTCGGTCACCTGCGCGCGCCGCGCCCGCTCGGCGTTGAGTTGCTGCAGCATGGCCGCCCGCGTCGCGTCATCCAGATTGACGTCCAGAATCTCGGCCCGCGTCACCTCGACGCCCCAGTCATCGACCATGGCCGTTACCTGTTCGCGCACCCGTTCGATCAGTTGCGCGCGGTTGGATTGCACCTGATCCAGTTCGATCTTGCCGATCTCGGACCGCACGATCCCTGCCACGGTGGTGGCAATCGCGCCATCGACATCGCGGATGCGGTAAACGGTCTTTTCCGGCTCGGTAATCCGGTAGAAGACGCTGGTTTCCACCTTCACCAAGACGTTGTCAGCGGTGATCGCGTCCTGGCTGGCAGTGGGCAACTGACGTTCCAGAATCGAGATCTTGTGCGCCACCCGGTCCAGGAACGGCACCACGAAGTTGATCCCCGGGCCCAACACCGACCGCAGCCTGCCAAAGCGTTCCACGATGTGCTTTTCCGATTGCGGCACGATCCGCACGCCCAGGAAGATGCACAGGATGATGAAGGCGGCGATCGCCAGAAAGACCGCGTTGCCGCCGATAAACTGATCAAGCTCCATGCCGGGAAACCCTTTGTGCTGAAATGACCCCACCAAGATGGCCGCTGTCGGCCCAAGCGCAAGCCATGCAAGATTCTTGCGCCTATTGGAGGTTTCCGATGTTTTCAGATCGCCTGATATTTGATCACCGGATTTTCCTTCGATGATTCGGGCCATTTTGCTACATTTCTTTCGAAAATTTGATATGCGGGTGTCATCTTTGCCAAGAACTTCTGTCTGACTGGTGGCATCTGGTCTTCACCCTCCTCTGCTCTGCGAAAGGTTTGCGGCATGAAGATCGTCGTTCTTGGTTCTGGTGTGATCGGTGTGACCTCGGCCTGGTATCTGGCCCGCCAGGGGCATGAGGTGACGGTGATCGACCGCCAGCCCGCCGCCGCGCTGGAAACCAGCTTTGCCAATGCAGGCGAGATCAGCCCCGGCTATTCGTCCCCCTGGGCCGCGCCCGGCATCCCGATGAAAGCGTTGAAATGGCTGCTCATGGAACATGCCCCGCTGATCATCCAGCCGCGCCCGGACCTTCAGAAAATCGCTTGGGTCGCGCAGATGCTGGGCAATTGCACAAGCGCGGCCTATGCCCGCAACAAGGCGCGCATGGTGCGGCTGGCCGAATATTCCCGCGATTGCCTGACAGATCTGCGGGCCGAGACGGGCATCGCCTTCGACGAACGCCAGCAGGGCACGCTGCAACTGTTCCGCACGCAAAAGCAGGTCGATGCCGCGGGCAAGGACATCGACGTGCTGCGTCAGGGCGGTGTTCCGTTCGAGGTGCTGGATGTGCAGGGCTGCATCGCCGCAGAACCCGGTCTGGCCGCATCGCGCGACAAGATCGCCGGCGGCCTGCGTCTGCCCAAGGATGAAACCGGTGACTGCTTCAAGTTCACCCAAGGGCTTGCGACACGCGCAGCCGCCCTTGGCGTCACCTTCCGTCACGGGGTCGCCATCCAACGGCTGAACATAGCCGCCGGGCGCATCGCCTCGGTCACCACGTCCGAAGGCGTGGTGACGGCCGATGCCTTCGTCGTGGCGCTCGGCTCTTACTCGCCGCGCCTTGTCAACCCTTTGGGCCTGCGCTTGCCGGTCTACCCGGTCAAGGGCTATTCCATCACCGTGCCCTTGGTCGATGAGACCCGTGCACCCCTTTCCACCGTCATGGACGAAACCCACAAGATCGCCATCACACGGCTGGGCGACCGTATCCGCGTCGGCGGCATGGCCGAAATCGCGGGCTACGACCTGTCGCTGTCCGACAAACGCAAGCGCACGCTGCAGCACTCGGTCGAAGACCTGTTCGGCGGCGCGGGCGACCAGTCGCGCGCGACCTTCTGGGCCGGTCTGCGCCCGATGACCCCCGATGGCACCCCCATCGTCGGCCGCAGCCCGATTGCCAACCTGTTCCTGAACACCGGCCACGGCACGCTGGGCTGGACCATGGCCGCAGGCTCGGGCCGCGTGCTGGCCGACATCGTCAGCGACCGCGTGACCGAGATCGACAACCATGACCTCGGCTACAGCCGCTATCAGAAATCCACACGCCGCCCCCGCTTTATCGGGGCGCCTGCACCCGTTGCCGCGTAAACGCCCCGGATTGCGGCTTGCCAAATACTCCCGCCGGAGGCATCCAACCCCGGCCCCGGCCCCGAACATCGGGGACTGTGCGCCCCGGCCCGGGCAGGCTATGATGCGCCACCATGCCCGCCCTGTGCCGCGATTGCCTGACAACCCTTGACACCGCCCCCGCCTCGGGGCGCTGCCCGTCCTGTCGCAGCCCGCGCCTGCTGGCGCACCCGGACCTGTTCACCTTGTCCATCGCGCATATGGATTGCGATGCGTTCTATGCCTCGGTGGAAAAGCGCGACGATCCCGGCCTTGCCGACAAACCGCTGATCGTGGGGGGCGGGTCGCGCGGGGTTGTCTCGACCTGCTGCTATCTGGCGCGCATCCACGGCGTGCGCTCGGCCATGCCGATGTTTCAGGCGTTGAAGCTGTGCCCCGAGGCGGTGGTCGTGAAACCGCGGATGGACCGTTATGTGCAGGTCAGCCGCCAGATCCGCGCCATGATGGAACTCCTGACCCCTGCCATCGAACCGCTGTCGCTGGACGAGGCGTTTTTGGACCTCACCGGCACCGCCCGGCTGCACGGGGCACCGCCTGCGGTCATGCTGGCCCGGCTGACCCGGCAGATGGAAACCGAGCTTGGCGTTACCGGCTCCATCGGCCTGTCGCACAACAAGTTTCTGGCCAAGATTGCGTCAGACCTCGACAAGCCCCGCGGCTTTTCGGTGATCGGCCCAGCCGAGACCCAAGGCTTTCTGGCCAAACAATCGGTCCGCATCCTGTGGGGGGTTGGCACCGCCACGCAAGCAGCGCTGGATCAGGCGGGGATTCGCAGCATCAGCGACCTGCTGCGATGGGACCGCGCCGACCTGACCGCCCGCTTTGGCCAGATGGGCGACCGGCTTTGGCACCTTGCACGCGGTATCGACCATCGGCGGGTGGCGCGCGATGCGGCGGTCAAGTCGATCTCGAAAGAGACGACGTTTTCCGAAGACACCTCAGACCCCGACCTGCTCGATGGCCACCTGTGGCGGTTGGCCGAGCAGGTGGCCGACCGCGCCAAAGCCAAGGGCTTTGCCGGGCGCACCGTCACGCTCAAACTCAAGCGCGGCGATTTTCAGACCCTGACGCGGCGCCAGGCGCTGTCCGATGCCACCCAGATGGCAGACCGCATCTATCGCACCGCACGCGGCTTGTTGGATCAGGCAGGCGCCGTCGGGCCCCTGCGCCTGATCGGCGTCGGCATTGCCGACCTCTGCCCCGAAGATCAGGCCGACCGGGCCGCCGACCTGCTGGACCCAGACGCCGCCAAACGCGCCGCTGCCGAGCGCGCCACCGATGCGATCCGCGCGCGGTTTGGCCAGGATGCCATCGTCAAGGGCCGGGCCTTGCGCTGACCGGCAGCGGCGCGCTTGTCGGCAAAGAGCGCAGCACCCGCTTGACAAAGCCCGGGCAAGCCAAGCCGCGCGCTGATGATGGCCCGCGACTTTCAGGCCGCACCGCGGGCTATTCGGCAGCCAAAGGCAGGCACAAGCGACCGATTTCGGTGATCTGCGCGATAACCCCGGTCAACACTGACCTGAACGCCTCGAAATCTGCTGACGGGGTGACGGTGGCCTCGTCCAGATACAGCGCGCGGTCGATCTCGACCTGCACCACATGAAAACCGCGTGACGGTCGGCCGTAGGCCTGCGCGATATAGGCCCCGGCAAAGGGCGTGTTGCGCGCCACCCGCAACCCGGCGCTCTGAAACGCGGCTTCGACCTGATCCATCACGTCGCGCGCCGCCGTGGCCCCGAACCGGTCGCCCAGCACCACCTCGGGGCGCGCAACGCCGGGGCGGCTGTGCGATTCGATGGCTTCATGCGGCATCGAATGGCAATCCACCAGCACGGCCTGCCCGAACTGCGCGTGGCTTTCTTCGGTCAACCGGCGCAGCGCGGCGTGATAGGGGTGCCAATAACAGCGGATACGCTCTTCGGCCTCGGCCAACGGCATCTTTGCGCCATAGATCGCTCGCCCCCCGGCCACGACGCGCGGAATCACCCCCAGACCCGAGGCAACCCGCAGGTTATGCGGGCTGCGCGCAACACCTTCCACCACCGAGGCATCCAGCTCATCCGCGGCACGGTTCAGGTCGATAAAGGCGCGCGGCGCACAGGCAGACAGCAACGGCGCGCCGAAATCGGTGGCCGACCGGAACAGATCGTCGACAAAGGCATCTTCCGAGGACCGGATCACCTGTGCATCCAGCACGGAGCCCGCCAGAAACGCCGCCGGATACATTCGCCCGCTGTGCGGGGATGAAAACACCACCGGGGTTTCGCGGCGGGCGGGCTGATACAAGGTATAGGCGTCGTTTTGCAATGAACTCTCCCTCTTCCCAACGTTATAGCTGTCTTTGCCGATTTGCCAAAAGCCTTGATGCAGCGGGGCACAGAAATGCAAACCCCCTTGCACCCCCCCCGGCAACTGGCTATAGACCCGCCCACACCGGCGCGGTTCCCCCGCGTCCTTTTCATTGGGCTATGGGGAATGGCGGCAGGAACGTGGGCGGTTAGCTCAGCGGTAGAGCACTACGTTGACATCGTAGTGGCCACTGGTTCGATCCCAGTACCGCCCACCATTCGCCGTCCCTTAACCGGGGCAATTGTTTTCAACTGGCGCGTGATGCGCCGCGACCAAGGAAAGAGACGACCATGAAAGTCGCCAACTCGCTCCGTTCGCTGAAAACGCGTCACCGTGATTGCCAGGTCGTGCGCCGCAAGGGCCGCGTCTATGTGATCAACAAGACGCAAAAGCGCTACAAGGCCCGTCAGGGTTGATCGCGCTGTCAGCAACACCGGCATAGGGCCGCCATGGGCAACCGGGCGGCCTTTTGCTTGCCCTGCGGCAAAGTCCGGCTAACTTCCCACCATGTTGACCCGGGCCACCACACGCTGGATGATGACCGCTGTGACCATGGCAACCGCCGGGCTTGCCGTGTTCCACGATCAGGGCCTGCCAGAAGATTACTGGCTGTTCTTGAAAACCCTGCTGCCGATGGTGTTTGGTGCGGGTCTGTCACAGTGGCTGCTGTTTCCGCTTTTTGCACGAAAGCCCGGCATCCTTGGCTGGATGCTTGACATACTGACCTTTGCCCTTGTCGTCGCCCTTGCCGGGCTGATTGCCGGCACCCTTCTGTTGCCGGGGCCGGGCACGATTCTGGGGCCGATGGTCGCCCTGTCCCTTCCGGCGTCATCCCCGCTTGCCGCGCTGATTTATGCGGTCGGTGCGGTGTCTGTCGGGGTTCTGGCCCGACGGGCACCGCGCGTCATGGCAGCCGGGAACTGACGCAGACCACGCCTTGTCGCGTGCGCCCCGCCCCCTTCCCGGCCTGACGCCTGACCCAACCGTTGCGATGGACAGCCCGGCCCCGCACCCGTAACATATGGTCACGCCGATGGAGGTCGCGATGCCCCTGCCCCTTGCCCCGCTTTTGCCTATCGCTCTGCGCCTTGGGGCCTTTGCCGCCGTCGGCTATGCCGCGCGCCGGGCGCTTGCCCGGCGCAGCCACATCGGTCGCACCGATCAACGTGCCGAAGACGCGCTGGATGATCTGGACGAAGGCCTTGCCACCCACACCCCGCGCGACGCAACCGGTCAGCGCAACGCCGCCCTGCGCATCCGCCGCACCATCCGCTTTCGCGGGACCACCTATGAACTTGACACCGGCGCGATTGCCCGGTTCCGCCTTCGGAAACTGGAATGAAGCTGTATCACTCCCCCACCTCGCCCTATGTGCGCAAGGTGATGGTCCTGATCGCCGAGGCCGGGGTGCAGGGCATTGCCACGGTCGCGGTGTCGGGCACCCCCGTCGCCCCTGACCTGACGCTGGCCGAATCGAACCCGCTGGGCAAGGTTCCGGCGCTGGACCGCCCCGATGGTCCGACATTGTATGACAGCCGGGTGATTTGCCAGTTTCTGGACGCGCAGGCCGGGGCTGGCTTCTACCCGTCGGCCCCGCGGTTGTGGGATACGCTGACGGTCGAGGCAACCGCCGATGGCATTCTCGATGCCGCCGTGCTGATGGTTTATGAAACCCGCATCCGGCCCGAGGCGAACCGTTATGCCCCTTGGGTCGAAGGCCAGTGGGCCAAGGTGGACCGCGCGCTCGATGTGCTGGAAACCCGCTGGATCGACCACCTGTCCGGCCCGCTGGACATCGGCCAGATCGCCACCGGCTGCGCACTGGGTTATCTGGATTTCCGCCTTGGCAACCGCAACTGGCGCAAGACCCGGCCACGGCTGGCCGAATGGGAGGCGCAGTTTGCCAAGCGGGCGTCGATGCAGGCCACGGTGCCGCCGGGCTGACATGGCGCTTCCGTTGTCCGATTTCCTGCCGGTCTGGGGCTTTCTGGCCGCCAACATTGTCTCGCCCGGGCCGAATGTGCTGACCACGATCGCGCTGTCGATGGGGTCGGGCCGCGCGGCGGGGTTCGGTTCGGCCAGCGGCGTGGGACTTGGCATCGGGCTGTGGTGCCTGGGCATGACGCTGGGTGTGGCGGCAGTGATCACGCTTCTGCCGCAGATCCAGATCGCGCTGACGCTTGCCGCCGTTGGCTTGCTGGCGTGGTTTTCGCTGCGCTATCTGCGTGCGGCATGGGCCGGCTGGCGGGCACAGGCGATGCGCCTGCCACCTGCGTCCGAAGGGCTGCGTTGGGCCGATGGCTTTCGTCGCGCGCTGTTGGTGAACGCGGTCAACCCCAAGGCGCTGACCTCATGGCTGGCGGTGCTGGGCCTGTTTCCGGTGGCGCGCGCCGACGCCTTTGATGTCGCCCTGCTGTGTGGCGGGGCCTGTGTGTTGTCTTTCACCATCCACGGTGCCTATACGCTTGCCTTTTCCATCCCGACCGCCGCCAGGGCCTACCTGTCGGCGGGCTGGGCCTTGCAGGCGCTGGCTGGCTTGATGTTTGCCGGCTTTGCGCTACGACTTGTCGCAGGGACTTGATGCAGGCAATGATCGGGATAGTGTCTTGCGCATTGGACGACTGCCGCCCGTAAATGCAGGGAATGTGCCTGCTTTACGGCGAGGATGCGCCCTATTGTCCGCTGGACGCGGGGCAGCCTTCTGGCTACAACCGTGATCAGCAAGCTGATGGGAAACCATCGACTCGATGTAACCATGGGCTGTGCATGTTTCAGCCCCGGAAGGGAGAATATCTCATGTCCCACGCTGAAGACCAGTCAGGTACCCGCCGCGATTTCCTGTATTACGCCACCGCCGGTGCCGGAGCCGTTGCCACGGGCGCAGCAGTCTGGCCCCTTGTCAACCAGATGAACCCATCGGCCGACGTTCAGGCCATGTCGTCGATTTTCGTCGATATCTCGGAAGTTGAAGTCGGAACGCAGTTGACGATCAAGTTCCTTGGCAAGCCGGTGTTCATCCGTCGCCGCTCGGAATCAGACCTTGAAAGTGCCCGCGCGACCGACCTGTCGGAACTGCCGGACAAGCTGTCGCAGAATCCGAACAAGCCGGGCACCGACGCGTCGGACGAAAACCGGGCAATGGACGAGGCCGGCGAATGGCTGGTGATGATCGGCGTTTGCACCCACTTGGGTTGTGTGCCGATCGGCGATGGCTCGGGCGATTTCAACGGTTGGTTCTGCCCCTGCCACGGCTCGCACTACGATGCTGCAGGCCGCATCCGCAAAGGCCCCGCACCGCGCAACCTCGACATTCCGGTGGCGTCCTTCGTTGACGACGTCACAATCAAGCTGGGATAAGGATAACCCCCATGGCTGGTATTCCGCACGACCATTACGAGCCCAAGACGGGCGCCGAAACATGGCTTCACAAGCGCCTGCCGATTGTGGGCCTTCTGTATGACACCATGATGCTGCCCACACCCAAGAACCTGAACTGGATGTGGATCTGGGGCATTGTCCTGACCTTCTGCCTTGTGCTGCAAATCGTGACCGGCATTGTGCTGGCCATGCATTACACGCCGCATGTCGATGAGGCGTTCGCGTCGATCGAACACATCATGCGCAACGTGAATGGCGGGCACATGCTGCGCTATCTGCACGCCAATGGTGCCTCGCTGTTCTTCATCGCCGTCTATCTGCACATCTTCCGCGGCCTCTACTATGGCTCCTACAAGGCCCCGCGCGAAGTGACGTGGATCATCGGCATGCTGATCTACCTTGCGATGATGGCGACCGCCTTCATGGGTTACGTTCTGCCATGGGGTCAGATGTCGTTCTGGGGCGCCACGGTGATCACCGGCCTGTTCGGCGCGATCCCCGGTGTCGGCGGCGCGATCCAGACCTGGCTGTTGGGCGGCCCTGCCGTTGACAATGCCACGCTGAACCGCTTCTTCTCGCTGCATTATCTGCTGCCCTTCGTGATTGCGGCGCTGGTCGCGGTGCACATCTGGGCCTTCCACACCACCGGCAACAACAACCCGACCGGGGTTGAGGTGCGCCGCGGGTCCAAGGAAGAGGCCGAGCGTGATACCGTGCCGTTCTGGCCGTATTTCGTGATCAAGGATCTGTTCGCCTTGGCCGTGATCCTTGCCGTGTTCTTTGCCGTGGTCGGCTTCATGCCGAACTACCTAGGCCACCCCGACAACTATATCGAGGCAAACCCGCTTTCGACGCCGGTTCACATCGTGCCGGAATGGTATTTCCTGCCGTTCTACGCCATCCTGCGCGCCTTCACCGCCGATGTCTGGCTGGTGGCCCTGACGCAATGGGTGACCTTCGGCATCGTCGATGCGAAACTGTTCGGCGTGTTGGCGATGTTCGGGTCGATCATCGTGATGGTCTTGGCACCTTGGCTTGACACCTCGTCGGTTCGTTCGGGCCGCTATCGCCCGATGTTCAAGTGGTGGTTTGTTGGCCTGTGCGTAGACTTTGTCATCCTGACATGGGTCGGTGCCATGCCGACCGAAGAGCCCTACGCAACGATCTCGCTGATCGCCTCGGCCTATTGGTTCGGCTACTTCCTGGTCGTCCTGCCGCTTCTGGGTGTGATCGAGACGCCGGAACCGCAGCCCGCGACCATCGAAGAAGACTTCAACAGCCACTACGCCCCGCCATCTGCCCCGGCAGCGGTCCAGCCGGCCGAGTGAGAAAGGAACTGACTGACATGCTCAGGAACATCACCCTCACCGCCGTTTCTGCCCTGGCCATTACGGCCGGGGCGGCCCTTGCCGCCAGCGGTCCGCACACGCATTTCGAAGACGTGGCCTTTGCCCATGAAGGACCGTTCGGCACCTTTGACCAGCTGCAACTGCAACGTGGCCTGCAAGTCTATACCGAGGTCTGCTCGGCCTGCCACGGTCTGCGTTACGTCCCGATCCGCACCCTGTCGGACGAAGGCGGTCCGCAGATGCCAGAAGACCAGATCCGCGCCTATGCCACGCAATTCACCGTTGTCGATGAAGACACCGGCGAAGACCGTGACGGCAAACCGTCTGACCATTTCCCGATGTCGCAATTGTGGAACGCACCTGATCTGTCGGTGATGGCCAAGGCGCGGGCGGGCTTCCATGGTCCGGTCGGCACCGGCATCAGCCAGTTGCTGAACGGTATGGGCGGGCCGGAATACATCTACTCGCTGCTGATGAGCTTTGAAGACAACCCCGAATGCGCGCCTGACGGTATCGACGGCTATTACTACAACACCGCCTTCGGTGCTGGTGGCGTGCCGGACAGCTGCAAGGATGAACACGGCGTATCAACCGTGCCGGGAAGCTGGATCGCCATGCCCCCCGCGCTGTTCGATGATCTGGTGGAATATGCCGATGGCCACCCCGCGACCATGCACAACATGGCCGTTGACGTGTCCTCGTTCCTGATGTGGACGGCAGAGCCGAAGCTGATGGCGCGCAAGGAAGCTGGCTTCAAGGCCGTGCTGTTCCTGGTCGTGCTGTCAACGCTGCTGTATCTGACCAACAAGAAGCTTTGGTCCAAGGTCAAAGGTCAGCGCATCGCCTGATCGCAAGCGGGCCTTCAAGCCAGAACAAACCCCGCTGCAAGGCGGGGTTTTTTCATGTCATGGCCCCAGATAGGCGCGCAAGGCCGGTGGCGGGTTGGCAAAGAACGCCGCGGTCGGCACCGGGGCCTGCGCCTCACCCTCGGCCACCAGAACCGTCTGCCGGGCAAAGCCCATGGCGTCCTTCGGGTCATGCGTCACCAGCATGACCAACGCACCCGTCGCGTCCGCCACCTCGGCCACCAGGGCCAGCATCTCGGACTTCAGCGCCGGGCCCAGGGCGGCAAAGGGTTCGTCCAGCAGCAAGATCGGGCGCGCCCGCAACAGGGCCCGCGCCAAGGCAGCCCGACCGATCTGCCCGCCCGAAAGCTGGCCGGGCCGGCGGTCGCCCATCCCAGACAACCCCACCCGCACAAGTGCCCGTCCCACCTGCTGCACCTGATCCGGCGACAATCGCAAGTCGGGCCGCAGGCCCAGCCCAAGGTTCTGCGCCACCGTCAGATGCGGGAACAGGTTCTGGTCCTGAAACAGGCTGCTGATCGGCCGCGCCCCCGGCAACACATTGACAAGATCCTGCCCCTGCCACAGCACCCGACCGGACGCAGGGGCAAAAAACCCGGCAATGGCCGACAACAGCGTGGATTTCCCCGCCCCCGACGGCCCGATGATGGCAACGCGCTCGCCCTTGGGCACCGACCAATCCGCCGTCAGGCGAAACCCGTCCTGCGCAAGCACCAACTTGTCAAGTTCCAGCATACCAGCGCCCCCAAGCATCAAACGCCCAAAACAGGGTAAAGCTGATCGCCACCAGCACCAAAGCCGCCGCCGCCGCCGTTTCCATCCGATAGCCCGCCATCAACCGCTGCACCACCAGTGGCAAAGTAGCGGTCTGGTCTGATGCAAACAGCGCAATCACCCCCAGATCGCCCATCGACAGCGCCGCCACCAGTCCCGCACCAAAACCCAAGGGCCGTGCCAGACGCGGCACCGCCACCAGCCGCAGCCACGCCGCCCCGTGCAGGCCAAGGCTTTCCGACAGGCGACCATAATCAGCCAGCAGCACCCGCGCCTCGGGCAACAACAACCGGTAAACAAAGGGCAGCGACAGCGCCACATTCACCGCCACCGTGACCGGCAGCGCCAGATCCGACGGCGCGGCCCATGGCTGCACCAGCAAGAACAACCCGGTCCCCAGCACAAGGCCCGAGGTCGCCAGCGGCAACAGCGCCACCGCGTCCATCAGCCCGGCCCCGCGCCCGCCCTGAGCCACCTGCAGCGCCAGAACCAGCGCCGCCGCAACCGTCACCCCGGTGGACACCAGCGCCACCGTCACCGACCGGCCCGCCGCCGCCCAAACCGCGGCGGGCACCTCGGCCAGCCCCGGCAGACCGCGCAGCACGATCGCGCCCAGTGGCAGCAGCAAGAACGCCGCCGCCAGCCCGATCGCCAGAATATCTGCAACCAAAGGCCCCGCCCCCCGCGCCTGCACAAGGCGCCCGCGGCCCAATCCGGCACCAAAGCTGGTGGGCGTCACCGCGCGCCACGCCAGCACCGCAATCAAGGCGCACAGCCCAAACTGCATTCCCGACAGCATCGCCGCGCGGCCAAGGTCATAATCAAACCGTACCGCCTGATAGATCGCCAACTCCACGGTTGTGGCCTTCGGCCCGCCCCCTAGGGTCAGCGCCACGGCAAAGCTGGTCAGGCACACCACCAATATCACCGCAAAGGCCCCCGGCAGCACCGCGCGCAGCATCGGCCATTCCAGATGCCGCGCCACCTGCGCCGGGGCAAAGCCCAGCGAGTCTGCCAGCCGGAACCGCTCGGCCGGAATCGATTGCCAACCTTGCAGCACCATGCGCACCGCCAGCGGCAGGTTCAAGAAGACATGCGCCAGCACCACGCCCTGCGCGCCGTAGATCGACACCGGCGCAAGACCCACACCGGACAGCAGGCCATTCACCAGACCCGACCGTCCAAACACCGCGATCAGGCCCATCACCGCCACAATCACCGGCAGCAGAAACGGCGCGCCCATCAGGGTGATCAGCGCCCCACGCCCCCGGAACCGCCGCCGCGCCAAGGCCCGTGCCACCGGCACCGCCAAAAGGCATGACAGCAGCGCCGACACCACCGCCTGCCACAGCGTAAACCACAGCGTCTGCACATCGCCCGGCAGCAGCGCAGGCCAAGCCCCAGCGCGCAGTCCAACCGCCGCCAAGGGCACCAGAACAAGCGCCGCGACCAAGGCCGCGACGCCAGCCCCCATTACTGCGACAGCGCCGCGCGCCATTCCTCGACTGCCTCCACCCGCAACGCTTCGGCCTCGCCCTCGGACAGGAACAGCACCTTGTCGGGCATCGGCAGGGCTGCCCAGCCTTCGGGCCAGTCGGCCAGCGGCAGGGCCGACGGCAGCGACCAGTTGGCCACCGGGATCATCTTCTGGAAGTCGGGCGTCAGCACCCATTTCATGAACGCATCCGCCAGTTCCGGCTGATCGGTCGCCGCAATCTTGCCGACGGTTTCGGCCATGAAATAATGCCCCTCGGGGAAGATCGCCGCCTTCTTGGTCAGGTCATTTTCGGCAAACATGTGATAGGCGGGGGATGTGGTATAGCTCAGCACCATGTCTGCCTCACCGGCCGTGAACAGGCCATAGCTTTCCGACCAGTCCTTGGTGACGGTCAGGATATGCGGCGCCAGATCGGCCCAGAACGCGCCGGCCTGATCGCCATAGACCGCCTTGACCCACAGCACCAACGCCAGCCCCGAAATCGAAGTGCGCGGGTCCTGGATCACCACCTTCACCGCCTCGGGCAGGCTGCGCATCGCCTCCAGCGTGGCGGGCGGCGCGTCCATCCGCGTCGTGTCATAGACAAACGCCGTATGGCCCCAGTTGAACGGCAGGAAAGTATCATCGGGCCAGGCCACCGGCAGGGTCAGCGCCGACAGGTCTTGGCCATGCGGGGCAAAGAACCCCGTCGCACGGGCCCGCGCCAGCACATCGGTGGTCAGGCCAATCACCACATCGGCCTTGGTCCGGTCGCCTTCCAGCAACAGGCGCGGCAACAGATCGCCGGTGGAAAATTGCAGATCGCAGCCGCAAAACGCCTCAAACCCCGACTCGATCGCCGGTCCGGGGCCCCATTCGCTGGTAAAGTAATCGCCTGCGTAAACAGTCAGAACTGGTGTTTCTGCCGCTGCCACAAAAGCAACGCAGGAAAAGCCAGTCGCAAGGATCGAAGTTCGCATGTCTTCCTCCAATTGCGACGGAACAGGTCGGGCTTGGAGGTCATCCTTCGCACCTTCCCTCCGCCGGTATGATCCGGTTCAGGTTCAACGGGTCCGCTTTCGCATCTCAGCCCACCAGATCAACCAGTGGGCACCCCGAGGTATCGGCCAAGATAGGCTGCCACACGGCAGGTGCAAGGGAAAAGTCAGTCGCTCGCCATCAGGGCCGCCAGCCCTTCGCGATAGGTCGGATACAGCAGTTTCACGCCAAGCTCCGCCTTGATCCGGTCATTGCGCACACGCTTGGATTCACTGTAAAAACTGCGCGCCATCGGCGTCATCTCGGCCTGATCGAACGCAATGGCAGGCGGCTCTGGCAACCCCAGCAAGGCCGCCGCATGTGACAACACGTCTTCGGGTGGTGCGGGTTCATCATCACAGACGTTATAGGCCGCCCCCGGGTTGGGCCGCGCGATGGATGCCGCCAGCACCTGCGCGATGTCATCGACATGGATACGGCTGAAGAACTGCCCCGGCTTGATGATCCGCCGCGCGCTGCCATCACGCACCTTTTCAAACGGTCCGCGACCGGGGCCATATACCCCCGCCAGCCGAAAGATATGCACCGGCAAGCCGGTTTCCTGCCATTGCCGCTCGGCCAGCACCCGATGCGTGCCGCGCGGGCTGACCGGGGTCAGCGGCGTGGCCTCTGTCACCCATTCGCCCTGATGGTCGCCGTAAACCCCGGTTGTCGAAAGATACCCCACCCAGTGCACCGCCGCTTGCGCGATAGCCGGTTGTGCCACCAGAAACGGGTCGCCCGCTGCATCCGGGCCAGCCGATACCAGAATATGCGTTGCCCGCGCCAAGGCCGGGCCGAGATCGCCCGGCCACATCAGCGGCTCGATCCCCGCCTTCCGCAGGCTTTCGGCCTTTTCCGGCCGACGCGTGGTGCCGATCACCGCCCAGCCTTGCGGGATCAGCAGGCGGGCAAGCGCCTGCGCGGAATAGCCATGGCCAAGGGAAAGCAAAGTTGTCATCGGCGGCCTTGCAAAAGGAATGCGCCCTCGGGCGCTTCAATCAGGTTGCAGCATATAACCTTCTCCGCGCACCGTTTGCAGGTAGCGCGGTTGCTTGGGATCATCCTCGATCTTGCGGCGCAGGCGGGTGATCTGCACATCCACCGCGCGTTCCTGCGCCGCATCGTCGCGGCCCAGATCGGCCACCAGACGCTCGCGGCTGATGGCATGGCCCGGATGCGCCGAGAACAGCCGCATCAGCGCGGCCTCGGTCGCGGTTAGCCGCACCGGATCGGGCCCGCGCCACAATTCGCCCCGGTCCATGTCATAGCGCACCGGGCCAAGGTGCAGCACCTTGGGCGCCGGGTCTGCCCGCACCTGCGGCACCCGGCGCAGAATGGCATTGATCCGCAAGAGCAGTTCCTTCGGCTCGAACGGCTTGCCCAGATAATCATCCGCTCCGGCCTCGAACCCCTCAATCCGGCTGGCGGTTTCGCCCTTGGCAGTCAGCAGCAGGATCGGGGTTTGCAGCTTTTGCCGCAATTCGCGTGTCAGGCTGATGCCGTCTTCGCCGGGCATCATCACATCCAGCACGATCAGGTCAAATTCCAGCCCGGCAAGCAGCCGCCGCGCCTGCGCGCCATCGCGGGCAATTGTCACCAGAAAGCCATTGCGGATCAGGAACTTCTGCAACAGTCCGCGGATGCGTTCATCATCATCGACAACCAGCAGATGCGCTTCGGGTTGACTCATGCGCCGCTCTCCTTCAGCCCGTGATACTGCCTGCGCAATTCGGGGTCCATCATCGCCTCCAGCACCTGCCGAAAGCCCGCCACCGCCTGCGGCCCCGCCGCACGGTAAGCTGCCCGCATCCGCGCCCGCTGGGCATCCGACAATTCCCGTTCCAGATCTTGCCCCTTGGGGGTCAGATACAGATGCCGCTCGCGCTTGTCGCGCCGTCCCACCCGCGCTTCAACCAGTCCATCCTCGACCAGCGTCCGCAGCACCCGGTTCAGCGATTGCTTGGTCACCCCCAGAATCGCCAGCAGGTTCGACACCGTGGTGCCGGGGCTGCGCCGGATGAAATGGATGGCGCGATGATGCGCCCGGCCATAGTCCATGCCCTCCAGTATCCGGTCCGGGTCGACGGTAAAGCCGCGATAGGCAAAGAACATCGCCTCAATGCCTTTGCGCACCTGTTCATCGGTCAAAAACAGCAGGCTTTCGCCGCTGGGGGTCTGGTCTGCCATGGCTGCCTCCCTGCCTCGTCCCGAAGTTACGTCAGCCTTGTTGACTTTCCAAGAACCAACTGCTACCCAGCCTGCGGTTTTGCGCAATATTATGTCCGCAACGGACGCAAACAGCGCAACATTGCGAAACGCTGGGGGTATCATGGCTGGATATGACGATCGTGACGGGTTCATCTGGATGGATGGCAAGCTGGTGGATTGGCGCGATGCCAATGTGCACATCCTGACCCATGCCATGCACTATGCAAGCGCCGTATTCGAAGGCGAGCGGTGCTATAACGGCAAGATTTTCAAGTCGCGCGAACATTCCGAACGCCTGCGCAAATCGGGTGATCTGATTGACATGCCACTGCCCTGGTCGGTGGACGAGATCGAGGCCGCCAAGGAAGCCGTGCTGCGCGCCAACAACCTGACCGACGCTTATGTGCGTGCCCTTGCCTGGCGCGGCGTGGGTGAAGACATGGGCGTGGCCGCCAAGCGCAACCCGATCCGCATGGCGGTGGCCGTCTGGTCCTGGGGCAACTACTACGGCGACGCCAAGTTCAAGGGCGCGAAACTCGATATCGCCAAGTGGAAGCGCCCGTCGCCGGAAACCATCCCGCATGCGGCCAAGGCCTCTGGCCTTTACATGATCTGCACCATGTCCAAGCACGCGGCCGAGGCCAAGGGCTGCTCGGACGCGATGATGTTTGATTATCGCGGCTATGTTGCCGAAGCCACCGGCGCCAACATCTTCTTCATCAAGGATGGCGAGGTGCACACGCCGATCCCCGACGCCATCCTGAACGGCATCACCCGGCAGACCGTGATCGGCATGCTCACGGGCATGGGCATCAAAGTGAATGAACGCCGGATCGAGGCGTCAGAGCTTGAATCGTTCCAACAATGCTTCCTGACCGGCACCGCCGCCGAGGTCACCCCCGTGGGCCAGATCGGCGACTACAACTTTGAAGTGGGCGATCTGTGCAAACAGGTGTCGCTTGATTACGAAAAGCTGGTCCGCGCCTGAACGGGTGAACGGGGCGCCATCAGGCGCCCCTTCGACTCAGGCCGTGCGCCCCCGCGCGATGCGCAGGAATTGCTTCAACCGCGTTGGGCCCGCTGCTGCGTGCGAGACGTGGAACGTCTCCCGCTTGGTTTGACCCAGCCGCAGGAACTGCTTCACCCGCCCACCTGTCGAGGGGCTGCGCGTATCGGCCAGATGGCGGCCAGTGTTGCGATGCTGCATTGTCGGTCCTCCTTGTCGATGACTCGGACCGCGATGCTAGCACGATTCGCGGCGCTGCGCTTGATCCACGTCAGCCCCAAGCCGCGCCACCGCCCACCGCGCCGCATCGGCCACCGTGGCATCGGGATCGTCGCACAAGCCCCGCGCCACCCCGCGCAACCCCGCATCACCGGAATTGCCGATCGCATACAGCACGTTGCGCACAAACCGGCCGCGCCCGATGCGCTTGATCGGGCTGCCCGCAAACCGTGCGCGGAACCCCGCGTCATCCAGACCTGCAAGCTCGGCCAAGGGCGGCGCGCCATGCTTTGGCGCATAGCCGATGTCACGCGCCGCCACCGCAAACTTGTTCCACGGGCAGACCGCCAGACAATCATCGCAGCCATAAATCCGGTTGCCCATCAGCGGGCGCAACCCTTCCTCCACCGGGCCGGAATGCTCGATGGTCAGATAGGAAATGCAGCGCCGCGCATCCAGCTGGTAAGGCGCCGGAAAGGCCCGCGTCGGGCAGATATCCAGACAGGCGGTGCAGGTGCCGCAATGGCTGACCTCGGGCGCATCGGGGGGAAGGTCCAGCGTGGTGAAGATCGCGCCAAGGAAAAACCAGTTCCCCAGATCGCGGCTCAGCACATTGGTATGCTTGCCCTGCCAGCCCAACCCCGCCGCCTGCGCCAGCGGCTTTTCCATCACCGGGGCGGTGTCAACGAACACCTTGATCTCACCGCCGCCAGCGTCGATCAACCACCGCCCCAACCGCTTCAGCCGCCGCTTGACCAGATCGTGATAATCCTTGCCCTGCGCATAGACCGAAATCACCCCCCGATCCCGCTCTTGCAACAGCGGCAGGGGGTTTTCGTCGGGCGCATAGCTTTCGGCCAGCATGATCACCGACCGCGCCTCGGGCCACAGCGCCGATGGATCGCCCCGCCACCCCATCCGCTCGGCCATCCAGCCCATCTGGCCATGGCGCCCCTTGGCCACAAACTCGGCCAACCGCCCTGCCGCCTGCGGTATCGCATCAGGCCGGGTGACACGCATCGCCACAAACCCTTCCTCAAGGGCGCGGGCATTCAGGCAGGTTTTCAGATCATCGGTCATGCGAAGCAGCATAGCGCCGCACGGCACCAAGAACCACGCCCCTAAAACTCACTCCCCCTCCCCCTCGTGGGGAGGGGTCAGGGGTGGGGGGCTATCTTGCGACCAAGCATAGCTCTCATCCATGTGGCCGCACGAGGGACGGAGCGGACGGTCAGCTGAGCACCACAGGGCGGCGTCTGACCGCCGGGTGGGCGCTGCAACATCCGTTCGAGGCGCTTTATCGTTCAGAACCTCCCACAGATGTTCTGCTGGTGACGATGCAAAACCGCCCGCCCGAGGGGGCGGTCGGGCGCTGCCCGGCGGCGCTACGCGCCTTGATTCCGGGCGAAGGAAAGAAAGTCCGACAGGCCGCAATCGGCTCAGTGCAACCGCCTTACACCGGATCCATCTACTCCTGCCGCTGCCGTGTTACCCAAAACCAAACCAAAAGTGTAAACCGAACCTTAATCCAGCAGACCTATCTTATTGATTTTGCTTTTCTTCATAAACTTCCCCCCGTGTTACACCGCCAAAATCCCCCCTTCATTCCCCCCCCGTTTTCCCCTAAACGAACCCAAGCAGGGGAGAATGCCATGTCCTTCAACACCTTCGGCCACATGTTCCGCGTGACGACCTGGGGCGAAAGCCACGGCCCGGCCATCGGCTGCACGGTGGACGGCTGCCCCCCGGGCATTGCGCTGACTGAGGGGGATATCCAGCCCTGGCTGGACCGCCGCAAACCGGGGCAGTCGAAGTTCACCACCCAGCGGAAAGAACCGGATGAGGTGCGGATTTTGTCGGGCGTGTTTGAAGGCCGAACGACCGGAACCCCGATCCAGTTGATGATCGAAAACACCGACCAGCGGTCGAAAGACTACGGCGACATCGCGCAGGCGTTCCGGCCCGGCCATGCCGACATCACCTATCACCAGAAATACGGGCTGCGCGACTATCGCGGCGGCGGCCGGTCCAGCGCCCGTGAAACCGCAGCCCGCGTGGCGGCGGGCGGTGTGGCGCGGGCGGTCCTGGCGGCGCTGGTGCCGGGGCTGACCATCACCGGTTACATGGTCCAGATGGGTGCGCATGCAATTGACCGCAGCCGGTTCGACGCGGCCCAGATTGCGGAAAATCCGTTCTGGTGCCCCGATGCGGTGATGGCCGACCAATGGGCCAGCTGTCTTGACGACCTGCGCCTGTCGCACAACTCGGTCGGCGCGGTGATCGAGGTCATAGCTACCGGTGTCCCCCCCGGCCTTGGCGCGCCGCTCTATGCCAAGCTGGACAGCGATCTGGCGGCGGCGATGATGTCGATCAACGCGGTCAAGGCGGTGGAAATCGGCGATGGCATGGCGGCGGCGACCCTGACCGGTGTCGACAATGCCGACGAGATCAGGATGGGGTCGAACGGGCCCGAGTTTCTGTCAAACCATGCGGGCGGCATCCTTGGCGGCATCTCGACCGGCCAGCCGGTGATCTGCCGTTTTGCGGTCAAGCCAACCTCCAGCATCCTGACCCCTCGCCAGACGGTCAACGCGGCGGGCGAGGAGATTGACCTGATCACCAAGGGCCGCCACGACCCCTGCGTCGGCATCCGCGCCGTGCCGGTGGGCGAGGCGATGATGGCCTGCGTCTTGCTGGACCATCTGCTCTTGGACCGGGGCCAGACAGGCGGCCTTCGCGGGCAGATCGGTTAAGACGCGGCCTCAAGCCGCGGCATCTGCAACGGCTTTGGCAGGCTGACGGGGGCAATCAGGCGTTTCAGATCAGACAGGCGCATTGCAACTCTTCTTCTGTCGGTGCCATCAGCATGCCCGACTTGCCGGTCACGTGCCATGAAAGGCTGCGTGAGGATTGTTACACCGCCAATCCATGCCATCACCCTGCCCGCCATGGTGGTTCGGCACCGAAGGTTCAGCCCATCCGCTCTGACGCGTAAGACCCCGGCGAGGCCGGGAACACCACGGTCTTGTTGCCGTTCAGGAACACGCGGCGGTGGATATGGGCGTGGATGGCACGGGCCAGCACCTGACTTTCCACATCGCGGCCAAGGCTGACGTAATCTTCGGCACTTTGGGCGTGGGTCACGCGGATGGTGTCCTGTTCGATGATCGGGCCTTCGTCCAGATCGGCGGTCACGTAATGGCTGGTGGCGCCAATCAGCTTGACCCCCCGCTCATAGGCCTGCTTGTAGGGGTTCGCACCCTTGAACGATGGCAGAAACGAGTGGTGGATGTTGATGATCCGCCCCGACATGGTGCGGCACATCTGATCCGACAGAACCTGCATATAGCGCGCCAACACGATCAGATCGGCGCCAGCCTCTTCGACCAGCCGCAGAATGGCGGCCTCGGCCTGCGGTTTGTTTTCCGGTGTCACCTTAATGCAGTGGAACGGAATGTCGTGGTTCACCACCACCTTCTGATAATCCATGTGGTTCGAGATCACTGCCACGACATCAATCGGCAGCGCCCCGATCCGCCAGCGATACAGCAGGTCGTTCAGGCAATGGCCAAAGCGGCTGACCATGATCACCACCTTCATCTTCACCTGCTCGTCATGAAAGGCATAGTCCATGGCGAAGGTCTGGGCGGTAGACGCAAAACCTGCGCTCAGAGCGTCCAGCCCGACGCCGGCTTCTGAAAGAAAGCTGACCCGCATGAAGAACTTGCCGGTTTGGGCATCCTCGAATTGTGAACTGTCGGTGATGTTGCAGCCATTGTCGGTCATGTAATTGGCAATGGCGGCCACGATGCCGCGCGATGATCGGCAGGTTGCGGTGAGGGCGTATTTCATCATCTGCTCTTCCTATCAGGGCGGGCCTTTGGTTCAATCTGATGGTGACCGAGGCGCGCGCCGCGCTGCGCGGGCACCATGACAAGGACCAAGCCCGGTTACCAGCGCGCCACCGACAAAACAGCAGCATGCGGCGACGTGACATGCAAAAGGCCGCCCGGGTCGGGGCGGCCTTGAACGCGCTGCGCTTGGCAAGGTCAGGCGTTGACGCTGTCTTTCAACGCCTTGGCAATGGCGAACTTCACCTGCTTGTCGGCGGGCTTGGTCATCGTCTCGCCCGTGGCGGGGTTGCGAACCTGGCGCTCGGGGCGGGCTTTGCAGGCGACCTTGCCCAGACCCGGCAGCGTAACAGACCCACCGGCCGCGACTTCGCGGGTGACGACATCAACGATCGCATCCAGGGCCGAGCCAGCGATTTTCTTGTCCGCGCCCATTGCATCGGCAATGGCAGCCACGAGTTGGGTCTTGGTCATCGGTTTCGTCATCTTGTTTTCCTTCTTGCGGGCCTTTCCCTGAACGGGTGGGGCGTCAGTGGTTTGGCCGACATCGGCGACGGCGTTTGCTACACAGGTTTTTCAGGGGTAAATCAACCCCAAACCTGTGCGCATCGGCGGAAAAGGACGTGGCGTCAGAGGAAGGCGGTTTCTTCAAAGCTGCGCAGCTTGCGGCTGTGAATCCGCTCGATCGGCATCAGGCGCAAATGCTCCATCGCGCGGATACCGATCTGCAGGTGACGGCTGACCTGCGTTCGGTAAAAATCGCTGGCCATGCCGGGCAGCTTCAACTCGCCATGCAGCGGCTTGTCGGACACGCACAAAAGCGTGCCATAGGGCACCCGGAACCGAAAGCCATTGGCGGCGATGGTGGCGGATTCCATATCCAGCGCAATCGCCCGCGACTGCGACAGGCGCTGCACCGGGCCAGACTGGTCACGCAGTTCCCAGTTGCGGTTGTCAATGGTGGCAACCGTACCGGTGCGCATGATGCGTTTCAGCTCATAGCCTTCAAGCTGCGTCACCTCGGCCACCGCGTCTTGCAGCGCGATCTGAATCTCGGCCAGTGCCGGGATCGGCACCCAGATCGGCAGATCGGCGTCCAGCACGTGGTCTTCGCGCAGATAGGCATGCGCCAGCACGAAATCGCCCAAGGATTGCGAATTGCGCAGCCCCGCGCAATGGCCCACCATCAGCCACGCATGCGGGCGCAAGACGGCGATGTGGTCGGTGGCGGTCTTGGCGTTCGACGGGCCGATGCCGATGTTGACCAGCGTAATGCCCTGCCCATCGGCGCGCTTCAGGTGATAGGTCGGCATCTGCGGCATCTTGCCCGCGGGTGGCAGCACGCCATCGGCCGTGGTGATGATCTGGTTTCCGGTGGCCACAAAGGCGGTATAGCCCTGCGCCGGATCGGCCAGCACCTGACGGGCATAGGCCTCGAACTCATCGACGTAGAACTGATAATTGGTGAACAGGACGTGGTTCTGAAAATGCTGCGGGTCGGTCGCTGTGTAATGCGACAGGCGGGCCAGACTGTAATCCACCCTTTGCGCGGTAAACGGTGCCAGCGGCATTGACCCATCGGGGTTTTCCGTGCGCACACCGTTGACGATATCGTCGTTGGTGGTGGCAAGATCGGGCACGTCGAACACATCGCGCAACGAAAACTCCAGCACACCTTCTTGCGGCACCGAAACCGCCGGGTTGCCGGCAACCGCGAAATGCACCGGAATCGGCGTGTCAGACGGGCCGATCTGAACGGGAACGCCGTGGTTTTCCATCAGCAGGCCAAGCTGCTGGATCAGGTAATTGCGAAACAGGTCCGGCCGGGTAACCGTGGTGGCATAGGTGCCGGGGCTGGCGACATGGCCAAAGGACAGGCGCGAATCTGCCTTGGTGTGGCTGGTCACGGTCAGCCTGATCTCGGGGTAATAGGCGCGGATACGGCTGTGCGGCTTGCCGCGGGTCACCGTGGCACTGAAATGGTCGGCCAGAAAGGCCGTGGCCTTGGCGTAAAGCTCTTCCAGCCGGTCAACGGCGGCGGCCGGATCGGTAAACTCTTGCGCAACTGGCAGGGTCGGGGTCTGGTAGGCGGCGGTTCCGTCTTGCATTGTTTCTCTCGTCAAATGATCCAGCATATAAGCCGAATGCCGGGGGATCGTGCAAGTGAAGCCTTGATGAAAGGGCATTTGCCCGACAGTGCACGCAAAGGGGGCGCGAATGGTTCTGGTTCTGACACATGACGATTGCCTGACCCATGTCACCCCGCCCGGCCACCCCGAACAGGTGAACCGGCTGGTCGCGGTCGAACGTGGCCTTGCCGGGTTGGCGGTGACACGGCAAGACGCGCCGATGGGTGACGTGGCCGATGTGCTGCGCTGCCACCCCGTCAGCCACCACGACCGCATCAAGGCGCGGGTTCCGGCGCAGGGCTGGGCGCAACTGGATGCAGATACTCATCTGTCGCCGGGGTCTTACACAGCGGCCATGCGGGCCGTCGGCGGCATGTGCCACGCGGTTGACCACGTTCTGGCCGATGGCGGTCGGGCCTTTGTGGCCGCCCGCCCACCGGGCCACCATGCGACGCGCGAAACCGCGATGGGGTTTTGCCTGTTCGGCACCGTGGCGATTGGCGCGATGCGCGCGCTGGAGGTGCACGGCCTGACCCGCGTGGCCGTCCTCGACTTCGACGTGCATCACGGCAACGGCACGCAAGATCTGCTGTGGGACGAACCGCGCATCCGCTTTGTCTCCAGCCATCAGATGCCGCTTTACCCCGGCTCGGGCCACCCCGGCGAACGCGGCGCGCATGGCCAGATCACCAACCTGCCGCTGGCCGAGGGCACGGGCGGGACGCAAATGCGCGCCGTCTGGCAGCCGGTGCTGGATGATCTGCTGACCTGGCAACCGGAATTGATCCTGATCAGCGCCGGGTTCGATGCGCACCGCGCCGACCCCTTGGCGGGGCTTTTGTGGACCGAGGAAGACTTTGCCTGGCTGACCGGCGCGATCTGCGATGTTGCTGAGGAATGTTGCGAAGGCCGGGTGGTATCGTCGCTGGAGGGCGGCTATGATCTGGAGGCGCTGGCCGACAGTGTGGCCGCGCATGTGGAAGAATTGGGAAGACAAGGCGCATGACCGACACACCGATTGCCGAGATGAGCTTCGAAGACGCCATGGCCGCGCTGGAACAGGTGGTGGGCCAGTTGGAACGCGGCGATGTGGCGCTGGAGGCGTCGATTGCGCTCTATGAGCGCGGGGCAGCACTCAAGGCGCACTGTGCCGCCAAATTGAAGGATGCCGAGGAAAAGGTCGAATTGATCCGCACCGCCGAAGGCCGTGCCATCGGCACCACCGCCGTGGAGGGATTGTGAGCTTTCCCGGCGCCATCGCCCGCGCCGCCGCGCTGATCGAAGCCCGGCTTGACGCGGCGCTTGCGCCGCTGGCCGATGAACCCGTGATCCACGCCATGCGCTATGCCGTGGCAGGCGGCAAACGCCTGCGCGGGTTTCTGGTGCTGGAAAGTGCGGCCATGCTGGGCGTGCCGCCCGCGCGCGCCATCAGTGCCGCCGCAGCGGTGGAATGCCTGCATGCCTACAGCCTTGTGCATGACGACATGCCCTGCATGGATGATGACGACCTGCGCCGCGGCCACCCCACCGTGCATGTGAAATGGGACGAGGCGACCGCCGTTCTGGCAGGAGATGCGTTGCAAACGCTGGCGTTTGAATTGCTGTGTGACCCGGCCCTTGGGTCTGGCGATACCCGCATTGCCTTGGTGCGGGGCCTTGCCGTCGCCTCGGGTGCCGAAGGCATGGTGCTGGGTCAGGCGCTGGACATCGCCGCCGAAACCGCCGCCACCCCGCTGACCCTTGACCAGATCAAGCGCCTGCAAGCGGGCAAGACCGGCGCGCTGATCCGCTGGTCGGCCGAGGCGGGCGCGGTGATCGCGGGGGCCGACCCCGCACCGTTGTGCGCCTATGCCACTGCGCTGGGGCTGGCCTTCCAGATCGCCGACGACATTCTGGACGAGGTGGGCGATGCCGCCCTTGCCGGCAAACGTCTGCACAAGGACGCTCAGGCCGGCAAGGCCACCTTCGTATCGCTTCTGGGCCTTGACGGCGCCCGCGCGCAGGCAAAGGCACTGGTGGATGAGGCGGAACGTCACCTTGCCCCCTATGGTGCAAAAGCTGAAACATTGATCGACACCGCACGTTTTGTAATTGCGCGCGAGCACTAAGGCCAAAAGGCACGCCATGACGCACAGACCCAAGACCCCGCTGCTGGACCGCATCACCCTGCCGGTCGACATGAAATCGCTGACCGACCGTGAATTGCGGCAACTGGCAGATGAGGTCCGGGCCGAGACGATTTCGGCGGTCTCGGTCACCGGCGGTCACCTTGGTGCAGGTCTGGGCGTGGTGGAACTGACCGTGGCGCTGCATGCGGTATTCGACACGCCGCGCGACAAGGTCATCTGGGATGTCGGCCACCAATGCTATCCGCATAAAATCTTGACCGGGCGGCGGGATCGCATCCGCACCCTGCGCAGCGAAGGCGGGCTGTCGGGCTTTACCAAACGCTCCGAGTCTGCCTTTGACCCGTTCGGCGCGGGCCATTCCTCCACCTCGATCAGCGCCGCCTTGGGCTTTGCAATGGCCGCCGATCTGGGCGGCGATCCGGGCGATGCGGTGGCGGTGATCGGCGATGGCGCCATGTCTGCCGGCATGGCGTTCGAGGCGCTGAACAACGCGGGCCACCTGAACAAGCGGCTGTTTGTCATCCTGAACGATAACGAGATGTCGATTGCCCCGCCCGTGGGCGCTCTGTCCAGCTATCTGTCACGGTTGTATGCCGAGGCGCCGCTGCAAGACCTGAAAGCCGCAGCCAAGGGCGCCTTGGGCTTTCTGCCGCCACCGTTTCAGGAAGGCGCGCGCCGGGCCAAGGAATTGCTCAAGGGCATCGCGGTCGGCGGCACCCTGTTCGAGGAGTTGGGCTTTTCCTATGTCGGCCCGATTGACGGCCATGACCTTGACCAGTTGCTGCCGGTATTGCGCACCGTCAAGGCACGGGCGACGGGGCCGATGCTGATCCATGTGCTGACCAAGAAGGGCAAAGGCTATGCCCCGGCCGAGTCCGCCCGTGACAAGGGCCATGCCACGGGCAAGTTCGATGTGCTGACCGGGGTGCAGTCCAAGGCCGCGTCCAACGCCCCCAGCTATACCAAGGTCTTCGCGCAATCGCTGATCGCCGAGGCCGAGCGCGATGACAAGATCGTCGCCGTCACTGCCGCAATGCCCGATGGCACCGGGCTTGGCCTGTTCGCCGATCGCTTTCCCAAACGCTGCTTTGATGTGGGCATTGCCGAACAACACGCCGTCACCTTTTGCGCCGGGCTTGCTGCGGGCGGGATGAAACCGTTTTGCGCGATCTACTCCACCTTCCTGCAACGCGGCTATGATCAGGTGGTGCATGACGTGGCGATCCAACGCCTGCCGGTGCGTTTTGCCATCGACCGCGCCGGTCTGGTCGGCGCCGATGGCGCCACCCATGCCGGCAGCTTTGACGTGGCCTTCCTTGCCAACCTGCCCGGCATCGTGGTGATGGCAGCAAGCGATGAGGCGGAATTGGCCCATATGGTCGCCACCGCCGTGGCACATGACGCGGGCCCCATCGCCTTTCGCTTCCCGCGTGGCGATGGCGTCGGGGTCGAGTTGCCCAGCCGCGGCACACCCCTGGAAATCGGCCACGCCCGGCTGATCCAGAACGGCAACACTGTGGCCTTGCTGTCTTTTGGCACGCGCCTGTCCGAGGTCATGAAAGCCGCCGAAAGCCTTGCGCAAAAGGGCCTGTCACCCACCGTGGTCGATGCCCGCTTTGCCAAACCGCTGGACCACGACATGATCCTGAATCTCGCCCGCAACCACGAAGCACTGATCACCGTCGAGGAAGGCGCGATCGGCGGTTTCGGCAGCCATGTGGCGCAACTTCTGGCCGAGGAAGGCCTGTTCGATCACGGCCTGAAATTCCGTTCCATGGTGCTGCCCGACACCTTCATCGACCACGCCAATCAAGATGCCATGTATCATGCCGCAGGCATGGACGCCGCCCAGATCGAGGCAAAGGTGCTGAACACCCTGAACATCGCATCCCTGACCAAGCGCGCCTGATCTTTCTCTTTCCAGAAATATCCCGGGGTGCGGAGCAGAGCCCCGCTTAAAAATCCAGATCGGCGTAATGCGCGGGCGGTAGGAAACCGGGCACCTGATCGGCCAGCAGCGTGCGGAAACTGGGGCGTGACTTGATCTTGGCGTACCAGTCCTTCACCGTGGCCGACCGGTTCCAATCGACATCGCTGATGTAATCCAGGCAAGACAGATGCGCCGCGGCGGTGAAATCGGCCAGCGTCATCACGTCGCCCGCCAGCCAACGGCGCTGGTCCAGAAGCCAGGCCATGTAATCAAGGTGAAACTTGATCCGACCGGAACCGAACTTGACGTTCTTCGAATCCGGATAGCCCAGCTTCATCACCTTCTTGTTCACCCGCTCATACAGCAGCTTCGAGGTGACCTCGTCGTGGAACTTGTCGTCGAACCACGCACAGATCCTGCGCACCTCATAGCGCACCTCGGGGTCACGCGGCATCAGCGCAGGGGTGGGGAAGGTTTCGTCCAGATATTCGCAGATCGCCTGACTTTCGCTCAGCGACTTGCCCTCCAGCCGCAGGATCGGCACCTTGCCAGCCGGGTTGCGGCGCAAAAAGTCGGGCGTGGGTTCCCAATAGCGCTCTTCGACCAGTTCCACCTCCAGCTTCTTTTCGGCCAAAGTCAGGCGGACCTTGCGGCAAAACGGCGACAATGAAAAATGGTACAGGCGGATCATGCGAAAACCTTGTCAGAACCGCCTTCCTGATACAGGCCATGCGCCGGGGGTTCAATGCGCATCGCGTGTGGCATCAGGTCAGGTCGGCAAGACCTTGCAGCGTGACGGCTGTCAGATCAGGCACCACAAGGTTTGCGGCCGAGTGGTCTTCATGCACGGTAAAGATCGACGGCGTCACCACCACCCGCAACCCTGCTGCACGAGCCGAGCGGACCCCGTTCACGCTGTCTTCCAGCGCAATCGCCTGTTCCGGTGGCAGACCAAGCCGCTGCAAGGCCAGCAGATACACGTCCGGCGCGGGTTTCTTGGCCGCGACCTCGTCGCCCGCAGCAATCACGTCGAACATCTCGGTAGCCGCGCGGCCCCACAGGGCGCGGGTCAGCGCATCGACATTGGCCGGGCTGGTGGTGGTGGCAATCGCCAGCTTCAACCCGGCATCGCGCGCGGCCTGCATCAGGCTGGCAACCCCGGCGCGCGGCTGCAAACCACCACCGGCCACCAGCGCCACATAGGCATCGGTCTTTTCGGCATGCATCCGGGCGATGGTGGCATCGTCGGGCAGGCTCTCGCCGCACGCATCGCGATGCGCCTTCATCCGTTCCTTGCCACCGGTCACCCGCAACAGGGCAGTATAGTCCTCGACCGACCAGTTCCAAGCCAGACCATGCGCCGCGAACACCGCGTTGAAGGCCTGACGATGCGCCTCTTCGGTTTCGGCCAAGGTGCCGTCGACGTCAAAAATCAGGGCGCGCAGGCTGGTCATCCGCCCGCCATGTCGTTCAACAGCGCCGGCAGCGCGTGAAAGTCTGAAAACGTGGCATCATGGGGCAAGTCTTCAACCGGGGTCTTGCGATAGCCTTCGGTGAACAGCGCAAACGGCACCTTCGCAGCGGCCGCAGTGGCGGCATCCACTTCGCTGTCGCCGACATAGATCGTGGCGCCCCCGCCCAAAGCCACCACGCAGGCGTGCAGCGGGGCGGGATCGGGCTTGGTGACGGCAAGGCTGTCGCCGCCAACCACGGTGGTGAAAAACACCTCCAGCCCAAGATCGCGCAGGATATCACGCGCCGGTGCCACGGGTTTGTTGGTGCAGACTGCCATCTGGTGGCCTGCATCCTGCAACGCAGACAACGCCGCGATCACCCCCGGAAAGGGACGGGTCAGGTCGGCCGATGCGGCATTGTAATGGTCAAGGGTGGCCTTGGTCAGGCGCGGATGATCGGCCAAATCCATGCCGGCGCGCACGATCACGCGCTCCACCAGTTTGGGCAGGCCGTTGCCGATGAAAGACGTGACGGTCACCAGATCCAGCGCCTCGCGTCCTTCGTCTGCCAGCATTTTGGCGACCGCCGCGTGGATATCGGGGGCCGAGTCGATCAGCGTGCCATCAAGGTCGAATACAATGTTCATTCCGGCTTCCATTTGATCGAACAGCCCATCGAGGGCACCTGATCGCGCGGTCCCTGGCCGGTGGCGGCCACCTGAACCATCGCGTCGAACAATTCGCGCTTTGCACCTTCCACGGCGGTCTTGCCGCTGGCATCCAGCCGCCCACGGTATTGCAACGCGCCGGCGGCGTTGAAGCCAAAGAAATCGGGCGTGCAGGCGGCCCCCCAGGCGCGGGCCACATCTTGGGTTTCGTCGTGAAGATAGGGGAAGGGCAGGGCGACTGGCTGCATCGCGGCAAAACTGTCGTCCGGATAGGCAACCCCATCATTCGAATTGATCGCCGCCACGCCGATGCCATGCAACGCAAGGTCTTCGGCGTCACGGATGATCCGGTCCAGCACCGCCTTTACATAGGGGCAGTGGTTGCACATGAAGATGATCAGCGTGCCCTTTGGCCCTGCCACATCGGCAAGGCCATAGGTTTTTCCATCAGTGCCGGGCAGCAGGAAATCGGACGCTGTCCAGCCGAAATCGCAGACGGGGGTAAGAACCGCCATCAGACTGCCGCTTCTGCCGCTGCACGAATGGCGCGGATATTCTCGCCGTAAGGTGCAGGGTTGCTGACCGACCCGCCCTTGAACACCGCCGACCCGGCCACCAGAACATCGGCCCCGGCGGCTGCCACCAAGGGCGCGGTTTCAGGGGTCACACCGCCGTCAATCTCGATGTGGATCGGGCGGTCGCCAATCATGGCGCGCAGCTTTTTCACCTTCTCGACCTGAGAGTGAATGAACTTCTGCCCGCCAAAACCGGGGTTAACAGTCATCACGCAGAACAGATCGACCATATCCAGCAGGTATTCCACATCCTCGACCCCGGTGCCGGGATTGATCGCCAGACCCGCCTTGGCCCCCGCACCGCGAATGGCTTGCAGCGTGCGGTGAATATGCGGCCCGGCCTCCAGATGCGCCGAGATCACATCGGCACCGGCCTTGGCGAATGCCTCGATATAGGGGTCAACCGGCGCGATCATCAGGTGAACGTCCATCACCCCCTTGATATGCGGGCGGATCGCGGCACAAGTGGCAGGGCCGAAAGTGATGTTGGGCACGAAATGCCCATCCATCACATCAACATGCACCCAGTCGCAGCCCTGCGCCTCGATCGCCTCACACTCCAGCCCGAAGTTGGCGAAATCGGCTGACAGGATCGACGGTGCGATCTTGATCTTGCGAGAGAAGGTCATTCGGAATCCCCTTTGCGTTCAGAATCCAAGCCGCCGCGGAACACCCGGCTTGCCCTGATATCACTTTCTTCGATGGTGGACAGCGTGGCCGCGTCGATCACGCCGCCTTCGGTGAACAGCCGGTTGGCCTGCCGCAACCTTGCGCGGTCCAATGCGTTGCGGATCGACCGGGCATTGGCAAAATGCGGCTGCACGCGACGCAGTTCGATATATTCGGCCAAGGCCGCCTTGGCGCCTTCGGTCAGGGTGTAGTGCTGATCGCTCAGCATGTGGCTGGCGATATGGTGCAACTCGTCGCTGGTATAGTTCGGAAACTCAATATGATGCGCGATGCGTGACCGGAAGCCGGGGTTGGACTGAAAGAACAGGTCCATCCGGTCGGCGTATCCGGCAAGGATCACCACCAGATCGTCACGGTTGTTTTCCATGATTTGCAGCAGGATTTCAATGGCTTCCTGGCCATAGTCCCGTTCATTATCAGGGCGATAGAGGTAATAGGCCTCGTCGATGAACAGCACGCCGCCCATGGCCTTTTTCAGCACTTCCTTGGTCTTGGGCGCGGTATGGCCGATGTATTGGCCGACCAGATCGTCGCGCGTAACCGACACCAGATGCCCCTTGCGGACATAGCCCAGGCGGTGCAACAGCCCGGCCATCTTTAGCGCCACGGTGGTCTTGCCGGTGCCCGGATTGCCGGTAAAGCTCATGTGCAGGGTGGGCGTCTGATGCGCCAGACCCAGGGTCTTGCGGGCGCGATCGACCAGCAGCAAGGCAGCGGTTTCGCGGATGCGTTCCTTGACCGGGGCAAGACCGATCAGTTCATTGTCCAGCTCGTCCAGCACTTCCTTTGCGCCGGAAGCCTCATACTCGGCGTGCAGGTCAATGGTCTTCGGGGCGTCAGCCTGCATGAACGTCTCCTGTCATGATGTGAAACGGGGGGTCGCACCGGCCAAGCCAATTTGGCCCAAGCCTGACCGGTGCTGCAGGATGCGCGGGAGTCAGCGCACCGTGTTGTGTGTGTAGCGGATCGAGCGACCGTCGACTTCCGTCCGCTGCATGTTGAAGCTCGGCTCGGTTGCCGGGCGATTGACGATAAAGCTCATCGTCACCGATTCCACCGCGCGCGTGCTGTCGAAGGCGATGATACGGATATAGGCATCGCCATGGGCTTTGCGGCACTCGGCCAGTTCGATCATCACGCCTTTGGGGTCTTTCAGGTCGAACATCGGATGGCCCCACATTTCCCAGTAGATATTCCGGGGATGCGGATCATACGAATATTCCACACCAACAGCCCAGCCTTTGGTCAGGCAGTATTCAACCTGTGCGCTGATCTGGTCGTCGGTCAGGTCGGGCAGAAAGGAAAAGCAGCCTTGGGTAATACGCATGGTTTCTCTCCTTACATGCTGACGGACGGCATCGGGGTGAAGTCCGATGTGTCGGTGGACGTATAGTTGAAGGTGATGTTGCCCCAGGTGTCGAGCGCGGCTTCCAGCGGTTTGCACCACTTGGCGGCCGACCGCAGGATTTCCGGACCTTCGGCAATCAGGTTACGGCCTTCGTTGCGGGCCAGAACCATGGCTTCCAGTGCCACGCGGTTGGCTTGCGCGCCAGCCTGAATGCCCATCGGGTGACCGATGGTGCCGCCGCCGAACTGCAACACGACGTCGTCGCCGAACATGTCCAGCAATTGGTGCATCTGACCGGCGTGGATGCCGCCCGATGCCACCGGCATGACCTTGAGCATATCGCCCCAGTCCTGATCGAAGAAGATCCCGGTTTGCAGGTCCATCGGGTTATACTGCTCGCGCAGCACGTTGTAGTAACCCTTGGTCATCATCGGGTCGCCTTCCAGCTTGCCGACCGAGGTGCCGGCGTGCAGGTGGTCAACCCCGGCCAGACGCAGCCACTTGGCGATCACGCGGAAGCTGATGCCGTGGTTCTTCTGACGGGTATAGGTGCCATGGCCTGCGCGGTGCATGTGCAGGATCATGTCGTTGTTGCGGCACCATTCGCTGATCGACTGGATCGCGGTCCAGCCCACGATCAGGTCAACCATCACGATGACCGATCCCAACTGCTTGGCAAACTCGGCGCGACGATACATTTCTTCCATCGTGCCGGCGGTGATGTTCAGGTAGTGGCCCTTCACTTCACCGGTTGCCGCGGTCGCCTTGTTCACGGCTTCCATGCAGTACAGGAACCGGTCGCGATAGTGCATGAAGGCCTGAGAGTTGATGTTCTCGTCGTCCTTCATGAAGTCCAGACCGCCCTTGAGGCCTTCATAGACCACACGGCCATAGTTCTTGCCCGACAGGCCCAGCTTGGGCTTGGTGGTGGCGCCCAGCAAAGGCTTGCCGAACTTGTCCAGACGCTCACGCTCGACGATGATGCCGGTGGACGGGCCCTTGAAGGTCTTGATGTAGGCGACCGGGAACCGCATGTCTTCCAGACGCGCGGCCTTCAGCGGCTTGAAGCTGAACACGTTGCCGATGATCGACGCGGTCAGGTTGGCAATGCTGCCCGGCTCGAACAGGATCAGGTCATAGGCGATGTAGACGAAATACTGGCCGGGAGTTCCGGGGACCGGATCAACGCGGTAAGCCTTGCCGCGATACTGGTCGCAGGCCGTCAGACGGTCGGTCCATACCACGGTCCAGGTTGCGGTCGAGGATTCGCCCGCCACAGCGGCAGCGGCTTCGATCGGGTCCACGCCCTCTTGCGGGGTGATGCGGAACATCGCCAGGATATCGGTATCCTTTGGCTCGTAATCGCCATCCCAATAGCCCATCTGGGCATATTTCAGAACGCCGGACTTGTAGCGCTCCTTCTTGTCCTTGATTTCGATCTTGCTGTCGTCAGCCATACTTCTTCTCCCTTATAAGGTGGTTAGGCGGTAGACACCGCCGGGTTCAACGATCCGCTTACACAAGCCTTCCCTCCAATTTTCCCTTGGAACAGCCTTGAACGCGGTGCCCAGACCGGCGGTGCCAGTTTTTTAGACTCCCAACGCCGCGCGCCAGCCCGGATACAGCTTGTCAGCATCTCCGGGAAAGCTTTCAAAGGCGCGGGCGAATTCCTTGTGCGACTTGGCGAACTCGACCGGGTCAGCCCCAGCCTTCCAGCACTGTTCGGCCTGACGCAGCGAGGTTGCCCCCGCAATGGCGCCGTCGATATGACCGAAAGCGCCGCCGCCTGCGGTCATGATCAGGTTGGAATGACCAAGGTTGGCAAAGAACCCCGGCATCCGCAGCGCGTTCATCCCGCCCGAGATGATCGGGGTGGTCGGTTTCATGCCCTGCCAGTCCTGCTTGAAATACGGCCCCATCGCCACGTCATCGGTGATCATGAACGCCATCAGCTTGTCAGAGGCCTCGCCCTCCATCTTGCCAAAGCTCATGGTGCCGGTGTGGATGCCGCTGGCGCCTTGCAGACGCGCCATTTTCGACAGCACGAAGGCGGTGTAGCCGCGCATCGACTGGGGGCTGGTCACCGCGCCATGACCGGCACGGTGATAGTGCAGGTATTGGCCGGGGAAACGGCGGCGCGCAGTGGTGATCGCCGCCGGGCCGGTGACATAGCCATCGACCAGAAAGGCCACGTGACGCGCATTTTCACCAAAGGTTTCAAGGATGAACTCGCCACGGGCCACCATTTCCCACGGATCATCCGCGGTGATGTTGAACGAGAACAGCTTGGCCATCCCGGTCTTGTCCTGGGCGCGGCACATCGCGTCGCGCACCAGTTTCACGGTTTCGCGCATCGGGGCAAAGCTCTGGTTGCCCTGCGGCTCGTCGTTCTTGATGAAGTCGCCGCCCAGCCAGAAGTCATAGCAGGCATCGGCAAACGGCTGCGGGCGCAGGCCCAGCTTGGGCTTGATGATGGTGCCAACGATGAAACCGCCATCCACATGCGGCCGCCCCAGCACGCGCCACAGATCGGCGATGGTGGTGGACGGGCCATCGAAGGCGTTCAGATAGACCGGCGGCACCCAGAAGTCGTGCATCTTGGCGTATTCAACGTCGCCCATGCCCTGGTTGTTGCCGATGGTCAGCGTCAGGAACGAACAGATCATCGCCCGACCATCGGTGATGTTGTGGTCAAACAACTCCACCGGATAGGCGATCTTCATCAGGCCGGTGGCCTCGTCGATCTCATAGACCAGCGCGTCGACGCTGCGGGTGAAATCGTCGGTGGTTGACACTTCGACGTTGGTGCCGGTGCTGCTTTCGGCCGCAAAGTGCGCGGCCGTTTCCAGAAAGCTGCCGAAACCGGCTTTCGGTTTCATGATGTAGGCCACCAGCACATGCCGGCCACCTGCCATCAGGTCAGCTTCTTTCAAAGCAAGGTTGGCGTAGCGATCAGATTGATCCATCTTCTTCTTCTTTCAGGAACGGGTGGCCACAGGGCCGAGTTACTTCACGGTCGGATCAAGCGCGCCGCTGGCGTAACGCTTGGCCATATCATCCATCGGGATGACCTTGATCTTCGAGCCGTGACCCGCCGTGCCGAAGGCTTCCAGACGCAGCCGGCACAGGTCGCGCATCGCGTCCATTGCGGGCTTCAGGAACTTGCGCGGGTCAAACTCTTTCGGGTCCTGCATCGCGATCTTGCGGAACTGTCCGGTCATGGCCATGCGGCAGTCGGTGTCGATGTTGACCTTGCGCACACCCATCTTGATGCCGCGCACGATTTCTTCGACCGGCACACCAAAGGTTTGCGGCATCGCGCCGCCGAACTCGTTGATGATGTCCTGCAATTCCTGCGGCACCGACGACGAGCCGTGCATCACAAGGTGGGTGTTCGGCAGCTTCTGGTGGATCGCTTCGATCACGTTCATGGCCAGAATGTCGCCCGTGGGCTTGCGGCTGAACTTGTAGGCGCCATGGCTGGTGCCGCAGGCGATGGCCAAGGCGTCCACCTTGGTCTTCTTCACGAAATCCACGGCCTGATCGGGGTCGGTCAGCAACTGGCTGTGGTCAAGCTTGCCAACGGCACCGTGGCCATCCTCGGCCTCGGACTCGCCGGTTTCAAGGCTGCCCAGCACCCCAAGCTCACCCTCGACCGACGCGCCGACCCAATGCGCCATCCGCGAGACCCGTTCGGTGATGTCGACGTTATAGTCGTAATCTGCCGGCGTCTTGGCGTCGCCCATCAGGCTGCCGTCCATCATCACCGAGGTGAAGCCATGCTTGATGGCAGACATGCAGGTGGCTTCGTTGTTGCCGTGGTCCTGGTGCATGCACAAAGGCACGCTTGGGTAGATTTGGGCGAGGGCTTCGATCATCTTGGCCAGCATGATGTCATTGGCGTAGTTGCGCGCACCGCGCGACGCCTGAATGATCACCGGCGCGTCCACGGCTTTCGCCGCTTCCATGATCGCCAGACCCTGTTCCATGTTGTTGATGTTGAAGGCCGGCACGCCATAGCTGTGCTCTGCCGCATGATCGAGTAGTTGCCGAAGGGTAATAAGCGCCATGATGTTCTCCGTTACGCTGCCTGACCGTCACGCATCAGCGCAGCGATCCCCGGAAGGGCGCGCCCCTCCAGCCATTCAAGGAAAGCCCCACCGGCGGTGGAGACATAGGTAAACTGATCCGCCACCCCGGCGGCATTCAGCGCCGCCACGGTATCACCACCGCCCGCCACCGACACGCACAATCCGGCACGGGTCAGGTCGGCAGCGGTCCGGGCCAAAGCCACGGTTGCGGCATCGAACGGCTGCATCTCGAACGCGCCCAAAGGCCCGTTCCACAGAATGGTCTTCGACCCCGACAGCACCTCGGCAAAGGCGGCAACCGCCTTTGGCCCGGCATCCAGGATCATCGCATCGGCGGGGCAGTCATGCGCGCCAACCGTCTCGCTGGCAGCATGGGCCTTGAACTCACGCGAGATCACCACATCGGCGGGCAGGTGGATGGTGCAGCCATGCTTGGCGGCAATGTCGCGGATCTCGGCCACGGTCGCCACCTGATCGGCCTCGTGCAGTGATTTCCCCATCGGCGCGCCATCGGCAAACAGGAAGGTGTCGGCCATGCCGCCACCGACGATCACATGATCGACCTTTGTGACCAGATGTTTCAGAACCGCGATTTTCGAGCTGACCTTGGCCCCGCCCACAATCGCCACACTGGGGCGTTGCGGTTTTTCCAGGGCTGCGGTCAGGGCGGCAACCTCTTCCATCATCAGCGGGCCAGCGGTGGCGGTCATCAGCCCCGCAATCGCCGCCGTGCTGGCATGCGCCCGATGCGCGCAAGAAAAGGCATCGTTCACATAGATGTCGCCAAGCGCTGCCAATTGCCCGGCAAGCGCCACGTCGTTCTTTTCTTCACCAGCTTCAAAGCGGATGTTTTCCACCAGCAGCACCTGGCCCGGTTTCAGATCGGCAGCCGCCTCGGCGGCCTGATCCAGCGCGGCAAAGGCGACAGGGCACCCCAGCGCACGACTGACATCATCGCGGATGTGACGCAGCGAAAACGCCATGTCCGCCCCCTTGGGCCGCCCGAAATGCGACAGGATAACCAAGGACGCGCCTTTCGCCAGCAGCGGCTTCATACCGTCGGCAAAGCGGGTGATGCGGGTCGCGTCGGAGACGCGTCCCCCTTCCATCGGCACGTTCAGATCGGCGCGCACCACCAGCCGTTTGCCCGCAACGGGCAGATCGGTGACAGAGGTGATCATAGCAGTCTTCCCATCGCAACGGCGGTGTCAGCCATGCGGTTGGAAAAACCCCATTCGTTGTCATACCACGACAGAACCGAGCACAGCGTGCCATCCATCACCTTGGTCTGGTCCATGTGGAACACCGAAGAATGCGGGTCATGGTTGAAGTCCGACGAGACGTTCTTGGCCTCGGTATAACCAAGGATGCCCTTCATCGGCCCATCGGCAGCGGCCTTGATGGCGGCATTGATTTCCTCGACCGATGTCGCGCGCTTGGCGATGAACTTCAGGTCCACGACCGAGACGTTGGGGGTGGGCACGCGGATGGCAAACCCGTCCAGCTTGCCCTTCAATTCCGGCAACACCAGACCCACGGCTTTCGCAGCCCCGGTGCTGGTGGGGATCATCGACAAGGCCGCTGCCCGCCCGCGATACAGATCCTTGTGCATGGTGTCCAAGGTCGGCTGATCGCCGGTGTAGCTGTGGATCGTGGTCATCATGCCCTTTTCGATGCCGATCACCGATTGCAGCACGGCGGCCACCGGCGACAGGCAGTTGGTGGTGCAGGATGCGTTCGACACCACCATGTCATCGGCAGTCAGCGTGGCGTGGTTCACCCCGAACACAATCGTCTTGTCGGCGCCATCGCAGGGGGCAGAGACCAGCACCCGCTTTGACCCGTTGGACAGATGCGCCAGTGCTTTTTCCTTGGTCACGAAAATGCCGGTGCATTCCATGGCGATGTCGACACCCGCCCAGGGCAGGTCTTTCGGATCGCGGATCGCCGTGACCTTGATCGGGCCACGGCCCACGTCGATCCAGTCTTCGCCGGTGGTCACGCTGCCGGGGAACCGACCATGAACCGAGTCGAACCGCACGAGGTGCGCGTTGGTTTCGACCGGACCCAGGTCGTTGATCGCGACCACTTCAATGTCGGTCCGGCCCGATTCCACGATGGCGCGCAGCACGTTGCGCCCGATACGGCCAAAGCCGTTGATGGCTACTTTAACAGTCATGTCAGTCCCTTGTCAGTTTCTGGGCCAATTCTGCGACGGCCTCGGCGGTGATGTTGAAATGTTTATACAGGGCAGGTGCAGGCGCCGACGCGCCAAAGCCCGTCATGCCGACAAAGCCATCGGTATGGCGCAGGAACATGTCCCAGCCCTGACGGATGGCGGCCTCGATCCCGATCCGCGGCGCATCGCCCAGAACGGCGGCGCGATAGGCATCCGGCTGCGCGGCAAAGGCCTCGAAGCACGGCGCCGACACCACCGCCACCTTCATACCTTTGGCAGTCAGCGCATCCGCCGCAGCCAAGGCAATCTCGATCTCTGACCCCGTGGCGATCAGCGTCAGGTCACGGTCGGCCACGTCGCGCAACAGGTATGCGCCCTTGGCGGTCAGGTTCTCGGCGGCATCCGTGCGCACCAGCGGCAGGTTCTGGCGCGACAGCACCAAAAGCGTCGGCGTGCAGGTGGAGGCCATCGCCATTTCCCAGGCCTCGGCCGTTTCGACCGCGTCGCAGGGGCGAATGACATGCAGGTTCGGAATGGCGCGCAGGCTGGCCAGATGCTCCACCGGCTGGTGCGTCGGCCCGTCTTCGCCCAGGCCAATCGAGTCATGCGTCATGACATAGGTCACGGGCACGCCCATCAGCGCCGACAGGCGGATCGCCGGGCGGCAGTAATCGGCAAAGGCCATGAAGGTGCCGCCATAGGGCTTGAACACCCCATGCAGCACGATGCCGTTCATCGCCGCCGCCATGCCATGTTCGCGGATGCCATAGTGGATATAGCTGCCCGAGAAATCGGCCTTGGTGACAGATTTCTGCCCCTTGGTCTTGGTCAGGTTCGACCCGGTCAGGTCAGCCGATCCGCCGACCACAAAGGGCAGCGTCGCGTTGACCACACCCAAGGCCATTTCGCTGGCCTTGCGGGTGGCAACCTTGGGCTTGTCGGCCAGAAGCTGCGCCTTGTAGGCGGCCATGGCCGGGGTCAGGGCAGCAGGGTCGCAGGCGACAGCCGCCTCGAACGCAGCGCGGTCAGCAGATGCGGCCAGACGCACGGTCCAGTCCTTGTGCGCGGCAGCACCCCGTGCGGCCACCTTGTGCCAGGCGGCGTAAACCCCCTCGGGGATGTCGAACGGCGCATGCTCCCAGCCAAGGAACGCCCGCGCGGCAGCAATCTCGGCATCGCCCAAGGGGGCGCCGTGAACGTCATGGCTGCCTTGCTTGTTCGGCGCACCAAACCCGATGATGGTGCGGCAAGCGATCAGGCTCGGGCGGGGGTCCTGCTGTGCGGCCGTGATTGCAGCAGCCACCGCCTCCATGTCATGTCCGTCCACTGCCAGCACATGCCAGCCACTGGCCGCAAACCGGGCCATCTGGTCGGTCGAGGTGGCAAGCGAGGTGTCGCCGTCGATGGTGATCTTGTTGTCGTCCCACATCACGATCATGCGGCCAAGACCAAGGTGGCCCGCCAGATCAATCGCCTCGTGGCTCATGCCTTCCATAAGGCAACCGTCGCCAGCGATGACATAGGTGTAGTGGTCCACCAGACCCGGGAACCGCGCCGCAGCCATGCGCTCGGCCAAGGCCATGCCGACAGCGGTGGAAATGCCCTGCCCCAGCGGGCCGGTGGTCACCTCAATCCCCTTGGCGTGGCCATATTCCGGGTGCCCCGCCGTGCGGCTGCCCAACTGGCGGAAGGCGCGCAACTGGTCCATGTCCATGTCGCTGTAGCCAAGCAGGTGGTTCAGCGCATAAACCAGCATCGACCCATGACCGGCCGACAGCACGAAACGGTCACGGTTCGGCCATTGGTCATCGGCAGGATCGACATTGATAAAGCGGTTGAACAACACCGTCGCCACGTCAGCCATGCCCATCGGCATGCCGGGGTGGCCCGAGTTGGCCTTTTGCACCGCGTCCATGGCAAGCGCGCGGATGGCATTGGCCATGGTGCGTTCGTCAGCCGTCTGAATCTGTGTGTTCATGACCTACCCCCTCAGGCGCGCTTGGCTTCACGGACCAACCGCTCGATCAGCGGGGTCAGGATCAGTTGCATCGCCAGATCCATCTTGTTGCCCGGAATGACGATCGAATTGGCCCGGCTCATCCACGAGTCGTGGATCATCGAGGTCAGATACGGGAAGTCGATGCCACGCGGGTTCTTGAAGCGGATCACCACAAGGCTTTCATCCGGCGTCGGGATCGAGCGCGAAATGAACGGGTTCGACGTATCGACCACCGGCACGCGCTGAAAGTTGATGTCGGTTTCGGTGAACTGCGGCACGATGCAATGCACATAGGCGTGCATCCGGCGCAGGATGACATCGGTCACGGCCTCGGTGGTATAGCCGCGCTGCGCCCGGTCACGGTGAATTTTCTGGATCCATTCCAGGTTGATCACCGGCACCACACCGATTTTCAGATCTGCCAGCTTTGCCAGATTGACCTCATCGTTGACGACGGCACCGTGCAGACCTTCATAGAACAACAGGTCCGACCCATCTTCGAACGGCGCCCAGGCGGTGAAATTGCCCGGTGCGACGCCGGTTTTCGCGGCCTCGGCTTCGTCATGCACATAGGTGCGGGTGCGGCCCTTGCCAGTTTCGCCATATTCGCGGAACACGCGCTCCAGCTCGGACAGCTCGTTCGCCTCGTATGAAAAATGCGAGAACGTGGCATCCCCCGCAGCATAGCGCTGGGTCAGTTGCTCTTTCATGTCGGCGCGGTTGAACTTGTGGAAGGCATCGCCTTCGATCGACACGGCCTTGATGCCTTCCCGACGGAAGATCTGGTCAAAGGTGTATTTCACCGTGCTGGTGCCAGCACCCGACGACCCGGTGACCGAGATGATGGGAAACTTCTTGCTCATTTTATCTTAGCTCCGGAACAGGCCGCGCTTGCCGAACAGCGCATTGGTTTCATCATCGGTCATGTCGTGATAGGCAGTCACACGGGCAACCTTGCCTTTGCTGCCGAAGATCAGCGGGGTGCGCTGGTGCAGCCCCGTGGCTGACTGACCCAGAACAGGGTCAACGCCATCGGTGGCCCCGCCACCCGCCTGGGTGATCAGCATCGCGATCGGACCACATTCATAAAGCAGCCGCAGGCGGCCGCGCTCATACCCCTTCCGGTCATCCGCCGGATACAGGAAGATGCCGCCCCGGGCCAGAATACGGTGGGTTTCCGCCACCAGCGACGCGATCCAGCGCATGTTGAAGTTCTTGCCGCGCGGCCCTTCGGCCCCGGCAACGCAATCATCGACATAGGCGCGAATCGGTTTGGGCCAGTGCCGATAGTTCGACGCGTTGACGGCAAACTCGTTCGACTCTTCGGGGATGGTCACCCGTGCTTCGGTCAGGAAGAACTTTTGCTGTTCGGTGTCCAGCACATAGCGCTGCACGCCTTCGCCAAAGGTCACCAGCAGCGCGGTCTGCGGGCCATAGATGAAGTAGCCGCCGCCCACCAGATCCGCCATCGGGCGCAGAAAGCTTGCGTCGGCGGTGGCGGCTGCCGGGAAGATCGCAAAGATCGTGCCGACCGACACGTTGGTGTCGATGTTCGACGACCCGTCCAGCGGATCAATCGCCAAGGCATAGGCCCCGTCTTCCAGCAAGGTCACGGTGTGTTCTTGCTCTTCCGACGCAAAGTAGGCGATCTTGGCCCGGCGTGCGGCCGTCAGGAACAGATCATCCGCGATCACATCAAGCGCCTTTTGCGCGTCACCATCGGTGTTCACGCCGGCGGCAGCCCCCAGCGATTCGTCCAGACCGTTGCGTGAGATGCGCTTTGCAAGCTCCATCGCCCCGTTGGCCATTTCAAGCATGAGCGGATAAAGACCCGGCGGAATATGTTCGCCGGGCAGGATTGGTGCGTCCTTCATGGTGCCCCTCCCAAGGCCGATATTTGTTGGGTCACACCATGGCGAAGATATTCAGAATGCAGAATTGAAAAAACTTGTAGGTCCATTAAGAATACTTGAATGCTAACAATCGCCGCCATCACTTTGCGACAGTTACGGGCCTTGCGCGCCGTGGCACAGCATGGGTCGCTGACCGCCGCGGGGCGCGCCCTTGGCCTGACAACCCCAGCGATTCACAATCAGATCAAACTGTTAGAGGCCGAGGCCGGAACCGCCCTGCTGCGTCGCGACAGTGATGGCGCCGGGTCCGAGCTGACGGCTGCCGGGATGTTGCTGATGGACGCAGCCGCGCAGATGGACGCGACTTTGTCGCAGGCCATGTCGCGCGTTGATGCCATCGGCAAGGGATTCGCCGGGCGGGTGATGTTCGGCGTGGTCTCGACCGGCAAATATTTCGCCCCGCGACTCGTCAAGATGCTCAACACCATCCACCCGGACATCGACATTGTCCTGCATGTCGGCAACCGCGAGGACATTCTGCGCGAAATGGAGCGGATGCGATTCGATCTGGTGGTCATGGGCCGCCCGCCGCGCGACCCCGACATTTCCGATCACCTGATCGGCCCGCACCCGCACGGCATTGTCGCTGCCCCCGATCATCCGCTTGCGGGCCGATCGGCGCTGTCTGCCGCCGATTTCGCGCGTGAGGTGTTCATCTGCCGCGAAGAAGGCTCGGGCACCCGTATCCTGATGACGCGCTATCTGGATCGGATCAATGACGGGCGGCCCTTCAAGCAGGTGGAAATGGGCACCAATGAAACCATCAAGCAGGCGGTGATTGCGGGCCTGGGCATCGCCTTCCTGTCGCTGCACACGGTGGCGGATGAGTTGCGCATGGGCCTTCTGACCACGCTGAACGCGCCGCAACTGCCGATCGAGCGGTTCTGGTTTCTGGTCCATTCCACCCGCCGCCCCTTGCAGCCCGCCGCAGCAACAATTGCAAAGACCGTGCTTGGGCTGAACGGATCATTTCTGCCCAGCATTGCCGCAGCCACCGCGCGAGAGACAGCGCCGAGCTTCGACGCCCCGGCTTGACCGGGGGTCATTCGAAACAGGCTGACCGGCCATCGGCCTTGATCGTCTCGGCGCCACTGATCACCTGAGCGGTCTTGCGCCGGACAAACGGCCCCGGCTTGGCGGCATTGCGGCCCTTTGGATCGGGCAGGACCGAGGCCAGCCGCGCGGCCTGCAGCGCGCTCAGATCACGGGCATCGACATTGAAGTAATGTCGCGCCGCCGCCTGAACACCGAACACGCCTTCATCAAACTCGGCCACGTTCAGATAGACTTCCAGAATGCGCTGCTTGGACCAGACCAGTTCCACAGCAGGGGTCAGAACCGCCTCCATCGCCTTGCGCAACCACGACCGCCCGTGCCACAGAAACACGTTCTTCACCACCTGCTGCGTGATGGTTGAGGCCCCGCGGTTGCCACCCTGCGCCACCGCTGCGCGAATGGCAGTCATGTCAAAGCCCCAGTGCAGGCAGAAATTGGCATCCTCGGCCGCCACCGCCGACCGGCCCATGACCGGGGCAATCTCGTCCCATGACACCCAGTCGCGCTGAACCCCGCCCAGACGCGCGGACTCTTGCAACTGGTAGATGTTGACGGGGGGGTTGAGAAAGGAAAACAGCACCACCCACAGGGCAAAAAATCCAACAATGCCCGCAGCGCCGCGCAGACCCCAGCGCGCGACCCGCTTCATCAGCGCAGGCTTGGGCTCGGGCGATGCCACGGCTTTCTTCGGTTTTGTTTTAACGACCATGCCACCACCATAGCCATGAAGCTGGTCCCGGGGTCAACCCGTCGAAGCCGCCAGTGCCGGGGCGGTGGCATGGGCAGGAAATGGCTCATCCTTGTCCGGGCCCGATCCCTGTCATCACGCCCTTGCAGCACTGGGGTATACTCGCGTTCGGGTTTGACAGCAGACCCACAAAGGAGAGTCGACATGACCGACAGACCCGAAACCCCACCGCCGGAAGACACACCCAGACGCACCTTCACAGAGGTGATCGAGGTGACCGGGGGCCAATTGATCGAAAAGGTCAAAGATCTGATCCACCACGGCAATGTCCGCACATTGCGGCTTCGTGCTGGTGACGATTTCACACTGGAAATGCCCGTCACGGTCGGTGCCATTGCAGGCGGCGTGGTGGTGCTGGCCGCACCTTGGCTTGCCGTCATTGGCGTGATCGCGGCGATGGTGTCCAAGGTGCACATCGAGGTGGAACGCGACGCGGATGCCGCGGCAAAAAAGCCCGATGATGCCGAAGACGGTGCCTGAAAACACATGCGGCCCCCGCGCAGGCAGGGGCCGCATGGCTTTCGTTGCAGTTGTTACTCTGCCGGAACCTTCGCCGCTTCGTCGCTCAGCGGATGCGGCAGGTGGACCAGCATTTCCTTCGGGCAAATCTGCAAGAAGTTCGCCCGTTCGGACGCCCAGTTGGCAAGGATAGACGCGGCCTTGCGGCTGCCGGTTTCGCGCACATGGGCTTCGATCAGGCCCTTCACCTGCGCCTCCCAATGCGGGTGGCTGACAGCGCAGGTGACAAGGCTTTCAAGGTTGATCAGAGCCTCGGCCGCGCCGGTCGGATCATACAGGTAGGCCATGCCTCCGGTCATGCCGGCACCAAAGTTGGCCCCGATCCGGCCAAGGATCACCGCCACGCCGCCGGTCATGTATTCGCAGCCGTTTGACCCGCAACCTTCAACCACCACCGATGCCCCCGAGTTGCGCACGGCAAAGCGCTCGCCCGCCCGGCCGCAGGCATAAAGGAAGCCGTCTGTTGCGCCATACAGCACCGTGTTGCCGATGATGGTGTTTTCCGATGCCTCCAGCGGCGACGACATCATCGGCCGCACCACGATTGTGCCGCCCGACAGGCCCTTGCCGACATAGTCGTTGGCATCGCCCATCACCTCCAGCTTCAACCCCTTGACCGCGAAGGCCCCCAGCGATTGCCCGGCATTGCCGGTCAGCTTGACCGTCAGATGGTCGGTTTGCAGGTTGTTGCGCATGCCGAACTTGCGCACGATATGGCTGGAGGCGCGCGTGCCGATGGTCCGGTGGGTGTTGCGCACGGCATAGGACAGTTGCATCTTTTCGCCGTCTTCAAAGAACCGCGCGCCATCGCGGATGATTTCGGCATCCAACGTGTCGGGCACCGCATTGCGCGGCTTGGACCGGTCATAGGTGATGCGATGCGCGCTATCTACGGCGATCAGCAGCGGATTCAGGTCCAGATCATCCAGATTTGCCGCTCCCCGGCTGACTTGGGTCAACAGGTCGGCCCGGCCGATGATTTCATCCATCGACCGCGCGCCGATGCTGGCCAGCAACTCACGCACTTCCTGCGCATAGAAGGTGATCAGGTTCACCACCTTGTCGGCGGTGCCGGTGAACTTCTTGCGCAACTCTTCGTTCTGGGTGCAGACGCCGACCGGGCAGGTGTTGCTTTGGCACTGACGCACCATGATGCAACCCATGGCGATCAACGCGGCGGTGCCGATGCCGTATTCCTCGGCCCCCATCATCGCCGCCATCACGATATCACGCCCTGTGCGCAAGCCGCCGTCGGTGCGCAGCGTCACCCGCTCACGCAGGTTGTTCATGCTCAGCACCTGATGCGCCTCGGTCAGGCCCATTTCCCACGGCAGGCCGGCGTATTTGATCGACGTCCCCGGCGACGCCCCGGTCCCGCCGTTGTGGCCCGAGATCAGGATGATATCGGCCTTGGCCTTGGCCACGCCCGCCGCAATCGTGCCGACGCCCGACGACGACACCAGTTTCACCGTCACCTTGGCGCGTGGGTTGATCTGCTTGAGGTCATAGATCAACTGCGCAAGGTCTTCGATGGAATAGATGTCGTGGTGCGGCGGCGGGCTGATCAGCGTCACGCCCTTGGTGCTGTGCCGCAGGCGCGCGATCAATTCCGTGACCTTCATCCCCGGAAGTTGGCCGCCTTCGCCGGGCTTGGCGCCTTGGGCGACCTTGATCTCCAATTCCTCACACGCGTTCAGGTATTCAGCAGTCACGCCAAACCGCCCCGAGGCCACCTGCTTGATCTTGGCCGATGGATTGTCGCCATTGGGTTCGGGCAGGAAATGCGCCGGGTCTTCGCCACCCTCGCCACTGTCCGACTTGGCCCCGATCCGGTTCATCGCCACGTTCAGGGTCTTGTGCGCCTCGGGGCCCAGGGCCCCCAGCGACATGCCCGGCGTCACAAACCGCTTGCGGATGCTGGTGATGCTTTCCACCTCTTCAATCGGCACCGGCTTGCCCAAGGGCTTTATGTCCAGCAGGTCGCGGATGTGAATCGGCGGGTTGGCCCGCATCGCGGCGCTGTATTGCTTCCAGATGTCATAGCTGGCGCGGTCACAGGCCGATTGCAGCATGTGCATCGTCTGCGCTTCCCAAGCGTGCTTTTCGCCGGACCGCCGCGCCTTGTAAAAGCCGCCAATCGGCAGCACGTCAGACCCGCCCAGCCAGCCCTTGGCATGCACCTCTTCCAGCTTCTGCTCGATGCCGTGCAGGCCGATGCCGGAAATCCGGCTGTGCATGCCGGGGAAGTATTCGGCAACCATGGCCCGGCTCAGGCCAACGGCCTCAAAGTTCAGCCCGCCGCGATAGGACGAGATCACCGAAATGCCCATCTTCGACATGATTTTCAGCAAACCTGCGTCGATGGCATCGCGATAGCGCCGCATTGCGTCGGTCAGGCTCCCCTCCAGCAGACCGCGGTTGATGCGGTCGGCAATGCTGTCTTGTGCAAGGTATGCGTTCACCGTGGTGGCACCGCTGCCGATCAGCACCGCAAAGTAATGCGGGTCGATACATTCCGCCGACCGCACATTGACGGAACAAAAGGTGCGCAACCCCTTGCGCGTCAGCCAGGAATGCACCGCACTGGTGGCAAGGATCATCGGCATCGCCACCTTTTCCGGCGATTGGTATTCATCGGTCAGCACCAGATGGCTTGCGCCCGACCGCACGGCATCTTCGGCCTCGGCGCGGATACGCTCCAGCCCTTGGCGCAGATCGTCCAGCCCCGGCGTGGCGGGGAAGGTGCAGTCGATGAAGGCGACCTGTTCTCCGAAATGGTCCACCATCACGTCAAATTCGGCGTTGGCGATGAAAGGGCTTTCCAAAACAAGAATTTCGGTCTGGCTGCTGTTTTCCTCCAGCACGTTCTTCAGGTTGCCGAACCGTGTCTTCAAGCTCATCACCCGGCTTTCGCGCAAGCTGTCAATCGGCGGGTTGGTGACCTGCGAAAAGTTCTGCCGGAAGAAATGCGACAGCGGACGATAGACCGACGACAGCACCGCAGCCGGCGTGTCATCGCCCATCGAGGCGATCATTTCCTTGCCGTCTTCGGCCATCGGGGCCAGAACCTGTTCAAGCTCTTCCACCGTCAGGCCCGCCGCAATCTGACGCTTGCGCAGCTCGGCCCCTTCGAACAGCGCCTTTTCCGGAACGTCGCGCAGCAGGCTGTTCAGATCGACCACCTTTTCGATCCACTCGCTGTAAGGGTTTGCTGCTGACAGGCGGTTTTTCATCTCGGCGTCGTGATACAGTTTGCCATCCTTCATATCGACGGCAATCATCTGACCCGGCCCCAACGCGCCTTTTTCAACCACCGTGGTTTCATCCACCGGCACCATGCCAGCTTCTGACCCGGCGATCAGCATGCCATCGCCGGTCACCACATAGCGCATCGGGCGCAGGCCGTTGCGGTCAAGCCCGCCACAGACCCAGCGGCCATCGGTCATCGCAAGGGCAGCAGGGCCATCCCACGGCTCCATCACCGCGTTGCAATAGGCATACATGTCTTGCCAGGGCTTCGGCAGGTCGATGGTCGATTTCGACCAAGCCTCGGGCACCAGCATGGTTTTCGCCATCGGGGCCGACCGGCCCGAGCGCACCAGCACTTCAAACACCGCATCCAGCGCGCCGGAATCCGACGCACCCGACGGGATGATCGGCTTGATGTCTTCGGCCGCATCGCCAAAGGTGCTGCTGGCCATCCGGATTTCGTGCGACTTCATCCAGTTTACGTTGCCCTTCAGCGTGTTGATCTCGCCGTTGTGGGCCAACATGCGGAACGGCTGGGCCAGCCACCACTGCGGGAAGGTGTTCGTCGAATAGCGCTGGTGATAGATGGCAAAGGCGCTCTCGAACCGGTCATCCATCAGGTCGGGGTAGAAGGTCGCCACCTGTTCCGCCAGCATCATGCCCTTGTAGATGATTGACCGGCACGACAGGCTGCACAGGTAAAGGCCCTGAATCTGTGCAGCCACGGCGGCCTTTTCGATCCGGCGGCGGATGATGTAAAGTTCCCGCTCGAACGCCTCGGCGTCGATGTCCTTTTCGCAGCGGATCAGGATCTGTTCGATCTCGGGCCGGGTCGCATTGGCTTTGTCGCCCAAAACCGACGTGTCCACCGGCACGTGCCGCCAGCCATAGATGTAATGGCCCATCCGCAACACTTCGGTTTCCACGATGGTCCGGCAGCGTTCCTGCGCGCCGAAATCGGTGCGCGGCAAAAACACCTGACCCACGGCCACCAGCTTGTCCATGTCCGGCTCGTGTCCGGTGCGGCGGATCACGTTGTAAAAGAACCGCACCGGAATCTGCACATGAATGCCCGCGCCATCGCCGGTCTTGCCATCGGCATCGACCGCGCCACGGTGCCACACGGCCTTCAGCGCGTTGATGCCGTTTTCCACCACCTTGCGGCTGGGCACGCCCGACACGGCAACCACCAGACCCACCCCGCACGAGGCATGTTCATCATCCGCCTTGTACAGACCGTTCGCGTCCAGCCAGGCGCGCTTTGCTTCTTCGGCCTTCACCCAGGCGTCGTCATAGATGGTCATTGCGAGAATCCTTCTGGCTGGGGGTGGCGCGCGTCATCAGCGGGTCACAGTCGTAAAGAGGTTCGGTCGATTCAAAGCCCGGCTCTCCGGGAAAGACAAAGTTGACCGGGCTGCCGTCGCTGGGCAGGAATGTGCCATCGCCGCCGTTCCATTCAGACGGTCCGGCAAAGAACATCCGCCAGTCGCGGTGAATATATTCGCGTCCCCGGCTTTGGCGCAGCACCGTGCCGGCAAGGTCGGTTTCCGTGAACTCGAATTGCGTTTCGCTAAGCGTGATGCCATCAATCACCACGGTCCGGCCGGTCAGTGTGTCAAAGCCGTTCACCTTGGTGCGCTCGGCCCCGTCATGCTCAAGATCGAAGGCAAAGGTATCGGTGCCCGTGGCCAGCAGCTCACTGAACGAGGCCGGGTCCGGCGCGCCGGGAACCAGCGTCTGACGCCCGATTTCAGTCCCCAGATCGAAGCTTTCCACCCATTCGGCCTCGGCATTGATGCGGCTGACAAAGAACGGTCCCTGCTGGTCAAAATCGGCGCGCCACTGGTCGCCCGGGGCATCGGCGCTGCATTTGTAATGGTTGGACACGCGACAGGCCCGCGCCTGCACCGTCATGAATGTCGTGCAGCCTTCGGGCGGCACGAAAGACCCGGCAAAAGCGGGAAGCGGCAGTGCCACGGTCAGCGCAAGAAGCAGATATCGCATTGTCTTCCCTTTCCATTATGCGGCAGCAAAGCTGACGTTCAAGGCAGTCTCATGGTCTCGTTGCGTGTCCGCTTGTGGTCACGGATGTGGCACGGGATGACCACGGGAAAACCTCACTCTGCCGCAACAACCTCGGCCTGATTCAGATAGGCCATGATCGCATCGGCAGCCTCGCGGCCATCGCGAATGGCCCAGACCACCAGGGATGCCCCGCGCACGATATCCCCGACGGCATAGACGCCGGGCAGGCTGGTGGCATGGCTGCGGAAATCGGCCTTCACGGTGCCCCAGCGGGTGACGGCCAGATCGGGCACGCCCCACAGTTGCGGCAGAGGCTCGGGCTCGAACCCAAGCGCTTGCACCACCAGATCGGCGGGCTCGATATAATCGGCGCCCTCGATCACCTCGGGCATCTGGCGGCCCGTGGCATCTGGCGCGCCAAGGCGCATCTTCTGCACCATCACGCCCTCAACCACAGACCCGCCGGTAAAGCCCTTGGGGGCAGACAGCCAGACAAACTCGACACCCTCTTCCTCGGCGTTCTGCACTTCGCGCTGCGACCCCGGCATGTTGGCCCGGTCGCGGCGATACAGGCATTTCACGCTGACCGCGCCCTGGCGAATGGATGTGCGCACGCAATCCATCGCGGTGTCGCCGCCGCCGATCACCACCACCCGCTTGCCGGCTGCATTCAACAGACCCGTGTCGAATGCGGGCACATCATCGCCAAAGTTCTTGCGGTTGCTGGCGGTCAGGAAATCCAACGCCTTGACAACACCTTGCGCCCCAACGCCGGGCGCTTCGATATCGCGGGACTTGTAGACGCCCGTGGCGATCAGCACCGCGTCATGCTTGCCACGAATGGCGTCAAAGCTGATGTCCACACCCACGTTGCAATTCAGCACAAAGGTCACACCGCCGGTTTCCAATTGCGCGATCCGCTGCATCACCACCGGCTTTTCCAGCTTGAAGCCAGGGATGCCATAGGTCAGCAAACCACCGGCGCGGTCGTAGCGGTCATAGATCGTCACCTGAAAGCCACGGCGGCGCAGCACATCGGCGGCCGCAAGCCCGGCAGGCCCCGCACCGATGATACCCACGCTTTCTGGGCGCTCTGCCATCGGCTTTATCGGCTTGACCCAACCATTTTCCCACGCGATGTCGGTCAGGTATTTCTCAACCGAACCGATGGTCACCGTGCCATGGCCGGATTGTTCGATCACGCAATTGCCTTCGCACAGCCGGTCTTGCGGGCAGATGCGACCGCAGATTTCGGGAAAGGTGTTGGTGGCCTGGCTCAGTTCATAGGCTTCTTCCAGCCGCCCTTCGGCGGTCAGGCGCAGCCAGTCGGGAATGTTGTTGTGCAACGGACAGTGCGACTGGCAATAGGGCACACCACACTGGCTGCACCGGCTGGCCTGTTCGGCGGCCTTTTCAGCCGCAAACTCGCGGTAGATCTCGTGAAAGTCGTGGTTGCGCAGATCGGCGGGGCGCTTTTCCGGCGTCTCTTTGGCGACGGTCACAAACTTGAGCATCTTTTGCGTGGCCACGGCTGCATCTCCCACACAGATTTCGGGTGCGCCTTCTTACCCAAGGCCGCATTGGATTAAAAGTCAGCACTTATGACCTAAATCGAGGTTTTTTTCAGACCTTGGTCAGCATATCTGACGTTTCATCGCCAATTTAGGTCAGCACACAATACCTATGTGCCTAGAATCCCGCCCAAATCGCCGCCAGGGCCAGGGTTCCGACGATGATTCGCCACCAGCCAAAGATCGCATAGCCGTGGCTTCCCAGAAACGCCAACAACCCCCGCACCACAAGAACCGCCGTGACAAAGGCAACGGCAAAGCCCAAAGCGATATCTGCAACGGTCGAAAAGTCCAGCAGATCGCGTGATTTATACAGATCATAGGCCACTGCCGCGCCCATGGTTGGCAGGCTGAGCAGGAAGGAAAACTCGGCCGCCGCGCGCTTTTCCACGCCCATCAGCAAGGCGCCCACGATGGTCGCCCCCGACCGTGACACGCCGGGCACCATGGCCAGACACTGGCACACCCCAATCCAGAACGCCTTGCCCAAGGGCAGGGCTGTTGCATCAAAATGCCGGGGCGCAGGGGCCAGACGGTCGATCACCAACAGCACGATGCCGCCAAGGATCAGCATCACAGCAATCAGCGCCGGCGTTTCAAACAGCACGGTCTTGATGAAATCATGCGCCAGAAGGCCAATCACCACCGCCGGCAAGAACGCCAGCAAAAGTGACATCAGCGCTTTTAACGCCGCCGGATCACGACGCGCCCTCAGGGCCAGTCCGATCAGCTTTGCCGCGTAAAGCGTGATCAGCGCCAGCACTGCGCCAAGCTGGATCACCACCTCGAAGGTGTTTCCCGGGCTGTCGAACCCCAGAAAATGCCCCGCCAGCAGCAAGTGCCCGGTGGACGACACCGGCAGAAACTCGGTCAGACCTTCCAGCAGGCCTAGGACAGCGGCGAGCAGAAGGCTGTCCACCGCGCTAAACCTTTTTCAGGTTCTTGGCTGATTCCTTGATCGCCGTGTATTGTCCCGCCGGACGATACCGCCACAGGTATTCGGGCAAGACTGCCTCCATCGAGGTGGGCTCAATCCCCAGATCGGCAAAGCCTTTGGCCCCCGGCGACACCACATTGTCGCGTGCCAGATTGCGCACCTGATCAAGGGTCAGAACCTTGTTTTCGAACAACCCGAAGGTCATCGTCTGCAACAGGTCAAACGCCCCGCCCATGATGCGGGCGACAAAGAACGGCACGTTCAGCACCAACCGCCGCCGCCGGATCACCGCCAGCATCGACAGCATAAGGTCGCGGAACGTCGCCACGTCCGGGCCGCCCAGTTCATAGACCCCGCTTTCAGTCTTGCCATCTGCCGCCAGAACCGCCGCTTGCGCCACGTCATCAACGTAGACCGGCTGGAACCGGGTCGCAGCCCCCACCACCGGCAGCATCACCGAAAACCGCGCCATGCCGGCGAAACGGTTGAAAAACTGGTCCTCGGCCCCGAAGATCACGCTGGGCCGCAGGATCACGGCAGCCGGAAACGCGGCCATCACAGCCGCCTCTCCTTCTGCCTTGGACCGGGCATAGGCGCTGTCGCTGGCTGCGTCTGCCCCGATGGCCGACACATGCACCAGACGTGACACGCCCAGTTCCGCCGCAATCCGCGCCACACGCGCCGCACCACTGGCCTGCACGGCCTCAAAGGTGTTCTTGCCCGACCGGTTTAGGATACCAACGCAATTGATCACAGCATCCGCGCCGGTCATCACCAGCCGCACCGAAGCATCGTCGCGGATGTTGCAGGCCACGGGTTCGACCTGACCGGGCACACCGTAGGGTTTGACGAACAGCGCTTCATTGGGCCGCCGCACCGCAACCCGCACGCGCCAGCCGTCCTTGGCCATCCGGCGAGCGATATAGCGCCCGACAAAACCCGACCCGCCATAGATGGTGACAAGTTTGCCCATGCGCGAAACCCCTTTGCGGCGTGCCATAATACCCAAGGGACATAGCTTTGCGGGGCGTTCTGAGCAAGGTGAAAGGCCGCCGCACCTTGTGCCAGATTCTTCGCGCCAACGCCTTGCGCCCCGTTGACACCCCTGCCACAGCCGCATAAAAGCCGCGTCACGACATCTGCCCAGATGGCGGAATTGGTAGACGCGCTGGTTTCAGGTACCAGTGTTGCAAGACGTGGAGGTTCGAGTCCTCTTCTGGGCACCATTCGCCAAGGGTGCGGTCCGCAAGGTCCGCACCCTTTGCCTTTCCGGGGAACCCCATGGCCATTCACCTGCACAAGACCGACCTGCCTGATGGCCTGACCTTTGGTCCCGTCGTGGCGATTGATACCGAAACCATGGGGCTTGACCCGCGCCGTGACCGGCTATGTGTGGTGCAGCTTTCCGATGGCAATGGCGATGCGCATCTGGTGCAGATTGCGCTTGGCCAGACCCGCGCCCCGAATCTGGAACGCTTGCTGACCGATCCGGACACGCTCAAGCTGTTCCACTTTGGCCGCTTTGACATTGCCGCGCTGAAAAAGGCGTTTGGGGTAACCACCCAGCCGGTCTGGTGCACCAAGATCGCCTCGCGTCTGATCCGCACCTTTACCGACCGGCACGGGTTGAAATACCTTTTGCTGGAACTGGTCGGCGTCGATGTGTCCAAGCAGCAGCAGACCAGCGACTGGGGCGCCGAAGTGCTGACAGATGCGCAAAAGGACTATGCCGCGTCGGATGTGCTGTATCTGCACACGCTGAAGGCAGAACTGGAAAAGCGGCTGGCGCGCGAAGGCCGCACCGATCTGGCCAACCGCCTGTTTGCCTTTCTGCCGACGCGCGCCGAACTTGACCTGATGGGTTGGGATGAACCCAACGACATCTTTCACCACTAGGCGGGCCGCCGCCGAAGGCGCGCGCGGGGCGGTTGGCGCAAACCGCCGGCCCCTGTAGCCTTGGCGTCAAAGGGGTAGCGAGACAATGGCAAACCCGGACCTTCACACCCGCCTGATCGGCTGGCTGAAAATCGCCCTGCCGCTGATGGCTTTGGCGATCTTGTCGACGTTGTTTCTGGTGGCCCGCACCATCGACCCCGAAGATGCCATTCCCTATGCCTCGGTCGATGTGGCAGACCGCCTGCGCGAACCCCGGATGACTGCGCCGACCTATGCCGGGGTCACCAGCGATGGCGCGGCCCTGACGGTTTCCGCCGACGAGGCCCGCCCCGGCACCGCCAAAAGCGGGGGGGCCGGCGCAACCAAGGTTTTTGCGGTTCTTGAAACCCCTGATGGCGCGCGCAACGAACTGACCGCCGCCGCCGCGCAGATTGATGACGGCGCGCGCGTTGTGTCGTTTTCGGGCGATGTCACCATCTCATCCTCGGCGGGCTGGACGGTGCGCAGCGATGAAATGCTGGCGTCGATGGATGTAACCAATGTGTCGGCCCCTACACCTGTCACGGCCACCGGACCGGGCAGCACGGTCACCGCCAACAGCATGCGGTTGACGGAAAACCCGTCCTCGCCCGACCAGTATCTTCTGGTTTTCAATGGGGCGGTGAAGCTGATATACCGGCCCGCGAATTAAGTGCCGTTCCCGTTTGCAAAGGCCCGCTTCATGCTCTCCTGTTTGCGTATTGTCTTGCTTGCCGCCAGCCTTGCGGCCCCTGCTGCCGCGCAACAGGCTGATATCCGCTTTGGTGGCCTGACCCAGGATACCTCGCTGCCGGTGGAGGTTACGTCGGACAGCCTGTCGGTCGATCAGGCCGATGGCGCGGCGCTGTTCACCGGCAATGTGCTGGTGGTGCAGGGCGGCATGCGAATGACGGCCGGGATGATCCGGGTTGAATACAACGATGATGGCACCGGGATTGATCGCCTGCATGGCACCGGCGGCGTGACCCTGGTCAGCCCCACCGATGCCGCCGAAGCTGCCGAGGCGGTTTACACCATTGCCAGCGGCATGGTGGTGATGACCGGCAACGTGCTGCTGACCCAGGGCAACGCGGCGATTTCAGGCGAAAGGCTGACCGTCAACCTGACCGACGGCACCGGAATCATGACCGGCCGCGTCAAGACCATCTTTACGCCGGGCCAGAAAAAGTGACGTCTGCACCGGCCCTGTCGGTCACCGAAGGCAGCGCTGGCCTGGTGATCCGCAACCTGCGCAAAAGCTACAAGAAGCGTCTGGTGATCCGCGACGTGTCGATGCAGCTTTCGCGTGGCGAGGTGGTGGCCCTGCTTGGCCCCAACGGCTCGGGCAAGACCACCTGCTTTTATGCCGTCGCCGGTCTGGTCACGCCAGAAAGCGGGCAGGTCATCATCGACGGCAAGGATGTAACCGCCTTGCCGATGTATCGCCGTGCCCGGCTGGGGATCGGTTATCTGCCGCAAGAGGTCAGCATTTTCCGCGGACTGTCGGTCGAGGAAAATATTCTGGCGGTGCTGGAGATCACTGATCTTGATCACCACAAGCAGCGCGAACGGCTGGAAGAGCTTTTGTCCGAGTTTTCGATCACCCACCTGCGCCGTGCCCCGGCGCTGGCGCTTTCGGGTGGCGAACGTCGGCGGGTGGAAATTGCCCGCTGTCTGGCCGCCGATCCGAAATATCTGTTGCTGGATGAACCCTTTGCCGGGGTAGACCCGATCGCGGTGGGCGAAATCCGCCATCTGGTGCACGATCTGAAATCGCGCGGCATCGGTGTGCTGATCACCGACCACAATGTGCGCGAAACGCTGGAGATCATCGACCGGGCCTATATCCTGCACGACGGCCATGTGCTGATGAGCGGCACCACCGATGAAATCGTGCGCGATGAAACCGTGCGCCGGGTCTATCTGGGTCAGAACTTCCGCCTCACTTGATTGCAGGCATATGGCAGTTGCATGACGATTCGGTTGACAACACCGCCTGCCCTGTCGCCAAATGATGGGGATGCGTGCGCAAATCGCCTTGACCCTTGTCTGCCGCGTGGCCGCTTCCCGGCCCGGCGCCCGTGCAGATGCGCATCCGTCAATCCATGACACGTTTTTGAAGATCCCCTGCCACCCCATGGGTGCCACAGGGGCAAGAAGCCGCGCGGAGGAGACATCATGCGCTATCAGATCAGTGGAAAACAGATCGACATCGGAGACGCCCTGCAAACCCACGTAAAGGCCGAGCTAGGCGAAGTGGTTGATAAGTATGCGCAACGACCGACCGAGGCCATCGTCGTCTTTTCAAAGGTCGCCTTTGAGTTTCACTGCGAAGCCGTGATCCACCTGTCTACCGGCCTGACGGCGCAAGCCAAGGGTCATGCCACAGAAATCTATGCCGCCTTCGAATCCTGCCGCGAGAAGATGGACAAGCAGTTGCGCCGCTACAAGCGCCGCATCCGCAACCACCACTCTGCCCGAACGTCACCTGTTGAGTTCGGCGGGGCATCCTCGTATATCCTCGCCGCAACCGAGGATGCCGAGGATGTGGAACCCGAAACGCTTCAGCCCATTGTGATCGCCGAAATGGAGACGAAGATTCCTTCGATCACTGTCGGCGAAGCCGTAATGCAGTTGGAGCTTGGCGGACATCACATGCTCGTTTTCCGCAACGAAGGGCATGGCGGGGTGAATGTGGTCTACCGTCGCGATGACGGCAACTTTGGCTGGATCGACCCGCGCAACAGCAAATAGGGGCAGCACGCGCGCTGCCGGGAAATACGGCCGTTCATGGAACTTTCAAAGCTTATCACGCCCGGCGCCGTTCGCGTCGTCGGGCAGATCTCCAGCAAGAAACGCCTCTTTCAGGAATTGGGAGAGATGGTTGCGGCCAGTTACGGCTTGTCGGCCGCAACCGCCGTTGACGGTTTGCAAGAACGCGAAAGCCTTGGCCCCACCGGCGTGGGCCATGGCATCGCCTTGCCGCACGCGCGGCTGCAAGACCTTGATCACATCGTCGGCGTGTTCATCCGGCTGGAAAAGCCGCTGGATTACGACAGCGTTGACCGTCAGCCGGTTGACTTGGTTTTTGCCTTGTTTGCGCCCAAGGATTCAGGGGTTGATCACCTCAAGGCGCTTGCCCTTGTCAGCCGCACGATGCGGGATGCAAGCGTGGTCACCAAACTGCGCGCCAATGTGGACCCGGCAAAGTTGCACGCCATTCTGACCGAGTCGCGGTCAACCCAGGCTGCATAGGCGGGGCGCGCTGCCCAGCTTGCCAAGGGTCAGGATCAGGGCCGCCAATCGGTAAATCCAAAGGCCACATAGTCGCGCGCGTAGGCGTCGCGGCTGGCAGCCTCAACCTGCGCATCATAAACCGCGCCAAGCGGGGTGAACGGCTGGGCCGGATCGGAAGGCAAGGCGGGTGCGGTTTGACCGACCTCGGCCGCCAGAAACGCCAGCCCATCGGACAGACGGTCTTCGCGCAGCACCACATCAGGCCCCTGGAAGGCCGCGAAGCCCTGCAAGATGGCGGCCTGACTGGCCCAATGCGCATCAACCCTTGCGCTGGTCTGGCCCGACAGGTTCAGCTTGACCCATTGCAGAAAGCCGATGAACCCGGCCCGATGCGCCGCTGCATCAAGATAGTCCTTGCCCGGTGCGGGTAGGTCAAGCTTGTGGACCTTGACCATCTGTTCACGGATGGCGGCAAACTGGCCGGACAGGATCGCGCCACAGAACGCATCATGCCCCCGTGCAACCGGATGGCGCAGCACGGTGAACGACCGGTGCCCCGGATGCGCCCGCTTCCACTGGCGCAGGGTTTTCTGGCTGAAATCGCCCTCTACCCCGCCAAACTCCGCCAGCCAGCCCGAGACCTGCGCCACCGGCCCGCCCTTGACCGGCATATACAACAACCCCGCCTGCCGCGTGGCCAGAAACTGCGGCACCATCGGCGGACGGCGCGGTTCAAAATTCGGGGTGCGCGACAGGTTGAAGCGGTCAAGCCGCGACAGGGCGCGGGCCATCTCCTCAGGGTTGATCAGCTTTTGGGCGATCTCTTCGGGGTTTTGCTTTTTCAGACTGTCATCAAGGCTTGCCAAACCCCCTACCCCAAGAAAGGCCGCCAGACCGTTCAGCACATCCAGATCGTTGATATCGTCATAGTCTATGTAGAACGCCGTCTGGCCTGTCACCTGCAAGCCGTGCATCAGGGCCATCTGAAACGCTTGCAGGGCGGCGACATGGGCCTCAAACTCGGCCGCGTCAAACCGCACCTGCGCGGTTTTCAGGTTCTTGGCGCTGGTCAGCTTCCATTGATTGGTTTCCTGCGCGATCTTCAGGCTGACATAGCTTTCCAAAGGGTTGCGCGTCAGGATGATCTTGGCACAAAGCCGGTCTTCCAGCACAGGCTGCAACACACGGGCGTCATGGTCGTGAAAATAGCGAAACCCGGCCAGCCCGTCTGTCTGCGCCCGCAAGGTGCGGATCAGTGCCAAAGGGTCGGCCTCACGATCGGCGAGCGAGAATCCGAACAGACTGGTCTGGTCCTTCTTGCCGATGAAGTGGGGATTGAACACCTCGCCATGGCAGGTGACGCCCGGCATGCTGTTCAGATTGGCTTCAAGGAGATTGGACCCTGTCCGCATTTCTGCGAACATGACAAAACTGTCGAACCGTTTGGACACTCATTTCACCAGATAGGGGCGCCCGCGGCGCGTGGATTTGGCGGACAGATCATTTCCGACAGGGAAATCGCCCATCAAGACGGGCTGCATTCCCTGATTGCGCAGATTTTGCAGGAATTGGCCAAATCCGGTCAGATCGGCCATGCGCGGCGCTTCGGTCAGCCTGCGGCTTTGGCGCGGACCAATTTCGTCAATGATGGTCTGCAATGGCTCCATCGGGTTTTCGACGAAATCTGCCAAGCTCCAGATCCGCACCCGCGCCTTGGAATAGGGTGAGCGCAGGATATTGAGAAACTCTTGCTCGACTTTCTGCAGGCGGGCAACCTCACGCCGGATATCGCCGAAGTTCTGATTGGCCCGGAACAGGGGCACCGCCCAAGCCCCCGAGATGACCGAGATTTGCGCATTGCTGTCCATAGCCATGAACCAGTCAAGCTGTTGCGTGTCGGTCGGACCGAACTGAAAGCACTGGCGTTCGCCACGCGTGTTCCAGATCAGGTTGGTCAGGAAGCTTTTCGGATTGTGATCCCGAATGGCGGCACTGTCAGACATCGCCCCATTGTAGACGGACTCACCCCCGGCGAAATGCACGCGGTCCGGCGCAAACAGATGGCCATGCACCCGCGTGCCGCTGGCCTTGGTCAACCAGATTTCAAAGTTCTCGAACACATCGGCAAAGCCGCAGAACACCGAATAGGGGCCCGCCGTGCGGCCATTTTCGTGGTGTTCATTCGGAAACCGGCTTTGCATGTACAGGCCGGGCCGGCCCTTGATCCGGCGCTCCACAGCTTTGGCGAAAAGCCGGTCGATCTTGCCTGGGTTCGGCTCGGCCGCGGCTTGACGGCTGGCATCATCCGACAGGAAGGCGGCATACAATTTCGCGGCGTCGGGCCAGATCTTGCGCGCCACAAAACAATCAGACCGGCGCAGCAGTTGCAGATGATCATCGTAAAAAATGTGCGGCTTGCCCTGAAAGTCGAACTTCGACAGCGTCAACGACCGGCTTTCGACCGAGCCGGAAACCTGACGGACCAGTGTCTGGAAATAGCTTTCATCCGGGATCCAGACCTTCTGGAAATAGCGGTCGATCGCGGCGCGTTCGGGGTGTTCCAGAATGGCCGACAAGGTGCGACGCGTCAGGCACCACCATTGGCTGCCCAGATGCGGCACCAGTTCAGCCGGGATCTTGCGGCGATACCTGACCATGCGTTGCAGTTTCACGTAGGTGTCAAACCACCAGCGTTGCTTGCGCCAACTGAACGGAAACCGCAGGGTAAAGCGCTCGTAATCAAGGCCGCCGATGGTCCAGCAGACATCTTCGGTGGTGACGCTTTCAATGAAATCGGTCGTAGGGCGACCGTCCAGATAGGCGCGCAATTCGTCAACCGGGCGCAGCGGCAGGCACGAGCCAGAGGCCAGATAGACATGCCGCACTTCGGGAAAATCGCGCAGCATCACGGTTGCGGCTTCCTGGCTGGCGGCGACGATGCCCCAGGTGCCCCATTCGCAGGCCTGCCGCCCGGAAAAACGCACCTTGCCCAGATCCGCCAGGCCGGCAGTCAATTTGGCACAGGCATGGGCGGCAACCCTGCGGTCGACGTGGATGACCACGGGGCAATTTCGTTCGGCCCAATGCCGCGCAACCTGAGCTGCCCGGTCAAGCGCCGTATGGCACAGCATCACGAAGCCGACGCTCATGCCCTTGCTCTCCTCACGCCCAGTTTCCCTTGGACATCAGCCCCAAAATCTCAAGCTGCCGCCAGTTGATATACTTCTCGCTCCACTTGCACCACACCTCGGGCTGGTTGGACAATCCTGCCTTGTAGGCCTTGTATTCGGCGCTTGCGGCGTAGTGTTCGCCGCGCTTCAACTCTTCTTCCGCCTTGGCGGCAAAGGTATCCAGAAACTTGGCATGAAGCAGTACGCCAGAGGCTTTTTCACCGCCCCATTCGTCATAAGCAAGGTTCAGTCCGCGCGGCAGCATCATGTGGGTGGAGCTGATATAGGCATAGGACCGATGCCATTTGACCAGCGGGATCTTGTTCAGCGCCGGGGCTTTGAAGGGGGCATCGGCAAAGAACATCCGGGTGCGCGGGCCGCCCTGTATCCACAGGTTGCCATAGGCCGGGTTGCGGCTGATCATGTAATTGCCGCTGTCAAACCATTGCGCAATCTCGAACGGGTCCTGACCTTCGCGATAGGCCTGATCGGTGATCGGACCTTTGGGATACATGTCCAGCAACATGGCCGAAAAGGTGCGGATCTGCGTGGTGTCCAGCCAATCGGTCAAGGCGCGGATCGGGCGGGTTTCGCAGAAAGGATAGACAAAGAACTCATCCGGATCGACGGTCAGGCACCAGTGACCATGGCCATATCGGCGCAGAAGGTGGCCAATCCAGTCCATCCCGAACCGGCTTTTGCGATAACTGGCATCGGTCCGCCACAGCGACACATCGCACTGGTCTTTCAGATATTCCAGCGACCCATCGCTTGACCCGTTGTCGACCATGAAGAAATGATCCACCCCCAGATCGCGATAATAGCGCAGGAAATAGGGCAGCCGGACCTTTTCATTGCGCAGGGTGACAAAGGCGAAGATCGCGTTTTCGTTCTGCCCCGCCGACCTGTCGGCCACCAGATTCAGCCCCCGGCGACTGGCCCAGGCCCGATAAAGCAAACGCCGACGGTGCCAACGCAGCCGGTATGAGGAGATCAAACCCAAGATTGCAACCCGATCCGAGACAGCATGCAGACCAACACCAGCAGGCAGAGATGAACAAAGTGTGCGCTCGTTACCCGAATACGTTCCCTTCGCCTGTATTTTTCATATCAAGCCAGATGATTGATGCCAAACATTAAACAATTTTGCTGACATTCATCTTTGCATCCGTGGCCAAGCGGAGTCATAACCACCCTCCGCGCGACATCAGGCCCAGCGCCTCCAGCCGTCGCCACCCCGTCAACCGCTCGGATTTGGGGCAGTGCAGCACCGGGTCGGCGATCAGCCTGTCATAATAGTTGTCATAAAGCGCGCTGTTGGCAAAGTGCTGTTTGCGGGCTTTCTCTTCCGCCGACTTCTGAACGATGTCGGGCAGGAACTTGGTATGCAACAAAAGCCCCGATGTCCGCTCACCTCCGGTTGTGTCGTAAACCCGGTTCAGCCGGGGCGGTAACAGGGCATGGGTTGAATTGACATAGGCAAAGCGACGGTTCCAGCGCACAAGCGGCACCTTGTTCAGCGTCGGCGCCCGGCGCGGATCGCCGGAAAAGAACAGTCGCGCCCGCGGCCCACCCTGAATCCACAGGTTTTTCATCCGGTCCTGCACCTGAATTGCGTAATTGCCCGGGTCGAACCATGTCAGCACCGACAGCGGGTCGTCACCGGGCACAATCCGCGCCCGTGACAGCGGACCCTGCGGGTAAAGATCCAGCATCATCGCGCCAAAACTGTCATGCCCCTGATCCTCCAGCCAACCGGTCAGAGCCGATAGGGGGCGGGTCTCCCAATAGGGGTAGATCAGCAACTCATCGGCATCCAGTGTCAGGCACCAATGGCCATGACCATGGCGGATTTGCAGCCATGTGACCCAATCAAGGCCAAAGCGCGCCGCCTTGTAACTGCGGCGCGTCCGCCAAAGTGACACATCGGGCTGATCGGCAAGATAGGTTGCACTGCCGTCAGTGCTGTCATTGTCGACGATCAGGAAATGATCAACACCAAGCTTGCGATGATGATCCAGAAAATGCGGCAGCCGCACGGATTCGTTGCGCACCGCCATGAAACAAAGGATGTCGCCCTCGGCAATCGCCCGGCTGCGATCCTTGATCGGCACCAATCCGTGACGGCTGCGAAACGAACGCCACAGAAAGCCACGCCGACGCAGGCGCATCCCATAGGCACGGGCCGCGCGCCGGGCGAAATCGGCCAGCCTGAACCGGACGCTGCCTGCCATTCAGGCGCTTATTGCGCGGCGTCTTGCAGGGCCATCGTGTCGTTCAGATATGCGCTGAACTCATCCCGCAAGTCGGGCCGCGCCAGACCAAAGGCTACCGTTGCCTGCAGGAAACCGGCCTTGGACCCGCAATCATAGCGTTGGCCGCGAAACCGATAGCCGTAGACCTTGCTTTTGCCGATCTCTTCGGCAATCGCGTCGGTCAACTGAATTTCACCGCCAGCGCCGTGCTTCATCTTGTTCAGGTTTACCAGCACATCCGGCGACAGAATATAGCGTCCGATCACCGCAAGGTTCGACGGCGCAGTGCCGGCAGGGGGCTTTTCGACCATGCCCTTGGCCTCGATGATCGAGCCCATATCGCTGGAGATGTCCAACACGCCATAAGACGACGCCTTTTCAGGGGACACTTCCATCGCCGCAACCATGTTGCCGCCGGTTTCGGCATAGGCCTCAATCATCTGTTGAAGGCAGGGTTTTTCGGCAGCAATCACGTCATCGGGCAGCAGCACGGCGAAGGGTTCATTTCCGATCAACCGCCGCGCGCACCATACCGCATGCCCAAGACCCTGCGGCCGGTTCTGGCGGATATAGGCAATCGCGCCCGAATCCATGTTGGTGTCTTTCAACACCTCAAGCAGATGGTCCTTGCCGGCCTTGCGCAGCGCCGACTCAAGCTCGGGGGCGACGTCGAAGTAATCTTCCAGCGCGGACTTGCCGCGTGAGGTCACAAAAATGAACTCCTTGATCCCGGCAGCGCGCGCCTCGTCGATTGCATACTGAATCAACGGGCGATCCACCAATGTCATGATCTCTTTCGGGATCGACTTTGTTGCCGGCAGGAAACGGGTTCCAAGACCGGCGACAGGGAAAACGGCCTTCAGCACCTTCTTCTGCTTCATGTCTCTACTCTCTGCTCATCGTGATGCAGTGGCATTTTGTTGTGCCGCACGCCCACCTTATACCTTACGCATAGCAGATTATTCCGCAAATGTCGGCGAAACTATGGTCAATTCGTGAAGGCACGCTGCAATGCAGCGCTATCGGCCAGTTTCAGCGCAATACCTGGCGCGAAGGCGATGAAAAACGGGTTTTCCCACCCCGGTTTGCCATAGCGCAGGGCGCTGTGGTCATCAAAGCGCACCACCTGCCCGCCGGCGCCGCGCAGCACCGCGTCGCCGGCAGCCGTGTCCCATTCCATCGTTCTGCCAAGGCGGGGATAAAGATCGGCCTCGCCGGTGGCGACCAGACAGAACTTCAGGCTGCTGCCCGCACTGGTCATGTCCTTCACCGCATAGCGGGCGATATAGGCATCGGTGGCAGCATCGCGATGCGACTTTGACGCCACCACCATCAGCGCGGCATTGTCCGGCACCGCCACCTGCAACGGCGTCACCGCCCCCACAGCGTCGTGGTCAAATGGCCCGGCCTCTTCGACCGCAACCCCATTGGCCTGCGTGTAAAAAAGCCGCCCCTTGGCTGGGGCATAAACCACCCCGCGCAGTGGCACGCCGTCTTGCACATAAGCGATGTTCACGGTGAAATCGCCCCGGCGCTGCACGAACTCTTTGGTGCCATCCAGCGGATCGACGATCAGAAAGGTGGTTGCGGTCAAGGCATGGCTGTCGGCCTGCTCTTCGGTGATCAGAGTCACATCGGGAAATGCCGCACGCAACCCGGCCGAAATGACGGCGTCAGCGGCTTCATCCGCCTCGGTCACCGGGCTGGCATCGCCTTTCGACCGAACGTCGAAATCCGGGCCTTCATAAATCTGCATGATCCGGTCACCCGCCAGCAGTGCCAGGCGGCGCATCACCTGCATCAAATGTTCAAAATCCATTTGCGACCCCGTTTGTGCGCCAGAACCGGCACGACAGTTGCGTAACCCGTGCTGTGGCCATATCATCGGCACAAAGGAAACAGCAAGATTTCCTGTTGTATGGTAAGGGCCACGCGTCCAAACCCCACAGAGGACAGGGCAGACATGTTCCGACCCGAGGTCAGAAAGACACCGGCCCAAAGCGCGTTCGCGATGCTGGAGCTGATCTTTCATGCATCCGTCCGGTCTGTCCGGCGCAATCATGGCAACGCCGTCGTTGGCCTGCTGATGAATATCTTCCAGACCGTTTTGCTGGTCGCCGTCTTCTACATCATGTTCGATCTGCTGGGCCTGCGCGGCAATGCCATCCGGGGCGATTTCCTGCTGTATGTGATGTCGGGCATTTTCATGTTCATGACCCATACCAAGGCGATGGGCGCGGTTGTCGGGGCGGATGGGCCTACGTCGCCGATGATGAAACACTCGCCAATGAACCCGATCATCGCCGTTGTCTCGGCCGCCTTGGGTTCGCTTTACATCCAGATCTTGTCGGCAGGCGTTGTCTTGTATTTCTACCATGCGGCGTTTGTTCCGATCACCATCCATGACCCCGTCGGCACCTTTGGGATGCTGTTGCTCGCCTGGGGAACCGGTGTCGGCATCGGCATGGTGTTCAAAGCCGCAATGCCTTGGCAGCCCGAGTTTTTTGGCATCTTTTCACAAACCTATCAACGCGCGAACATGATCGCATCGGGCAAGATGTTCGTTGCAAACATGATGCCGACCTACATCCTTGCCTATTTTGACTGGAATCCGCTGTTTCATGTCATCGACCAATCGCGGGGATACATTTTTCTGAATTACAATCCGCATTACAGCTCGGTGCAGTATCCGCTGATCTGCATGGTTGTTTGCATCGTCATCGGCCTGATGGGTGAATTTTATACCCGAAAACATGCGTCAAGCAGTTGGGGGGCCGGCCGGTGATGAAGATTGTCACGATGATGTGGGCGGCAACTTTTCCGGCGCTGGCCTTTGGGCAGTCCTTTCCAGCCAGCTATGCGGTCAAGGGGGTTTCGGCCAATGACGTCTTGAACATCCGCAAAGACCCCTCTGCCACGGCGCAGTCTGAGGGCCACATCGGCCCCTTTGCGATGAATGTCGAGGTGCTGGAAACCACGCCCGATGGCAAATGGGGCCGGGTCGGCATTCCTGAAGGCAATGGCTGGGTCGCCATGGCCTTTCTTGAACTGACACTTCCCGACGATCCCTTGATGATACCGCGCCCATTCTCATGCTTTGGCACCGAACCATTCTGGTCGGTCAGCCTGTATGCCGGAGGGGCCGAGTATCACTCACCCGAAACCGGTGCCGTGATGCTGACCCTGGGCCATGAGGCCGTGGCACCCGAAGGCTTCCTGTTTTCACTCGAGGAAGGGCCAACACGGTCCCGCACCATGATCGTCACCCGCGAAAGCTGTTCAGATGGCATGTCAGACCGGGCGTTCGGTTTCGCCACCCGCATGTTCATCGAAGCCCCCGATGGCAACGCCGCATTTCAAGGGTGCTGCACGCTGGATCATCGCTAGGCAGCATGTTGCAAAGCGCAGCTGGCTACGACGAAGCAGATGCCGTGCCAGCGTCGCCAAGGCCGGCGCGTTGTTTTTGACCAAGGCAAAGGCGATACGATGTGCCACGAGGTTCGCCAAGCGGTGATGGCCAAACAGTGACGGATTGTAAAAATTAGATGCAAAGCACGGGGCCATACGGTTGCAGGCAAAAACCCTGCCGCCTATATACACCTCGCAACGGGATGAAGGCATTGTCCGGACCCCCGTACGCTCCATGGGCACGGGTGCCACATTGGGCCCAAGCCAAGACCATCGCCTGTAGAAAGGGATCAAAACATGGCCAAAGTCATCGGTATCGACCTTGGAACCACAAACTCTTGCGTCGCCATCATGGATGGGTCGCAACCGCGAGTGATTGAAAACTCGGAAGGCGCGCGCACCACGCCGTCTATTGTCGCGTTCACCGAGAATGAGCGCCTTGTGGGCCAGGCCGCCAAGCGGCAGGCCGTCACCAATGCATCTAACACCATCTTCGCGGTCAAGCGCCTGATCGGTCGCCGCTATGACGACCCGGTCATCCTGAAAGACCAGAAGAGCATGCCGTACAAGATCGTGAACGGCGGCAACGGCGACGCATGGGTCGAAGTGCGTGGCGAGAAATATTCGCCCAGCCAGGTTTCGGCCTTCATCCTGCAAAAGATGAAGGAAACTGCCGAGGCTTATCTGGGAGAGACCGTCACCCAGGCCGTCATCACGGTGCCTGCCTATTTCAACGACGCCCAGCGTCAGGCCACCAAGGACGCGGGCAAGATCGCCGGACTTGAGGTGCTGCGCATCATCAACGAGCCGACGGCGGCGGCGCTTGCCTATGGTCTGGACAAGAAGGAATCGAAAACCATCGCGGTGTATGACCTTGGCGGCGGCACCTTCGACATCACCATTCTGGAAATCGACGACGGCCTGTTCGAAGTGAAGTCCACCAACGGCGACACCTTCCTTGGTGGCGAAGACTTTGACATGCGCATCGTCAACTACCTGGCCGATGAGTTCAAGAAAGAGCACGGCGTTGACCTGACGCTCGACAAGATGGCGCTTCAGCGCCTGAAGGAAGCCGCCGAAAAGGCCAAGATCGAGCTTTCGTCGTCCAGTCAGACCGAAATCAACCAACCGTTCATCTCGATGGACAAGAACACCGGCCAACCGCTGCACCTTGTGGTCAAGCTGACCCGTGCCAAGCTGGAATCGCTGGTTGATGATCTGATCAAACGCTCGATGAAGCCATGCCAGGCCGCGTTGAAAGACGCCGGGCTTTCGGTTGGTGACATTGACGAGGTGGTTCTGGTCGGCGGTATGACGCGGATGCCCCGCGTTATCGAGGAAGTGACCAAGTTCTTCGGCAAGGAACCCCACAAGGGCGTGAACCCTGACGAAGTCGTGGCCGCCGGTGCCGCCATTCAGGCAGGTGTTCTGCAAGGCGACATCAAGGACGTGGTTCTGCTGGACGTGACCCCGCTGTCGCTGGGCATCGAGACGCTGGGTGGCGTGTTCACCCGTCTGATCGACCGCAACACCACGATCCCGACCAAGAAGTCGCAGATCTTCTCGACCGCCGAGGACAATCAGAGCGCCGTGACGATCCGGGTGTTCCAGGGCGAACGCGAAATGGCCGCCGACAACAAGATGCTTGGCCAGTTCAACCTTGAAAACATCCCGCCCGCCCCGCGCGGTCTGCCACAGATCGAGGTGACGTTCGACATCGACGCCAACGGCATCGTGTCGGTCAAGGCCAAGGACAAGGGCACCAACAAGGAACAGGCGATCACCATCCAGGCCTCGGGCGGTCTGTCGGACGAAGACATCGAAAAGATGGTCCGCGACGCCGAAGCCAATGCCGAAGCCGACAAGGAACGCCGCGAATTGGTTGAAACCAGAAACCAGGGTGAAAGTCTGCTGCACTCGACCAAGAAGTCGATTGCCGAGCATGCCGACAAGGTTGACCCGACCACGGTCGAGGCCATTGAACTTGCCATGCAGCCGCTTGAAGAGGCGCTGAAGGGTGATGACGCCGGCAAAATCCGCTCGGGCATCCAGAACCTGACCGAAGCTGCGATGAAGCTGGGCGAGGCCATCTACAAGGCCACCCAGTCCGAAGGCGAAGGGGCCGACCCGGACCGTCCGCGCGACGTTGACGAAGACATCGTTGATGCCGACTTCGAGGATTTGGGCGAAAACAAGCGGAAATAAGACCGCGGGAAACGGAAGAAGGGGCGGTCCGGCGACGGGCCGCCCCTCTCCGGTTCGGGAAAGGGTTTCTATCCCATGGCAAAACGTGATTTCTATGAGGTTCTGGGTGTCTCCAAGGGCGCCTCGGCGGAAGACCTGAAAAAGGCCTACCGCACGAAGGCCAAGGAGCTGCACCCCGACCGCAACTCAGACAACCCCAACGCCGAAGCCCAGTTCAAAGAGGTGAACGAGGCGTATGAGGTGCTGAAGGACGCCGACAAGAAAGCGGCCTATGACCGCTTTGGCCATGCTGCCTTCGATGGCGGCATGGGCGGCGGCGGCGCACGCGCGGGCTATCCAGGTGGCGGCGGCAACCCTGATTTCGCCAGTGCGTTTTCCGACGTGTTCGAAGACCTGTTTGGCGATTTCATGGGCGGTCGTGGCGGCGCGGGCCAAGCCCGGTCACGCGCGCAACGCGGCTCTGACCTGCGCTACAACATGCGGGTATCATTGGAAGAAGCCTTCAAGGGCGTGCAAAAGACCATCAGTGTCCCCACGTCACAAGCCTGCGAAACCTGCCGTGGCACCGGGGCCGAAGGCGGCGCTGAACCCACCACATGCCCCACCTGTTCAGGCATGGGCAAAGTGCGCGCGCAGCAGGGCTTTTTCACCGTGGAACGCACCTGCCCCACCTGTAACGGCATGGGCCAGATCATCAAGAACCCGTGCCGCGCCTGTGGCGGTCAGGGCCGGATCGAGAAGGAACGCGCGCTTTCGGTCAACATCCCCGCCGGGGTGGAAACCGGCACCCGCATCCGTCTGGCCGGTGAAGGCGAGGCCGGTCTGCGCGGCGGCCCGGCAGGCGATCTGTATATTTTCATCGAGGTGAAAGAGCATCCGATCTTCCAACGCGACGGCGCGCATCTGTTCTGCCGCGTGCCGGTCAGCATGATCACAGCCGCGATGGGCGGCGAGGTTGAGGTGCCCACGATTGACGGTGGTCGCAGCCGGGTCAAGGTGCCCGCCGGGGCACAATCGGGCAAGCAGATGCGCCTGCGCGCCAAGGGCATGCCCGCCCTGCGCGGCGGTGGCGTGGGCGATATGCTGATTGAACTGGCGGTGGAAACCCCGGTCAACCTGACATCGCGGCAAAAGGAACTGCTGCGCGAATTTGAAAAGCTGTCCGAGGAAAACAACCCCGAAGGCTCGTCGTTCTTTTCCAAGGTCAAAGGCTTTTGGGACAGCATGAAAAGCTGACCCGCAACCTCATGCCCAATCGCAAGGCCCTGGCAGGTGACTGCCGGGGTTTTTTTCTGGCACCGCAGACGGCCCGCAACCAGCAGCGTTGAAAGGCTGCGCCACGCGATCACGATTTGGCACCATGGGGACGGGCCCCAAGGGGCGTAACGCGCGATGAACGACACTGGACCCAGCCCTATAGCTGCGGGCCACAGCGCATCTTGGCGGGCGGCACCGTTCTCTATCCGCTGGCGGGCGCGCGGTTGGACGCCGATGTGCCCGATCTGAGTGGCATTTCCCATCAGGCCGATGGTTTGCACATCAAGGCCTGCACGCCGTGAACGCCCCTTGCCGGGGCGCTCTTGACTCCCGCCATGCGGTGCTTGCAACAGGCGGCGCGGCAGGTCTGGACCCTTGGAACGCTTTGCGGCCACCGTTACAATACCGCGTCCGCAGCCGATGGCCGACCCGCACTGGCGACCTTGCCCTGCCACAATGCCTGACCGGCCCCGCCACACCGTGCAGCGGCCCGATGCGGTGTTGACGCAGGCGATCATTCCCAAGCTGGCCGTGTCCGGCACATCGGCTTTCGTGAAACTGGGGGCTATCTTGAAACTGCGGACGCGGGCCTGTCTGGTGATTGGTATCGCCATTGGCACATGTTCTGCCCTAGAGCGTGTCCAGCTTGATGTGATTCAGGCTTTCCTTGGATTCGATGATGTGATTCCCTCTGCTTGAGGCAGATATGGGGGT
>JAFGXY010000007.1 GCA_016936395.1 Paracoccaceae bacterium | reverse complement strand
GACGAAACCCCGATGCCCGATTTCACGGATTTCCCATGGGACCGCTATCCCGGCCGGATCGTGCCGATAATGACCGGGCGAGGCTGCCAGTGGGACAAATGCCTGTTCTGTTCGGATGTGATCTCGGTCTCGGGACGGACTTTCCGGACGCGCAGTGTCGAAAGCGTGCTCCTCGAGATGCAGGAACAGGCGCGGCGGCACGAGACGACGAATTTTCTGTTCCTCGACCTCAAGCTGAATTCCTGGCCCGACATGATCCGCGGCATCGCAAAAGGCATCGGGCGCATTGTGCAGGGCGCGGAATGGATCGGCACCGTGCATGTCGACCAGCGCCCTGACAACGGCTTGTCACGCGCCGATCTGGAGGCGGCGGCGGCGGGCGGCATGAGGCGGATCTCGTTCGGGCTGGAAAGCGGCAGCCAGCGTCTGCTTGACGCGATGCAGAAGGGATCGTCGGTGGAACGCAACTCGGCCTTCATCCGCGATGCCCATGCGGCGGGCCTGTCGATCCGCTGCACGATGTTCAAGGGCTTTCCCGGCGAAACTGCCGCCGACATGGAAGCCACGGCGCGGTTTCTTGAGGATCACGCCCTCTGGCTTGACCGGGTGCGGTTCAACGCCTTCACCGTGCATACCGGAACGCCGATCTGGACAGCCATCACCCGGAAGGCCGGGGCCACAGGGCTCAGCGTGACCCGGATGGACCACCGCCGCGCCCGGGTGGATTATCGCCTGACCGAGGCCCACCCCCCCGCCTATCGCCGTGCCAAGGCGCGGGCGCTTGAGGTGGTTTATCAGATCAATAGCCGCCAGCTTCGCGACACCGCCCGGCAGTTCGATGGATTGATGTAAATGAGAGCCGATGTGATACGGCGTCTTTTGTCGCGCACCCGTTATGGCGATGCGGCTTCGGGCAGCCCGATGGCTCGGCGGTTGCGGCGGCTGTCCACGTCCGAGCGCCGCGAGGAGGCGCGCGCCTTTCTGGACGCCTTCCACGATGCCAGCGGCGCAGGGCGCAACCAGCGGCAGGCCCGCTGGGCCGAAGTGCGCCGCCAGATCGGGCGCAGCGGCTGCTATGTGCATACGCCCGAGGAACTGGCCTATGGCGCCCGGCTGGCCTGGCGCAACACAGGGCGGTGCATCGGGCGGCTTTACTGGGAAAGCCTCGATGTCGTCGACTGTCGCCACATCGCCGACCCCGATGCGATGCAGGCACAGATATTGCAGCATCTGAAAGACGCTTACGGTGATGGCCGAATCCGGTCGATGATCTCGATCTTCGCCCCCGCCGGAGGAAAGACCCTGCCCGCCTGGATCGAAAGCCCGCAGATCGCGCAGTATGCCTGCCATCAGCTGGAAGACGGCACGATCCTGGGCGACCGGCAGAACATAGAAGCCACCAAGATCGCCCTGTCTATGGGCTGGACGCCCCCTGCAGCGCCGGGGCGCTTTGATCTCTTGCCCTATCTTATTCGCGATCGCGCCGACCGCCGCCATCTGTGCCGCCTGCCCGAAGGGGCTGTGCCCGAGGTGGCGATCCGGCATCCGCAGCATGCGGCGCTGCAGGCCCTAGGGCTGAAATGGTATGCCGTGCCACTGGTCAGCAACATGATTCTGACCATCGGCGGCGTAGACTATCCCTGTGCACCGTTCAACGGCTTCTACATGGGCACCGAGATTGCCTCGCGCAATTTCGCCGATGCGCGGCGCTATGATCTTCTGGCGGATGTGGCCCGCGCGCTGGACCTGCCGGTGGATGCCCCAGGCCCCGGGCTATGGCGCGACACTGCGCTGACCGAGCTGAACCGGGCAGTGCTGCACTCCTTCAAGGCCGCCGGGGTGACGATGGTCGATCATCACACCGCAAGTGACCAGTTCATGACCTTTCACGCCCGCGAACAGGCCCAGGGCCGCCGGGTGGCCGCCGACTGGCGCTGGATCGTGCCGCCCCAAGCTACCCCGGCCTGTGAGGTGTTTCATCTGCGGATGCGTAACTTCCACCCGGTGCCGAACTTCTACCGCGACCGGGGCGGCGACGGGTTGCGCCTCATGCCATGGTATGGTGACCGCTACCGGTCACGGGTCGCGATTACCGGTCACGGGTCGCGATGTGGACCGACCGCCTGACGCGGCGCTGGAAGATATGGAAGCGCATGCCATGGTAACCCCGGCCGAAGCCGATGGTCCTGTGCTGCGGCGTGAACTGGCGCTGCGAATCCTGTTGCAGAACCTGCTTCTGCTGCTGTCACTGGCGCTGTTTGCGGCCTTTGGCATCCTGGCCCTCTCACGACCCGAAGCCGCTTGGGGGGCCGCTGCGGCACATGGGGTAGCCAGCCTTGGCGCAGCACTGCAATGGTGCCACCACGGCATCCGCACCAAGCAGATCAAGGAATTTCTGTTAACCCTCGACAGCGGCCATATCGATGGCTGGGAACGTTGGCTTCCGGCTAACCGACCCTGCACCCTGCTCGGATCGCGCTGGATGATCTCGACCAAGGGTGTGTTCCTTGGGCTTGAGTTGGCCATGATCGGGCTGGCATCGCGGATAGCGCCCCAGTCAGATATACTGCTTGCCGCTGTTACGGCGGTTCTGCTGCTTGCCAGTGCCGGTTTCCTGTTTACCAATCCAAAAGAATAGGGACCAGTGGTGAAACAGGCTTACGGCATCATTGTCCCCCTGCGCAACGAAGCCGCGATGCTGCCAGTGACGGTGCCAAAGCTTCTGGCGGCCACCACGGGCGACAGCGCGCGGATCATCTGGGTTTGCAACGGCTGCAGCGACAATAGCGCCGCCGTGATCCGTCGTCTGGCCGGGTCTGCAGCCGAGGTGATCGAGCTTGCCCATCCCGGCAAGACCGCTGCCATGCAGGCTGGTGACGAGGCTCTGGGCACGCTGTTCCCGCGCCTCTACCTCGATGCGGACACCTGGCTGAACCCCGGCGATCTTGCCGGTCTCATGAAGCCACTTTTCTGCGGCAGGGCAGACCTGGTGGCCCCAAGGTTACGCTTTGACACCACGGGGGCCTCGGCACTGTCGGCCCGGATTGGGGCCTGCTGGATGTCTTTGCCCTACGCGCAGACGGCGGCATTTTCGAATGCTCTCGGTCTGTCATCTGCTGCGCGCGCCTTGTGGGATCGCTGGCCGGAGATCACCGGCGACGATATTTTCGTCTCTGCCATGGTGCCGGGTCATCGCAAGCTGATTGTCTCGGAGGCCTTGGCCACAATCGGCATGCCTGACAGTTTTGCCGGCTGGATCAGGATGCGGGCGCGGTGGCTGAGGGGAGAGGCGGAACTCGCCCGGCTTGGCCTTTCTCCTGCGCGTCCCCCACAGCAAAAGTCTAGTCTGCTCAGACAGATGGTAACGAAACAAACCGCACTGGGGGCGTGGGCTTTTGCGGCGGCTCGGATATTGGCCAGCATGGCACCGATGGATAAAACCACGTCAGCTTGGATACCGGACCGCCCGCCTGCCGGGCACCCTTTCTGACCTTACCGCATCTTCGAAGGCGTCGGGCTTGCAGAAGAGGCGTCAATCAGAGCGCTGACGGAAGCCCCCTTGCACTTGCACCGGTCTGATCCTGCCAGAACCCCTCAATCCAGTCCAACCCAAGGGGGTGGCAAGCGGTCAGTTACCAATCCCCAGACGGCGCAGAACCCAGACGAAGGGGGAGCCCATACGGCGCCGATTTGCCACAAAAGCCAGCGGGATGCGCGCGCAGCTGCGGGCAATTTCCACCGCCAGAGCACCCGGATGGGGGCGTCTGGCCATGGGCGCATAGCCGCCCGCAGCCATCGGCCCAAAGCACAGCTTTTCGATGATCCAGCTTTCGCGATCTGCAAGACGCCCCTGCCACGCCGTTGCAGCGCTTGCGTCGATCCCGGCATCGGTCGCATGGCCATAAGAGCTGTTGATCCGACCGACGGTCTGCATTTCAGCGCAGGGATCGATGCCCAGGAAAGCGCAGATTTGGGCAATTTGCTGCTGCGGCTCTGCCAGCAGATCTTCGAATTTCTGGATCCGAAGCCGCTCGGGGCCCAGACGCTCTTGCCCACGCCACGCGGTCTTTTGCGCTGCGCGCCACATCAGGGAGGCAATGCCAATCGAGAAAGATCGCTTAACCCGCCAGTCCTCGGCGGCCAACGCCTTTCGCAATGCGGGTCCGGCGTTCTCTGACGCAATGAAATGGTTCTGCCAATCTCGATAGGACGCAATGACCGCCCGAGGGTCGCGCTGCATGAAGATGAAACGGGCCTTGGGAAAAGCAACAGAGATGTCTGACAGGCAGAACACATGACGGGGCGTCTTTTCGCCCCAAACGCGCAGATCATTCATATCCTTGCCGCGCTGCTGTGCCTGCCCCAGGCAATGTTGTTGAAACATCGCATCAATCCAGCGAATATCAGAAGTGTCGGCTGCGACAGTGGCAGGGGGGCTTTGGGCATGTTCAGTTCCGTGCAAGCCATAGGCGCCGCCACGAAGTTTGGCGAAATAGGTTTCTGCCATGGCCCGACTGCGGGGATCTGGAAACTCGCGCGCTGCAGGCCGAATTCGTGGGCGCAAATCATCAGAATAGTGAGTTTCTGCCGCAATCATCACTTGGGGATGCCGGTTCAGGATTTGCACCATCAACTCGGTCCCAGAACGAGCGCTGCCTATGATGAAAACCGGCATTGGGCAACCCGGGGGCATGTTCGCCTTTTTCCACAGACAAGTCTCGGACGAGGAAGGCGTTGAACATCATGCCGGTCAACCGTCCGCATCAGGCCAGAGCGCATGGCGACGATGAACTGTTGCTTTCTGTCATCATTATCAGCTTCAACACCTGCGATCTGACAATGGGGGCCATCGCTTCCGTGATCGGCCAGATCGGCTGCGATGCCGAGATCATCGTCGTGGACAATGCCTCAACAGATGACAGTGCCGCCCGGATCGGCAAGCATTTTCCGCAGGTCACTCTTTTGGCGCTGCCAGACAACATTGGATTTGGTCGAGCCAACAATCTGGCTGCAGAAAAGGCGCGCGGTCGGTATCTGCTTTTGCTTAATCCAGACACGCTCGTGCAACCCGGCGCCATTGCCGCACTGCTGGACTTTGCACACCGCAGGCCCGATGCCCGCATCTGGGGTGGGCGGACGCTAGCAGCGGATGGCAGGCTTGATCCGCGGTCCTGTGCACGGCGCCCCAGTCTGTGGTCTGTCCTTGCCGTGGCATCAGGACTGGCACATCTTTTCTCCGCCTCGCCATTCTGCAACCCCGAAGCAATGCCGGGCTGGTTGCGCGATGACGAGCGCGGTGTAGATATCGTGACCGGTTGTTTTCTGATGATTGGGCGCGAGGATTGGCGGGAACTGGGTGGCTTTGATCCGGCCTATTTTATGTATGGCGAAGAAGTGGATCTTTGCCTGCGTGCCCAAAAGCGGGGGGCAATGCCCGCAATCTGCCCCAGTGCCACAATCATCCATTTCGGTGGCGCGTCCCAACCTGCCGCGCAACGCATGGTGCAGATTTTGGCTGGGCGTATTCGCTATTGTCGCAGCCATCTGCCCCCAAGTCAGGGGTGGCTTGCGATTTGGTTCATCCGGGCGGGAGTTGTGCTTCGGCTTTGGCTATATCTGCTGGCTCCGGCCCGGTCTACTGGGCGAATACGACTGCAACAAGTCCATCGCTTGCGCCGCATCTGGTGGAACGGCTATCCCGACCACGATGGACAGACTTGGTCAAACGCGTTCTGAACACTGCGTCTTATCTGCAAGAATGGTTGGTTTTAGATGCGACGAGGGCGATGCCGTCTGGATCAAACGCAGCGATGAAGACGCGATTTTCTCGGGCGGGATCGCCTGGGTCAGGGCATGATCCTCGCCGACACCGTCTCGCGCGCCGTGCATTTCCGGTCGGCGCATGGCAGCGATTACCGGATGTGGCCGTCATCGGTGCCAATGTCGGATGAGCTGACGCGGCGCGGCATGACCGAGGTGATCCGCAAGGTCGAAGGCCCGACCTGGCGGCCCACCCCGTCGATGCGCGAACGCGACCCGTCGTTGCCCGAGGTGATTCCCGCCGGTCCCACCAACCCGCTTGGCACCCATGCGCTGTATCTGTCGTGGCAGTATTACCGGGTGCACGGCACGCATGACACCCGCAAGATCGGCCGCAAATCATCTGACGGTTGTGTGGGCCTTTACAACGAACACATCGCCGAGTTGTATCCTTTGGCGAAAGTCGGCATGCAGGTGAAGTTGATCTGACTTTCCCCGTTTTTCGCACGGTTTTAAGATGACGCAGACCGGCTGACTTGCCAGAACAGGCACATGCCGGGGTGTGTGAGTGACGAGGAAATGATCGAGGCTGCCGTGCGTGTCCTGCTTACTGACGAGCAGGACTTGCGCGCGCTGGTGCGCCTGTTGGTGACGCGCTGGCCTGACGCGGCGGCCTTGCAGGTCATTCATGTCCTGGCCATGGCGGCGGGGTCGGTGGAGCACATGCTGGCCGGAGCCGCGGCCACCCGCAGCGCGCAGGATTGCTGGCGCATGGCGGGCCTTCTCGGGGTGGACCTGTGCATGATGCAGCGTATGGGTCTGCCAACTGGCACAGCGGCCGATCTGATGGCCTATTGGCGCACACATGATCGGTTCTTCCTGGGATGATCGCCCTTTCCTTGGCCCCGCCAAGATGCGACAAAGCCGTGAAGGAGACCCTTGATGGCCGACACCCGCACCCCCCGCCTTTGCGTCCTGATCGACGCCGACAATGTGCCCGCCGGCTATGCCGAGGCGATTTTCGAGGAACTTGCCGCCTTGGGCGAGGCATCGGTGCGCCGGATCTATGGCGACTGGTCGGCACAGCGTCTGGCCGGTTGGGCCAAGAAGGTGGCCGCATTGGGCTTGGTCGCCGATCAGCAGTTCTCCAACACCAAGGGCAAGAATGCCAGCGACATCGGCCTTGTGATTGCGGCGATGGATTTCCTGCATTCCGGGCTGTTTGACGGCTTTGTGCTGGTGTCGTCGGACAGTGACTTCACCCGGCTTGCCGCGCGGATCCGCGAGCAGGGTCTGGACGTTTACGGCATTGGCGAGAAAAAGACGCCGGAAGCTTTTCGCATGGCCTGCAAGCGGTTCATCTATGTCGAAAACCTTGGGGCGCCAACGGATGAGGCCCCGCGTGCACCTGCGACCCGGGCAGACGCCAGCGAAGATGTCCCCGTGGTCCGCGCAACAGGCACCAAGGATGCGCCGACCAAGGCCATTCCGCTGATCGTGGCGGCGATGCGGGCGATTGATCCGGATGGTGAATGGTATACGCTGGGGCCGCTGGGGCAGTTCATCACCCAGGCCAACCCGGACTTTGACACCCGAACCTACGGCGCGGCCAAACTGTCCGACCTTGTGCGAAAGCTGCCGCGTTTCGAGGTGCGCCACGGCCCCGGCGGGCAGTTGGAGTTGCGCGACCTGTCGTAACCGCGCACAGTGGTGGTGCAGCGGTATGCCTTTTTGCAAAGGGTAAGCTGGCCTATGTTCATCAGGTGAACAGGAGGCCGGCATGAACGATATTTCCTTGGGGCTTGATACCTTTGGCGACGTGAACCACGGGGCCGACGGGCGGCTGTTGCCGATGGATCAGGTGCTGCGCGACGTGGTCGATCAGGCGGTTCTGGCCGATCAGGTGGGCATCGACTTCATCGGACTTGGCGAACATCACCGCGATGATTTTGCCATTTCCGCGCCTGAGATTGTGCTGGCCACCATCGCGGGGCGCACCCGCCGCATTCACCTTGGCACTGCCGTGACCGTGCTGTCGTCGGACGACCCGGTGCGCGCGTTCCAGCGGTTTTCGACCCTGAACGCGCTGTCGAACGGGCGGGCCGAGGCGATTTTGGGCCGGGGGTCGTTCAGCGAAAGCTATGCGCTTTTTGGCTACGACATGTCGAATTATGAGCAGTTGTTCGAAGAAAAGCTGGATCTGTTCGCCCGGTTGGTGCGCGAGAAAAAGGTGACGTGGCAGGGCGAAACCCGGGCGCCGTTGCGCAATCAGGTGGTCTATCCACCGCTGGGCGCGCAGGGCCTGACCACATGGGTGGGCGTGGGCGGCAGCCCGGAATCGGTGGTGCGTGTTGTGCGCCACGACCTGCAACTGATGCTGGCGATCATCGGCGGCGATCCGGCGCGGTTTGTGCCCTATGTGGACCTGTATCACCGCGCGGTCGAGCAGATGGGCAGCCAGACCCGGCCGATTGGCGTGCATTCCCCCGGTTTCGTGGCCGCCACCGATGAGGCCGCGCGCGAAGGCCTGTGGCCGCATTACCGCGAGATGTTTGGCCGTCTGGGGCGCGAACGTGGCTGGCCGCCAGTCACCAAGGACCGCTATCTGGCGGAGGTCGAGCATGGTTCACTTTACGTTGGCAGCCCGGAAACCGTGGCGAAGAAAATCGCCAAGACGGTGCAGACCCTTGGCATCCAGCGGTTTGACATGAAGTATGCCACTGGCCCGCAGCCGCATGGCGCATTGATGGAGTGTATCCGGCTGTATGGCGAGACCGTGCTGCCGATGGTGCGCGATCTTCTGGCCCATGACCGCGCCGCTGCCTGAGTTTGCGCCTTTGGCATCGGTGGACGCCTCCGGCGGGAGTATTTGGAAAGCAGAAATTGCTGCGGCTTTCGGATGGTTGCCGTTTGGCAGTCAGGCGGCAGGGGTCAGCCATGGCCGTAGCAAGGCCATCGGATGCGCCCGCAGGGTCAGGCGCATCGAGACATAGTCTTCCACCATCGACTCGCCGGTTGTCATGGCCGGGAACCTGACGCGCGGTTCCATGATCGCCTCGCCATCCATGTCTTGCGCGAACAGCGGCAGGGGGGTGGCGGGGGACAGCGCGCGGGCGGCCCAGAGGGCGGCGCGGCGGTCAAGGCCCAAGGGCGCAAAGGCATCGGCCTCGGCCAGACGGGTCAGGGTGGCGCTTGTCACCCCCGCCCGACGCCAGACATCCTCGACCGACAGATAGCCGTTGCCACGGGCAAGGGCGATCCACTGCGCCTCATCCTGCGCAAGGCCCTTGATCTGGCGAAAGCCCAAGCGCAGGGCAAGGGTGCCGTGGCGGTCTTCCATCCCGTTGTCCCACTGGCTGTGGTTGATGCTGGGCGGCAGGACGGTGACGCCATGTTCGCGGGCATCGCGCACGATCTGTGCCGGGGCGTAAAACCCCATCGGCTGGCTGTTCAGCAGCGCGCAGGCAAAGATGCCGGGGTGGTGGCATTTCAGAAAAGCCGAGGCATAGACCAGCAGCGCAAAGCTGGCGGCATGGCTTTCGGGAAAGCCATAGCTGCCAAACCCTTCGATCTGTGAAAAGCAGCGTTGCGCGAAATCGTCGTCATAGCCATTGTCGCGCATGCCTTGCAGGAAGCGGTCTTTCAGCGCGGTGACATTGCCATGCTTCTTGAAGGTAGCAAGCGCCCGGCGCAAGCGATCTGCCTCGAGCGGTGAAAAGCCCGCGCCGACAATGGCGATCTGCATCGCCTGTTCCTGAAACAGCGGCACGCCAAGGGTTTTCGACAACACCGCGCCCAAGGCATCAGACGGAAACTGCACGATTTCCTGCCCGTTGCGGCGGCGCAGGAACGGGTGGACCATGTCGCCCTGAATCGGCCCCGGCCGGATGATGGCGACCTGAATCACCAGATCATAGAAGGTGCGCGGCCGCATCCGGGGCAGAAAGTTCATCTGTGCCCGGCTTTCCACCTGAAACACGCCCAGGCTGTCGGCCCGGCATAGCATGTCATAGGTCTGCGCATCCTCGGCCGGCAGGGTGGCCAGATCAAAGCGGCGGCGGTGGTGCTGATCGACCAGATCAAACGCCTTGCGGATGCACGACAGCATGCCAAGCGCCAGAATATCGACCTTGAGGATACCCAACGTGTCGATGTCATCCTTGTCCCAGCAAATGACGGTGCGGTCTTCCATCGTGGCGTTCTCGATCGGCACCAACTCATCCAACCGACCTTCGGTGATGACAAAGCCGCCGACATGCTGCGACAGGTGGCGGGGAAAGCCCTGAACCTCGTCGATCAGATGCAGGGTCTGGTGCAGGCGGCGGTCGGTCGGGTCCAGCCCGATTTCGCGCAGCCGCGCCTCGGTGATGGCTTTGGGGCCGCCAAAGCCCCAGATCTGTGACGACAGCGCCGAGAGCGTATCCTCGGACAGGCCCATTGCCGCCCCCACCTCGCGCACCGCGCGCTTGCCGCGATAGTGGATCACGGTGGCGCACAGCCCGGCGCGGGCGCGGCCATAGCGGGCATAGATGTGCTGGATCACCTCTTCGCGGCGTTCGTGTTCGAAATCCACGTCGATATCGGGCGGCTCGTTGCGTGCCTCGGACACGAACCGTTCAAACACCATCGTGCCGATTTCCGGGCTGACCGAGGTCACGCCAAGCGCATAGCACACCACCGAATTGGCCGCCGAGCCGCGGCCCTGACACAGAATGCCCCGGTCGCGGGCAAAGGCGACGATGTCATTCACGGTCAGGAAATAGGGCGCATAGCGCAGCTTGGCGATCAGGGCCAGTTCATGCGCCATCTGCGCGCGCACCTTGTCACTGGCACCTTGCGGATAGCGCCAGCGCAAGCCCTGCGCGGCCAGACGGGCAAGGCGCTGGTCGGCGGTCTCTCCGCCTGTGACCTCGGACGGATAATCATAGCGCAGCTCGTCCAGCGAAAACGCGGCCCGCGCTGCGACCTCGGCCGCATGGGTCAGGGCCGCGCCATAGCCAGCAAACAACCGATGCAACTCGGCGGGCTTGCGCAGGCGCTGTTCGCCATGCGGCAGGGCGCGGCGGCCCAGATCCTCGACCCGCGCCCCAAGGCGCACCGCCGTCAGCACATCGGCCAAGCGCCGCCGCGACGGGTGGTGCAACAGCGGCAGGGAGGAGGCCAGCACAGGCAAGCCCAGCCGCGTCGCCAGAGCGCCATGCCGCGCCATCCGGGCCCGGTCCTGCCCGTCATACTGCGGGGCCAGCACCAGCGAACATTGGCCGGGAAAACGGCCTGTCAGGCGTTCCGCCTGTCCCAGCCATGCCCGGAACGGCATCGCCACATGGCAAGGCGTCAACCGCTGATCGGGCGGGTGCAGCAACAACTCCAGCCCCGCGCCCCAGTCCAGCAGGTCGGCCAGGTCCAGATGACACTCGCCCTTCGGCGCCCGCATCCGCCCGAGTGTCAGCAACCGGCACAGCCGCCCCCAGGCGGTGCGGTCGCGCGGCAGGGCTGTCACGGTCAGGCCACAGCGCATGACCAGCCGCGCGCCCGCCAGAACCCGGGGCGGCACCCCGCCATCGCGCGCCATCTCGCGCGCGCGCTGATGCGCCCGCACCACCCCGGCGACCGAGTTCACATCGGTGATCGCCAGCACGCCCAGCCCCAGATCGGCGGCAGCCTCCACCATCTCCTCGGGGTGCGACGCCCCGGTGAGGAAGGTGAAATTGGTCAGCGTGCAAAGTTCGACAAAGGCCATGGCCGCCACAGCATGAACAAACAAGGAACATACTTAGCGCAGACCACGGCATCCCGCCAGTGAGTCGCCAAAAAACCGCCAAAGGGCTTGCTGCTTTTGAAATACTCCCGCCGGAGGCTTCGACATCAGCCCCCGTCACCACCGCCGCAGGTGGGGAGATCAGTCCAGCGTGCGCGCCTCGGACACCAGCATCACCGGAATGCCGTCGCGGATCGGAAACGCCAGATGTGCGGCCTTGGAGACAAGTTCCTTGCGGACGGCGTCATAGCCAAGAACCGCATGGCTGACCGGGCAGACCAGGCTTTCCAGCATCCGCGGGTCAAAGCTCTGGCCCGCGGCGTCCACGCCATCCTCATCCATCATTGCATCACCTCATCCGTGGCCCCGCCGCGCAGGGCAAATTCGATCAGCGTCACCAGCGTTTCGCGCCGGGTTGACAGCGACGGTGCCTCCAGCAGCGCCTGTTTGTCCTCGGGCGAGAACGGGCACAGCATCGACAGCGAGTTGATCAGCAACTCCGTCTCGGCCTCTTTGAGGCTGTCCCAGTCGGTGGAAAGGTTCAGCGTGGTCAGATAGCGGCCCAACACGGTCAGAAACGCCGGGCGGTCAAAGCCGGGGTCGGTTTCTTCATCCCGGTTCAGGTCGCGGGTGAAGGGGGCCCAATCGACCAGACACCGGCGATAGGGGGTAAAGCCCTGCACCTCTTCGCGCACGCGAAAGCGCGACATGCCCGCCAAAGTCACCATATACCGCCCGTCTTCGGTTTCAGAAAACCCGGTCAGTCGCCCGGCGCAACCAATGGCCTGAAGGCGCTTTTCACCGCACGGCGTTTCGCGCGGCTGGATCATGCCGATCAGCCGCGACTTGGTTTTCAGGCAATCCTCGATCATCGCCAGATAGCGTGGCTCGAAGATATGCAGCGGCAGGCGTGCCCGGGGCAGCATCAGCGCGCCGGGCAGCGGAAAGATCGGGATTGTCTCTGGCAAGTCGGATGTTCTGATCATACCCGGTAACCTAGGCCGACGCGGGCGTCAGACAAATATCATCGACGACAGTTTGCGCCGCCCCTTCAAGACAATCGGGTCTTTCGCAGGCAGGGCGTCAAAGATGGTGAACAACTGGGTCTTTGCCGCGCCCTCGTTCCACTCCCGGTCGCGATGGAAAATCTCCAGCAACGCGTCCACGGCTTCCTCGGTCTTGCCCGAGGCCAGCAGGGCGGTGGCAAGGTCAAAGCGGGCCTGATGGTTGCCTGGGTCGGCTTCGACCGCGGCGCGCAATTCCTGCTCGGGTCCGGCATTGGCTGCCTGTTTGGCCAGTTCGATCTGGGCCCGGGTGGCCTCGATCTCTTTGACTTTGGCAATGGCGGCGGGGGCACCGGCCAGAAAGACCTCGGCCTGATCCAGATTGCCAAGCGCCAGATGGCTACGGATCAGCCCGCCATAGGCGGCGGCATTTTCCGGCTCTTCGCCCAGGATCGCGGCAAAGGTTTCGGCGGCATCGACAGCGGCGCCTTCGGCCAGCATCTGCTCGGCCGCTTCAATCGCCTCGGCCAGCCCCCCGTCGCCGCCAAGCGCAATCACCCGGTCAAGAAACTTCTTGATCTCCGACGCTGGCAGCGCGCCCTGAAAGGCATCCACCGGCTTGCCCTGCCAGAAGGCATAGACCGTGGGGATCGACTGAACCCGCAATTGCCCGGCGATCATCTGGTTTTCATCGACGTTGATCTTGACCATGCGGACCTTGCCGCCCGCCGCCGTTACCGCCGCCTCAAGCGCAGGCCCAAGCGCTTTGCACGGCCCACACCATGGCGCCCAGAAATCCACGATGACCGGCACCTCGTTGCTGGCGTCAATCACGTCGACCATGAAGCTGGCTTCACTGCTGTCCTTGATCAGTGCGCCCTTCGGCGCGGTGGTCGTATCACCCAAATTGAACATCTGTTCCCCCGTCCGGCTGACTCTTTGGCCCATATATGCGCGCCAAGGCCGCAAAGGCCAAGGGGGCTGGGCGAATTGGCTGCGCAGATTTCAACGCCGGTTCACGGCCAAAGCCGAACGGTGGATGCAAGGGCCTGTCTTTCAGGCTTTGGCAACAGCACGCACACCCTGCCCCCCGGTGACACCGTCCGCGCGCACTGGTGGCGACCGCAGGTTGCCTTCGGGTATGGGCCTTGTGCAACAAGTGGCCAAAGCGCCACGTGGGCTTCAGGCGAAGGCGGCGCTTGCCGAAAGGTCTGCCCAACCGCAACGGGCGGCCAGTTCCGGCGCTGACACGCCGGTATCCACCGCGTCAACTGCCCGCAAATGCCGGGATTTGTGCATGTTCCAGCGTTCGCGCAGCAGATGCAGCCCTGATCGGCTGATCTTGGTCACCGGGGTCTGTATCGGCAGGAATTGCGGCCATTTCGCCTGCATCCAACGATAGCTTTCGGTAAAATCCACCCCCAACGCCGCGTGAAAGCGGTCATTGTGCACACAAGGCAACCCCACCGCATAGGCCCCAAGCCCAAGGCTGCGGGCCGTGCAGGCGATATCTGTGCCATAAAGGTGCCAGCCGGGCTGGCTTTCGTCAAAGCGCAGCCCGGAGGACCGGCGCACCACAAGCAGCATTTCATCAAAGCTGATCACAGGCTGGGGTTGCAACGGCACAAGCCCGATGATCTGACCCAGAGACGAGCTCCAGACCGGGCCAAACTGCCGCTGATCGGCCGCCACCCCGTAAGCCCCGGCCAAAGCCCAGTTCGGATCTTGTGCGGTCAGATTGGCCAGCCGCCGTTTGAACAGCGCATCCCAACCCTTGGGCAGGAACACATCCTGATGCGCGATCACCACAATGTCTTGTGTCGCGGCATCCAGCGCCCGGTTGCAGGCACTGGCGCCCGAGCCAGCCCCCCGTTCGATATGCAACACAGCGCCATCGGCAAACAGCGGCGACCTTGCCAGGTTGGCCGCAAGAATGGTGTCAGAATTGGATGGGCACACGATCAGGATGCCGGACATCAAGGATTGCCCCTGCTTGCAAAAAGAACAGTCAGACGCTCCGCCTCACGGTCAATGTCATGGCGTGCCAGCACCCGACGCCGCGCAGCCTCGCCCATCCTGACCAAGTCGTCAATCGGCGTGGCTGCAAGGCCACGCAGGGCCTGCGCCAAGGCCTGCACATCGCCGGCCGGCACCAGCCAGCCACAGTCGGGCGTCACCAGTTCGGGGATGCCCGCAATTGACGTGGCAATCACCGGACGACCAGAGACCATGGCCTCCATGATCACCACCGGCAGTCCTTCGGCAAAAGACGGCACCACAAGGGCCTGCGCGCCTGCCAGTGCTGCGCGCACGCGCGCTTCGTCCAGCCAGCCGGAAAGACTGATCTTCCTGCCCAGACCACGAGCTGCGATCATGGCTTCGATTTGCGGCCGCATCGGGCCGTCCCCGACCAGCGTCAGGTGCAGGTCTGGCAGATCGGGCGCGACCAGAGCCACGGCCTCGATCAGCAGGCCAAAGCCCTTTTGTTCTGAAAATCGCCCGATGGCCACCAGATGTGGCCCGCCCGCCGGTGCAGGCGCAGGCTCGGCAAAGCGCCATGGCTCGATCCCGCAATGCACCACATGCAGCCGGGGCCAGGTCTCGACCGCCGCCCATCGGCACAACTGGCTGCGGCCAAAGCTGGAAATCGCCACGGTAAAGCGTGCCCGATCGGCCTTTTCGCCCAAGGAAAGCGCGCGCGGGGCGTCAAACTCTTCCGGACCGTGGACGGTAAAGGAATATCCCGGTCCCGCCAGCAATGACGACAACATGGCCACCGTGGCCGAGTTGGTGCCGAAATGGGCGTGCAGATGGGGAATGCGCAACTCGTGGCAGCGTCGGGCCAGATGCGCGGCCTCGGCCAGATAGATCATGTGGCGCAGCCGCCCTCCGGTGCCCGGCGTGTTGCCCGCGCCATTGGCCCCGCAGGCCAGAGCCAGACGGGTGGCACGCATGGCTTTGACCGGATGCCGCACCATCCAATCCAGCGCCGAGGCTGCCAGCCGTCCCATCCCGATTTTCAGGATATGTTCGGTGCGGCTGTCTTCGGCGATATCGGCCGGGTCCACCAGGGCGTCACTGTCCGAACGCAAGGCAAAACGGTGGACCTGCCACCCCATCCGCTCCAACGCCAGAATCTCGCGCCGGACAAAGGTCAGCGACCCGCGCGGATAGGTGTTGACCAGATAAGCGATTTTCAACGCGTGCTCCGCAAAAAAAAGGCGCGACGGTCTCGCCACCGTGCAGAAGATCAACGCTGCATGGGCGTGATGCAAGACCTATTGCTCGTGAACGTCCGGCACGCCGTCGCCCTTCAGCCGCAATCCTTTTCTGGCGTCCGTCCAGACGTTTTGGGCAAGGGCTGCTCCACTTCCCGGAACTGACGCATTGTACCCATTATTGATACAATGGCGGCCTTCTGACATCCGTCATGCCCGCACGCGTCGCTGTGATGGTGCCGCAGTTGACGCAGTGTGCCGCAGCCGTTGGCCCGAATCATGAAGCAGATTGCCCGGCCTTGATGCCGGATTTGCCGCTCACCTGACGGGCGGCGGCGTCACCCTGTCTGGCCCGTGACCGGCCCAACGGGGCTTTTCGACGATAAACTGGCTGGTTTTGGATGAATGACTGTCGTCAATCATGCTCAACAATGGGTAAAATGGTAACCGGGGGCGCTGTATCCGAGTGCTGAGCATGTCATCGTCAAATCTGCAAACAGCGACCTGTGCTTGTCTGGGTCCTTTGTTTGATCGCGGCTTCACCGCATGCCAAATGTTGGCAGAAACGAAACAAGTAAGTGGTGGTGTGATCTGATGTCGTTTGAATTCCCAGAACGTCCGCTGGGTGATGCAACGCCCGTAAAGGCGGTGCCACACCCTGTCGGCGCTGTGCCGATGCCCCACAAGCGTCCCTTCGGGCTGTATCGCGACGTGTTCAAGCGGGTTCTTGATCTGTCAGCCATCCTGCTGGCAGCCCCGTTGGTCGTGCCCATCGTTGCCTTGGCGGCCGTGGCTGTCGCGCGGGACGGGGGCAGCCCGTTCTATTGCCAGCAGCGGGTGGGCAAGGGCGGCCGAATCTTCCGGATGTGGAAATTGCGTTCGATGGTTCCCGATGCCGATGGGCAATTGAAAACGATCCTCGCGTCGGACCCTGCGATGTGTTCGGAATGGAACGCCACCCAGAAATTGCGCAATGACCCACGCATCACCAAAGTTGGCCGGTTCCTCCGTCGGTCGTCGCTGGATGAATTGCCGCAACTGTGGAATGTGATCACCGGGGACATGAGTCTGGTCGGACCGCGACCGATGATGCCCGATCAGCGTGCGCTGTATCCGGGAACGGCCTATTACGCCCTGCGCCCCGGCATCACAGGCTATTGGCAGACGGCCGGAAGAAACCGCACGACCTTTCACGCGCGGGCCGAATATGATGCCATTTACGAAGAAAGTGTCGCGCTGCGCACCGACCTGCGTCTGTTGTTTCAAACGGTCGGTGTCGTGGTGAACGGCACGGGTTGCTGACCGGCCGCAGCCCTCTTCCGGACCCTGACCGCAGCAGTTGCACCACCCGCCGCTGCTGCGGTTTCCATGTGGCAGCAACGGCGTGTCAGAACCCTGATGATCGCGCCTGAAGCTTTATGTGGCCGGTGTTGCGATGCGTCGGCAGATCGGCGTGACACAGGCCTGCATAACCGCCCGCTAAGATTTGCGTTTGCGGGTCGGCACCACCGGAATGGCGACGACTGGCCTCAGACCCAACTCGCGTTCCATCTGGCCAGAGGTGCGCAGCACCGGTTTCAACAGGTCCAGCACAAAGGCCAGCAAAAGCGCCAGTGCGGCACTGCCGATAACCCCGGCGATTGCCAGTTTCCTGCCCCGCGCACTTTTTGGATATTCTGGGGAGATTGCGCGCTCCAGCAGCGAAAACCGCTCGGTCTGACTGCGCGCGGCCAGGCTTTGCGCGGTTTCCGCCTCGGCCATCCGGGCTGAATTTGCGGCATACTGGGCTTGCAGCAGGCCCAACTGGCGCTCATAGGCAGACAGTGCGCGATCCACCTCGGCGACGGTGCCAATATTGGCCTCAAGCGCCGCTTTGCGCTCGACCAAAGGGGCACGCTGGGCCTCCAGCACGTCAAGGCGTTGACGGATATCATCCAACCGTCGGCGGTCTGTGGCGCGCTGGGGTTGCAGTCCGCGCAACTGCATCGATTCGCTTTGCAAGGCGGCAACTTCCTGGTCAAGGCCGCCCAAGGTAACGTCAAGCCGGGCGATCTCGTCTTGCTGCGCTTCCTGCACGCCGGGCAGGGCACTTCGGTTGGCATCGCGATAGGCGGCAATCTCGGTTTCCAAGCGGGTGATCTGACCCAACAGCCGCCCCTCTTGTTCCTTGAAGAAGGCAAAACTTGCCTCGGTCGTTGCGCGCTTGTCCTCGGCCCCCATATCCAGCACGCTTTGCGCCAGATCGTTGGCAATCCGCGCCGCATCATCCGCCCGGCTGGCCTGCGCCACGATGATCAGCGCCGACAGTTGGCCCGAGCGGCCGGTGACGCTTTCAAAGCGAACCGCGGCGCGCATCGCGGCAATCTTGTCCTCCAGTGACATCTGGGGCGTATCGGCAAACAGGCCGTGCCGCTCGATCATGGCGATAATCGCGTCCCGGGTGGTCAGGCGCTGTTCGATGGTCTGCAAGGCCTGCATCACATTGACCGGGGCGGCCGCGTCGCTGCCATCAACGACCGTCGGCATTTCCACTTGCAGCACGGCAGCCGATTCATAGATATCCGGGCGGGATTTGGCATAGACGGCGGCTATTGCCCCGCCAATCACCGTGATCAGAGCCATCAGCCAAAAGCGGCGGCGCAACAGCCCGATCAGGTCTTCAAGGGTTTGAATCGGTCCCATGCCTCAACTCTTCCCATAGCGCAGGCGGCCAAGGCCAAGGTCTTGCGCCCGGTTCAACACGACACCCATCAGGGGAATCCGGTTCTCGAACAGCAGTTCACAGGCGCGAATGTCCTTGGCCGTGGTCTGCGCGGCATCGGCCACCAGCAGCACCGCATCCAGCTTGCCAACCATCGCAAGCACGTCGTCGCTGACCAAGGCAGGCGGCAGGTCCAGGATGGTGATTTCGGGGTCAAGCTGCACCTCCATCGCCTCAAGCGCCTGCGCGGTATCGGCGCTGTGCAGGATATCGGCCGCATCCGGCACGGCTTCGCCATTCAAACCCAGCGCAAGCGTCTTGCCCACGCGCACGAACACCGCCTCCAACGGCTGACTGCCGTCCAGAAAGCCGCGCAGTGCCGCCGCAGGTTTGGTTCCGAACAGCCCGTGCAAACCGGGGCGACGCAGGTCAAGGTCCATCAACACCGTCCGGCTTCCGGGGCGGCGGGCCAGCGCCAGCGCCAGATTGGCTGCGACAAACGACTTGCCACAGCCATGCGTGGGCGAGGTGATGCCGATCCGCCGCCAGCCGCGTTCGGCCATGGCCTGCGCCACGCGCGAGCGCAAGATGTCGAACGCCGGGCCAGCCGCACTTTGGTCGGAATGCGTGAACAAACCGTTTCCAGCCAGATGATCGCCATCCAGCGTGATCGCTTGCAGCGATTCCCAAACCCGCGCCGGATTGAACAGTGCCAGTGGATAGCCGTCCGCAAAAATCTCGCGACCAAGCGTCAGAGCCGGCGTTTGCAGCGGATGTGGAGCCTTCGTACCGGGACGAAACACCGAAACCGTCGCAGCACGGTCCCGTCGAACGCGGCTGTCCTCGGGGGCTGCCATGGCAAATGGTCCTGCATATTGTGCGGTCTGCGATGTTAACGCCAAACTATCGTATCGGGCCATCAACTGGCGCGCTCCCAAACGGCGCAGCGCGGGGGCTGCATACTGACGATAAGCCCGCCCTTCGGCGAACCACGACACCTGTTGTTCCCAGCCCTCGAATGACGGAATGAACCGCGCCATCTTCTTGCCAGAATCGCCGGGCCCCCGCCCAGATATTGACACAATTACCAGATGAGGCCCGGAAATGAAAGACGTTGCACCTGCCCAGCCTGTGGCGCCACTGTAGCGTTTGGCCGACCACAGCCTTAGGATCACATCGGAAAATGCGACGCGGGGAAGGGGCAGCCGTGATAACAGATGCGGTGGTCATTGGCCGCAACGAAGGCGCGCGCCTTCTGGCCTGCCTTGCGTCGCTGCCGGGCCAGGTGCGGCGGGTGGTCTATGTCGACAGCGGCTCTACCGACGGGTCGGTCGCTGCCGCAGGCCGGGCCGGGGCGATTGTCGTGGCGCTGGACATGGCCCGGCCCTTCACCGCCGCGCGGGCGCGCAACGCGGGGTTGGCCGCGCTCAGCGCCGATCCTCCGGATTTCGTGCAACTGATCGACGGCGATTGCGTCTTGCAGCCCGGCTGGATCGCCGCGGCCCACACGGCATTTCAAAGGCATCCCGCTGCGGTGGTGATCTGCGGTCGGCGGCGCGAACGATTTCCGATGGCATCGGTCTACAACCGGCTGGCCGATGACGAATGGAACACCCCGGTGGGCGAGGCGCGTGCCTGTGGCGGCGATGCGCTGATGCGGTTTTCTGCCGTCATGGCGGTCGGCGGCTATCGTGACGATCTGATCGCCGGCGAAGAGCCCGAACTTTGCCTGCGATTGCGCCGTCAGGGCGGGCAGGTCTGGCGCATCGACGCCGAGATGACGCTGCACGATGCGGCACTGCTGCGCTTTGGCCAGTGGTGGCGGCGGATGGTGCGGTCCGGTCATGCCTTTGCCGAAGGTGCAGCCCTGCATGGTGCGGGCCCCGAGGCGCATTGGGTGGCCGAAACCCGCCGCGCGTTGTTGTGGGGGGCGGTGGGGCCTGCTGTTGTGGTGCTTGCGGGGCTGCTTTACCCCCCGGCCTTTGCCCTGGCGCTGGTCTATCCGGCACAGGTCGCCCGGCTGGCGCGACGCAAGGGCCTGACCTGGGCGCTGTTCACCGTGCTGGGCCGCTTTGCCGAAGCCCGCGGCGCCTTGGGATATTACTCAAGCCGTCTTTTCGGGCGCAAACGCAGGTTGATCGAATACAAATAGACCCGACCGCTAGCCCTTGCTCCATCTTTGCTGCAAGGCGTCCAGTGTCTGGCTTGGCAAAATGACCGCGCAGGCCACATAACGCGGGATCAGCCGACGCGGCGACGACAGCGCCCGCCACAGCCATTCCAGCGCCATCTTGCGCATCCATGGCGGCGCGCGCAGCTGTTGACCGGCCACAAAGTCCAGCCCCGCGCCAAAGCCGCAAAAGCCGATCTCTGGCGTCTTCCTGCGGCCAAAGGCGGCAAAGGTCTCTTGCCGGGGGGCGGAAAGCGACACGATGCACAGCCGCGCGCCTGCGGCCTGAATGTCCGCCAGCGCCAATTCTGCCGCGCTTCCGGTCGGGTCAAATCCCATCGGGGGCGCGCCTTTCCACACCACGTGCAGCCCGGCAATTTCGGCCTGCAACAGCGTTGCAGCCTGCTCCAGCACTTCGGTCGAAGACCCGAAAAACGCCACAGGCACGGCTTCTTCGGCAGCAAGATGCAAGATCGGGTGCAGCAGGTCAGACCCCGGAACCAACGAGACCGGACGCCGGGCAAGGCGCGAAAGCCAGACAATCGGGTTGCCATCGGCCACGATCAGATCCTGCGCCGCATAGGCGGCGCGGTAACTGTCAGAGGTGCGCAGCTTCACCAGATGATCAAGGTTCAGGGTCGCAAGGGCGAAACCTTGCCGCGCCCTGAACCTGGCCCGAACCTCGGCCAGCAGGGTGGGGGTGTCGGGAATGTTCACGATGATGGTCTGGTCGGAAAACGGAAATTGCACGGACAGTCCTTGAAATATCAAGACCGGCGCTTTCTATCACGGGCAAACAGGGCGTGGGGAAAAATTCGCAAGCCCCGCAGGGCTGCCAAAAGGGGCCAAGCGTCACGCATCTGCCAGATCGCAGCCGCGCCGATGTTACGATAGGCGCTGGCAGATGGCCGACACTGCCCGACCCGGTCAACCTGTTTGGGCGACTGGCGTTGCACGCCAAAGGCGCAAGCGTTTGCCAACGCCGTGAAGCCCAACCGGCAATCCGCCCGGGTGACGATCCGCCGCCAGACTCTCACGCAGACCCCTTGCCAAGCAGACCACTTGCATCGTCTTGCCCCAGCCGCTAACCCCGAGGCGCTGATGAGACCGGAGGCGAAGATGGATCTGAGCGAACTGCGTGGCAAATATATCGGGGCCGTGGCACAGGCCGGGTCCGAGGCCGCCCTTGAAGAAGTCCGCCTTGCCGCCTTGGGCAAGAAGGGCGAGATTTCTGCCCTGATGGCCACCCTTGGCAAGATGGACCCCGAGGCCCGCAAGGCCGCCGGCGCCGCGATGAACACCCTGCGCGACGAAATTGACGCGGCCCTGCGCGCCCGCAAAGCCGGTCTTGCCGACGCCGCGCTGAACGACCGGCTGAAATCCGAATGGCTGGATGTCACCATGCCCGGCCGCCCCCGCCCGCGCGGCACCATCCACCCGGTCAGTCAGGTGATGGAGGAGCTGACCGCCATCTTTGCCGACATGGGCTTTGCCGTAGCCGAAGGTCCGCAGGTCGAATCCGACTGGTATAACTTCGATGCGCTGAACATTCCGCCCGAACACCCGGCGCGGCAGGAACATGACACCTTCTTCATGCACCGCGCCCCCGGCGACACCCGCCCGCCCCACGTGCTGCGCACCCACACCAGCCCGGTGCAGATCCGCGCCCTGACCGATCTTGGCACGCCCCTGCGCGTCATCGCCCCAGGCCGGGTTTACCGTATGGACATGGACCAGACCCACACGCCGATGTTCCACCAGGTCGAAGGCATCGCCATCGACCGCGACATCAGCATGGCCAATCTGAAATGGACGCTTGAGGAATTCTGCCGCGCGTTCTTCGAGGTAGACCGCGTCGAACTGCGGTTCCGGGCGTCGCATTTCCCCTTCACCGAACCCTCGGCCGAGGTGGATATCCGCTATTCCAACGTCGGCGGCCAGTTGCGGATCGGCGAAGGCGACAAGTGGATGGAGATCCTCGGTTCCGGCATGATGCACCCCAAGGTGCTGACGGCAGCAGGGGTGGACCCGAACGAATGGCAGGGCTTTGCCTTCGGCATGGGCATCGACCGCATCGCCATGCTGAAATACGGAATCCCCGACCTGCGGGCATTCTTCGAATCCGACCTGCGTTGGCTGCGCCATTACGGCTTTGCCGCGTTGGACATGCCCGACCTTGCAGGGGGCCTTAGCCGTTGACTGCAGCCCTCACGGCTGCAGGATGATTTGTGTCACGGTGTCATAACCGCGGGCTGCCAGCATGTAACAGACAATCGCGACGCCCAGCATCACGATCGTCGGCCACGGGTTGCGGCGTTTGTGGTTCTTGGGTTTGCTAAGCATGGGGTCCATCATGCGCACCGAGATACCGGGCCGCTTCAGCGAAATTGTGGCGAACCGTCCCGGTCACCCGCAACAACCCGTTTCTGATATGGAAACCTGAACCGCACAGCTTCCCCTTCGCGCCACTTTGCGCTAATCGAGCCTGCAAAATCCAAGGGATACACGCGATGAAGTTCACCCTCTCCTGGCTGAAAGACCACCTCGACACGCAGGCGTCGCTGGATGACATCCTGTATGCCCTCACCGATCTGGGGCTTGAGGTCGAAGAGGTCGTGAACCCCGCCGCCAAACTGGCCGCCTTCACCATTGCCAAGGTGCTGCACGCCGAACAGCACCCCGATGCCGACCGCCTGCGCGTCTGCCGGGTGCTGACGGATGAGGGCGAAAAGCAGATCGTCTGCGGCGCGCCCAATGCCCGCGCGGGCATCACCGTCGTGCTGTGCAAACCCGGCGACTATGTGCCCGGCATCGACACCACCCTTGGCATCGGCAAGATCCGCGGCGTCGAATCGCACGGCATGATGGCCTCGGAACGCGAGCTTGAACTGTCCGACGAACACAACGGCATCATCGAACTGGCCTCGGGCGAGGTGGGCGAGCGGTTCACCGACTGGCTGGCCGCAAACCGCCCCGGCACGGTGGACCCGATGATCCACATCAAGATCACCCCGAACCGCCCCGATGCTTTGGCTGTGCGCGGCATTGCCCGCGATCTGGCCGCCCGTGGCCTGGGCACGCTAAAGCCGCTGGCGATCCCCGCCATCGCCGGGCAATTCGACTGCCCCATCACCGTGCAGATCGACGCGGGCCTGAAGGCCAAGGGCTGCCCGCATTTCGCAGGCCGCCTGATCCGCGGCGTCCGCAACGGCCCGTCGCCCGACTGGCTGCAACAGCGGCTGAAAGCCATCGGGCTGCGCCCGATCTCGGCGCTGGTCGATATCACCAACTACTTCACCTTCGGCCTGAACCGCCCGCTGCACGTATTTGATGCCGCTAAGGTGCAGGGCGGCTTGCGCATCCACCCGGCGGCGGGGGGAGAGCAATTCCTCGCACTCGACGGCAAGACCTACACCCTCGCCCCCGGCATGATGGCGATTTCCGACGACGCAGGCGTTGAATCTCTGGCCGGCATCATGGGCGGGGAACATTCCGGCTGCACGCCCGAAACGACTGACGTGTTCCTGGAATCGGCGTATTGGGATCCGATCACCATCGCCGCCACCGGCCGCGCCCTGCGCATCAATTCCGACGCGCGCTATCGGTTCGAACGCGGCGTTGACCCGGCCTTCACCCTGCCGGGGCTGGACCTTGCCACGCAGATGGTGCTGGACCTGTGCGGCGGCACCCCCAGCCACCTTGCGCAAGACGGGGCCGCGATCGACACCACCCGCGCCTACCGGCTGAACCCTGCCCGCGTCATCAGCCTTGTCGGCATGGACATTCCCGAAGCCGAGCAGCGCGCCACGCTGACCGCGCTTGGCTTTACCCTTTCGGGCGATATGGCAACCCCGCCAAGCTGGCGCCCCGATGTGCTGGGCGAGGCTGATCTGGTCGAAGAAGTGGCCCGCGTCGCCAGCCTGACGAAACTTGTCGGCAAACCGCTGCCCCGCGCCACCTCCGGCGTGCCCAAGCCCATTCTGACCCCGCTGCAACAGCGTGAACGCAGCGCGCGGCGCACCATCACGGCCCTTGGCTACAACGAATGCGTCACCTACAGCTTCATCGACGAAGCGGCGGCAAAGCTGTTTGGCGGCGGGGCAGATGCCGTGCGGGTGGAAAACCCGATCTCGTCGGAAATGTCGCACCTGCGCCCCGATCTGCTGCCCGGCCTGTTGCGCGCCGCTGCCCGCAATCAGGCGCGCGGCTTCATGGACCTTTGCCTTGCCGAAATCGGTCCGGCCTTCACCGGCGGCGAACCCGGCGATCAGCATCTGCAAGCCACCGGCCTTCTGGTTGGCCACTCCGCCCCGCGTGACCCCTATGGCAGCCGCCGCCCGGTGGATGTGTTCGATGCCAAGGCCGATGCCGAGGCGGTGCTTGCCGCGCTTGGCGCGCCCGCCCGTGTGCAGATCACCCGCAAGGTGGCAGGCTGGTGGCACCCCGGCCGGTCAGGCGTGATCGGCCTTGGCCCCAACGTGATGGCGACCTTTGGCGAGGTTCACCCACGCGTGCTGGCCGAACTGGGCGTCAAAGGCCCCGCCGTGGCCTTTACCGTGCTGGTCGCCAACATTCCTTACCCCAAGGTGAAAACCCCCACCCGCCCGGCGCTGGTGATCAGTGACCTGCAAGCGGTGGACCGCGACTTCGCCTTTGTGGTGGATCAGCGCGTCGAAGCCCTGACCGCCGTCAACGCCGCCCTCGGCGCTGACAAGGCGCTGATCGAAAGCGTGCGCGTCTTCGACCAGTTCACCGGCGACAAGGCCGAGGCGCAGATGGGCGCGGGCAAGAAATCCTTGGCCCTGACCGTGCGCCTGCAACCCACCTCCGCCACCCTGACCGAAGCCGAGATCGAGGCGGTGTCGGCCAAGATCATCGACAAGGTCAGCAAAGCCACCGGCGGCACCTTGCGCGGCTGACAGGTGTTCTGCGTGGTCACGGCGTGACCACGCTTGCACCACGGCAAAACCACGGGCCTGCACCATCCGGCGCAGGCCCGCTTTTCAGAAGTCCAGGTTTTCCACATTCAGCGCGTTTTGCTGAATGAACTCGCGCCGCGGCTCCACGACATCGCCCATCAGCTTGGTGAAAATGTCATCGGCATCGGCCAGATCATCGACCTTGACCTGCAACAGGGTGCGCGCCTCGGGGTCCAGCGTGGTTTCCCACAACTGTTCCGGGTTCATCTCGCCCAGCCCCTTATAGCGTTGAAGCGAAAGACCTTTTTCGCCTTCGGCCAAGATCGCTTTCAGCAGGTCCATCGGGCCATGGATCATCTGTTCGCGGTCCTTGCGCATCAGTCTGGCCGGATCGCGGTAGATGTCCTTGGTCTGCGCCGCCACGGCCGACAGCCGCCGCGCCTCGCCCGATCGCAGCACCGCGCCGTCCAGCGTGCGCAACTCTTCCACCCCGCGCAACACCCGGCTTAGCCTGATGCCATGGTCTTGGGTGATCCGCCCGGTCCAGCTGCGCTCAAACTCCGCGGCCACCATATCTAGCCGCCGTGCCACCGTATCAGCTACATCTTGCAGATCGCTGTCAGCCTTGCCCGGATCAAACGACCCGGCAAGGGCGGCCTGTTCCAGAATGGCCCGCGGGTAATGCGTCGGAAACGCCTCCAGCACCCGGCGAAACTGCCGTGCGCCCTCAATCACCCGGGCCAGATCCGCCCCGGCAATCTCCTCACCCGAAGTCAGCCGCAGCACCGCACCATCAACGCCCATCTCGACCAGATACTCTTCCAGCGCAGCCTGATCCTTGAGGTAGACCTCAGACTTGCCCCGCGCGACCTTGTACAGCGGCGGCTGCGCGATGTAGAGGTAGCCGCCCTCAATCAACTGCGGCATTTGACGGAAGAAAAACGTCAGCAAAAGCGTGCGGATATGTGCGCCATCCACATCGGCGTCGGTCATGATCACCACCTTGTGGTAGCGCAACTTCTTGATATCAAACTCATCCCGGCCAATGCCGGTGCCAAGTGCGGTGATCAGCGTGCCAATCTCTTGGCTGCCCAGCATCCGGTCAAACCGCGCCCGTTCGACGTTCAGGATCTTGCCGCGCAGCGGCAGAACGGCCTGATTGGCGCGTGACCGCCCCTGCTTGGCCGACCCACCGGCCGAGTCGCCCTCGACCAGAAAAATCTCGGATTTCGCCGGATCGCGTTCCTGACAATCGGCCAGCTTGCCGGGCAGCGATGCCACATCCAGCGCGGTCTTGCGTCGCGTCAACTCGCGCGCCTTGCGGGCGGCTTCGCGGGCAAGGGCGGCTTCGATAATCTTGCCGACAATCACCTTGGCTTGCGACGGGTTTTCCTCAAACCACTCCGACAGCTTTTCGTTGACCAGATTTTCAACCGCAGGCCGCACCTCGGACGATACCAGCTTGTCCTTGGTCTGGCTGGAAAATTTCGGGTCCGGCACCTTGACCGACAGCACGCAGGTCAGCCCTTCGCGGGCGTCATCGCCGGTGAAGTCGATCTTCTCCTTCTTCGCGATTCCGGTGGATTGCGCATAGGCGTTGATCGTCCGGGTCAGCGCGCCACGAAAGCCCGCAAGGTGGGTGCCGCCATCGCGCTGTGGAATGTTGTTGGTGAAAGGCAGCACCATTTCATTGTAGCTGTCGTTCCACCACATCGCGACTTCAACGGTCATACCGTTACGCTCACCGATCATGTAGATCGGCTCGGCCATGATCGAAGACTTTGATCGGTCGAGGTATTTCACATATTCCCGCACACCGCCTTCGTAGAACAACTCGGTGTGCAGCGGTTCGGCAGGGCGCTCATCCTCGACAATGATCCGCACGCCCGAGTTCAGGAACGCCAGTTCGCGCAGCCGGTTTTCCAGCGTCTTGAAGCTGTAGTCGAGGTTTGAAAACGTGCCGTCAGGAATATTGGTCTTGGCCGATGCCAGAAACCGCACTTCGGTCCCTCGCATCCCCGGCGCAGGCCCGATCTCGCGGACATGTTCGACACAATCGCCATGTTCAAACCGCGCGCGATACTCGGTCTCGTCGCGCCAGACGGTCAGCTCCAGCCATTCCGACAGCGCGTTGACAACCGACACGCCCACGCCATGCAGGCCGCCCGAGACCTTGTAGGCGTTGCCCGACTCGTCGGTGTTGTTGAACTTTCCACCGGCGTGCAACTGGGTCATGATGACCTCGGCGGCCGAGACACCCTCTTCCTGATGGATATCCACCGGGATTCCGCGGCCGTTGTCGCGCACCGAAACGCTGCTGTCGGCGTGGATTTTCACACTCACGGCGGTGGCATGACCGGCAAGCGCCTCGTCAATCCCGTTGTCCACCACCTCATAGACCATGTGGTGCAGGCCCGACCCGTCGTCGGTGTCGCCGATATACATGCCAGGGCGTTTGCGAACCGCCTCTAACCCCTTGAGAACCTTGATGGAATCGGCGCCGTATTCGGCGGGTTTGCGGGCGGCTTCGGCCATGCGTTCAGAACCCCTGATAGTACCCGCGATTTATAGCGGTTGGGGCCGGGAATGTCACCCCTTCGACACAATATTTAGCGGTTTCAGGTAAAGGGGATGACCATCCCGACCAGCACCAAAAGCCCGCCCGAAACCAGATTCAGCCGCCGCAGGCTTTGCGGGCTTTGCAGCAGTTTGCGCGCGCGGTCCAGAAACAGCGCAAGACACAGGTTGCCGATCATCGGGATCAGCGCCGACACGGCCAGAATGGCGGCGATGTCCCATGCGGTGACCCGGCTCAGGTCAAAAAAGCCGGGCAAGAAACCCATGTAGAACAAGATGGCCTTGGGGTTGCCGATGACCGCCGCCACCCCGACCGAAAACCCGGCCCAGACACCGGGCCGGGTCAGCCGACTGTCGGCCCCCGGCATTGCGGCGGGCTTGCGGATCAGCAAGATGCCCATCGCAATGAACACGACCGCCGCAATCCAGCGCATCACGGCCAAAAGATCGCCATACAGCGACAGCACCCACGCCAGCCCCAGAATGGCGCAGAACGGCCAGAGCAGATCGCCCAAGGCCACCCCGACCGCGAGGGGCCAGGCCCCTGCCATGCCGCCTGACAGCGCACGCGCGGTCAACGCCACCCAGACCGGGCCGGGGATCACCCAAAGGCCAACCATGGCAAGGGCATACAGCCCCAACTGATGCAGGGTAACGGTCATCTGATTGTCACTCGGGCAAGGTCAGGCTGCCATCGGGGTTCAAGGTCCAGAACGGGTTCATCGCTACTTCCCAGACATGGCCATCGGCATCGGCCCAATAGCCGGAGTAGCCGCCCCAGAACACCGTCTCGGGCCGCTTCAGCGCCGTGGCCCCTGCATCCAAAGCCGCCCCGAATGCGGCATCGACCTCGGCCTCGGTGGCAAAGTTCTGGGCAAGCGTCACCGCCCCCGACCCCAACTGCGCGCCCGGTCGGCCCTGATCCGCGGCCAAGTCCGCGCGCCCGAACAGCGCCAGTGCCGCCCCCTGCATCTGGAAAAACGCCACGTCCTGCCGGCTCTCGCGATGCTCGACCCAGCCAAGTCGCGCATAAAACGCCCGCGCCGCCACCAGATCGGTCACACCCAGCGTGATCAGAGACACCCGCTGTGCCCCAACCTTCTGCGCCGTCATCCCGTCACCTCCGACACGCCGCCGTCCTCCGACACTGCCAAGCTTTGCGCCCGCGCCCCCAGACTGTCAAACAGCGCCGGTTCGGTGCCGGTCATCAGGGCCTGGGCGCCGAGCGCGCAAATTTCGTCATAAAGCGCCGCCCGGCGACCTGCGTCCAGATGTGCCGCCACCTCATCCAGCAGCAAGACCGGGGCCCGCCCCAGATCGGTCGCCAGGGCCCGCGCATTGGCAAGGATCAGGCTGATCAGCAAGGCCTTTTGCTCGCCGGTCGAACATTGCTCGGCCGCAACGCCCTTGACGGCAAAGACAGCGGCCAGATCCACCCGATGCGGCCCTTGCAAGGTGCGCCCTGCGGCCATATCGCGCCGCCGCCCTTCGGCCAATGCCAGGGCAAGGTCGGGGGCGTGGCCCTCGGGGTGCACCAGCGTCAGGTCGGCGCGGGGAAAGGCGGTCTCGGCCCCGTCCTGCGCTGCTGCCAGCCGCGACAGGGCCGCCGCGCGGTTCGCGTCGATCAGCGCGGCGGCCTCGGCCATGCGCGCTTCCATCACGCCATACCAATGCGGGTCGCTGACCTGATCCTTCAGCAACCGGTTACGCTCACGCATCGCCTTGTCGTAGGTCAGAACCGCCTCGGCATGGTCGGGCACGAAACTCAGGGTGATCCGGTCCAGAAACCGCCGTCGCCCTTCGGCAGCCTCGATCCACAGCCGGTCCATCGCGGGCACCAGCCACAGGATGCGCAGCACCCGTCCCAGCATGACCTGCGTGGCCGCCTTGCCGTCAATCCGCACCACGCGCGCTTCGCTGCCGGTCGCGAAGGTTGCAACCTCATGCGCTGCGTCCAACCCAGCCACATCGGACGCAATCTTCCAGCCAATCCTCTCTGGCCGTCGTGCCAGGTCCTCGGTCGCGGCCCGACGCAGCCCGCGCCCCGGTGACAGCAGCGACACCGCCTCCAGAATATTGGTCTTGCCCGCCCCGTTTGGCCCATGCAAAGCCACCGGCCGCCCGTCAAACACCAGCCGGGTCAGCCGATGGCTGCGAAACTGCGACAGCACCAGCGACCTGATCGCAAGCCCAGCCACGCGCAGCCCCTCTTTCTCTTTCCAAAAATATCCCGGGGGGTGCGGGGGGCAGGCCCCCCGCCGTTACCGCCGGTTACACGCGCATTGGCATCACGACATAGATCGCGCTGGTGTCATTGCCTTCGCGCATCAGGGTGGGGTCACCCGACGAGTTGAACAGGAACACCGCGTTCTCCCGGTCCACCTGACTGGCGATTTCCAGCAGATACTTGGCGTTGAAGCCGATCTCCAGCCGCTCATCGCCATAGGCGACGGCCAACTCTTCCTCGGCCGCGCCGGAATCGGGGGCGTTCACCGACAGGATCAGACGGTCTTCGTCCAGCGACAGTTTCACCGCGCGTGAGCGTTCGCTGGACACGGTGGCCACACGGTCCACCGCCTTGGCAAATTCGGCCGCGTCCACCTCAAGTCGCCGGGTGTTTCCGGTCGGGATCACGCGGGTATAGTCGGGGAAGGTGCCGTCGATGACCTTCGAGGTCAGCACGATCGCCGGCGTGGCAAAGCGGACCTTGGTTTCACTGACCGACACCGCAATCGTGGCCTCGTCATCATCCAGCAGTTTGCGCAATTCGGCCACGGTCTTGCGCGGCACGATCACACCGGGCATGCCGGTTGCGCCTTCGGGCAGCGCTGTATCGATCCGCGCCAGGCGGTGGCCATCGGTGGCCACGCAACGCAGCACCGGGCCGTCTTCGCCCGTCGCGATGTGCATATAGACGCCGTTCAGGTAATAGCGCGTCTCTTCGGTCGAGATCGCGAACTTTGCCTTGTCGAACAGCCGCCGCAAGGCAGGGGCCGGGGCCGAGAAGTTTGACGAATATTCCGATGTTGCCATCACCGGAAAATCTTCTTTCGGCAAGGTGGCAAGGCTGAAGGTTGACCGCCCCGCCATGATCGTCAGCCGCCCCGAGGCGGGGTCTTCCGTCAGGTTCACCAGCGCACCGTCAGGCAGTTTGCGCACGATTTCATGCAGCATCACCGCCGAAACCGTGGTGGCACCCGGGCGCTCGACCATCGCGGGCGCGCGGTCCACCACCTCGATATCCAGATCGGTGGCGCGGAATGACACTTGCGCACCCTCGGCCTCGATCAGCACATTGGCGAGGATCGGAATTGTGTTGCGCCGTTCCACCACGGATTGCGCCTGGGACAGCGCCTTGAGCAGCGTGCCACGTTCGATCGAAAGCTTCATCATCCATCCCCCTGCCGGGCCGTTAGGGACGCCGACAATACCCAGCTTTCGCAGCTTCACAAGTGCTTTAGCCGACAGTGTGTGGCTTTGCCGCCAAGGTCAAGGCCCCGACGGCACCTCAGCCCCTCAGCTTTGCAGCAGCCGTTTCAAAAGCTGCACATCATCGGCCATCTGGCCATCTGCCGCCATCAACTCTTCGATCTTGCGGATGCCGTGCATGATGGTGGTGTGGTCGCGCCCGCCAAACCGCCGCCCGATCTCGGGCAGGCTGCGGCTGGTCATCTGTTTGGACAGATACATGGCCACCTGACGCGGCCGCGCGATGGTACGCAGGCGTTTTGGCCCGATCATGTCGGACAGGCGGACATTGTAATGCTCGGCCACCTTGCGCTGAATCTCTTCGATGGTCAGGCGCTTGTCTGACGACCGCAGGATATCGGACAGACATTCCTGCACCAGATCCAGATTGATCTCGCGCCCCACCAGAGAGGCAAAGGCGAAAAGCCGCATCAGCGCGCCTTCCAGAACCCGGACATTCGTTGTGATCCGATGCGCCAGAAACTCCAGCACCCCTGGCGCAAGGGTCAGGCCGCGGTATTGCCCTGCGTAATGGTCAAGCTTGGCCTGAAGGATGCCCAGACGCAGCTCGTAATCGGTGGGATGCAGGTCAACCACCAGCCCCGATTGCAGGCGCGAGCGGATCCGCTCTTCCAGATCCTTGATCTCGCCCGGCGCGCGATCAGCGGACAGCACGATCTGCTTGTTGTTGTCGACCAAGGCGTTGAATGTGTGGAAAAATTCTTCCTGCGTGCTGTCCTTGCCGGCGATGAACTGCACATCATCCACCATCAGCACATCGACCGAGCGGAACAACTCCTTGAAGTTCATGATCTGCTTGTCGCGCAGCGCCTGCACAAAGCGATACATGAACTGCTCGGCCGACAGGTAAAGCACCCGCAAATCCGGACGGCTTTGCTTCAGCTCATGCACCATGGCATGCATCAGATGGGTCTTGCCCAGACCGACGCCCCCATAAAGGAACAGCGGGTTGAAGGTCACCGGCCCGCCCTCTGCCACACGACGAGCTGCGGCATGGGCAAGCTCGTTGGGTTTGCCGACCACGAAGCTGTCGAAGGTAAAGCGGGTTTCAAGCTGCGCCCCCGTCAGCTCGTCCGGAATGGCCTCTCGCGTGCCGTTCATCTTTTGCGCAGACCGCTGGGCAGACTTGGCCGCCGTTGGGTTGGCAGCGGTTTGGGCTGCAACGGTGAATTCGACACGGTCAACCGGCGCGCCGGCAACAGCCAACTGGCCCCGAATGTGATCGGAAAAATTGCGTGACACCCAATCGCCGAAGAAAGTCGTGGGCACCTCGAACCGGGCCACACCGTTTTTCAGATGCGACAGACGCAGCGGTTCGATCCAGGTCGTATAGTTGTTCTCGCCGACTCTCTTGATCAGTTCTTCCCGAACCTGTCCCCATGCGTCGTTCGTCATTCGCCTCGACCTGTTTTTCCGTCCGCGCATTCCGCTTTCGCGTATGGGACTGTTTTTCACGCACCAACATGCAATTCTCCAGAATACTCTGAACGACACCGTTGCGGCACAAGTGTCGCAACGGTGGCCCAGAAGACCGGGATAAACACAACACAGATCAAATGCGGCAACAGAAAGTAACTGTCGCCGTCCTGATCTGCCCGAGTGCGGAAAGCCGCAAACAGCATAACTTGTTGATCTATCGCACGAATAAAACGGTAAAGCGGCAGCAAGTCCCGTCTGGTTTGTGCTTCAGATCCCGTCATGTCCCCCAAGACGTAGTGAATCGCTCGGTCAAACTAGCAAGCCGGTGACGGCCTTCGCAACCGAACTATGATGTTGACAGAGCTTTGCCCGAACCGAATCCGAGGCCTCCGACAAATCAGCAACGCCGGGCGGAAAATCTGCTTTGAATCACGATCGCGTGCGCAAAAAGGGCGTCCCGTGATCGGGACGCCCTTGACATGAAAAAACTGTAACCGGTTTTTGCGACTCAGACGACAGACGTTGCGAGCGCCTTGACGCGCGATGTCAGCCGCGAGATTTTGCGCGATACGGTGTTCTTGTGCATCACGCCTTTGGTGACGCCGCGGGCAAGCTCGGGCTGGGCCAGTTTCATGGCTGCAACCGCCGCTTCGGAATTGCCGGAAGCAATCGCTTCTTCAACCTTGCGGACATAGGTACGAATGCGCGAACGACGCGCCTTGTTCACGGCATAGCGCGCCTCGGACTGGCGGGCGCGTTTCTTGGACTGTTCAGTGTTTGCCATCGGGCGGTGTTTCCTTGGGTCTGTTTCAATGCGATTGCACGAAAGACCCAAGGCCCCACCCTATAGGAGGGGATGATTCTTGCCTAAGCGGGCCCACGCGCATGTGGGGTGGCGAATAAGACGACTGCACCCGAAAGGCAACCAGAAAATGCTACTTGTCGCGGAACTGCGGCTGGCGCTTTTCCATGAATGCGGCCATGCCCTCTTTCTGATCCTCGGTTGCAAACAGCGCGTGGAACACGCGACGTTCAAACAGGATACCTTCCGAAAGCGCGCTTTCCTGGGCGCGGTTCACGCATTCCTTGGCGGCCATCGTCGATAGCAGCGATTTTTCTGCAATCTTCTTGGCGATCTTCATCACTTCGGCCATCAGATCCTTGGCAGGGAACACGCGCGATACCAGCCCGCAACGCTCGGCCTCGGCCACCTCCATGAAGCGGCCCGTCAGGTGCATGTCCATCGATTTGGACTTGCCGACAAACCGGGTCAACCGCTGGGTGCCACCCATTCCGGCCACAATGCCAAGGTTGATCTCGGGCTGGCCGAACTTGGCGGTGTCCGAGGCGATGATGAAATCGCAGATCATCGCCAATTCGCAGCCACCCCCAAGGCAATAGCCCGACACAGCAGCGATCATGGGCTTGCGGACGCGCGCGATCGCATCGGCCTCTGGTCCGAACAGGTTGTCGAAATAGACCTCGACAAAGCTTTTCCCGGCCATTTCCTTGACATCAGCGCCAGCCGCAAACGCTTTTTCCGACCCGGTGAGCACAATGACACGCACATTGTCGTTGCGGTCTGCGGCTTGCACGGCTGACGACAGTTCGGTCATCAGCTTTGAGTTCAGCGCGTTCAGCGCATCAGGACGGTTCATCCGGATCAGGGCGACATCATCCTCGACCTCGACGATCAGCGTTTCATAGGCCATTGCAGACTCCGCGGTTGGGCGCACCGCGAGTCCTAGCAGCATCTTGCCTGATGGCAAGTCAACGCTGACACTGCGGGCAATAGAAGGATGAGCGACCCGATTGCACGACGCGGCTGACAATTCCGGTGCAGCCTTGGGTGGGGCAGGGCTGGCCCTCGCGGTTGTAAACCTTGAAGCTGTGCTGGAAATATCCAAGCTCGCCATCGGCTTGGCGATAATCGCGCAAGCTGCTGCCGCCGGCCTCTATCGCCTCGGTCAGCACGTCGCGGATGATGGCAACCAGTCCCGCAGCGTGCTTTTCGGACAGATCGCCTGCCTTTTTTTGTGGCGAAATGCCCGCACGGAACAGTGTTTCGCACACATATATATTGCCCAGCCCCGCGATGATGTGCTGATCCAGCAGCGCCGACTTGATCGGCGTGTTGCGGCCTTTCAGACGGGACACAAGGTAGCGCTCGTCAAAGGCGTTGCCCAAAGGCTCGGGCCCCAGGGCCGCCAACAGCGCGTGGCCCTCGGACCCAAGCGTGGGCATCAGGTCCATGGCCCCAAAACGTCGCGCGTCGTTAAAGGTGACGCGCACGCCGTTTTCCATATGTAGAACCACATGGTCATGCTTTTGCGGTGCCGGGTGATCGTGGTGGAACGCCCCCAGTGTCTGTCCGGAAATCAGCATCCGTCCCGACATGCCAAGGTGGATCAGCAACGTCTCGGCGGTCGACAGATCGGCAAGGATGTATTTTGACCGCCGCCGCAGCCCCAACACCCGCGCGCCGGTCAGCCGCCCTGCCATGTCCGCAGGAAACGGCCGGCGCAGCCCGTCGCGGTTCACCTGCGCCAGGGTGATGATCTGGCCTTCCATCACCGGCAGCAACCCCCGGCGGACAGTTTCAACTTCTGGCATTTCGGGCATGGCGGACCTTCTTGACCAGAGTGAGGCGTGACCGGATTAAGGACAGGCGGACGCATTGCAGCCGCGCGGTTGCGGCCTATAAGAAAGGCGAGCACAGAGGAACGGCAAGACCCATGGCAAACGAAGACAACAGCACCACGCATTTCGGCTATCAGACCGTGCCCGAGGCCGACAAGGCCGGAATGGTGCATGGCGTCTTCACGCGGGTGGCCAGCAAATATGACATCATGAATGACCTGATGTCGGGCGGTGTGCATCGGTTGTGGAAAGACGCGATGATGGACTGGCTGACCCCGCGCCCCGGCCAGCGGTTGCTGGATGTGGCGGGCGGCACCGGCGATGTGGCGTTTCGTTTCCTGAAACGCGCGCCAGAGGCCGAAGCCGTGGTCTGCGACATGACCGAGTCGATGCTGATTGCCGGGCGCCAGCGGGCCGAGGCTGACAGCATGGCCGACCGGCTGGATTGGGTGGTGGGCGACGCCATGGCACTGCCCTTTGCCGACAACAGTTTTGACGTCTACACCATCAGCTTCGGCATCCGGAACGTCACGCGCATCGCGGATGCCTTGGCCGAGGCATATCGCGTGCTGCGCCCCGGTGGCCGCCTGATGGTGCTGGAGTTCAGCCAGATTCCGAATGACCTGATGCAAAAGGTCTATGATCTTTATTCCTTCAACGTCATTCCCGTGATGGGGCAGATCGTGGCGGGGGATCGCGACAGCTATCAGTATCTGGTCGAGTCGATCCGCAAGTTCCCCGATCAAGAGACCTTTGCGGCGATGATCCGCAAAGCCGGCTTTGATCAGGTGAAATACCGCAACCTGACCATGGGTGTGGCGGCCCTTCATTCGGGGTGGAAGTTGTAAGTGCGCGGACCTCATAATATCTGGCGCCTGATCCGGACACTGGCCACGCTGGAACGGACAGGCGCCATCGGTGCGGTGCTTGAGGCGTTCAGCGCACCGCCCCGGATCAGGGTCGTCGCGCGTGTGCTGGGTTGGCCGTTCAAACCGCTTGGCCTGCAAGGTGACCCGGCGCTGCCGCCGGCCACACGGGCGCTGACGGCACTGGGTCCGGCGTATATCAAGCTGGGTCAGATCCTGTCGACCCGGCCTGATATCGTGGGCGATGAATTGGCGGTGCAGTTGAAATATCTGCAAGACCAGTTGCCACCCTTTCCGATCGAGGTCGCCAAGAAGATGATCCGGGCAGAGCTTCAGGTGCCGGTCGATCAGGTTTTTGTCGAGTTTTCCGAACCCGTCGCTGCTGCATCCATCGCGCAGGTGCACAAGGCTCGGTTGGCGGATGGTGGCCACGAGGTGGCGGTCAAGGTGCTGCGCCCCGGGATCGAGCGTGCCTTTGCCAAGGATCTGGACGCGTTCTATCTTGCCGCGCAAGCCATTGAGTTTCTGTCGCCTGCCACCCGCCGCCTGCGCCCCCTGGACGTGATCCGCCATTTTGAAGGCGTGGTGAAGGGCGAGTTGGACTTTCGCCTTGAATCGAGTGCGGCGGCCGAATTTGCCGCCAATACCAAGGATGACGCTGGCTTTCAGGTGCCGTCGATCATCTGGAACCTGTCCGGCCGCAGCGTGATGACGATGGACTGGGCCGAAGGGATCGGCATGAATGACAATGACCTGCTGGATGCCGCCGGTCATGACCGCCGGGTGCTGGGCACAAGGGTCTTGCAACTGTTCCTGAATCACGCGTTGCGCGATGGCTATTTCCACGCTGACATGCATCAGGGCAACCTGAAGGTGGCGGCGAATGGCAATATCATTGCCTATGACTTTGGCATCATGGGTCGGATCGACGAATACACCCGCCGGGTCTATGCCGAGATCCTGTTTGGCTTCATTCGCAAGGATTACCGCCGCGTCGCCGAGGTGCATTTCGAGGCTGGTTACGTGCCCGCCGACCGCGATATCGACGAATTTGCCCGCGCCCTGCGTGCGGTCGGCGAGCCGATTTTCGGCATGGATGCCAGCCGGATATCGATGGCCAAACTGCTGGCCTATCTGTTCGAAGTGACCGAGCGTTTCGGGATGGAAACCCGGACCGAGTTGATCTTGCTGCAACGCACCATGGTGGTGGTCGAAGGCGTTGCGCGCAGTCTGGACCCACGGATCAACATCTGGGAAGTCGCCAAACCGATTGTCGAAAGCTATATCAAGCAAAGCATCGGCCCGAAGGCGCTGTTGCGCGACCTGACCCGCACGGCGCAGGTTCTGGCCCGCTTTGGCCCCAAATTGCCGCGGCTGGTGGAAGCCGCCCTGATCGCGCAGGCCGACCACCCGGCGCCCATGCCAAAGGCTCGCAATATGTGGCCGGTCTGGACGATCGTGTCCGCCTCGGCCATGCTGGCCGCCGGGGTCTGGATCGGAACGCTGATTTAGGGCGCAAGGGGTCTGCCGGGCCAAGTTTGAATTGAACGCAGGGTCGGCTGTTTGAGGCAAGGGGTCTCTGCTGCGCGTGGCCCGCTTTTGATGGTTCGGCCTCGGGTGGCCGGTCAGGGAACCCGAAGCGCCGTGACCGAGGTTGCGGGAACTTCAACCCCGCCGCGCAGAACAAGCCGGCTGCCCTCTGCGCCGCCCCGCACCTCTAGAATCGGGACGTAAGCCTCGACCGCGGTCGTGCTGAGCAACGTGTCGTTGACATAGCTTTCCAATGACAGGGCATAGGTGCCGACGGCAAGACGGTCGCCTGCGGCATCGGCCCCAAGCCATTGGTAAGGCTCGGTCGAAACGGGAATATCTTCGCGTGAAACGGTTGTGCCATCTGCGTCAGCCACGACCAGAACCGCACGATCTGCCGCCGCTGCCGGGGTGGGCGCAAGCGTGACAGGGGTGCCATCCATGTGAACCGGTGCCGCGACGCGCGCCTCTTGGCCAACCCATCCGGTCAGTTGCGCCATGCCCAGAAGACCGAATTGCGCCTGCATGGATTCAAGCAGTTGATTGGTGCGCACAGCCTGCTCCACCCCGGAAAACGTCGCCAGTTGGACCGCATAATCCGCCGAATCGATGGGATTCAAAGGGTCTTGGTTCTGCAGTTGGGTGGTCAGCATTTTCAGGAAAGTCTCGAAGTCCGTGCTGGCGAAAGCCGGCTTTGGTTGCGTGACAGTCTGCGGACCCGAAAGCGAGGTTGGCATGATATCCATAGGGTGTCCTTTTAAAGCCGAAGATCAAGGCGGCCAGTGTCATATGTCTGGGCGGGGCCGCGGTCCGTATCGCTCCACCCCTGCTGGGTTTGCGTCGGGCGCAAGGCGGCCTGCCCTTCGGGAACCGGGGGCGCAGGCTGATGCTCACGCTGGGACCAGTTTCCAAAGCTCAGGGATGTCTGGCCAAACCCGCTTTGACGAATATCGGTCATCAGATCATTGATGTGGCGGCGAAACAGGTCGAGAGACTCGGGCCTTTCGACGAACAGGGTGATGTGCAGGCGGTTCCCGGTCGTTGTCAGCTCAAAGCGGATCTGACCCAGCTCTTCTGGGTGCAAGGCAATGTCAATCGGGCCATCTGGCCCGTTTCGGGCGACCTGCACCATCATCTGTGACACCTGCTGGATGGGGGTCTGCGCAGATGATTGCCCGGCTGCCGACGCCAACCCGGCACCCGGAGTCGGTATGGTGGCCAAAAGTCCGGCGATCGGACCAGGCGCCATCGAACCGTCGTCGGTCTCGGCCGGCGGGATCAGCAGATCGGCACCCGGGCGGGGTGGTTGTGCCCCCTCGTGCCCCCCTGCGATGGATCCAAAGGGTGTCGGGGCGATGCGCGCCGCGCCATGATGGCGGGAAAAGTTGGTTTCCTCGGCGGGTGAGATTGATCGCGCGCCGTGTAGCATCGGGGAAAGCGGGTCGGTCTTTGCGGCCTGTTCTTGACCGGGGGGTAAACCCTGATCTTGCTGCGCGGGCAGGTCGGATGGCTGCCTTCGCTGAAAAGCCAGATTGCCAAGACCGGGCTCTTGATCGCCGCCATCCGGCAGCATGACCGCAGTTCGGGGCTGATCCGCCACCGGACCCGCGCCTTGTGCCATGATCGACGCTGGCGACGGTGCAGAGCTCGAATCGGCTGGACGCATCGTAATTGTCACAGCCGAAAGGTTGTTCTGATGTTGAACCACTTCCCCCGCTTGCACCGTGGTTGGCTGACTGCGGACCGATTGGTAGGCTGAGCCGTTTTGTGTGGCCCCCTTGCCGGTTTCGTTATGCTCCGGGCCCATCTGGCTGTCCGGGCCGGACAAAATCGACACCTCGGGCGCGCCCTCTGTCGCACTCGCCATCCGACTCGCTTTGCCAAGGTCACTTGCTGGCGCGGCCGCCATTGCCGCATGGCCGGCAGCGTTCGTCATGGCATCAAGGCCATGCAAACCGCAAAGGGGCGGTGACACTGCCGCAACAGGATGTATGGGCTGACCCACCTGCAAATCCGCACCCGCTTGCACTGGCGGCATGACCGAAATCTCTGCGGGGATTGCCGTCGCCGCGGCTGCGCGGCGCAGTCCTGCGGCGGTCTGGTTACGCTCGCAATCGTCAGACGAGGGTGCAGAGGCCGGTGTGTCTTGCGGTGTTTGAGGCGGGATCGGTGCTGGCCCAGCCGGACGGCCATGGTCAGGCAAAAGATGCGAATCGGCCCGTGATACGAGCGTGGCCCGCTCTGTGGCCCGCTCTGTGGCCTCGTCGTTTTCTTGCCGGTTTCGCGTGGTTTCGCGTTCGGCGTATTCGCCCTTGATCTGTGCCGTCAAGAACCGGTCGAAATCCGACGCGCTTTCCCCGTGGGGTGCAGCGGCAATCGAGGTGGCCAAAGCACACGGATAGTGGGTCGCAATCTGCATTCTGCATACCAGCCTGTGACATCATCGAAATCACTGTTGCCGGGAATTGCTTACCGACTGTTTACCCGGATGCCGCATATTCGGGAAAATTGAACCTAACGCGGAGCGGATGGATGCAGGTAGACAGGGTGACGACCAACCGGGGTTTTCAAACCCCAGAGCACAACCGTTTGCTGGACAAGGCGCGAGAACTTGAAGCCGCCTTCTTGTCGCAAATGCTGGCCCATAGCGGGCTGGGCACACCGTCGGCGGGGTTCGGCGGCGGGGTTGGCGAAGATCAGTTTGCATCGTTTCTGCGCGATGAACAGGCCCGGCTGATGGTCGCGAAGGGCGGCATCGGGCTGGCGGAAATGATCTTCAGATCGCTTGCCGCCGCGCAAGAGGTGTCACATGACCAATGAAATCGTGACCGTTCTGGAAGATATTCGCCACGTCATTCTGTCGGGGGACTATGGCCGTCTGGCGGATCTTGTTCCGGCCCTCGAGGATGCCGAATCGCAGCTTGGATCGTGCGACCTGCAACAGGCAATGGCCCTGAAAGCCCAGGCAGACCGCACGGCCAGCTGTTTGCAGGGCGCGATGTCCGGGTTGAAATCCGCCCGCCGGCGCGTGGCCGAGATCGACGATGCCGCGCGCGGATTGACGACTTATGATCGCAACGGTGCCAAGGCCACGCTGCCATGCGCTCCCCTCACGTCGCGGCGCATCTGAATTGAGTCAAATTTGCTGCGCATGGCCAGAGACGATTTACCGTTGATTAGGGCCTGACGGGTCTTATCGGACCTGCGCCCCGAGGTCGGGGTGGCGCTTCGGGGAAACGCCCGCAGCACTGGCAAGAATGCCCTTCCAGCTGTCCGTTGACAGGAACTCACGCTGCGAAAAATGCGCGGCATTTGCGAAGGAAACGTCCATGTCTTCCATTCTGACGAACAACGGCGCCATGGTGGCGCTGCAAACGATGAAGTCCATCAACAAGAACATGGGTCAGGTCCAGTCCGAGATCTCGACCGGCAAGTCCGTGGGCACCGCCCGCGACAATGCGGCCGTCTGGGCCATCTCAAAAACCATGGAATCCGATGTGAAGGGGTTCAAGGGCATTTCCGACAGCCTGGCTTTGGGATCGTCCACCATTGCCGTCGCCCGCAAAGCCGCTGAAACCGTGACCGACCTGCTGACCGATATCAAGGGCAAGGTGGTTGCGGCCCAGGAAGCAAACGTGGACCGGTCCAAGATCCAGACGGATATCGCCGCTCTGACCGACCAGATCGCCTCGGTCGTCGGCGCCGCGCAGTTCAACGGGCTGAACCTGCTGAAAGGCACCGAGTCGGTGGACGTGTTGTCCTCGCTTGATCGGTCTTCCGGTGGTGCCGTCACCTCGTCGAACATCAGCGTCGCGCGGCAGGATCTGAGCTTTGATGCAGGATCCTATGGGACTGGGACCAACCTCAACGCCAATGCTGTGGCGACGATGGGCGGGGTGGTAAACACTGCCATCACCGAAACTCTGACTTTGTCCGGAACCGTCGCAACGGGCGATGTGCAGCGCTTGAAAATCGGGGATGACACTGTTTCGTTCACCGTAGGCGCGACCGCAACGACCGATGCTGCTGCGGACGGGTTGGCAGCGGCGATCAACGCGGCCGGACTCAAGGGTATCACAGCAGCCTTCACCACGGGTGGCATCGTAACCCTGAGCTCAACTCGCAAGTTTGAGGACACCGCTCTTGTCTTCACGGGGTCCGCAACCCCTGCCTATACCGGTGATGCCGCCCTCGAAGCCCGTGCCGAGACCGTGACGTTTTCAACCAGCGCTCCGGTGTCAGAGGGTGACGGCTATCGCGTGACCATCGGGACACAGGATTTTTCTTATGTCGCCGGTCCGAACGAGTCGTTTGAAGATGTGGCCAAAGGCCTGAAAATTGCCATCGATGGTGGCGCTCTGGCCGATATCGAGACCAACGTAAAGCAGGACAGCAGCACTGGTGCCTGGACTTTGCAGGTTGATAACGACGGTGCCAGCCTTGCCTTCACAGCCACAGGTGCGGCCGGGGGCAAGGCGACGGGTGGCCTTGCCGGGTTGGACAAAGTCGACGTGACAACGAAGGAAAAGGCAAGCGCAGCGCTTGCGAATATCGAGGCGCTGATCAGCACGTCGATTGATGCCGCTGCGCAATTCGGGTCGTCGCAAAAGCGGATCGACATTCAGGCCGACTTTATCTCGAGCCTGTCCGACTCGCTGAAAGCCGGGATCGGATCGCTGGTGGATGCGAATATGGAAGAAGCCTCGGCGCGGTTGCAGGCCTTGCAGGTGCAGCAGCAGCTGGCCACGCAGTCGCTGTCGATTGCCAACCAGGCACCGCAGAACATTCTGTCCCTGTTCCGCTGATGGCTTGGGCCGGGGGAAACCCCGGCCCCTTCCCCTGACAGATCATCATCATGATGCAACGCGAAGGATTCGCCGTGAACGCGCTTATTCAGTCGAGAACGGGCTATGCGCGCCCGGATGCCAGCCTGCGCCCCATGCGCAGCATCGAATACGAGGCCTTTGCGCGCGCCACGCAAAAGCTTGCCGCCACCTGGAAAGCCCGAAAAGAGGCGTTTCCGGCCTTGATCGCCGCGCTTTCGGAAAATGAATTGCTGTGGTCAACGCTTGCCGCTGACGTAGCGTCACCGGGCAATGGCCTGCCGTCCGCCTTGCGGGCAAAGTTGTTCTATCTGTACGAATTCACCACCCTTCACAGCCGCCGCGTTCGGGATGGCGCCGCTGGCGTCGAAGCCCTGATCGACATCAACACCGCCATCATGCGCGGCCTGCGCGGCCAGGGCGGTGCATCATGAGCGGGCTTGTCCTGAAACTCGGGCCACATGAACGGGTGCTGATCAACGGTGCGGTGATCGAAAATGGTGATCGGCGATCGCGGCTTGCCATCATGACGCCCAACGCGCACATCCTGCGCTTGCGCGATGCAATCCACCCCGAGGAGGTGAACACCCCGGTCCGCCGCGTGTGTTATATCGCGCAGCTTGTGCTGTCTGGCGATGCGGATGCCAAGGACGCCCATCTGCAACTTTTGCGCGGCATCGAACAATTGAGCCAGGTGCTGACGGATCCCGACAGTCGGCTGCAATTGAGTGTTGCCAGCAAAGCCGTGGTGGACGGGCAGCATTATCAGGTTCTGAAATCGCTTCGCAGCCTGCTGCCGCGGGAAGAGCGTCTGATGGCGGTGGGAGTGTCATGACCTTCACACCAATCATCCCGATCGGGGGGGTTGCCGGCTGGGCCTTTCTCAAGCGCACGATGGATCAGCAGACAAAGGCCTTTCAGGCGCAGCCTTCCGAACAGCGCGACGAAGCCTATTTTCGCGACAAGATCGGCAAGATCGAGACCGCTGAGCAACTGGTTGCCGACCCTCGGCTCTTGCGGGTTGCCCTGACGGCCTTTGGTCTGCAAGCCGATGTCGGCAACAAGTTCTTCATCCGCAAGATCCTTGAAGACGGCACCCTGAAGGACGATGCTCTGGCAAACAAACTTGCAAACAAGCAGTACAGAAAGCTGTCCAGTGCCTTCGGCTTTGGTGACTTTGCGACACCCCGGACGAAGCTTTCAGACTTTGCGGACAAGATCCTTGCGCCCTACAAGCAGCAGCAGTTCGCCATTGCCATTGGCACCCAGAATGAAGACATGCGCCTTGCCTTGAACGCCGAAAAACAACTGGCCGAGCTCGCGACCGAGCCTGTCAGTGCCCTGTCGAAATGGTTTACCGTGTTGGGCAGCCCACCTTTGCGGCAGATATTCGAGACGGCCTATGGGCTTCCCAAGGCTTTCGGGGCGATTGACATCGACAAGCAGGTTGAAACCTTGCAGCAACGGTCGCGGGCAGCTTTCGGATCCGATGACATTGCCCAATTCACTTCACCGGAGGTCATGGAAAAGTTGGTCCGGCAGTTTCTTGTCCGCTCCGAGCTGTCTGCCGGGTCGGCTGGCATGTCCGCGGGTCAGGTGGCGCTGACCCTTTTGCAGCAAAGCAGCGGACGCTACAGCGCCTAGCCCTCGAGGCAGTGACGCAGCCTTGCGAAACTGCCGGTTACCCCGGTTTCCGGCGCATCATCCGCCATCAAGGCGTCAAGCGCCGGCCACAGACGGATGGCCTGATCAACCATCGGATCGCTGCCCTTTTGGTAGAGACCCGCTTGCACCATCATCTCGGCCCGGTCCCAGGCCGAAAACAGCGCGCGCGCGCGGGTGATCAGGGCGTTTTCCTCTGCCGTCGCGGCCTGTGGCAGGCTGCGCGATACCGACCGCAGCACGTCAATCGCCGGAAAGCGGCCGCGCTCGGCGATGCGCCGGTCCATCACGACATGGCCATCCAGCACGCCGCGCAGAATATCGGCCACAGGCTCGTCCATGTCGGACCCGGCGACGAGCACCGAAAAGACGGCCGTGATGTCACCTTGACCCTCTTCCCCCGGACCCGCCCGTTCGGCCAAGGACATGATGGCGTGTTGCAGCGAGGCTGGATAGCCGCGCAAACTGGCCGGTTCCCCGGCGGCGAGTGCGATTTCGCGATGCGCTTCGGCAAAGCGGGTGACGCTGTCCACCAAGAGCAAGACATGGTTGCCCTGGTCGCGGAAATATTCGGCAACCGCCATGCCTGTCAGCGCGCAGCGGCGACGCAACAGCGCCGAGCGGTCAGACGTGGCGGTGACGACCACACAGCGCGCCATTCCCTTTGGGCCAAGGATGGTTTCGGTAAACTCGCGCAGTTCGCGGCCGCGCTCGCCCACCAGGGCAATCACCACCACATCAGCCGTCAACGCGCGGGCAAAGGCCCCCAGCAAGCTGGACTTTCCGACCCCAGACCCCGCGAACAGGCCGATCCTTTGCCCCCGCACGATGGGAAGAATTGTATCAAACACCACTTTTCCGGTGCTTTGACGCGCGCCCAGCCGCCGCCTGCGGGCCGGTGCCGGGGGGGCTGCCGTCAGGCGCCGTGACTGGTTGCCCGACAGAAGTGGCCGCCCGTCCAGCGGCTTTCCCGCCGGGTCAACGATCCGGCCAAGCCAGCTTTCATCGGGTGAAATCAGCGCGGGGCCGCACAACGCGACCTCGGCGGCAATCGTCAGACCCTCCAACCCGTTGTCTGGCAGAACGGTCAAGACATCCGGGCCAAGTGCGATGATCTCGCCCCCCGTTGCCCGCGAAGCCCCGATTTCGACCCGGTCCCCGAGGGCTGCAACGTGCTGCAGCCCGCGAACCTGAAGCGTGCCCGCCCCGACAGACACCACCCGCCCGATCGGATGCGAAACCGCAACGCGGGCGATTTCATGGCAAAGTGGCGCAAAGATTTCGGTCATCGAAGTCTCCTTTTGTTCTCTTACACGGTTTCTAAAGGAATCACCCCTAAGAACTGATGAAAGAGGTCGAGGGAGAAACCCCGGTGTTAGAAAAACTTGGATTGACCAGAATGGCGCAAGCACTCGCGGCCCATGCAGGGGCCCGGCTGGAGTCGGTGGCGCGAAACGTCGCAAATGCCGACACCCCCGGCTACCGCGCTTTCGACGTTCCGGAATTTGCCGCCATTTACGAGGACCGCGCATTTGCATTGCGCGGCACAAGGGCAGGACATGTCCTGAATGATCGCCCACAGATGTTGACGCCAATTCAATCTGGCGACGGTATGGCGCCGAACGGCAACGATGTCTCGCTTGACGCGCAGATGATGAAGGCCACCGCCGCCCGGCAATCGCATGACATGGCTTTGGCGATCTACCAAAACACCTCCGACATCTTGCGTACATCGCTTGGCCGCAACCGCTGAAAGGGACCATCATGACGGATCTGTTGACCGCCGCGTCCATGTCAGCCTCGGGCATGAAGGCCCAGGCCATGCGACTGCGCCATCTGTCGGAAAATATCGCCAATGCCGATACCCCCGGATACCACCGCAAGGTGGCCACCTTCCGCCAGGCGGTTGACGGCGGTTCGGTGGCGCTTGGCCCGGTCCGTCTGGATCAGGCGGAGTTGCAGAAAATCTATGATCCCGGCCATCCTTTGGCCGACGATACCGGTCACTACGATGGATCGAACGTCGATCTGGTGATCGAAATCGCTGACGCGCGCGAAGCGCAGCGCAGCTATGAGGCGAACCTCAAACTCTTCGATCAGGCGCGGCAGATGACACAAAGCCTGTTTGATCTTATCCGTCGATAGGGAGATCCAGAATGGATATCAAGACGTCCCTGGCCGTCGAGGCCTATACTCAGACCCGTTCGGCGGCAGCACCCGCGCTGTCGCCGGACTCGGCCGAAGAGGGTGCGGCCCGCTTTCTGGGCACCTTTGCCGAAACCCTCGCCCAAGGCGAAAACACCGCCCGCGCTGCCATCACCGGTGCCGCCGATCCGCATGCCTTGGTCGAGGCTCTGGCAAGCTCCAAACTTGCGGTGGAAACGGTTGTCACAGTGCGTGACCGGGTGGTCGAGGCCTATCAGGAAATCCTGAGGATGCCGGTATGACCACTGCTCTGACCGAAGGCATGATTTTCGACATTCTTCGGCAAGGGTTGTGGATTGCCGTCACCATCTCGGCCCCGCTGCTGATGGTTGCCCTGGTGGCCGGGGTCTCGGTGGGCCTGTTTCAGGCGCTGACCTCGGTTCAGGAAATGACGCTGACCTTCGTGCCCAAGGTCGGGGCCATGCTGATCGTCTTCTGGGTGTCGATGAGTTTCATGACCTCGACCCTGGTGGCCTTTTTCACCGATGCGATCATTCCGCTGATCGAAGGACGCTGACATGGAAACCCCCGGCTATACCACACTGACCCGGCAATCAGGGTTGATGCGCGAAATGCAGGTGATTGCGCACAATATCGCCAATCTCTCTACGGTCGGGTTCCGCCGCGAAGGTGTGGTATTCTCCGAATACATCTCCCGGCTGGAGGGCGAGCCATCGCTGTCCATGGCCAATGGCAATGCCCGGCATGTCGACCTTGGGCAGGCCGGGCTAAGCCAGACCGGAGGAACCTACGATCTTGCTCTTCAGGGTGAGGGGTTCTTTCTTGTCTCGACCCCCGATGGCGATCGGCTGACCCGAGCCGGGGCCTTCACGCCCTCGGCCGAAGGCGTGCTGGTCACGCCCGACGGTCACGCCCTGCTGGATGCCGGGGGGGCTCCGGTGCCGGTTCCGCTTGGTGCCCGCACGGTGGCGATCGCAGCGGATGGCACAATGTCTGCGGACGGTGCCCCGGTGGCAGAGATCGGGGTCTGGCAACCGACAGACCCGCTGAGCCTGCGCCATCAGGTCGGCACGTTGTTTTCCGCAGATGGCGTCGAACCTGCGACGGCCACGCTGCACCAGGGCTTTCTGGAGGACAGCAACGTCGAGCCTGTCTCTGAAATTGCCCGCATGATCACCGTTCAGCGCGCCTATGAGCTTGGCCAGACCTTTCTGGACAATGAAGATCAGCGGCACCGCAGCGTCATTCAGACCCTTGGCCGATAGGAGAGTTCTATGAAAGCCCTGCAAATCGCGGCATCCGGCATGGTCGCACAGCAGATGCGTGTCGATGTGGTATCCAATAACCTCGCAAACATGTCGACCACCGGCTACAACGCCCGGCGTGCCGATTTCGCCGACCTGCATTATCAGCAACTGGCGCGGCCCGGCTCTGTCTCGGCCAGCGACGGAACCGTTCTGCCCACAGGCGTGCAACTTGGCCTTGGGGTGCGCCCGGCAGCGGTGTCGGTGGTATTGGCCCAAGGCCCCATCGCGCAGACAGGCGGCGATCTGGACATTGCCATCGAAGGCAAGGGCTATATCGAAGTCACCTTGCCGGGGGGCGGTGCGGCCTATACCCGCGATGGCGCGCTGAAGCGGACGGGTGACGGCTTGATCGTCAATTCCGAAGGATATGAGGTGGCGCCTGGCATCACCATTCCGTCTGATGCCCGGACCTTGGCCATCAATGCCGATGGCGAGATTTATGCCTATTTTGCCGACCGGATCGAGCCGGAACAGATCGGCCAGTTGTCGCTTGTCGGATTTACCAATGACAAGGGGTTGGAGGCGATCGGGTCAAACCTGTTTGTCGAGACCGAAGCCTCGGGTCCGGCGCTGCAAAGCACCCCGGGCGAGAACGGGCTTGGCACCCTTCGCCAAGGCTATCTTGAGGAAAGCTCGGTTGATGCGGTTCGCGAAGTGACCGAACTGATCAAGGCGCAGCGCGGCTATGAATTGAACGCCAAGGTGATCACTGCGGCCGATCAGATGCTTTCTGCCACGTCGCAGGTGCGGTGATGCGGTGGGTGGTCCTTTGCCTTCTGCCGGCTCCGGTCTGGGCTGACGCTGTGGTGGCAACCCGGGTCATTAAGGCCGGCATCGTGCTGTCGGCCGCTGACCTTTCGGTGGTTGAGGCCGATATCCCCGGCACATTGACTGATCCAGCACAGGTTGCAGGTCAAGAGGCGCGGGTGGCGATCTATCCCGGCCGACCGATCCGCCATGACCAGATCGGCACGCCGGCGATCATTGACCGCAATCAGATTGTGCCCCTCGCCTATGTGGCGGGGGGGCTGTCGATTGTCACCGAAGGTCGCGCGCTGTCGCGTGGCGGTCCGGGTGACAGCATTTCCGTGCTCAATCTGTCGTCGCGCAACACGGTTCGGGGGCAGATCCAGCCCGACGGCACCGTGCGCGTCGGCCCGACCGAAGGATGACCCCGATGCGTTCTGCCGCCATTCTTGCCGGACTGGTTCTGTCGGGCTGCTCTCCACTGGATCAGGTGGGGCGGGCCCCCGATTTCTCACCGCTCGAGGGCAGTTATCAGCATCATGCGATGTATTCGAACCCGATGCCCGATCAGGCCGACCCGGACCGGGCGATGGATGGATCGTCGCTTTGGACAGCAGGCCATGCCTCGCTTTTGGGAGACCGTCGCGCCGGGGGGCGCGGCGATATCCTGACGGTCGTGATCCAGATCGATGACAAGGCCGAGATCTCCAATTCCTCGGACCGCAGCCGCACCGGGAACCAGAGCATGGGCATCCCGTCCCTTTTGGGCATTCCGCAGCGCCTTGATCGAAAGCTGCCCGAGGGCGCAAGTCTGGCCGAGGCGGTTGAGACCGACTCATCTTCGACGTTTTCGGGCGACGGGTCGGTATCGCGTGAGGAAAAGCTGACCCTGCGGGTGGCAGCAACCGTGGTCGAAAAATTGCCCAATGGCGTCTTGCGGATCGAAGGCCAGCAAGAGGTGCGGGTGAACTTTGAATTGCGAGAACTGATCGTCACCGGATATGTCCGCCCTTCGGACATCTCGCGCACCAATGAAATCACCTATGACAAGATTGCCGGCGCGCGCATTTCCTATGGCGGACGCGGGCAGATCAGCGATGTGCAGCAGCCGCGCTATGGTCAGCAGATCACCGACATCCTGCTTCCTTTTTAAGGGTTTGACATGCGCAAGTTGCTTCCCGTCTTCCTGATCCTTGCCGGTCTTGGTGTCGGCACGGCTGGCGGCTTCTTGCTGCGGCCAGCCCCTGTGGCCGGGACGGATGCGGACGCGCCGCATCCCGAAACGGCGCACGCACCGGCCGACGCCGAACATCTGCCGGAATTTGTCAAACTGACCAATCAGTTCGTTGTTCCAGTCGTCGAGGCAGAGCGCATCGCTTCTCTTGTGATCCTGTCGCTGAGTCTGGAAGTGACGGCGGGCAGCACTGAAACGGTCTACGCCCAAGAGCCCAAACTGCGCGACGCCGTTTTGCAACTGCTGTTCGACCACGCCAACACCGGTGGGTTTCGCGGATCGTTCACCGATGCCGACAATCTGGTGATCCTGCGTCGCGGCCTGTTGGAGGTGGTGAAGGCGATTCTTGGCGATCTGGTCACCAATGTGTTGATTACCGATATTGTCCGGCAGGACAGCTGAACCTGCCGTTACCGTTTATTTATGATCTTGCCCAACACCTCGGACCGGCCAAATGAAGACCGTGCCGCGCTTTGGGCGGCCATCCACACCACAGTTTCGCGGGCAAGCTGCTGGTTCAGCTGGCCGCGGCGGTTGGCGGTCCAGTTGCCAAAGCGGTCACTGACCTGGCCGGCAATGGCGGGGCTCAAATCCCCGGTCGAACGGGTCTGATCCAGCGCGGCAAGCAAATCTTCGGTCTTTGATCTTGCTGACCCCGCGGCGCTGAGCCGGGACAGATCGCGCTCACGCAGAAGGTCTGCGATGTGTTTGAGACGCTGCAAACGGTTGGCTTCGGTCATCAGATCCGTCCTTTCGCGCGATGGCGCATGGTCTCGGCAAAGCGGATGGCCGCCGCGACGGCCTGAAAATGCTCGCGCGAAATCGGCTGGCCAATGTCGACGCTGGCAAACAGCGCGCGGGCGGTTGGCGGGTCGGACAGGATCGGCACCGCATGCTCGATGGCCCTTTCCCTGATCCGGCGGGCCAGATCGTCAACACCTTTTGCCACCACGACAGGTGCCGTTCTTGACCCGCGGCTCCATTTCAACGCCACGGAATAATGCGTTGGGTTGACGATGATGACATTGGCCTGCGCCACCTCGGCAAGCATCTGGTTCATGGCGATTTCCTGGCCGCGTTGGCGTCTTTGTGCCTTGGAATGCGGGTCGCCGTCGCTGTCTTTCTGCTCGTCGGTCATGTCCTTGCGCGACATGCGGTTGCGCCGCATCAGCGCATTGTGTTGCCAAAGATAGTCAACGGCCCCCAATGACAGCGTCAGCAGGATCGCAATCCCGAGAAACTGCCCCAGAAGCGCAAGCAGGTGCAGGATGCCCAGACGCGGGTCCGTCGCGACCGTCGCCAAAAGCCCATCGGCGTGCCGGGTCAGGAACCAGCCCAGCGTCAGCGCAACCAGCACCAGTTTCACCACGCTTTTTGCGAACTCGAAAAGGCCGCTTGCGCCGAACTTCTGCTTGGCCGTCGACAGCGGCGAAATGCGTGAGAGTTTTGGCGCAAGTTTTGACGGGACAAAGACAAGGGCGCGCTGCGCGATCAAGGATAGCAGGCTTGCCGCCGCCGGAAGCACCAGAAAAAGAGCGGCGGGTAGTGCTACCGACGCCAGCAAGCCGCCCACAACCGTGCGGGCCGAGCCGCTGGCCAGCCGGGCGATGTCTGGCGCCTGATCGATCAGCACCACGCCGGTCTGTGCCGCCATGCCGACCGCACCCGCACCCATGACCCCGGCCAGCAGCAGCCCGCCATAGGCCGCCGCTGCCGTCAGTTCGGTGGACTTGGCGATATCGCCTTGCTTGCGCGCATCGTCCAGCTTCTTCTGGCTGGGGGCGTGTTCCTTGTCGTTGGGGCTATGCTCGCTGGATTGGCTCATGGTGGGTTAGGGCGCCCTTTGGATCGGGTCGGTCAGGAATGCGGTGAACGCCTCAAGCCAGACCGACAGGACAAAGGGTGTGATCATGGCCAGAACAACCAGACCGCCCAGGCTGAGCGCCGGGGCCCCGATGAAAGACACCATCAGTTGCGGCATGGCGCGATTGATGACCCCAAGGGCAACGTTGTAAAGAAGGGATCCGATCACGAAGGGCATGGAGATCATGAAGGCAAGGCTGAACGCCCGCCCCACCTGCGCCACGCCAAATTCGGTGATGGCGGATGAGCTTGGCCATTGCCCGCCGGGCAGAAGATCATAGCCGAGAAGCAGATAGTCGACGACCCGCAGGGCAAGCCCGCCCTGCACGGCCAGGGCAAGCCCGGCGGCCACCAGCAGTTTCGCGATCGCAGGCTGCGCCTCGGCCCCGGCCGGAAAAAGCTGCGACAACGAGGTGGCATTGGCCACGATGCTGCCGGCCGTCATCAGCGCAAGGATGAACAATCGCAACCCGAGGCCAAGGGTCAACCCGATCGCGACTTCGGGGAACGCGCCTTTCACCAACGCAACCGGTTGCAGGGCGGGCAGGACAGCGGGGGCAATGGCGGCGCTGAACATCAGAGCCAGAACCAGCCTGATCCGGGCGGGCACCGATTGCTCGCCAAAGGCGGGAAGGGTGGCCATCACCGCACCAACCCGCAGAAAGATCAGTGCAGCGGCTTCGGCCTGATCGGCAAGGGCAGCCTGATAGTTCAGGAGCAGGCGAAGAAGTTCGGTCACTGCGGCACCAGCCCGACGATTGCGGGCCGCGCCTCGAGCCCGATTTCCTCATAGGACAAGACGGGGGCACTCAGGCCCTTGGCCGCCAGAACGGTGCGCACAAACCGCCGTCGCAGGGTAGAGGTGACCACGGCGGCCGTGACCCCGGTTTCGGCAGCGCGGTTCAGCTTTTCAGCCAGAAGACCCGCAAGCCGGGCAAACTGATCGGGCGGAAGCGCCACGTCGCGATGCCCGCGATCGCCATCGATCTGGTAGGTTGCAAAGGTCTTTTCCCATTCCGGCGCGATCTGGATCAGGGGAATTGTGCCGTCCTTGCGTTTCAGATCGGCGACCAGTTGAAAGCCGATCCGCTGACGGACATGTTCGCAAATCGCCTCGGGCGATGGCAAGCCGCGGCCTTCGGCAATGGCTTCAAGGATCAGCGGCAGGTTGCGGATCGACACCCGTTCTTCCAGCAAGAGCCGCAGCACCGACAGCAGCAGGTCAAGCGGCACCTTGTCCGGGATCATTTCGTCCAGCAGCTTGCGGTTGCCTTCGGCGCGTGCGGGGTCCGAGACGTTGACGAATTCATCCAGCAGCCGCCGCAACCCGCGCAGCGACAACAACCGCGCCAGATTACCGCGGATGGTTTCCAGCAGATGCGTGGCAAGCACCTCGGGCGGTGACACCACGGTCAGGCCCGCGATCACGGCATCTTCCTGGAAATCGGGCCGGATCCAGCGCGCGGGTGTGCCATAGACCGGTTCACTGACATCGACGCCTTCAGGGGCGGGCACCCCTTCGGTCAGCAAGACCAGGGATCGGTCCGGCATCAGCCGATTGGTCACCCGTTCCACCCCTTGAATGCGGATACGATAGCTGCCGTTCGGCAGGGCAGGCTCGTCGGTCAGCCGGATTTCGGGCAGGATGACGCCGTAGCTTGTCGCGATATGGTTGCGCATGTTGCCGATGCGCCCGTCAAGACCAGTTGCCGGATCAAGCACCATGCTGACCAGATCCGGGGCAAACTCGAGATGGATTTCGTCGAAATCCAGCATGTCACCCAAGGGGCGCTTGCGCGGGGGTTCGGGTGTCGCGGTCTCTGCCGCCGGCGGCACGCCGCCACGCTGATGCACCCGCCATGCCAGGAACCCAAGCCCCGAAGCGGCGAGAATGAAGGGCACGAATGGCATGCCGGGAACAAGGGCGAACAACGCCATCAGAACCGCAACCGTGCCCAGTGCGCCGGGATAGCGGCCAAGCTGGGCAAAGAACGACACGTCCGCCGTGCCTTTGGTTCCACCGCGCGCCAACAGCAGGGCGGCCGCCACCGAGATGATCACCGCCGGGATCTGGCTGACCAGACCATCGCCCACGGTCAGGATGGCATAGGTTTCAAACGCAAGGCCGATCGGCATGTCGTGCAGGAACACCCCGATCACAAGGCCCATGATGATGTTCAAAAGCGTGATCAGCAGGCCCGCCACCGCATCGCCCTTGACGAATTTTGAGGCCCCGTCGAGCGAGCCGAAAAAGTTGGTCTCGGCAAGTTCGCGTTCCCGCCGTTCCTTGGCCTCGCTATGGTCAATCGCGCCGGCGGCCATGTCGGCGTCAATGGCAAGCTGGCGTCCGGGCATCCCGTCCAGCGCGAAACGCGCTCCCACCTCGGCCATCCGCCCGGCGCCTTTGGTGATGACCATGAAGTTCACGATCAGCAGCACGCAAAAAATGACGACGCCCAGCAGGACGTTGCCACCCATGATGAAACTGGCAAAGCCTTCGATCACCGCCCCCGCAGCCCCGGTGCCGGCATGACCCTCGCCAATGATCAGCTTCGTCGACGACACGTTCAGCGAAAGCCGCAGCATCAGCGAGGCCAGAAGAATGGTTGGAAAGGCCGAAAAATCCAGAGGCCGTTCGATGAACAGCGTCACCGTCAGCATAAGAATGGCCAGAGCGAAGGACAGGGCAAGGCCGATGTCCAGCATCCAGGCCGGCACCGGCAGCACCATCATGACGATGACTGCCATCAGGGCAAGTGCCAGCAGGATGGTCGGCTGAAACAGGTTTGACAGACGCGACATGGGGGGCATTCCGGGCCTATCGGAACAGAGGAAGGACGGCAGCGGTGCTGTCGGTGGCGACCAGTGACCCTAACCGCCGCCCGGTGCCGCCACGCAGCAGGGGAAAGCGGTTGTCGCGGGGTGCGGGGCCGGTCTGCGCCCCGTCGGTGGGTGGCTCTGGGGTGGGCGCAACGGACGGCGCGTTCAGTATCACAGCCACTTTTGCCAGATAGCGGTCGGCCAAGGCCGGTGTGGCCGAGTGATAGGCGCCGATTGCACCCGCCCATGTGCCATGCTCGGCATGCAGTCCTGATAAGAACCGCGCGGCATAAAGTGCGTTCCGGTCAGGGTCAAGCATGTCCTGCGGGCTGGCAAATGCGCTGCCGTGCCAGCGAAGATTGACCTGAAAGCAGCCGATATCCATGTTGCGCGACCCGGCCGCCACCGCGTTTCGCACAAAATCTGCCGCCGCTGCCTTGGTTGGGAAATACGCGCCCTCACCCTCAAGGTTGACGGTCCAGGGCCAGGGCGAAAACTGGCCGTCGCTGCTGCGCCCGGTTTCCACGCGGCTGATCGCCAAAAGCACCTTGGCGGGAACATCTGTCGCCGCAGCGGCGGCAATCGCCGCACGATCACAAAGCCCCGCGTCGCCCGCCCCGGTCTGGCTCAGGGCCAATGACCCGCCAAACGCACCTGCAAGCGCACCCAGCGTACAGCCCAAAACCATTAGATGCCGAGTCATGGGGTTCACCCGCCTGTCTGCCCGCGGTTTCTCCGCCGGCTTTTGGCAGGCTAGCGGGCGAATCTTTCCAAAACGGTAATGTGCATCTGCCCGGAACCGGGCTTGACCCTGCAAGTGGCATCGTTACCGTGCCGCCAAAGGGGATATCCCCGTATCAGACGGAGCAGACCAATGACCCAGCGCCTTCATCTTGTCTTTGGCGGCGAACTCGTGGACCCCTCAAAATCGACCTTCAAGGACGTGAACGACATCCACATCGTTGGCATGTTCGCCGATTACGAGGCGGCCCACAAAGCCTGGAAGGCCGAGGCGCACCGCACAGTTGACAACGCCCACATGCGCTATTTCATCGCGCATATCCATCGGCTGCGCGACGAAGAACAAGCGGCGTCCGCAACCGAAGAACTGGGCCTGTGAAACGGCGGCCGATATGGTCCAGTCACTGGGCTTGACGCTTTACAATTTGCGCCCCCGAAAGGATGCGCCAAAGCCGGGTATCTGGCCCGAGCGGCCTGCCGGGCGGTTGATCTGGATGCACGCCCCGTCGCCCGAGGCATCACGTGCCTTGCAAGCGCTGTGTTTGCGGGTCACATCCGAAGTGGGGACCAGTGTTCTGGTGACCTGCCCCGAAGGTGTGGCGCTGCGCGGGGCCTGCCTGTGTGTTCCGCCGCCCGACGATACGACGCAAGAGGTGCGGGCCTTTCTGGACCACTGGCAGCCAGAGGTGGTGGTTTTCTCGGATGGCGAGTTGCGACCCGCCCTGCTGCATGCTGCAAACCAACGTGGGGTGCCGGTGCTGATGGTGGATGGGCGGTCGCCGTATGTCTTGCGCACCCGCGAAGGCTGGTATCCCGGCCTGACCCGCGCCGCCTTGCAAAGCTTTCGCGCGATCTTTTGCATTGATGAGCCTTCGGCACGGGCGTTTCGCAAGGCCGGGGCCTTGCTGTCACGCGTGGAAGTGACTGGCCGGATGGAAGAAGAAAGTGCCGCGCTGCCCTGCCTTGAGGCTGAACGTGCAGCCTTGGCAAAACTGCTGGCGACCCGGCCGGTCTGGCTGGCGGCGGGTCTGCCCGAGGCCGAGGAAAGCGTGGTGATCGCTGCGCATCGTGCGGTGCAAAGCCAGTCGCATCGGCTGCTGTTGATCATCGCACCAGAAGAGTCGGCGCGGGCGGCACCGCTTGCGGCGCGGCTTGCCGAAGACGAAGGTTGGGTTGTGGCACAACGGGCCGCAGATCAGGAACCCGAGGCCGATGTCGAGGTGTATGTGGCCGATGGCACGGCGGAACTGGGTCTTTGGTATCGCCTTGCGCCGATCACCTTTCTGGGCGGCAGCCTTGCCGGGCAGGGCTGCACCCGCAACCCGATGGAACCGGCGGCTCTTGGATCGGCGATCCTTTACGGCGCGCGTCCGGGCGGGTTTGGCCAGACATTCGGCAGGTTGGGGGCTGCGCGGGCGGCGCGGGCTGTGTCAGATGCCACCGATCTGAGTGAAGCCTTGTCAGACCTTCTGTCGCCAGAACGCGCAGCGCGCCTTGCGCAGGCTGCCTGGACGGTGGCATCGGATGGGGCCGAGGTCACCGAGCGGGTTCTTGCCCTGGTCCGTTCGGGCCTAGAGGGAAACCTCTGATGCGACCGCCCGCGTTCTGGCAGGGCAGGGCCGGATGGGCGGCGCGGGCGTTGCAGCCCCTGGGGGCGCTTTACGCCCTTGGCACCGCACGACGGGTGGCGCATCCGGGGTATCGGGCTGCGGTTCCGGTGCTGTGCGTCGGCAATCTGAATGTCGGCGGCACCGGCAAGACGCCAACTGTGATTGCCCTTCTGCCGCGCCTTGCAGGCGCGCATGTGGTGTCACGCGGCTATGGCGGCAGCGCCGAGGGGCCGGTGCAGGTGGACCCCACACGCCACACGGCGGCACAAATGGGGGATGAGCCGCTGCTGCTGGCGGCCTTTGCACCAACATGGGTGTCCAAGGATCGGGCGGCGGGGGTTCGCGCGGCCGAGGCGGCAGGCGCGAAGGTGATCGTGCTGGACGACGGTTTTCAGAACCCCGGCGTGGTGAAGGATCTGTCGATCATCGTTGTCGACGCAGCGCAGGGCTTTGGCAATGGCCTGTGCCTGCCTGCCGGGCCGCTGCGCGAGCCGGTCGACAAGGGCTTGGCGCGCGCGGATTTCGTGCTGTCGATCGGCCCGCCAGAGGCGCAGAAAGCCTTTGCAAGGCAATGGTCTGAGCAGATTGCGGTGCCGCTGCTGACGGGTCGATTGCAACCTGTGCAAATGGGAATGGATTGGTGGGGCCTGCGGGTGATGGCCTTCGCCGGCATCGGCAACCCGGAAAAATTCTTTGCCACCCTGCGGGCCGAAGGTGCCGATGTGGTGAAAACCGTGGCCCTCGACGACCACCAACCGATTTCCGACATCCTGCTGAACCGGCTGGAGGCCGAGGCCGCGAGCATGGGCGCCCAACTTGTGACCACCGAAAAGGATCAGGTCCGCCTGCCCGAGGCGCATCGCCGCCGGGTTCTGGCCATGGTGGTGCGGTTGCAGATCGATGATCCCACCTTGCTGGACGCGGCTTTGGCGCGGCTGCTGGCGCAAGGTCCGTCAGCCAAGCTCTGACTGATGCTCGCCCAGTCTTGGCGCAGGCATGTCCAGCGCCAGATCAGCATCCGAGAACCGGAACGGCGATCGCACACCCGGCACGCCCCCCGGCGCGATCTGCATGCCACGCGCCACGATCTGCGGGTCGGCAAATACCTCGGCCAGATCATTGATCGGCCCGGCCGGCACGCCCTCGGCCTCACATGCAGCCAGAAGGTCAGCCTTGGTCCACGCCTTGGTTGCCGCTGTCAACCGCGCGGTCAGGCTGGCACGGTTGGCCACACGGTCGGCATTGGTCAGATAGCATGGGTCGCTTGCCATGTCGGGCAGGCGCAGAACTGCGCAAAGCCGCTGATATTGCGCATCATTTCCGGTGGCAAGAATCACCCAGCCATCGGCACAGTCAAACACCGCATAGGGGGCAAGGTTGGGATGCGCATTTCCCATCTTCTGCGGTGCTATCCCGGTGGCCAGGTAATTCATCGCCTGATTGGCCATGATGCCCGCCGCCACATCCATCAGCGCCATGTCGATGTGCTGGCCCGTGCCGGTCTGCGCGCGCTGATGCAAGGCTGCCAGAATGGCGGTCGCGGCATAGACGCCGGTGAAGATATCGGTCACCGCAACGCCCACTTTCTGCGGCTGGCCTTCGGCCTCACCCGTCACGCTCATCAACCCGGCCATGCCCTGGATGATGAAGTCATACCCCGCCCGATGCGCGTAAGGGCCGTCCTGCCCGAAGCCGGTGATCGAGCAATAGATCAGCCGGGGGTTCAGCTTGTGCAGGCTGGCATAGTCAAGCCCGTATTTTTTCAGACCGCCAACCTTGAAGTTTTCAATCACCACGTCGGCATCGGCAACCAGTCGGCGCACGACCTCTTGCCCCTCCGCCGTGCGAAAATCGCAAACCACTGACCGTTTGCCGCGATTGGCCGCGTGGAAATAGGCGGCTGACCGGTCGCCCTCACGCTCAAGGAACGGCGGGCCCCAGCGGCGGGTGTCGTCGCCCTCGGGGGCCTCGACCTTCACCACATCGGCCCCCAGATCGGCGAGGGTCTGCCCCGCCCATGGCCCGGCAAGGATGCGCGCCAGTTCGACGACCTTTACGCCGGCCAGCGGGACGGGCATTTACTTGGCAAGCTCGGCATCAATGATCTTTTTCAGATCACGATATGAGATGTTCGGGTATTTGGTTCCATTGATCACCAAGGATGGCGTGCCCTGAATGTCATGTTCACGCATCGACGCCTCAAACCGCTCTACCATCGCCTGCGCGGTGGCCCCATCGTTCAGGCAGGCGTCAAGCTGGGCATCGTCCATCCCGGCGGTGCGACCGATCTTTTTCAGGTTGCCGACCACCACATTGGGATCATTCGATCCCGCCCAGTCCTGCATGCTGTCAAACAGGATCGACTGCACCCCGAAATACTTCATCTCGCCGCCGCAGCGCGCCACCATCGACGCCCACAGACCATAACGGTCAAAATAGACCTCGCGATAGACAAACCGCACCTTGCCGGTGTCGATGTAGTCCTTTTTCAACGGCTTGAAGACCTGCGTGTGGAACGTCGCACAATGCGGGCAGGTGTAGGATGAGTATTCGATGACGGTCACCTTGGCGTCAACCGGGCCAAGCGTCATGTCCTTGACCTCGACCGCTGCGGTCGGGGCGGCGGTTTCCTGGGCGTTGGCCGAAGGCACCGGCAGCAGCGACTGCGTGGTCTGCTGCGGCGCAAAGGCCCAAAGGCCAAGACCGGCCACGGCGATCACCGCCACTGCGGCCAAAGTGGTTTTCATCGACATCATTGCTTACCTTCTGTCGTCTTGCGACGGTTTAGGATGTTTTCCGCCAGAGTTTCAAGAGCAGCCCGAAGGCCGGGGTCATGGATCGGGGCGGCGGTCTGGCTGGCGGCAGCCTTGATCGCCGGGTCAACCGCGGGTTCGGTCTTCGGGGCGGGCGCAAATTCAGCGTGACCCTCGGCAAAGCCGATGGGCGCGGTCTGCGTGATCAGGATGCGCGAAATCGCGTTATAACCATAGATCGCATTGACCTTGGCGCGGATCATCTCTTTTTGCATTTCGATCATCGGGGCCATCGGTCCAGTGGTCAGCAACGTCAGGCTGCCGCCAAAACCTTCGCGGCCATAGCCCACCTTGACCGGGCGGGTGCAGCGGGCAAGCTCTTCGCCCACTACCTCGGCCCAGTGCGTCAGCAGTTTGGCCACGGCAAAGCCACGCGACTCACCCGCGGCACGGACCGGGTCTTTCATCAGGCCAAAGGCGGGTTCAAACCCGCGCATCCGGCGCGATGGAGGCGGCATTTTGGCAGGGCTTCGGGCCATCTGGTATCCTGTGATCCTGTCGCTATCTTAACGCAGGGGCGCCGCACCGCCAGAGGCAAGGCGGCAAAGGGGGCTTAAAGATTGCGTGACAACGGTGTAAGCGATGCGCTGCTGGAATGGTATGACCGCCGCGCCCGCGTGATGCCATGGCGCACCTCACCGCAAGATCGTGCGCTTGGCGTGGTGCCTGACCCCTATCGGGTATGGCTGTCCGAGGTGATGCTGCAACAAACCACCGTTGCAGCGGTGAAGGACTACTTCCACCGCTTTACCGCGCGTTGGCCGCATGTGGCCGATCTGGCGGCCGCGCGCGACGAAGAGGTGATGGCCGAATGGGCCGGGCTTGGCTACTATGCCCGCGCGCGCAATCTGTTGCGCTGTGCGCGGGCCGTGGTGGCCGACCATGGCGGGCAGTTTCCTGCCACGCGCGAGGGTCTGCTGACCTTGCCCGGCATCGGCCCCTACACTGCCAGTGCCTTGGCCGCGATCGCCTATGATGAACCGGCCACCGTGGTTGATGGCAATGTCGAGCGGGTGATGGCGCGGATGTTCGCGGTGCAAACACCGCTGCCCGCCGCCAAAGCGGAGCTGACCGCCCATGCCGCCCGCCTGACCCCGGCGCAGCGCCCCGGCGACCATGCTCAGGCCGTGATGGACCTTGGTGCCACCATCTGCACACCGCGCAACCCCGCCTGCGGGCTGTGCCCATGGTCGGCCTCTTGCCGGGCACGCGCCGCTGGCATTCAGGCCGACCTGCCCCGAAAGACGCCCAAGCCGGAAAAGCCCACGCGCCGCGGCACCGTCTGGATTGCCCGGCAGGACGATCATGTGCTGGTAGAACGCCGCCCGGATCGCGGTTTGCTGGGCGGGATGCTGGGCTTTCCGGGCGATGGCTGGGATGGTGCCGGCGGCCCCGCCCCGGCAGTGGGAGACTGGCACGAAGTGGGCGAGGTGCGCCATACATTCACCCATTTTCACCTGTATCTGACCCTGCACGTGGCCGAGCTTTCGCCAACGTCAACCGTGACGCGCGGCACGCTGATCCACCGTGCCGACTTTCGCCCCGCCGATCTGCCAACAGTGATGCGAAAGGCCTGGAACCTTGCAGCGGATCATGTCCTGCCGGGTGGATACAGGCGCGTGATGCCAAACGATTTGGGAAGGAAAGCTCAGGCCCCGCCATGACCACGATCCCCGCCGATCAGGTGATCCGACTGAAAAACGCGCTGCCGTTCTGGCTGTCACTGGGGATGATCCCGCTGGCCCTGGCCGGAGCAACCATTGGCGGCTGGACCGTTGCGCTGTTGCCGCTGTGTTCTTGGGGCCTGTTTGCGATTCTTGACGCACTGACCGGGCTGAACCCCGACAACGCCGATCCTGCAACGCCGCAGGATCAGCTGATCTGGCATCACCTGATCACATTGATCTGGTTCCCGATCCAGTTCGCGCTGCTGTATTGCCTGATCTGGTATGTGCCACAAGCCGCACATCTGGGCCTGGCCGAAAAGATCGCGCTGTTCTTTGGCATGGGGGTGGTGTCGGGCACCATCGGGATCAACTACAGCCATGAGCTGATGCACCAGAAAGACCGGCTGGAACGCTGGCTGGCGGATCTGCTGCTGGCGATGGTGCTGTATTCGCATTTCCGCAGCGCGCATCTGAGGGTGCATCACCCTTACGTCGGCACCCCGCGCGACCCGGTGACCGCGCGCTACAACGAAGGGTTCCACCGGTTTTTCGCCCGTGTGCTGATCGACGGTCGCCGCTCTGCCTGGAGGGCAGAGCTGGCGATGCTGGCCCGGCGCAACCTGCCCTGGCATCACCCGACCAACCCCTATTGGCGCTATTGGGCGCTGCAATCGGTGATGCTGGGTCTGGCGTTTGCGCTTGGCGGTTGGCAAGGGCTGGCGCTGTTCTTGTGGCAGTCGGCGGTGGCGATCTGGCAGCTTGAGTTGGTCAATTACATCGAACACTACGGCCTGACCCGCCGCCATCTGGGCGCGGGAAAGTATGAACACGTCCTGCCGCGACATTCGTGGAATGCGTCCCACCGGGCGTCAAACTGGCTGCTGATCAATCTGCAACGCCACTCTGACCACCACAGCAAGCCCGACCGCCGCTTTCCGCTGTTGCAAAACCATGATGCATCCGAGGCCCCGCAACTGCCCCAAAGCTATCCAATGATGGCTGCCATCGCGATGATCCCGCCGCTGTGGCGCCGGCTCATGAACCCGCAGGTGCGCGCCTGGCGAAAACAGTTCTATCCCGACATCACCGATTGGCAGCCCTACACCAAGGCCTTGAATCCGCCGCCACGCTGACCTTGGTGATCTGGCAGAGCGGCTGCGCCGCACGCTTGCCTTTCGGGGGGGCGCTGCCCCCGTCGCTGGCGCGACTCCCCCGGAGTATTTGCCAAGCAGCAAATACAAGAGGCGCACAGTTCGAGAATTGCTGCTTTTGAAATACTCCCGCCGGAGGCTCCGACCCGGATCACGCGCGGGCGGTCAGCCGGGTGGCGCTATGGCCGCTGATCCGGGCGGTCAGGATTTGACCTTCGGGCTGGTCGGTCGGGAAATCGACTTCGGTGAATTGCTCGGTCCGGCCGATGCGTGGGCCTTCCAGCAGGATGCGATGCGTGCGGCCCTTCTGTGCGGCAAGGTGGCGGGTCAGCGCCACGGTGCCTTTGGCGCGCAGCCGGGCGGCGCGGGACTTGATCTCGGTGCCGGTCAGCTGTGGCATTCGGGCGGCGGGGGTGCCGTTGCGCGGGCTGAACGGGAAGACGTGTAGAAAGGTCAGCCCGCAATCATCTACCAGCTTCAGGCTGTTTTCGAACATCTGTTCGGTTTCTGTCGGGAAACCGGCGACGATGTCGGCACCGAACACCATGTCGGGGCGCAGGCGACGGGCGTCTTCGCAAAACCGGATGGCATCGTCGCGCAGGTGGCGCCGTTTCATCCGTTTCAGGATCATGTCATCGCCCGCTTGCAGCGACAGGTGCAGGTGCGGCATCAGCCGGGGTTCGGTGGCGATGGCCAGCATCAGGCTGTCGTCAACCTCGATCGAGTCGATCGAGCTGATCCGCAGCCTTGGCATGTCGGGCACCAGCCGCAGGATCCGCATCACCAGATCGCCAAGCCGGGGTCCGCCCGGCAGGTCGGCGCCCCAGGACGTGAGGTCGACACCGGTCAGCACCACCTCGTTGAAGCCGCGGTCCACCAGCCGTTTGATCTGGTCGATCACCACGCCCGCCGGGACCGAGCGGGAATTGCCGCGGCCGAACGGAATGATGCAGAAGGTGCAGCGATGATCGCAGCCGTTTTGCACCTGCACATAGGCGCGGTGACGACCGAAGCCGTCGATCAGGTGCCCTGCGGTTTCACGCACCGACATGATGTCATCGACCTGCACACGCTCGGTCTGGCCGATGAAATCGGGGCCCGCAAGGGCCTGCCACGTGACGGGCTGCATCTTTTCGTGATTGCCGATCACACGGGTGACCTCGGGCATTGCGGCAAAGGTCTGGGGTTCGGTCTGGGCAGCGCAGCCCGTCACGATCAGCGGCGCACCCGGGTTTTCGCGGGCAAGACGGCGGATTTCCTGTTTGGCCTTGCGAACCGCCTCGGCGGTGACGGCGCAGGTATTGACGATCACCGCGCCTTGCAGGCCGGCAGCCTTGGCCAGGTCCTGCATCGCCTCGGATTCGTAGGCGTTCAGGCGGCAGCCGAGCGTGGCGAAGACCGGCGCAGTCATGCGTGGGCGGCCAGAAACGCAGGTGACAGCACGCCCTCGAAGACATAGGCCACAGGGCCGGTCATCCAGACGCCATCGTCACGCCAATCGACCTGCAAGACCCCGCCATCAAGGTCCAGCGTCACCTGCCGCCCTGTCATACCGCGCAAATGGGCGGCCACGGCGGTGGCACAGGCCCCGGACCCGCAGGCCAGCGTGATGCCCGTCCCACGCTCCCACACCCGCATCCGCAGGCGGTTTGGGGCGGTCAGGCTGGCAAACTCGACATTGGTCCGCTGGGGAAACAGCGGGTCGTGTTCATAGCGCGGGCCAAGCGTTTGCAGCTCAACCGTCTCGGCATCTGCCACGAACAGCACGCAATGCGGGTTGCCCATGCCGACCGCCACCGGATCGCCTGGCAAGGGCAGGTGCATCAGGTTCACATCGCGAGCCAGCGGAACCTGATCCCATATCCGTTGCGGCGGCCCTATGTTCACCGACACCCGGCCATCGGCCAAGCGCACTGCCGACAAGGCGCCGCGTGCGGTGACCAGCGACACCGCCTCCAGCCCAAGGTCGCGCATCACATAGTCGGACACGCAGCGGGTGGCATTGCCACAGGCCCCGGCGCGCGTGCCGTCGTTGTTCCAGAAATCCAGCGAGAAATGTGCGCCCTGCTGCCCGTCACCGATCTCGGCCAACTGGTCAAAACCGACACCCCGATGCCGGTCACCCAGGGCACGCGCCAGGGCAGGGGTCGTCACCGCCCCGCGCCCGCGCGAGTCGATCACGACGAAGTCATTGCCTGCGCCATGCATTTTCAGAAAACGCAGGCCATCACCTTGGGTTTGTGTGTCCATGCGGGGTGCTATACGCGTGATCCGGCAGATTTGCCAGAGGGCGGCATTTTTAGGCCTTGACCCCACCGGCGGCTGACCGTAATCAGCGCCTCAGTCGTGGGCCGGTAGCTCAGTTGGTAGAGCAGCTGACTTTTAATCAGCGGGTCACAGGTTCGAATCCCGTCCGGCTCACCACGACACAGACAAGGCAAGGCAGACGAGGCAAGGACACGGCTTGCCAGGATCCGTTCACGCGGCTTAGCCGACGAAATGATCGGCAAGCTTGTGCGGATTCCTTTGGCCCAGACGGCCGGAGGCAAAGACCCTGTCTGGTTTTTGCATTTCGGCGCACATCGTGTGAAACGACACAGCGCTGAACCCTTTTTGGTGGTCTGGGGTCCAGTTGACCAACGGCGGCACCTGCTGCAAAGACCTTGGCTCCGCTCACAAGGCTGACTGCCAGCTTGCCCGCAAGACCGCCCCTGCCTTCGCCGCGCCGCAATCGTGGCGTGCTGATGCCGCTTTGGCCCGGCAGGACAGCGCCGGAGATCTGTGCTATCGCACGACCAAGGAGCGCGCTCAGACAGACACCATGATGACAGCAAATCCGTTTGCCTATCTGATGCTGGTGTTCTGGCCAGTGGTTTCGTGGATCTTCTTCACGAAGCTGGACCCGGCACGCGCGCTGATCTGGACCATACTTGCAGCCTATATGCTTTTGCCGCCGGTGATTGCCATCGACCTGCCGATGGTACCGGATTTTGACAAGTATGCAGTGGGAAATCTGTCAGCGGCCCTTGCGGTGCTGGTCTTGCTGAAGGACAGGTTTGCCGTTTTGCCGTCGTCCATGCTTGGCCGTGCGCTTATTGCGCTTTACGTTCTGGGCCCGTTTGCCACGGTGCTGACCAACACCGATCCAATCGAATTTCAGTTGAACACTGTGCCCGCGATGAAGCTTTATGACAGCCTTGCCGTCGTGGCGAACCAGTTCATCAGCCTTCTGCCGTTCTTCCTGGCCCGAAAATACCTTGCTACGCCCGACGCGATGCGAGCCATCCTGGTGGCGTTGGTGGTGGCGGGTCTGATCTATTCGCTGCCGATGCTGGTCGAGATGCGGCTGTCGCCGCAGTTGAACCAGTGGGTTTATGGCTATTTCCAGCATGATTTCAGCCAGTCCATCCGCTTTGGCGGGTTTCGGCCCTTTGTTTTCATGCCCCACGGTCTGTGGGTCGCGTTCTTTGCGCTGATGTGTTTCATCGCAGCGGTAACGCTGTTTCGTGTTGGACCTGCCGATGACCGGCCAAGGTATGCGGTCCTTGTGGCCTATCTGGCCGTCGTGCTGCTGCTGTGTCGCAGTGCCGGGCCTTTGCTATATGCGCTGTTGCTGGCGCCTGCAATTCTGGTTCTGCCGCGCCGGTTGCAGGCTTTGCTTGCCGGAGTGATTGTGGTTGTGGTCATCGCCTATCCGCTGCTGCGTGGTCTGCATCTGATCCCTCTGGACCAGTTGATGGATGTAGCGATGAAGGCCAATGCCGAACGCGGTCAGTCCTTGCAATTCCGGATCGTGAACGAAGAGGTTTTGCTGACCCGCGCCGCCGAACGCCCGCTGTTCGGCTGGGGCACGTTTGGCCGGGGCTTGTTGCATGACCCGATTACAGGTGCGGTGAATGTGATCGCCGATGGTGGCTGGATCATCACCTTGGGGGCGTTTGGCTGGGTTGGCTATATCGCCGAATTCGGACTGCTCGCCTCGCCGGTGCTCTTGTTTTCGCGCGAAGCGTTGCGACAGAGCGCCTCGGCGCTGTCACCATATGCCTGTGCCGTGGTGCTGGTTCTGGCGGTCAATCTGTTTGACATGTTGCCGAACAATACACTGATCCCGTTCACCTGGCTGCTGGCAGGTGCGGTGACGGGCCATGCCGAGGCGTTGCGTGCCGCGTTTCATGCCACCCGAAAGCGCGGTTACGAGGCCGGGTTAAGGTCGGGTCGGACTGTATTGTGACCGGTTCTCTTCGTCGGTCCGGCCGGGACGCATGCGCGCAAGCCGCAAAGTCTGGACCGGTCTTTGATCAGGGTTTCATCCGGAATTCACCCAAAGTATGCGCCATTTTGACTGGGTTGCGTCAGGCTCGGTTCCTTATTTTGGCCAAGTTTGCTACGTAGCGAAATGATCATCCGAGGTTGCCGAGTGTTTGTTCATGCCCGATTCCCTGTTTGCCCCCAGAGTTGCGGATACTGACATTGCGATTGTCGGGATGGCGGCGCATGTGCCAGGGGCGCAGGACATCGGGGCCTATTGGAACAACCTGCGAAATGGGCTCGAATCGATCCGTCGCCTGAGCGAGGCCGACTTGCTGGCAGCCGGCGAATCCCCGGCCAGAATGGCAAGGCCAAACTACGTGCCCGCGGCGGCAGTGTTGGACGGGTTCGAAGGCTTTGACGCCGAATTCTTCGGGTTCTCGCCCAAAGAGGCTGCGATCCTTGACCCACAACACCGGCATTTTCTGGAAGTCGCCTGGGAGGCGCTGGAAAACGCCGGCCACCCGCCTGAACGCTTTCCCGGCCAGATCGGCGTTTGGGCGGGCTGCGGCATGGGCAGCTACTTTTATTTCAACATCTGCTCCAACCGCGTTCTGGTGGATCAGACCGGCATGTTCCTGTTGCGCCATACCGGAAACGACAAGGATTTTCTGGCCACCCGCGTCAGCCATATCCTTGATCTGAAAGGGCCCAGCATCAACGTGCAGACGGCGTGCTCAACGTCGCTGGTGGCGGTGCATTATGCCAGCCAGTCGCTTTTGAATGGCGAATGCGACATGGCCTTGGCGGGTGGCGTCACCATCGAATTGCCGCACGCGCGCGGCTATCTCTATGAAGAGGGTGAGATACTCTCGCCCGACGGCCACTGCCACGCGTTTGACCACCGCGCGCAGGGCACGGTGTTTGGCTCGGGCGCGGGCTGCGTGGTCTTGCGTCGGGCGCACGATGCGATCCGCGACGGAGACCACATCTGGGCAATCATTAAGGGATCTGCGGTCAACAACGATGGCGCAGCCAAGGCGGGCTATCTGGCCCCGTCGGTCGATGGGCAGGCGCGCTGCATCGCCGAGGCGCAGGCGGTAGCGGGGGTCCGCGCCGACAGCGTGTCTTATGTCGAGTGCCACGGGACGGGCACCTATCTGGGCGACCCGATCGAGGTTGCGGCCCTGACAGCGGCGTTTCGCGAAACCACCGACGCGGTGGGGACCTGCCGGATCGGCAGCGTAAAGACCAACATCGGGCATCTCGACAGCGCAGCGGGTGTTGCAAGCCTGATCAAGGTGGCGCTTGCGCTGCATCACCGCGAACTGCCCCCCAGCCTTGGGTATGAGGCCCCGAATCCGGCAATCGACTTTGAAACATCGCCGTTTCGGGTCAATGACCGGTTGACGCCATGGCAGGCGCCTGTGCTGCGGGCAGGGGTCAATTCTCTGGGCGTGGGCGGGACCAACGCGCATGTAGTGCTGGAAGCGGCGCCTGCGCGCGGGCCGTCAGGTGCCAGCGACTGGCCATTTCAGCCTTTGGTGATCTCGGCCCGCTCCAAAGCCGCTCTGGATGCTGCAAGCGGCCGGCTGGCGGCGCATCTGCGAAGCCATCCCGATCAGCCCTTGGCCGATGTCGCATGGACCCTGAAACAGGGCCGCCGCGCCTTTGACAAGCGCCGCGTGCTGGTGGCCGACAGCCACGAAGGGGCGGCGACCCTGCTTGAAGGCAGCGATCCGCGCCGGGTGTTCACCCATGACTGGCTGGGCGACGACCCCGACGTGGTGTTCATGTTCCCCGGCGGCGGCGCGCAATACGCCGGCATGGCGCGCGATCTGTATCAGACCGAACCGGTGTTTGCCGACTGGATGGACCGGGGTCTGGCGTTGCTGAAGCCGAAGCTGGACTATGACCTGCACGGCCTTTGGTTGCCGGAACCAGGGGCAGAGGCCGCCGCAGAAGCGGCGCTGAAAAAACCGTCCGTGCAATTGCCGCTGATCATGATCACCGAATTTGCGCTGGCCAAACTGTTCGAGTCCTGGGGCGTCACGCCCGCCGCGCTGGTCGGCCATTCGATGGGCGAGAACACGGCAGCGGCTCTGGCCGGGGTGATGAGCTTTGAAGATTGCATCGGTCTGGTGCATCTGCGCGGAACCCTGTTCGACACGGTCCCGCCGGGTGGAATGCTATCGGTGCCGCTTTCGGAATCTGACTTGCGCAGCACATTGAACCGTCTTGGCTTTCCTCTTGGCGAAAATACCCCGGGGGTCCGGGGGCTGGCCCCCGGTTCAACGACGGCATTGGACATCGCTTCCATAAATGCGCCCGACCTTTGCGTGGTTTCCGGCCCTGACGCACCCCTTGCCGACCTGGCCGAAAAGCTGGTGGTGGAGGGCATCGAGACGCAGCGGATCGCGATCGACATCGCCGCGCACAGCCGGATGCTGGAACCAATTCTGGCGCGGTTTGGCGATTATCTTCGGGGTATCGCCCTTCGGACGCCGAACATCCCGATCATCTCGAACCGCACGGGCCTTGCCTTGACGGCCGCACAAGCGACCAGCCCGGATTACTGGGTGCAGCACCTGCGCAATACGGTGAACTTTCGTGCCTGCATGGCCACGCTCATGGCAGAACCGGGTCGCGTTTATCTGGAAATGGGCCCCGGGCGGGCGCTGTCGTCGCTGGCGCAGGCCAATGGCGTGGCGGCGGGTCAGGTGATCCCGGCGTTGCGGCATCCCGAACAGAAGATGGCGGATGATGCCTGGCACATGGTCACGCTGGCGCGCCTGTGGGCGTGCGGTGTATCAGTGGACTGGGATCAGGTCTGGGGCGAGGGGCCACGACATCGGGTGCCGCTGCCCACTTATGCGTTCCAGAAGAAACCCTATTTCATCGCGCCCGCCGTGGGCCAGCAGGTCGAGGCCGAGGTTTTGCCCGCGCGGATCGACGATCTGTCGGGCTGGGGTTGGAAGCCGCAGTGGCGGCCCGTTGCCGCCGGTTTCGATCTGGACGATCTGGCCGAGACCACCCCCGAGACCTGGCTGATCTTTGTGGATGACACCGGGCTTGGCGCGGCAGTGGCCGACCGTCTGGCAGGGGCGGGGCACCGGGTGGTGCGGGTGCGGGCGGGCGATGCATTTGCGCGCGACGGCATGGGCGACTATCGTCTGTCGCCGGAGCAGGGCCGCGAAGGTTATGACAGCCTGATCCGCGATCTTGTGGCGCGCGGGCTGACACCCAGCCGGATCGTGCATGCCTGGCTGGTAACGGGCAAAGAGACTTTTCGTCCCGGCTCCAGTTTCCTGCATCGCAACATTGAGCAGGGGTTCTACGCGCTGATGTTCCTTGGGCAGGCACTGGCCGAGGAAAACCTGCCGCGCCCGATCCGGGTGACGGTGCTTACCTCGGGCGCGGCGCGGGTCAAGGCCGAAGGGCTGGCTTACCCGGAAAAAGCCATGGTGCTGGGCCCTGCGCGGGTGATCCCGCGCGAAGTGCCGGGGGTGCAGGTCGGGTTGCTGGATGTGGGGCCAAGCCTGCCGGGTGCAGGCGATGCGGTTTTGGCGGTGCTGGAGGAGGTGCTGTCCGACGTGCCCGCGATTGCGGCCTGGCGCAGCGGTCGAAGGTATGAGGCCGGCATCAAGCCGCTGGCCTTGCCTGAGGCGCGGCTTGATCTGCCGCGCGGTGCCCATGTCCTGATCACCGGCGGCTTTGGCGGCATTGGTTTGACGGTGGCAGAAGATCTGATCCGGCGCTATGGCGCGAAGATCACGCTGATCGCGCGGCGGCGCCTGCCGGAACGGGGGCTGTGGGCGGCGGTGCTGGCCAAAGCCGGCCCGGATGACCCGGTGGCGCGGCGGATCCTGGCGCTGCAAAGGCTGGAGGCGCTGGGCGGCGAGGTGCTGGTGACACAGGCCGACGTGGCCAATCTGGCCGAGATGCAGGCGGCGAAGGCCGCGGGCGAAGCACGATTTGGCGCGGTTCATGCGTTGATCCATGCCGCAGGCGTGGTTGATGACGGCCCGTTGCTGACGAAATCACCGGCTGAGGTCGAGGAGGTCTTCGCACCAAAGCTGCACGGCACGCAGGTGCTGGAGCGCGTGTTTCCGGACGGGACGATTGCGGTCATGGTGCTGTTCTCATCCACGTCCACGGTGACGGGGCCGGCAGGGCAGATCGACTATGTCGCGGCGAATGAATACCTGAACGCCTATGCCCAGCATCGGGTGGGCGGCAAGACGCGGGTGATCGCGCTGAACTGGGGCATCTGGCAAGGCGTGGGTATGGCCGCCGAGGCGCTTGCCGACCGCGCCGGGCGGCCCGAAGCCCCACGCGTCCCGATCCATGCGCCGATGCTGGATGAGGCCGGGTTTGACCGTCAGGGCAACCGGGTGTTCTGGGCCAGCTATGGCTTGGACCGCTGGGTTCTGGACGGTCATCGCACGAAAGATGGCACCGCGCTGATCCCCGGCACCGGCTATCTTGAGATCATCGCCGAAGCCTGGGCGGCGCAGGGCGAAGGGGATTCGTTCGAAATCCGCGACCTCACGTTCTTCCGCGCCCTTGATGTGGCGGATGACGCGCGCGCGGTGCGGGCGCGGCTGTCGCGCAGCGATGAAGGCTATGGCTTTGATCTGCACTCGGGGCTGCCGGTCAAGGGGCGGATGGGGTGGCTGCAACATGCCTCGGCGCGGTTGCTGCCGCTTGCGGCTGCCGCCCCGCGAATTGACGTGGCAGCGATTGCAGCACGCTTGCCTGCGCCCGAACTGGGTGCGGGATTGCGCAGCCCGCAAGAAGCGCATCTGCGCTTTGGTCCGCGCTGGCGGGTGCTGTCATCGCGCGCGATCAGCGCGGCTGAGGGATTGGCGCATCTGGCGTTGCCCGCGGCCTATATCGGTGAAACTGAAAAGGGTTGGCGCATCCATCCGGCGCTGATGGATCTGGCAACGGGTTGGGCGATGGGGCTGATCGAGGGCTATACGCCCGATGCATTGTGGGTGCCGGTGTCCTATGCCCGTGTCAGGGTTTACCGCCCGCTGCCGGGGCGGATTGTCAGCCATGTGCGCAACGCAAGCCCCAATACGGCGACGCGGGCAACGGCCACCTTCGACATCACGCTGGCGACGCCCGAAGGTGAGGTCTGCATCGAGGTAGAGGGCTTTACGCTGCATCGGCTGGACGGCGGCTTGACGCTTGCGCCGCCTGACCCCCGCAGCCTGGAGTATGACGAGACGCAGGCCAAGGCTGCCTCGCCTGCCGAAGAGCGGCTGTTGCACTCGTTCTCGCAAGGCATCCGGCCCGACGAAGGGGCCGAGGCGTTTCGGCGGGCGGTGGCGCTGGGGCAAAGCCGGATCATCGTGTCGTCGATGGACCTGCCCGCGCTGATCCGCCAGACCGCGGCGGCAGAGGCCGGTCGCGTTGAAGGCACGCGTTTTGATCGCCCGGATCTGGACAGCGACTATGTCGAGCCGCGCAATGATATCGAGCGGACCTTGGTAGGCTTCTGGCAGGATCTGCTGGGTGTGGCGAAGGTTGGGGTCGAGGACAGCTTCTTTGATCTTGGCGGCCATAGCCTGATCGCGGTTCGACTGTTTGCCATGGTCAAGAAGGCTTACCGCGTCGATTTCCCGATATCGGTGCTGTTCGAGGCCCCGACGATTGCTGCCTGTGCCGCGCTGATCGAAGATCAGATCGGACCGCAGGACGTTGCCACGGCCAAGGTGCAACTCGCACGTGCCCCGCAACGGCGGTTCACCCATATCGTGCCGATGCACAGGGGCGAGGGAGGCGTGCGCACGCCGTTCTTCCTTGTGGCTGGCATGTTTGGCAACGTGCTCAATCTGCGCCATCTGGCGCAGCTTCTGGGCGGCGACCGGCCGTTCTATGGCCTTCAGGCACGTGGGCTTTATGGCGATGCTGCCCCGCACAGCGACTTTGTCGAGGCCGCGCGCGATTATATTGCCGAGATGCGGCAGGTGCAGCCGCATGGCCCCTATTTGCTGGGCGGGTTTTCAGGTGGCGGGCTGATCGCGTGGGAAATTGCGCAGCAGTTGCAGGCGGCGGGCGAAGCGGTGCCCTTGGTGGTGCTTCTGGATACGCCGGTGCCGTTGCGGCCAGAATTGTCCAAGATCGACAAGTTGATGATCCGCTTTGCCGAGGTCAGGGCCGAGGGGCCGACGTTTCTTGCTCGCTGGTGGCGCGAAAAACAGGCGTGGAAGCAGGCGCAGGCCGAAAAGGCCGACACGCAGGGCGAAGCCGCGTTCCATAATACCGCAATTGAGGCGGCGTTCCGGGCGGCTTTGCCGCGCTATGACATGCCGATGCGGGCTGGGGCGACCGTGCTGTTCCGGCCGCCGCTGGACAAGCGCTGGCAAGTGACGGGCGGGCGCTGGGTCAGCACCGCGCGTGAATTCGTGCTTGCCGACAATGATCTGACCCGATTTGCCCCGGCGCTGGAGGTGATCGAGGTGCCGGGCGACCATGACAGCATGGTGTTGGAACCGAATGTGCGGGTTCTGTCGGCCCGATTGCGGGTGGTGATCGAGGCGGCCGAGGGGCAAGCGCCCCGGCGACTGGCGGCGGAATAGCCATGGCAACCGTGCTGACCATCATCCTGAACTGGCGCACCGCGGAAATGACACTGCGCGCTGCCGAGGCGGCCCTGACCGCGATGCAAGGTATCCCCGGCGCGCTGACGATTGTCGACAATGACTCGGGCGATGGCAGCTTTGAGCGGCTGACTGCCGAGGTGACCGCGCGCGGCTGGGACAGCGGTCCGCACCGGGTGCGGGTTTTGCAATCAGGTCACAACGGCGGCTTTGGCGCGGGCAACAACTTCGGCATCCGGGCCGGGCTGCCAGAGGGGGGCAGACCCGACTATGTGTTCTTGTTGAACTCGGATGCGTTTCCCGCGCCGGATGCCATTGCCGCCCTGATGGCGCATCTGGAACGGAACCCCGCGACGGGCTTTGCCGGAAGCCATATTCATGGCGTGGACGGGCAGCCGCACCAGACGGCCTTTCGTTTTCCGACCATTGCTGGTGAATTTGAGCAAGCTGCGCGCACGGGCCCGATTTCGCAATTGCTGCGACGTTTCATCGTTGCCCTGCCGATGCCTTCGGTCACCCAGAGGGTGGATTGGGTGGCCGGGGCCAGTCTTATGATGCGGCAGTCCGTGCTGGACCAGATCGGCTTGTTTGACGAGATGTTCTTTTTGTATTTCGAGGAGACCGAGCTGTGTCTGCGGGCCGCAACCGCAGGGTGGCCCACCGATTATGTGCTGGAAAGCCGGGTGGCGCACATAGGGTCAGCCTCGACCGGGATGAAGACCTGGAAACGGATTCCGGCGTTCTGGCTGGACTCGCGGCTGTATTATTACACCAAGACCCATGGCGCATTGTATGCCGGGGCGGCAACCGGCGCGCATCTGGCCGGCGGGCTGCTGTGGCGGCTGCGGGGGATTGTTCAGCGCGTAAAGAATGATGACCCCGACCATTACCTTTGGGATATGTTCGCCCATGCCGTCCGGCGCGGGTTTGGTGCTGTGTGGCCCGGTCGTGCCGGGCCGTTGAACCGCCCTGGCGGCGGGTAGGAGTGGAAGATGACGACCCTGAACGCACTTCTGATGGGTAACGAAACACTAACGCTGCATTGCGGCGCGGCTTGGATCGCCCGTGGGCATGGTCTTGCGGCAGTGGTGACGCGGAACGCCGATGTGCGCGACTGGGCCGAACGACAGGGCCTGAAGGTTGAAGCCCCCGGCGCGGGGCTCACGACGCGGTTGGCGGGGCTGTCGGTGGATTGGCTGTTGTCGGTGGCCAACCTGTCCTTGGTGCCGGACGCGGTGCTGGCGATGGCGTCAAAGGGTGGGGTGAACTTTCACGATGGCCCGCTGCCCGCCTATGCCGGGCTGAATGCGCCGGTCTGGGCGCTGTTGAACGGCGAGGCGCGGCACGGGATTTCATGGCATCTGATCACCGGCGGCGTCGATGAAGGCGATGTGCTGGTGCAGCGGATGTTTGACATTGCGCTCGGTGACACCGCGCTGACGCTGAATACCCGCTGCTTCGAGGCGGCGATGGACAGCTTTACCGAGGTGATTGGCCAGCTGGAAACCGGCCTTGAGCGCAAGCCGCAGGATTTTGCGCGGCGCACGGTTTACGCCCGCGCCGACCGTCCGCGCGCCTTTGGGCGGCTGGATTTCACGCAACCCGCCGAGGCAGTGGCGCGGATGGTGCGGGCGCTTGACCATGGCCGCTACTGGAACCCGCTGACCACGGCCAAGATCGCCGGGTCTTTTGGCGTGCTGAACGTGGGCACCGCCGATATTGTGGCGGGCAATGGTGTACCGGGGGCGGTGCTGTCGGCCAGTCCCGAGGGGCTGGTGGTGGCTTGCGGGTCGGGTGCTGTGCGGCTGAACCGGCTGACCTGCCAGACCAGGGGGTTGCCGGTGTGCCCGTCAAACGTGTCTGATGCGGCCTTGGCAGTGTTGACGAAAGAAGAGGCCGAGACCCTGACCGAGGCGCTGGCCGCCTTGGCCCCGTCCGAGCCGGGTTTGCGCAAGCGATTGGCGCAGATGCAGCCGGTCACGCTGGCCAGCGGGGCCGGGCGCGCGGCGGAATGGGCGCGGTTTGCGGTTGCGGGCGATCTGCCCGCACTGGCCTTGGCGATGGCGCGGGTCAGCGGACAGGACAGCCCCGATCTGGCGCTGTCCGTGGCGCCGGGCCTGCCGGGTTACACAAGCGGCTGGGTGCCGGTGCGGGTAGAGACCGGCGCCACGGTTGGCGCGGCGAAGGCGGCCTTGCAAACGGCGCTGGACGCGGCGGCCAAGGCCCCCGGCTTTGCGCTGGACCTGATGACGCGCGACGCGGGGCTTGCCGATCTGGCCGTGCCGCATGTGGGCCTGTCGCTGACGGATGCGCCGCTGCCGGGCATGGTGGTGACGCTGACCAGCGGCGCGCTGCACGCCGACCTGTCACGGCTGCCACGTCCCGAGGCCGAGGCGCTTGCCGCCCGTCTGGCCTTTGTCGCGCAAGGGATGGTGGCCGCGGATGCCGACTTCGCCAGCCTGCCCAGCCTGTCGCCGCAAGAGCGTGACGAGGTCTTGCAGGCCGCGAACCAGACCTTGGCCTCGCGCAACGCGCTGTGTGTGCATCAGGCGTTCGAGGCGCAGGTGATCCGCACTCCCAATGCGCCGGCGATCAGCTTTGAAGGCACCACACTCAGCTATGCGCAACTGAACGCGCGGGCCAACAAGGTGGCGCATGTGCTGCGGGACATGGGCGTGGGTCCGGGCACGCTGGTGGGGCTGCACATCAGGCGCAGCCTCGACATGCTGGTGGGCGCGCTGGCCATTCAAAAGGCGGGTGGTGCCTATGTGCCAATGGACCCGGCCTATCCGGCAGATCGAACGGCGCTTTACATCGGGGACTCGGCCTGCCCTGTGATCGTGACCACGCTGGATCTGGCAGACGCACTGCCCGGCACTGTGCAGGCCCTGTGCCTTGACAGCGACGGGCGTGTTGGTGCTGCCCCGGACAGCAACCCCGACAGTGGCGTGTCCCCCGCTGATCTGGCCTACATGATCTACACCAGCGGCTCGACCGGTCACCCCAAGGGCGTGATGGTCGAGCACCGCAATGTGGTGAACTTCTTCACCGGAATGGACCAGCGGTTGGGCACCCAGGCCGGGGTCTGGCTGGCCGTCACCTCGCTGTCGTTCGACATTTCGGTGCTGGAGCTGTTCTGGACGCTGGCGCGTGGCTTCAAGGTGGTGATCACGTCGGATGACAACCGGGCGCTGGTGTCGTCGGGGCGGATTGCGTCAGCGCGACCGATGGATTTCTCGATCTACTACTGGGGCAATGACGATGGTGCCGGGCCGAAAAAGTATGAACTGCTGCTTGAAGGTGCCAGGTTTGCCGATACCCACGGCTTTGTCGCGGTCTGGACGCCGGAACGTCACTTCCATGCCTTTGGCGGGCCTTACCCGAACCCGTCGGTCACCGGGGCTGCCGTTGCGGCGGTGACCAAGAATATCGGCGTGCGGGCCGGGTCCTGTGTGGTGCCGCTGCATCATCCGGCGCGGATTGCCGAAGAATGGGCAGTGATCGACAACCTGACCAACGGCCGCGCGGGCCTTGGCATCGCGTCGGGCTGGCACCCCGATGATTTTGTGCTGCGCCCCGAGAACGCCCCCCCCGCCAACCGCGATGCGATGTTTGCCGCGACCGAGCAAATCCGCCGGTTGTGGCGCGGCGAGACGGTCGATTTCCCGACCGCGAACGGCGGCACCTTTGGCGTGGCGACGCAGCCGCGCCCGGTGTCACGCGAATTGCCGATCTGGATCACCACCGCAGGCAACCCCGCGACATGGCGCGAGGCGGGCGAGATTGGCGCCAACGTGCTGACGCACCTCTTGGGCCAGTCGATCGAGGAAGTGGCAGGCAAGATCGAGATCTATCACGAGGCCTTGCGCAAGGCGGGCCACAACCCCGCCGATTTTACCGTAACGCTGATGCTGCACACCTTTGTCGGCCGCGACCGCGAACAGGTGCGGCGTGTGGCCGAAGGGCCGATGAAAGCCTATCTTGGTGCGGCAACGGCCCTGGTCAAGCAATACGCCTGGACCTTCCCCGCGTTCAAAAAGCCGCCGGGCGTGACCAAGCCGATGGACATCGACACCCGCGATCTGTCTGCCGAAGATGCGGCAGCGATCCTTGATTTCGCCTTTAATCGCTATTTCGAGGAGTCGGGCCTGTTCGGCACCGTCGAAGATGCCTTGGCGCGGGAGGAACAGTTGAAACGCATCGGCGTGACCGAGGTGGCCTGTCTGGTCGATTACGGCATTGCGCCGGAAAAGGTGATGGAGGGGCTTTACCCGCTGGCCGAGGTGGTCAAGCGCGCCAACGCGGGCGGCGCTGTCGAGGAGGACGATTTCTCGATTGCGGCTGAGGTGATCCGGCATGAGGTGACGCATCTGCAATGCACGCCCAGCATGGCGCGGATGATTGCGATGAATGATGACTCTCGGCAGGCGCTGAGCAAGGTCAAGACGCTGATGTTAGGGGGCGAGGCGCTGCCGGGCGCGCTGGTGGCTGATCTGCGCAAGGCGACCGGGGCGCGCATCCTGAACATGTATGGGCCAACGGAAACCACGGTCTGGTCGTCGGTTGAGCCGGTGGGCGAGGTGGACGGCGTGGTCAATATCGGCACGCCTCTGGCCAACCAGCAGATGTATGTTCTGGACGGCGCCATGCAGCCGGTGCCGGTGGGCACGCCGGGCGAGTTGTGGATCGGCGGCGATGGCGTGACGCGCGGCTATTGGCAGCGCGAGGATCTGACCGCCGAGCGGTTTGTGCCGGACCCGTTCGTGACGCCGGATCGCGCAACCCCTTGGGGTGCGCGGATGTATCGGACCGGCGATCTGGTGCGCCGGCGGGCCGATGGCAGGCTCGACTTCCTTGGCCGCACCGACCATCAGGTCAAGCTGCGTGGCTACCGGATCGAGTTGGGCGAGATCGAGGCGGTGCTGGAGGCGCAGCCGGGGGTGCGCCAGGCCGTGGTGATGGCGCGCGAAGACAGCCCCGGCGATCTGCGCTTGGTGGCCTATGTCACCGGCACTGCGCATGAGGCGGGCTTGCGGGCGGAACTGGCCTTGGTTCTGCCCGAGCATATGATCCCCGCGCATTTCGTGGCGCTGGAATCGTTCCCGCTGACGCCGAACCGCAAGGTGGACCGCAAGGCGCTGCCAGCGCCCTCGGCCCGGGCGGTCGAGACGGCGGCCTTTGTTGCTCCGGCATCGGATGTGGAGGCCACGATTGCCGCGGTCTGGCAAAAGGTTCTGGGCGTGGCAAAGGTCGGGGCGAAGGACAATTTCTTTGCCATCGGCGGGCACAGTCTTCTGGCCGTGCAAGCGCATCGTGAGCTGCGTGAGGCGTTGGGGGCCAGCAAGCTGATGATTACCGACATCTTCCGCTTTCCCACGCTGTCAGCCTTGGCCGCGCATCTGGATGGCGGGGCCAAACCGGTGGATGCTGCACCGACCGCGTCAAGTCTTGCCACCCAGGCCGACGCGCGGGCTGACGCCATGGCACGGCGGCGGGCGATGCGGTCTGGGCGGGCAGGGGTGGATGCCTGAACACCCGCTGCTGGCGGCCCTGCGCGGGCTTGCCCCCGCTGGGGCGGGCATCGGTTGGGCCGATCCGAGGGTGGACCATGCCCTGATGCCGGGCGAAAGTCTGGCTGGCCCAGTCCCGGCGCGACGGCGCGAGTTTTCTGCCGGGCGCGTGGCGGCGCGGATGGCAATGGCGGCCATTGGATTGCCAGCGCAGGCGCTGCCGATGGGGGGCGACCGGGCGCCGATCTGGCCCGCGGGGGTGACGGGGTCGATCACCCATTCGCCGACCGCCTGTCTTGCGGTCGTCCTTCCGGCCGGTTCGTGGCGCGGCATCGGCATTGATCTGGAGCCTGACACGCCGCTGACACCCGACCTGTGGGGCACGATCCTGCGGCCCGAGGAATTGGCCGTTTTGCACCAAGCGCCCGAGGCACAGCGCGCGCGACGGGCCAAGTTGGTGTTCAGCGCCAAAGAGGCCGCCTACAAGGCGCAATACCCGGTCAGCCGCACGCTGTTCGGTTTTGAGGCGATGGCAGTGACGCTGGGGCCCGACGGTTTCAGCGCCACGTTCTGCACCGATATCGCCCCCTTTATCCGCGGCGACCGCATCAACGGACGCATCGCCACTGTGGCCGATCACATCTTGACGCTGGCGTTTCTCTGACGCTGCATCGCAGAGACGAAATGTCGCGACACCGGCAAAAATGCGATATCTTTCATGCGGGAAAAGCCGTGAGGGGGCTTCTGGGAACGGAGGGTTGTATGAAAAAGCTGGTGGCACTGGCCTGCATGGTCAGTTGGCTTGGATTTTGGGTCTTCGGCTATCTTGCGTTTACGGCAGATGTGCAGAACCACACGCAAATCCTTGTGGCGGGCGGCTTGGCCGGGCTTGGGTTCTTGACGGGGATCTTTGCCTATCTGCGCCTGTGCAAGGACTGCCCGATGACTTACAAGCGCGTCCGGCAGCAGTGAGCGCAAGCTGCCCCTTGTTTGGGGCAGCGCTGCGGCCTACTTCTGCCACATGAAACAATACATCCCCTTTCTGAAGCAGGACCCGCTGGTTCCCGTGATCCGCCTGCAAGGGTCGATCGGCATGGGTGCGCGCAGTCTTTCGGATCAGTCGCTTGCCCCCTTGATCGAGCGGGCCTTCGGCCGTGGCAAGCCGGCGGCGGTGGCGCTGGTCATCAACTCGCCGGGTGGGTCACCGGTGCAATCGTCGTTGATCGGCGCGCGCATCCGGCGGCTGGCCGATGAAAAGAAGGTGCCGGTGCATGCCTTTGTCGAGGATATCGCGGCCTCGGGTGGCTATTGGCTGGCGACGGCGGCAGATCAGATCTGGGTGGACCCATCGTCGCTGATCGGGTCGATCGGCGTGATCTATGCCAGCTTTGGCTTCCCCGACGCGATGCAGAAAGTGGGCGTTGAACGGCGGGTGCACACGGCGGGCAAATCCAAGTCCTTTGCCGACCCGTTCAAACCCGAACGGCCCGAGGATGTGGAACGCATCCATGCCATGCTGGCACCCTTGCACCAGAACTTCATCGCGCAGGTCAAGGCCGGTCGCGGCGCGCGGCTGAAACCTGATGCCGATCTGTTCAACGCCGATATCTGGGTGGGCCAGGCCGGGGTCGAGGTCGGGTTGGCCGATGGCGTTGGCCATCTGGTGCCGAAGATGAAAGAGCTGTTCGGTGACAAGGTGCGGCTGGTGCCCTATGGCCAACGGCGTGGCCTGCTGCAACGCTTTGGCTTTGCGATGGCCGACAGCGTGATGGCAACGGTGGAAGAGCGCGCGCTTTGGGCGCGGTATGGCCTGTAGATGCTGGTCAAGATCATCCTGATCTTTCTTCTGGCCATGGTTCTGGTCGGCATGATCGGCAAGCTGGTGTTTCCATCGGCGCTGGACCGGATGAAAACCAAGGCCCGGCTGAAACCCGCTGTCTGCAAGACCTGTGGGCGATACATTGTGGGCAAGGGCGGTTGTGACTGCGGGAAAAAGGGCTAGGCGATGACGGCACTGGTGACGGGGGCAGGCAAGCGCCTTGGCCGCGCTATGGCGCTGTATCTGGCCGGACGCGGGCATGATGTGGCGGTGCACTTCGCCAGCTCCGTGGATGCGGCCGAGGCTGTGGCGGATGAGATCCGCGCCATGGGGCGGCGCGCCGTGACGCTGCAGGCCGACCTGCTGGATGAGGCGCAGGTGACAAGCCTTGTGCCGCGCGCGGCGGCAGCCTTGGGGCCGCTGACGGTGCTGGTGAACAATGCCTCGATCTTTGAACATGACACGGTGAAAACGGGCACCCGCAGAAGTTGGGACCGGGCGATGGAAAGCAACCTGCGCGCGCCCTTTGTGCTGACACAGGCCTTTGCCGCGCAATGCCCGGCCGCCGTGATGGATGAGAATGGCGAGCCTTTGGCGCAAGGTCTGGTGGTCAACATGATCGACCAGCGGGTGCATCGGCTGACGCCCGAGTTCGCCAGCTATACCATCGCCAAGATGGGACTCTGGGCCTTGACGCGGACGGCAGCACAGGGCCTTGCCCCGGATGTGCGGGTCAATGGCATCGGGCCGGGGCCCACCTTGCAAGGCGCGCGGCAGTCGGACGTGCAGTTTGACAAGCAGCGTGCGGCGACCATTTCCGGGCGCGGCGCGCACCCTTCCGATATCACCGCGGCGCTTGGTTTTTTCCTCGATTCGCCGGCGGTGACCGGGCAGATGATCGCCGTCGATGGCGGACAGCATCTGGCGTGGCAGACCCCCGATGTGGTGGGGATTGAATAGTTCCGGCAAATCCAGCGGCAAAGTTGTCCACTTTTCGTGATTCGTTCACGCGGCCGTTACACAAACATCTGATTTCACTGGATTTAACAAAGAGATGAAAAATCTTGTAAATGAAATCAAATAGTTACATTTTCGCCTATTTTTTGCGCACCTTAAGGAAACCGGCTAAAAACAAGGGAAATTTGTCGATCCTGAAAGTTTCTCCGCAGACTTACCCACAGAAACGGTGGACTTCTTCTCTCTTGCCTCAGGGCCGATATCATTGCAGCGAGAAGCCAGAATCAATGACTGAAATCGCAGTGTTTTCCGGGGGGCCAGCTTGAGCGAAAGTGACCCGAACGCCACCACCGAATTGACCGGGCAGGCCGTCATTCAGGGCTATCTCAAGACACTGGATGCCTCGCCCGGCGTCTATCGCATGCTGAATGGCAAGGGCGAGGTGCTGTATGTCGGCAAGGCGCGCAACCTGCGGGCGCGGGTGTCGAACTATGCCCGTCCCTCGGGCCATTCGGCGCGGATTGCGCGGATGATCTTTGAAACCGCCAGCATGATGTTCTTGACCACCCGCACCGAGGTGGAGGCGCTGCTGCTGGAGCAGAACCTGATCAAGCAGCTCAAGCCGCGCTACAACGTGCTGATGCGGGATGACAAAAGTTTTCCCAACATCCTGATTTCCAAAACTCACGCCTTTCCGCAGTTGAAGAAACACAGGGGCAAGCGCAGCGAGAAGGGGTCATATTTCGGCCCCTTTGCCAGTGCGGGCGCGGTGAACCGGACGCTGAACCAGTTGCAAAAGGTGTTCCTTTTGCGCAACTGCACCGATGCTATGTTCGAATCGCGCACAAGGCCCTGTCTGCAACATCAGATCAAGCGCTGTGCCGCGCCTTGTGTGGGCAAGGTGGACGCGCAGGGCTATGCCGCGCTGGTGGCCGATGCAGAACGGTTCTTGCAGGGCAAGACCACCGATGTGCAAGCGAACCTTGCTGCCGAAATGGCCAAAGCCTCGGACGCGATGGAGTTTGAGCGCGCCGCCGCCCTGCGCGACCGGATCAAGGCGCTGACGCAGGTGCAGCAGGCGCAGGGCATCAACCCGCGCGGCGTGGCCGAGGCCGATGTGGTGGCGCTGCATCTGGAGGGCGGACAGGCCTGTGTGCAGGTGTTCTTCATCCGCGCCAACCAAAGCTGGGGCAACCGCGATTTTTATCCGCGCACCGGGGCAGGGGCGGAAGAGGCCGAGATCCTGACCGCCTTCCTGACGCAGTTTTACGACGACAAGGAACCGCCCCGCCTGATCTTGCTGTCGCACGCCGTCGAGGACGAAGACCTTGTGGTGCAGGCGCTAAGCGAGCGGGCCGGGCGCAAGGTCGAACTTGCGGTGCCCCTGCGCGGCGAGAAGGCCGAGCTGGTGGAAAACGCTGCCCGCAACGCGCGCGAAAGTCTGGCACGCAAGATGGCCGAAGGGGCCACGCAGAACAAGCTGCTGGCCGGTCTGGCCGAGGCGTTTGATCTGGACCGCCCGCCCGCGCGGATCGAGGTTTACGACAACGCCCACATCCAGGGCACCAATGCCGTCGGCGGCATGATCGTGGCGGGGCCGGAAGGCTTTGTGAAATCGCAATACCGCAAGTTCAACATCAAGTCTGAGGCCGGGGCCAATTCCGACGACTTCGGCATGATGAAAGAGGTGCTGACCCGCCGGTTTGAGCGGCTGATCAAGGAAGACCCCGAGCGCAAGTCAGAGATGTGGCCTGACCTTTTGCTGATCGACGGTGGCGCGGGGCAGGTGTCGGCGGTGGCGGGGATCATGGCCGAACTGGGGGTGGATGACGTGCCCTTTATCGGCGTGGCCAAGGGCGTGGACCGTGATCACGGCAAGGAAGAATTTCACCGCATGGGCGAGCGGCCCTTTGCGTTGCCGCGCAACGATCCGGTCTTGTATTTCGTGCAGCGCCTGCGCGACGAGGCGCACCGCTGGGCCAATGGCGCGCATGTGGCCAAGCGCGCCAAGGCGGTGGGGGTGACGCCGCTGGACGACATCCCAGGCGTGGGCGCCACCCGCAAACGCGCACTGCTGGCGCATTTCGGCAGCGCCAAGGCGGTGTCCCGCGCAGGGCTGTCAGACCTGATGGCGGTCGATGGAATATCCGAGGCGATGGCGCATGTGATCTACGATTATTTCAATGTGCGGGGCTGATGCAGGCAGGCTGGGTGCGGCACGCAAAAGCCGATTGGCCCTGCGTTACGCCTGTTGTGCGGCCCAGACGTGGCCCGCCTCGCGGAAGGTCACCAGCCGCCGCCCGGCCTTGTCCCACAGGTGCAGCCGTGCGCAAGACAGGCTTTCGCGCAGCGTCAGAACCTGGGCTTCGGCCAAGGCGGGATAGTCGCGCAAGATCTCGGTCAGCCGGTAGAACGGGATCCGCGCATACAGGTGGTGCACATGGTGGATGCCGATATTTGCTGTAAGCCAAGCCAAGGGCGCGGGCAGCCTGTAATGCGAACTGCCCAGCAGGGCGGCGTCGTGCAGTTGCCAGTCGGCCTCATGGTCCCAATAGGTGTCTTCGAACTGGTGCTGCACGAAGAACAGCCAGACCCCGATGGTCGCCGCCGAAATCACCGTGGGCACATAGATCAGCGCCACCACCTGCCAGCCGCCAAAATAATACAGCATACCAATCATCACCGCGATGCCCAGATTGGTGCCCATGGCCGACAGCCAATAGCGCCAGCCCGACCGCATCAGCCCCAGCGGCAAGCGGTGTTCCAGCATGAACAGATAGGCCGGGCCCAGGCCGAACATCACAAGCGGGCTGCGATAGGCCCGATACAAGGCGCGCCCCAACCAGCCACGCTGGTAGAACTCATCCACCGTCAGGGTCATCACATCGCCGATCCCGCGCCGGTCCAGATTGCCGGCGTTGGCGTGGTGAATGGAATGGCCGCGCTTCCACACGGTGTAGGGCGTCAGCGTCAGCACCCCGATGATCCGCCCGATCCAGTCATTGGTCTGGCGGCCGACAAAGAACGACTGGTGCCCGCAGTCATGCTGGATCAGGAACAGCCGCACCAGCCAGAACCCGTTCAGCAGCGCGATGCCAAGCGCGAGCCATGGGCTGACCGACAGGGCGGCCCAGGCTGCGGCCCAGAACGCCACAAAACCTGCGCAGGTCACCGCCAGTTCGAACAGCGACCGCGGACGCGACGGGTCACGATATTTTGCCAAGATCGGCAACCATTTCCGGGCGCTTACCTCTTGGGCTTGCGTCAGGTCGTCAGTCAGGTTCGTCATCAAGGGGCCTTTGCGGCTTGATCATTTGGTTCAGCCGCACGACGGCAGGCGGTGCTACGGGTTGGCGACAGGTATGTCGCCGGATGGGGTGACGCTACAAGACTATTGCAGGCGATGGGGACGCGGCAAAACGCGCATCAAGTCAGGTCTGCGGCAGACCGGCATCCGCTGCAATCTGACGCGCCGATTTGCGGGCGCGTTCGGTCGCCGATTTCAACTGGCCACAAGCGGCCATGATGTCTTCGCCGCGCGGGGTGCGAATGGGGCTGGCGTAACCGGCATGATAGATGATGTCGGCAAAGGCATGGATGCGGTTGCCGCTTGAACGCTTGTAAGGCGCGCCGGGCCATTCGTTGAACGGGATCAGGTTGACCTTTGCAGGGATGCCTTCCAGCAGTTTGACCAGCCGATGCGCATCTTCCTTGGTGTCATTGACCCCGTCGAGCATGACATATTCAAAGGTGATCCGCTCAGAGTTCGACAGGCCGGGATAGGCCCGCAGCGCCTCAAGCAAGGTGGCGATGTTCCAGCGTTTGTTGATCGGCACCAACTGGTCGCGCACCTCATCGGTGGTGGCATGGAAGCTCACGGCCAGCAGACAGCCGATTTCTGTCGCAGTGCGCGCGATTTCCGGCACCACACCCGAGGTGGACAAGGTGATGCGGCGGCGGCCAAGGGCGATGCCTTCGTTGTCCATCACCACCTTCATCGCATCGCGGACGTTGTCGAAGTTGTACAGCGGCTCGCCCATGCCCATCAGCACGACGTTGGAGATCAGGCGCTGTTCGTCCTTGGGTGCGCCCTGAACCGGCCATTCGCCCAGATCGTCGCGCGCCAGCATGACCTGACCGACAATTTCACCCGCCGTCAGGTTGCGCACCAGCTTTTGCGTGCCGGTGTGGCAGAAGGAACAGGTCAGCGTGCAGCCGACCTGACTGGAAATGCACAGGGTGCCGCGGTCGGTCTCGGGGATATAGACCACCTCGATCTCATGCCCGCCGGCAATACGGACCAGATACTTGCGGGTGCCATCGGTTGACACTTGCTTCGTTACGATCTCGGGCAGGTCCACCACGAAGTGATCGGCCAGCAGCGCGCGGTAATCCTTGGCCAGATTGGTCATGGCCGCAAAATCGCGGACGCCCCAGTGATAGATCCACTGCCAGACCTGCCCCAGCCGCATCTTGGCCTGCTTTTCGGGGGTGCCCGCCGCAATCAGGGCCGCGCGCAGCTGATCGCGGGTCAGGCCGACAAGGTTGGTCTTGCCACCCTCGGGCAGCTTGCGCGGCAGGGTCAGCACATCTTGGGTGATCGGCGCGGAAATTGTCATGTCTTGGTCCACTGGTCGGGAAGCGCCATGGTATACGGCAGTCGCGATGAAAACGGAACCGGTCAATTGAAAAACGCCCCTGTCCGGCAGGGGCGTGCTGGTCTTTCAGGGAAGCGCCTTTATTGACAGCGCTTTTGCGCCTCTTCCATCGCTGCGGTGAAGCCCTGCAGGCTGAAGGTATCCTTGGTCTGGGTTCCGCGTCCCGACGTTCCGGACAGAACCGCAGTCGAGCCCTTTTTCATCGCGGTCAGCAACGCATTGTCGGCCTCGGCAGTGGTGGGCCAGGCCCATTCGCCATCGGCAAAAAGTTCAAACGTCGTGCCGTCGATCTCCATCTTGACCATCGAGTCCTTGGCAAAGGGGTAGCCGCCCGAGAACGACACCTCACCCTTGTCGCCTGCACCGGGGCGGAAGGTCACGAACAACAAGATATCGCCGCGCCGCACCGAAACCGGCTGGCCGTTGCGGGTATTCACGGTTTCCTTGGGTTTGGAAACGCCCCAGCATTCCTTCGGGTTCTCTTCCGTGAACACATACCAGTCGGCTTTCACCTCGACAAGATTGGTGGATTCCTGCGCGAATGCCGACGGGGCGGCACAAGCCAAAGCGGCCACAAGCGCGGCACGGACGAAGATGGATGTCATAACGTTTACAGCCTCCAGCTGTTTTTTGCCCCTGCCCTGCTGCCACCGCTGTTTGACGCGGCTTTTCCCGTGGCGTAAGGGCGTTCTACCCGATATCCCATCGATAACGCAAAAATGCCAATCCGCGAAAGCCCTATGGGCAACAAATCGCGCATCTGTGACGGGACAAGCCGATGCAAACAGCAGAACCAATGGTCGAAGTCTGGCGGGGTGACCGGCTGGAAAGCCAGCACGTCGGCCATGCCGTGATCTGGGGCGAGGGCGGGATGATGCAGGTCTGGGGCAACCCCGCTGCGGTGATTTATCCAAGGTCGTCGTGCAAGATGATTCAGGCGCTGCCTTTGGTGGAAAGCGGCGCGGCCGATGCCGTCGGGCTGACCGACCGCCATCTGGCGCTGTCTTGCGCCAGCCATCAGGGCGCTGCGCTGCATGTCGGCATGGCCGGGCGCTGGCTGGCCGATCTGGGGCTGGCCGAGCCGGATTTGCGCTGCGGCGCGCACGAGCCTTATGACCGCGCCGAACGCGACCGGCTGATCCGCGCGGACCAGTCGCCGTGCCAGTTGCACAACAACCGCTCGGGCAAGCATTGCGGTTTTCTGACCGCCACGCAGCACATGAAGGCCGGGCCGGAATACGTCGAAGTGGACCACCCGTTGCAGCGCGCCATCCGTCAGGCCACCGAAGAGGTGACCGGCGAGGCGGTGGCAGGCTACGGCATCGACGGCTGCTCGGCCCCCAATTTCGCCATGTCTCTGGCAGGTCTGGCCCGCGCGATGCAGGCCTTTGCGGCGGCGCGCGACACCGGCGATGCCCGTCAGCGGGCGATGGTCCGGCTGCGGGATGCAATGGCGGCGCATCCCGAACTGGTCGCAGGCGAAGGCCGGGCCTGCACCGAGTTGATGCGCGCCATGGGCGGGCAAGTAGCGATCAAGACCGGGGCCGAAGCGGTATTTGTCGCCATGATCCCGTCGCGGAAGCTTGGGGTCGCGGTAAAGATTGCCGATGGCGCGACCCGGGCATCCGAGGCCGCGATTGTCGCCATCCTGTCGCGTCTGGGCGTGTTGGACGCCGCACATCCGATGGCGCAAAAGCGCCTTCCCGCCGCGCAACGCAACTGGCGTGGGCTGGCAACAGGCGAGTTGCGGCTGGCTGCGGGGTTTGCGGCACGGTGAAAGGCCCCCGCCGCAAGGACGAGGGCCCAACCAACTGCCCAGCGTGACGACCCGGCAACCGAACTGGGTGGGGGCAATCTGTCGATCACCGGGCCTTGCACCCTACGCCATGCAGTGATGCAGGGTTTTCGTGGCAGAAATCCGGTGTGCATCGGGCAGGGCATGGGCCCTTTGACGGTGAAACCGTGGCCTCGGCTTCGGACTTGATTTGTGCGGGCACCTGCGTAAGCTGAGGTGATGACAATTCAGCCCCCCAGCCATCTTCCCTTTGTCACCTCGCTGCCTGAACAGGTCAGCTTTGACAGACACGAGTTGTCGCAAATCCTGACGCTGTATGGCCGGATGGTCGCCTTGGGCGAATGGCGCGACTATGGCATTTCCACCCTGCACGACTTCGCGGTGTTTTCGGTGTTTCGCCGCACGGCCGAACATCCGATCTACCGGATCGAAAAACACCCCAAGCTGCGCGGCAAGCAGGGGATGTATTCCGTCGTCGGGATGGACGGGCATATCTTGCGGCGCGGAGCCGACCTTCCCACCGTGCTGCGGGTGCTGGAGCGCAAGCTGATCCGCCCGGTGGACTGAGGCGCATTTCGACCGGCGCGGGCGTCAGCGCTGAACCGTGACGGTCAGGACGCGGCAACGCGCCGCCGCGCGATGACGGGGCCGCCGTTTTGCGCAATGATCCGGGCAATGGCGTCCTTGATGGGTTCGTAAGCCACCGACATCGTGTGACCATTGGCATGCAAGATGCGGGTGGCGTCCGCCACCAAGGCGACATGGCCCTTCCAGAACACCAGATCGCCGCGCTGCAAGGCGGCGTCATCGGGCAGGGCAAAGCCCAGGGCCTGTTGCAGATCGCTGTCGGCAGGGCAGGGCAGGCCGCAGGCGTGAAAGGCCAGTTGCACCAACCCCGAACAATCCAGCCCAGCCCGGCTGTTGCCACCCCACAGATAGGGCGTGCCAAGGAACCCCTCGGCCACCGCAACCGGATCTGCCAGCCAATCGCCGATCGGGCGCAGATGGGATGCTGGCACGAAACCGCCATCCACCTCGGCGAACCCAGCCACCTGCCCCGTCACCCGCAGCCTTGCCCCCATTGGCATCACACCGCAGAACGCCTGCACCCGCGGCTCGGCATAGAGATGCGTGCCAACCGATGCGACCCAATGGCTGGTGGCGTGCGGTGCGATCAGGTTCCCGGCCCGCATCCAGCCACAATAGCCGTCCGGTTCGGCAAAGCCAAAGGCCCAGCCGCCGACCTCCTCGACCACGGTAAAGCCCGTGCCGCGTGGCAATTGCCGCTCGCGCGGGCCATCCGGGGCGCGTTGCAGGTCCACAAGGGGCGAGCCTACCATGCAGGCCCTGCCTTCGGTAAACGCCACCCCGTCGATCCGGCCTTGCAGCGACACATGCGCCACCCGTTCCGTCGCTGGCCAGAACCGCCGGTCCATCACAGACCCAACATGTCGGGCAAGGCATAAAGGATGGCCCGCGCGCCCTGACCAGCCCCGCCCTTGGGCCGACCCGGCAACTCGGACGGGATATGGCCGTAGATGTCGAAATGCGCATAGCGTGGCGTGCTGACAAAGCGGCGCAGGAACAAGGCGGCGGTGATCGCCCCGGCAAAACCGCCCGAAGGCGCGTTGTCCAGATCGGCGATGCCGGGTTCGATCAGTGGCTCGTAGGCGTCCCAGAACGGCAGGCGCCAGACCGGGTCAAACCCGGCGGCAGCCCCGGCCTCGATCACGGCGGCCATCGCCGGATCATTGGCGAAATAGGGGGCAAGGTCCGGCCCCACCGCCACCCGCGCAGCCCCGGTCAGCGTGGCCATCGAGATCACGGTGGCGCCCTCATCCTCACAGGCATAGGCCAGGGCATCGCCCAGAACCAGGCGGCCCTCGGCGTCGGTGTTGTTCACCTCGACCGTCAGACCACGGCGTGAGGTCAGGATATCGCGCGGGCGCATCGCGGCACCGGACACGCTGTTTTCCACCGCAGGCACCAGCACCCGCAGGCGCAACGGCAGGCCAAGCCGCATGATCATCAGCGCCAGCCCCATGACGGTGGCCGCCCCGCCCATGTCCTTTTTCATCAGCAGCATGCTCGAGGATGGCTTGATATCCAGCCCGCCGGTGTCAAAGCACACCCCCTTGCCCACAAGGGTCAGTTGCGGGCCTTCACGGCCCCAACGCATGTCCAGCAGACGCGGCGCGCGGGCGGCGGCGCGGCCAACGGCATGGATCATCGGAAAGTTCTGCGCCAGCAGATCATGGCCGACAATCGCCGAAGCCGTCGCGCCAAAGCGCTGCGCCAGACCGAAAAACGCGGCTTGCAACTCATCCGGCCCCATGTCGTTGGCCGGGGTGTTGATCAGGTCGCGGGTCAGATATTCGCCCTCGGCCATCGCCAGCAGGGTTTCGCCATCCACGCCTGCGGGCAGTTTCAGGCGCGGCAGGGCGGCAGATTTCTTGGCCGGGCGATAGCGGTCAAACCGATAGCTGGCCAGAAGCCAACCCAACACCGCCTCTTTCGCTTGGCTTTCTGTCAAGGCGCCGGACAGATGCCAATCGCCTGCCGGAAGGCTGGCCACGGCCTTGGCCACCCCAAACCGGCTGCGCGCCCGTGCCGGGGCGCGGCCAAGGCCGACAATCGCCCCGACCAACCCTGCCCCCCCTGACCCCGCCACACTGCCCGGCAGCAGCCGGACATCGCCCAGGCCGGCCTCAAACCCGGTGGCGGCAAGCCATTGCGCCCATTCGGACCCAGGCCCGGCACACCACGCAGGCAGATCTTCAGACGCCACCACATGCAGGGGCAGCGAGGTTGCGTCAGCATCGGCAAGGGCAGGCACGGCAGTCATGGCGGGGATCCTGTTAGGTCAACGGGGCGCAGCCTGCAGAGCCTAGCCGTTTCAAGTTTTCCCGCAAGGCCCCCCTAAACCGAAGATTGATCCAGCATGTCCCTGTCTGGCCCCAGCGTGCGTTCGGCAATGCGGATCAACCGGGCCCAGACAGCCGAAAACGCGGTTGTATCACAGCATTCCAGACAGGTCCGTGCGTCAGAGGCGACCAGCCCCAGACTGATCATCCCCAGATTTTCGGCCATCCGTTGCAGACGGCGCAACTGCCGCGCCAGATTGGCCAGATCATGCGCCCGGACCTGCACCGCCAGACCCGCCATGGTCAGCGCCAGTTCGCCCAAGGCCCGTGTCACCACCTGTTCGGCAGAGGCCGTTCCCAGATTTCGATACAGCGACGCGATCGGTTCACCATTCTGCCGCACCCGTTCTTCCGGACGCAGCAGCACCACGTTTTCAGCTCGCATGGCCCACACCTCATGAAATACACCCAAGGGCAGGGTGCGCCGTGCATCCTGAAGAAAAGGTTGCGCGTGCAGCACAATCCCTCTCGAATTTTCTGCGATTGCTGCCTATGTAGGGTCGAAGCTCAAACGGAGGCCCGACGGCATGGATGCAGCTAGCCCCCTTCCCGCCTATCTGGTGCAGCGCTTTTATGGCTGGCGCGCCACCACCTATCAAGACAACAAGGCCTGGCTGCGCCGTCTGGCCGAAAGCGGCCAGTATCCGCGCGCCATGGTGATCTCGTGCTGTGACAGCCGGGTCCATGTGACCTCGATCTTCGGTGCGGATGAGGGCGAGTTCTTCATCCACCGCAACATCGCAAACCTTGTGCCGCCTTATAACCCCGATGGCGAATATCACGGCACCTCGGCGGCGGTGGAATACGCGGTCACTTCGCTGGGTGTGGCGCATCTCGTGGTGCTGGGCCATTCAAACTGCGGCGGCGTGAAGGGCTGCCATGACATGTGCATGGGCAAGGCCCCGGAACTGGAGGAAAAGACCTCGTTCGTGGGCCGCTGGATGGATATCCTGCGCCCCGGCTTTGAGCATGTCCGCGACCTGCCTGAAGCGGACCGGTTGCGTGCGCTGGAAAAGCAGGGTGTGCTGGTCAGCCTTGCCAACCTGATGACGTTTCCCTTCGTGCGCGAGGCGGTGGAGGCGGACCGGCTGACCCTGCACGGGCTGTGGAACGACACCGGCGAGGGCTTGCTGGAGCATTATGATCCTGAACTGGGCTTCGTTCCGGTCTGATCTGTCGGCCTGCGGCTGGCGTCCTTCCCTCCGGTAAAATGCGCACGCGGGCCGATGCCTCTGACAGTAAAAAGCCCGCCGGATGGCGGGCTTTTTACTGTCACTGCAAGGGCGAGCTTACCCCTTCTTCAGGCAGCGGATGCCCAGAACCTCGGCGATCTGCACCGCGTTCAGCGCAGCCCCCTTGCGCAGATTGTCGGACACGCACCACAGGTTCAGGCCGTTTTCGATGGTTTCATCCTGACGGATGCGGCTGACATAGGTGGCATATTCGCCAACACATTCCACCGGCGTCATGTAACCGCCGGGCTCACGCTTGTCGATCACCAGCACGCCGGGCGCTTCGCGCAGGATGTCGGTGGCTTCTTCCCAGTCGAGATATTCTTCAAACTCGATGTTGATCGCCTCGGAATGGCCAACAAACACCGGCACCCGCACGCAGGTGGCCGTGACCTTGATTTTCGGGTCAAGGATCTTCTTGGTCTCGGCGACCATCTTCCACTCTTCCTTGGTACCGCCGCTGTCAAGGAACACGTCGATATGCGGGATCACGTTGAAGGCGATCTGTTTGGGGTAAACCGATGGCGCCACTTCCTGACCCGGCACATACATGCCCTTGGTCTGGTTCCACAACTCGTCCATCGCCTCCTTGCCGGTGCCCGACACCGATTGATAGGTGCTGACCACCACCCGCTTGATGCAGGCGCGGTCATGCAGCGGCTTCAGCGCCACCACCATCTGCGCGGTCGAGCAGTTGGGGTTGGCGATGATGTTCTTGTTCTTGTAGCGCACCACGTCATCGGCATTCACCTCGGGCACGATCAGCGGAATGTCGGGGTCGTAGCGATAGAGCGACGAGTTGTCGATCACCACACAGCCCTGACTGGCCGCGCGCGGCGCATAGACCTTGGTCGCATCCGACCCGATGGCGAACAGCGCGATGTCCCAGCCGGTAAAATCAAAGGTATCAAGGTCTTTGGTGCGCAGGGTCTTGTCGCCAAAGCTGACTTCGGTGCCCATGGATTTGCGGCTGGCAAGGGCCGCGATTTCATCCACCGGAAACTCACGCTCGGCAAGGATGTTGAGCATTTCCTTGCCCACATTCCCCGTGGCACCCACGACAACGACTTTATAGCCCATCTGGCCCTCCTGACGTCACACGACATGGCCCCTTAGCGCAAAGGGGGGGCAGGGGGAAGAGGTGGCGGCGCGCTTGGCACAAAAGAGGGGCTCTGCCCCGCCGCGCTGCCGCGCGTCTCCCCGGGGTATTTCTGCCAAGAGGAAATCAGTCGGTCCGGTCTTGCGCGAAGGCATAGACGCACAGACCGGCGGCCAGAAACAGGGCGATGAAGCCGAAAATGGCGGCATAGGGCGCGGCTGCGTCGGTGGCCGGGGTGCTGGCATGGATGCGGCCGGTGGCAAATTGCAAAAGCCCCACCGGGGCGATGCCGAACAGGTTGAGCAGGGTGACGCCGCGCCCGGTGAGGTGCGGCGGAATGAAGGCGCGGCCATGTGCGATGACCATCGGAAACGAAGTGCCGGTCAGGCCGAGCCCGGCCAGCAAGGCGATGATCAGCCACGGGTCCGGTGGCATCAGCCACAGGCCGACAAGACATCCCAGGGCCGTGAGGTTACCGCCAAGGATCAGCCCCTTGCGGGTGTGCAGCAGACGTTCCAGTGGGCCATAGGCAAAGCTGCCCGCAACCATGGCCAGCCCCATGATCAGGCTGACCTGCCCGATCCAGGCCGCATCGGCACTGAACACGTCACGAAACAGCGGGCCGACCCATAGCCCGCGGATGGCGGCTGATGGCGCGTAGCAGACCGCCATCATGATCAACATCGGCCAGAGCGCGGGCATCCGCAAAAGATCGAGCAGATTGCCTTTCTGGCCGCCGGGGCTGCGGGTCGGATCGCGCACCCATATCAGGACTGCCAGCGCCACGAGGGCGGTGATCGCTGTAAGCCCCCAGAGCGATGCGCGCCAGCCAGCCGCCTCGATCGCAAGGGACAGGGGCAGCGACGAGCCGATATTGCCAAGATTGCCGATGCCGACCGTGGCCCCGGCCAGCGTGCCGAAAACCGCGGGTCCGTAGGTCCGGGCGAAGATGTAGTAGGATGCCATCAGCACCGAGGAACACCCGGTGCCGATCAGCGCAATGGCCAGTTTCATCGCCACGGGCCCGGTTGCCATGGCGAAAAGTGCCGCCCCAAGCGCCCCGATGGCCAGCAGGACGGCGGTGGTGCGGCGCGGGCCGATGCGATCCAACGCTTCGCCCACCGGGATTTGCATCACCGCAAAGGCAAGGAACCAATAGCCCGAAGCCGCGGCAAGATCGCTGGCCGTCGCCCCCAAGTCGGCTTGCAGCACCGGCGTCAGCACCGCCAGAAAGGCGCGGTAGAACTGGCTGAGGACATAGGCGGCCAACAGGGCGACAATTCCGGCGCGCATCAGGGGATCATCCTTGGGCAAGCGATGGAGGTATGCGCAAAGCCGGGTCTTTTTCGGCTTTCGCGGCACCGGCGGGGGCACGGCTGCCGAACATGCGGCACGGTCAAGCTTTGTTCACCAGTCCCCGATGGCCTTGCCAGTGCTGTTGCGGGTTCTGGCGTCACAGGTCGGCTGCTTGCGTCAGTTGAAATGCATCGGGTCTGGTCCGCCCCGCGCGCCGGTATCCAGCGCGGCCATGTCGGCCATCTCGGCCGCGTCCAGGGCAAAATCGAACACATCAAGGTTTTGTGCCAACCGCCCCGGATTGGTGCTGCGCGGAATAACCGAACAGCCAAGCTGCACATGCCATCGCAAGATCACCTGCGCCGGCGTTTTGCCGGTGCGGGCTGCAATGGCCTGCACGGCGGGCGCGTCAAAGCTGCGGCCATGGCCCAGAGGCGTCCAGCTTTGGGTGACAATGCCCAGCCGGTCATGCAGGGCGCGCAACTCTGCCTGCTGAAACTCGGGGTGCAATTCGATCTGGTTCACCACCGGGATGACCCCGGTTTCGCCGATCACGCGCTCCAGATGCTCGGGCATGAAGTTCGACACGCCGATCGACGTCACCCGGCCTTCGTCGCGCAACCGGATCAATGCGCGCCAGGTGTCCAGATACAGGCCCCGGTCCGGGCAGGGCCAGTGGATCAGCACCAGATCGGGCGTCAGGCCCAACCGTGCCACCGAGTCGTCAAAGGCGCGCAAGGTGTCGTCATGGCCCTGCCGGTCGTTCCAGATTTTCGTGGTCACGAACAGCCGATCCCGCGCCACGCCCGCGGCGCGCAGGCCATCGCCAAGACCGGCTTCGTTGCCATAGATCGCGGCTCCGTCCACCAGCGGATAGCCAAGCCCGACCGCCTCGGCCACCACCCGCGCCGTCTGATCCGCCGGGATCTGCCAGACACCCAGACCAAGGGCCGGGATCTTGGCCCCGTCGTTCATTCGCAGCATCTGCATCGCATCCCTCCGGCAAAGACCTGCGCAAGGAACAGCCATGTTCCACCGGATGCAAGGGGGAACCGGCGTCAGCTTGGGCTGGATTGCTGCTTTTCCAAATACTCCGGGGGAGGCGCGCGGCAGCGCGACGGGGGCAGCGCCCCCCGACGCAGAGACACGCCTCTGCCGTCAGGCAGAGGTGCCATGATCGACGCTGCCGGCATGCATGCCTTCGTGCCGGGCTCTTTTCGGGCTATCCTCGGCTTGTGCAATATGACCATCTGGAGTTCTGGCTGCTGCCGCCCCTGCCCTTGAAACGGACCCCGCCGCTGATGGAAAAGATCGCCCTGTCACCTGATCTGTCCCTGTCGCGCCTTGTCTATGGCATGTGGCGGCTGGGGGATGATGCCGATACCTCGCCCGGCCACGTGCAGGCCAAGGTCGAGGCCTGTCTTGCCCAGGGCATCACCACCATGGATCAGGCCGATATGTACAGCGGCTATACCGCCGAGACGGTTTTCGGTGCAGCGCTGAAAGCCGCGCCCGCCCTGCGCGACCAGATCGAGATCGTCACCAAGTGCGGGATCATTGCCCCAATGGGCCGCCATGCGGGCGCGCGGCTGAAACACTACGACACCGGCGCCGCCCATATCGGTGCCTCGGTTGACGCGTCCTTGCGGGCGATGGCGACCGACCGGATTGATCTGTTGCTGATCCATCGCCCCGACCCGTTGATGAACCCGCATGAAACAGGGGCGGCGCTGGATGCGCTGGTCGCCAGTGGCAAGGTGCGCGGTGTGGGCGTATCGAACTTTCGGCCATGGGACTTTGCGCTGCTGCAAGCGGCGATGAAAACGCCGTTGCTGACCAATCAGATCGAGATCAGCCTGCGCGCGCATCAGGCACTGACCAACGGTGATAGCGCCTATCATCAGCAACGCGGCCAGCCCTTGATGGCCTGGAGCCCGCTGGCAGGCGGTAGCCTGCTGTCGGGCGCCGATGCGCCCTTGCGCGACCTGCTGCACCAGACTGGGGCGGCACAGGGCGTCGATTGGGCTGCGGTTGCCATCGCCTGGCTTTTGCGACACCCGGCGCGCATTCTGCCGGTGATGGGCACCAACAGCCTGAACCGGATTGCCCGGCTTTCCGACGCAATGCGGGTGGAAATGGATCGCCAGACGTGGTTTCAGCTCTACACCTTGTCGCTGGGGCACGAGGTCGCCTGAAGACGGATGGAGCGATGATGACAGAATTGGTGTTCACCCCCGATGGCAACCCGCGGGCGTTTCGCGATGCCCTGGGCCGCTTTGCCACCGGGGTGACGGTGATCACGGCCGATACAGCCGAAGGTCCGATGGGATTTACCGCCAACAGCTTTGCTGGGGTGTCGCTGGACCCGGCGCTGGTGCTGTGGTCGCTGGCAAACGCGTCCAGCCGTTATCGCCATTTTGCGACGGCGGGGCACTATGCCATTCATGTGCTGGATCAGACCCATGTTGATTGGCTGGCCCGCTTCAATCGGGGCGGGTCCGGGTTTGACGGGTTGAACCATGAGGTGAACCCCGAAGGCGTGCCCGTTGTTCATGGGGCCTTGGCCCGCTTCGACTGCGCCCAGCAGGCCACGCATGATGGCGGTGATCACCTGATCATCGTGGGCCGGGTGCTGCGGGCCAGCTATCGCAATGGTGCGCCGCTGGTGTTCAGCCAAGGCGTCTATGGCGGCTTTGTCGCGGGGGTGTAAGGCGGGGGACGTTGCCTTGCGGGACTGGACACCTTGGCCGGGTCTAGACCGGAATGTTGTCGATCAGCCGCACACCGTCCAGCCAAGCCGCCGCCAGCATCCGGCGCGGGCTGGCCGGGTCGTCTGACGGCATCAGGGTTTGAGCATCGCGCAACTCGATATACTCCACCCGGTCAAATCCCGCCGCGCGAATGGTTTCGGCCGCTTCACGAATGGCCCTGCGGTCCGATTGTCCGGCACGAATATCATCCGCCGCCGCCGTGATGGCCCGGAACAGGACACCGGCCTTTTGCCGTCCGGCAGCCGTCAGCCGCACATTGCGCGATGACATCGCCAGCCCGTCGGCCTCGCGGATGGTTTCGCAGCCGACAATCTGGACCGGCAGGTTCAGATCGCGCACCAACCGCAGCACCACCTGCAACTGCTGCCAGTCCTTCTGGCCAAAGTAGCCGCGGTCGGCCATGGTCATGCCGAAAAGTTTGGTCACCACCGTGGCCACCCCGTCGAAATGGCCGGGCCGCATCCGGCCTTCCAGCGGTTCTGACACGCCCGCCACCGACACCGTGGTCTTGAACCCTTCGGGATAGACCTCATCGGTCGAGGGCGCAAAGATCAGGTCCACCGGCACCGTCGCCAGCAGTGCGGCATCGGCCTCTTCGGATCGCGGGTATTTCAGCAGATCGGCCGGGTTGTTGAACTGCTTGGGGTTCACGAAGATCGTGGTGATCACCCGGGCGCAGTCGCGCCGCGCCGCGCGGGCAAGGCTAAGGTGGCCATCATGCAGCGCGCCCATGGTGGGCACCACGCCAATGCTGGCCCCTTCGGCCCGCCAGCCACGCACATGACCGCGCAGGTCGGCAACGGTGCGAACAATCACCGGCTGGGTCACGATTTGGCCTTCAGCACATCGGGAAAGCCGTGTTCCGGTGCCGGAAAGGCCCGCGTCCGCACCTCGGCGGCATAGGTGGCAATTGCCGCGTCTGCCTGCTTGCCCAGATCGGCATAGCGCTTGACGAACTTCGGCCTGAAATCGGTGAACAGGCCCAGCATGTCATCGACCACCAGCACCTGCCCGTCGCAATCCACCCCGGCCCCGATACCGATGGTCGGAATGGTCAGCGCGCGTGTGATGCGGCCCGAAAGCCCCTCGGGCACCTTTTCCAGCACGATGGCAAAGGCCCCCGCGGCTTCACACGCCCGGGCATCGGCCATCACCTTGTCGGCCTCTTCGGCGCGTCCCACCACCTTGTAGCCGCCCAGAGTGTTTACCGACTGCGGTGTCAGCCCGACATGCGCCATCACCGGCACCCCGCGCGCGGTCAGAAAGGCGATGGTGTCGGCCATATGCACCCCGCCCTCCAGCTTGACACTGGGCGCGCCGGTTTCCGCCATCAGCCGCGCCGCGTTGCGAAAGGCCTGCTGCGGGCCTTCCTCATAGCTGCCAAACGGCATGTCGATGATCGGCATGGCCCTGGACAACCCTCGCACCACTGCCCGGCCATGCAAGATCATCATCTCCATCGTCACCCCTACGGTCGAGGGCAGGCCATGCAGCACCATGCCAAGGCTGTCGCCCACCAGCGCCATGTCGCAATGCGGGTCCACCAGCCGCGCCACCGGCGTGGTATAGGCGGTCAGCACCACCAGCGGCGCACCACCCTTGCGCGCCTTGATGTCGGGGGGCAGAACCGGGCGAACGGGGGGGGATGCGCTCATGTCATTCGTCTCCTGCCCTGCGGGCGCTTTCGAAACTGCCTGCCATCAGTGCATGACAGCGCCCCTTTGCGCAAGATTTTTGCGCTGCATCGCGGCGTCGGGCTGGCACCATCTTCGCCCGGAGTCGCATTGCCCCCGGCCCCTGTTTCGCCTATCTGAAAGGCAAACCAGTCATCACGGGATCATCAGGCCATGGCCAGCTATCAATATGTCTACCACATGGAAGGCGTCTCCAAGACCTATCCGGGTGGCAAGAAGTGTTTCGAGAACATCAACCTGAACTTTCTGCCGGGGGTCAAGATCGGTGTGGTCGGCGTCAACGGCGCGGGTAAATCCACGCTGCTGAAGATCATGGCCGGGATGGACAAGGATTTCAAAGGCGAGGCCTGGGCCGCCAAGGGCGCCAAGGTCGGCTATCTGGCGCAGGAACCCTACCTTGACCCGACGCTGGACGTGAAGGGCAACGTGATGCTGGGCGTGGCCAAACAGCAGGCGATCCTTGACCGCTACAACGAACTCGCCATGAACTACTCGGACGAGACCGCCGACGAAATGGCGCAACTGCAAGACCAGATCGACGCGCAAAACCTGTGGGAGTTGGAAGCCACCGTCGGCGTCGCGATGGACGCGCTGCGCTGCCCGCCCGATGACGCCAATGTCGAAGACCTGTCAGGCGGCGAACGTCGCCGCGTCGCGCTGTGCAAGCTGCTCTTGGAAGCGCCCGACATGCTGCTGCTGGACGAACCGACCAACCACCTGGACGCGGAATCCATCGCCTGGCTGCAAAAGCACCTGATCGCCTACAAGGGCACCATCCTGATCGTCACCCACGACCGCTATTTCCTTGACGACATCACCTCTTGGATTCTGGAACTCGACCGTGGCCGCGGCATCCCGTATGAGGGAAACTATTCCGCATGGCTCGACCAGAAGGCCAAGCGGATGCAGCAGGAAGCCCGCGAAGACAAATCCAAGCAAAAAGCGCTGGAAAAGGAACTGGAGTGGATCCGCTCTGGTGCCAAGGCCCGCCAAGCCAAGGGCAAGGCCCGCATCGCGCGTTATAACGAGATGGCCGGGCAGACCGTGCTGGAACGCTCCTCCACCGCGCAAATCATCATCCCCAACGGCGAGCGTCTGGGCAACAAGGTGATCGAGGTTGTCGGCCTGAAAAAGCACATGGGCGACAAGCTGTTGATCGAAAACCTGTCCTTCACCGTGCCGCCGGGCGCCATCGTCGGCGTCATCGGCCCCAACGGCGCGGGCAAATCCACCCTGTTTCGGATGCTGACTGGGCAAGAGGCCCCCGACGAGGGCACGATCACGCTGGGTGACACCGTCAAGCTGTCTTACGTCGACCAGTCGCGTGATGCGCTTGACCCCGACAAGAACGTCTGGGAGGAAATCTCGGGCGGCTCCGAGATCATCCAGCTTGGCGACATGCAGATGAACAGCCGCGTTTACACCGGCGCCTTCAACTTCAAAGGCGCCGACCAGCAAAAAAAGGTGGGCCTGTTGTCCGGCGGCGAACGCAACCGCGTCCACATGGCCAAACTTCTGCGCTCGGGTGGCAACGTGCTGCTGCTTGACGAGCCGACCAACGATCTGGACGTGGAAACCCTGCAAGCCCTTGAGTCGGCAATCGAGGATTTTGCGGGTTGCGCCATCATCATCAGCCACGACCGCTTCTTCCTCGACCGGCTGTGCACCCATATGCTGGCGTTTGAAGGCGACGCGCATGTGGAGTGGTTCGAAGGCAACTTCCAGGCCTATGAGGAAGACAAGGTCCGCCGCCTAGGCCCGGACGCGCTGGAGCCGAAGCGGGTGAAGTATAAGCGGTTTAGTCGGTAGCGGCCTGCGCTTTGATCCGCATCTCACGAGATGAATTGGTGCGTCGCCTTTCGGGTGTGGCGACGCAACTTTTCATAGACGACCTTGATCCAATCTCAACCCACTGTTTGGTAAGTTCTGCAGCCGAAAACGCCAGTTTGTTGGCAAAAGAAGCGGCTGGATCAAATTTTAACGACCATATTTTAGCGACGTTTTCTCAGAAAGAACTGAAAGACATACAGAAACTGCGCAACCAGTATTGGACACCAATTAAGCATTCCAGGGACAAAGCCGGCGTGCCGTTCGATTTTTCTTCTATTTTCGAAGGATTTAGCGATCAAATCAATGATCATTCCCTTTTCATTGTATGGCATGATTATTTGCTTGCTGGTTTCCCAATTCCTTTGGAAGCTCAAGTTTTTCAGGTTTGGTATTACGGCCTTTATCCGGAGAAACTTTCTGAAGATGAAGGGTTTTGGTGTCTAAAAAACTCTTTGGCATTATGTCTGATCAAACAAGAATAGAACAAAAGAGACGATTGAAAGTTGTAATCGCAAAATATCGTCTTAATACGGAGATTTCCGGAAATGCAAAAACAGATCCTAGACCTTTGATCATTCCCTGATCGCGCTTGATTGTCGGGAGATGCCGTAGGGCGGGGTTCACCCCGCCATTCTGGTGGCCCACAGGTAAGGGCGGCACAAACCCCGCCCTACGCATCTGCATCGAAAATCGCGCCTTGATCGCCCCCCACCGTGTGCTGAAATCCCGGTCGCCCAAAGGCATTTGCCAAACACAGTGCAGGTGATCCGGCAGCACCACCCAAGCCGCAATCCCGAACGGCCGCTCCCTTCGCGTGCAGGCCACGGCGTCGCGCCAATGATCCGCCTCGCTCAGCAAGAGATCCCCCGCGCGCGGCACGGCAGACGGTGAAGAACACCTGCGCCCCGGTCTGTTTGGGCCTGATGTCTTGCGGCATGCCGCAGCTTTGCCGCAGCAATAGCAACAAGTCCTTTCGTCTCTCCTTCCAACAGCAGGGAACCCAATTGCTGCCCCCGGCGTTCTCTTCCCGAACAAAACAGGAGGACGACCCCATGAAAGGCGCTTTGGCTTGGCTGATCGGCATCCCGATCCCCATCATCATCATTCTGTATCTGGTTGATGTTTTCTGACATGGCTTGCGGGCGGGGGTGTCCCCGCCCGACCTCAGGCCCAAAGCGTTAAGAAAACATGAAAACTGTTAGCTTAACACTTTGAAAGACAATGAAAAAAAATCTGTAACACAGGGGGCACTCAGCCGCTGAACAGGAAGTGCAGCACGTCGCCGTCCTTGACCTCATAGGTCTTGCCTTCGACGCGGAACTTGCCCAGTTCCTTGGCCCCGGCCTCGCCCTTGCCCGCCACATAGTCGTCAAAAGCGATGGTCTCGGCCCGGATGAAGCCCTTCTCGAAATCGCCGTGAATCACCCCCGCCGCCGCTGGCGCAAGGGTGCCCTTGGTGATGGTCCAGGCGCGGGCTTCCTTGGGGCCAACCGTGAAATAGGTCTGCAAGCCCAGCAAGGTATAGCCCGCGCGGATCAGCCGATCGAGGCCCGCCTCGTGCAGGCTCATTTCCTCCAGAAACATCGCGGCCTCGTCGGCGGGCAACTGGCTGATTTCTTCCTCGATCCGGGCCGAGATCACCACCGACGCCGCCCCCTGTGCCTGGGCCATCGCGGCCACCCGCGCCGACTGGCTGTTGCCTGATGCGGCCGAGGATTCCTCGACGTTGCAGACATAAAGCACGGGCTTGGCGGTCAGCAGTTGCAACTGCTCCCACACCCGCTTGTCATCGTCAGACACCGCAACGGTGCGGGCGGGCTTGCCGTCCTCCAGCGCCTTTTGCGCCAGCGCCAGCAGGCGGTCTTGATCGGCGGCCTCCTTGTCGCCGCCCTTCATCTTGCGGGCCAGATTGGCGCGGCGGCGCTCGACGCTTTCCAGATCGGCCAGCATCAACTCGGTCTCAATCGTCTCGGCATCGGCCACCGGGTCGATCCGGCCTTCGACATGGGTGATGTCGCCATCTTCAAAGCAGCGCAGCACATGGGCAATCGCATCACATTCGCGGATGTTGGCAAGAAACTGGTTGCCCAGGCCCTCACCCTTGGACGCCCCCCGCACAAGGCCCGCGATATCGACAAAGGTCATCCGGGTCGGGATGATCTGCTTTGACCCCGCAATTGCCGCGAGGGTCTCCAGCCGCGGATCGGGCACCGCGACCTCACCCACGTTGGGTTCGATGGTGCAGAACGGAAAGTTGGCCGCCTGCGCCGCCGCCGTGCGGGTCAGCGCGTTGAACAGGGTCGATTTGCCCACATTCGGCAAACCCACGATACCCATCTTAAAACCCATCAGACCCTCCATCCGGCGACAGCTCGGGTCATATGCGCGATAGGGCGCAGGATCAAGCCGGGCAGGCCCACAGGAGCGGCATTGATTTTCCACGCCAAGGCAGGCAAAGCGGGATGCGACACAATTGGGACGGGGCCAGACATGACCAGAATCGACGCAACCTTCGCCAGCCTGCGCGCGCAGGGGAAAAAGGGCTTCGTCGCCTATATCATGGCGGGGGATCCTGATATCGCCACCTCGCTTGCGGTGATGCAGGGCTTGCCCGGGGCAGGGGTCGATATCATCGAGTTGGGGATGCCATTCACCGACCCGATGGCCGATGGCGAGACCATTCAGTTGGCCGGGCAGCGGGCGTTGGAGCACCACATGAAGATGGACCAAGTGCTGGATATGGTGCGGGCGTTCCGCGCCGCTGACACCTCCACTCCGATCGTGTTGATGGGCTACTACAACCCGATCTATGCGCGCGGGGTTGACCGGTTTTTGGCTGATGCGAAAGAGGCGGGGATCGACGGGCTGATCGTGGTGGACCTGCCGCCCGAGGAGGACAGCGAGTTGTGCCTGCCCGCCCAAGCGGCAGGGCTGAACTTCATCCGGCTGGCGACGCCGACAACCGATGCCAAGCGTTTGCCGAAGGTGCTGCAAAACACCAGCGGCTTTGTCTATTATGTGTCGGTCACGGGCATCACCGGCGCGGCAGCGGCACAGGCTGCCGATGTTGGCCCAGAGGTTGCGCGCATCAAGCAATCGACCGACCTGCCGGTGATTGTGGGTTTTGGCATCAATACGCCCGAGGCAGCGCGAACGATTGCTGGCGTGGCCGATGGCTGCGTGGTGGGGTCGGCCATCGTGAAAGACATCGGTGCGGGCCGGCCGGTGGACGAAGTGCTGGCCAATGTCGCAGCGCTGGCCGCAGGCGCCCACGCGGCCTGACCGCAGGGTCGGCATACCCGCCAGCCAGTTTGCCCATGCGCTGTTTGCCCGGAAAGGTCAGCCCGCGCAGGCGCTGCCGCCCAAGCCGGTTTACGGCTTTGCCCGAGGTGCAGCCTTGGGGCGGGTGGCCGTGACGCCGGGCTTGCGCAGCAAGATGCGCCTTGCCTTGGGCGGTGCAGGCTGGTCATCAATGCTGCCCAGCGGTGCCAACGTTTTCAGTTGCTCGCCCGCCGTTGCGGCACGAAGGTCCAGCAAGATCGCGCCGCCGGGCAGAACCTTGTCGCGGAAATAGCTGGCATAGCTTGTGACCGGATAATGAAACCCGCAGGACAAGAAACTGACTGCCAGATCAACGTCTTGGCTGGCCCCGATGTCCTGTGAAACAGGGTTCAGCGTCTCAATCCGGTCTTCGGCAATGCCGTTTGCCAGCAACAGACGCCGCGCCACCGACAGATTGGAATAGGCAGCACCTTCCTCGGCAAAGCCAAAATGGCGGCGGTCATTGGTTTCGATGTCGATCAGCAAGACCGACGCCTTGCTGTTTAGCGCAAGGAACAGATCAAACAGCGCATAGCCACAGCCGATATCGGCCACCCGACTTGGCGGATCGGCCATCAGGACGGGGGCAAGGCTGCGGTATTCGGCATGGATCACGCCAGCCGCACGGCGGGCAATCTCGTCTCCCAAACGGTCAACCTCGGCCCGGATCGGGCCATCATCGCCCGCGTTCCATGCGCGGATTACCCGGCCCGAGCGGGGCACGTCATACAGCACCTCGGACCTCTGCAAGATGATGTTCACCAGATCATCTGCCGTAAACATCGACATATCAAGATTGCGGATAAGGGGCGAAGCAGCCTCGGCGGCGATATCGATGGCCAGAGGGGCAGGCACGGAAGCAAGGGTCATTGGGGCTGCTTTCTGTCACGGGGCATTCAGAATAAGCGCAGCTTGAAGCGACGTGCAATCGACGAAATCGGGGATCGCACCAGGTTTATGGTCGGATGGGGCACGCTGGCCGATGTTGTTCAGCATGTCGATGACTTCTCGGCGGGATGCGACTGGGTGGCGCACAGCCCGTTCGGCAGGTTGTGTGCCCCGGCCGGCCACTTGCCGCGTGTTACACGAGCCTGCCACTGTTACACGAGCCTGCCACGCGCAAGGCCAAGGGTGCCCGCTGGCGTTGCCCGGATCAGGCACCGATCATGGCGCAAGGGTTTTGCACCTTTGGCCGCGCCGGACGCCCCGTCGCCCGGGGGCCAGCCCCCGGACCCCCGGAGTATTTGGAAAGCAGCAAAGCAAAGGGAAGGATTGGCCGGTTTGGTGTCGTGCCCGGACTTCTGCGCGGGGGGCATCCCTGTCCAGCCTTGTTGCCGCGGTGCAGTCACGGGCCGCGTTGGTCGCTGTCCCGCGCGCTTCTTGCAGCCTGTCTTGCGCGCAGGTGCGCCTCAGGCTATCCCCTTTTCATTCATTGCAAGGAAGCTGCCGATGACGCCTGCCCGCCTGCTGCCTGCCCTTGGACTTTCGCTGCTGCTGTCGGCCTGCGCCGGCAATGATCTGGCAGAGCCGCCGGTTCCTTTGGGGGATTTCGCGCTTGGCCTGAACATTGTGGTGGCGGACAAGATGGAAAAGGTGCCGATCTCGCGCAATGCGACGGTCGAGGAATGGGAAGCGGTGATGATCAAGGCGGTTGATCAACGCTTTGGCCGCTATGACGGAACCCGGCTTTTCAACATCGGGATCTCGGTCGACGGCTATGCGCTGGCGCCGCCGGGCATTCCGGTCGTGGCGGCACCGAAATCGGTGCTGGTGATCACCGCCAATGTCTGGGACGACGCTGCACAGAAAAAGCTGAACGCCGAAGGCAAGCAGTTTACAGTCTTCGAAAGCCTGTCCGGCGATACCGTGATCGGCACCGGCATTACCAAGACCAAGCAGCAGCAGATGGACGCCCTGGCCTATAACGCGGTCAAACGGGTGGAAAACTGGTTCCTTGACAACCCCGAGTGGTTCGGTCTGCCGCCCAAAGGCTCGACAGTTGCGCCTGCTGTCCCCACGCCTGCTGTCTCGATACCGGCCAGCACTCCGGTGGCCACTTCGCCCCCGATCAGCCCTGCGCCGCTGGTCGCGCCGGTTTCACCGTAAGCTGACACGGGCGGGGGGCGTGGCTTGGGGCATTGCCGCCAAATGCTGCGTTTTCCGACACCGCAGCAAGCCGAGCCGATCAAGCCGGTGCGCCTTCGCCGGGCTTGCAATTTGCAGGTCATTCCTGCCCGGCAGGCCTTGATTTTTCCCGGTCGGGCAGATAACTGCCCGCCCGTGTAGCACAGGGTCCGCACTGGGCCCCCGAGGAAGCAAGGGCGTTGGCGAATGGCAAAGGCAAAGTTTGAACGGAACAAACCGCATATCAACATTGGCACGATTGGCCACGTTGACCACGGCAAGACGACGCTGACG
>JAFGXY010000048.1 GCA_016936395.1 Paracoccaceae bacterium | reverse complement strand
CCCGTGCCGCAACGCGAGCTGCGGACTTAAGTCGTCGGGTCGTCGTCGCGGATCGCATCGCGCGGATGCGGTCGCCACGCCCCGAAGTGGGTAGAGGCCGGAGCCTCCTCGATCGGCGAACCGATCAGCCTATGGCAGCTATCTCTCACCTGAGCATTAATCGCTAGATAGAGCGCGTTGTTCGCCATTTCAAGGGTCGAGTTCGCCATAAGCGAACTGAATATGTCACGAAACCGATTCTGCACTACATGTTGTGTTCTTAGGGTGCCGGAAGCGGACGAGCGCCGAAGCTTGAAACGATATCCACAGCATCATGCTGGCCACCCCCTTGCTCCGAATCGAAGCCCGCGTCAGGGTGCATCCTTGAGGAGAGCAGCCCTCAACCAAAAGCATAACAGGTCTATCGGAACACCAGTCGCTCTGACCGAAGGTGCCTTGGCGCCTCTCGTGTCGTTGCGCCCGATCACTTAACCCGTGCCGCCCCGGCACGGGCTGCAGGCGGTATGAGTTCGGCCCGTCCTCGGTTCATGTGAGGATGATTTGTCATGGCTCTGCCGCCCCGCGTTTTCTACACCCTTCAGGAAGTCACGGCCCGTTGGGGCTGCAACATCGCCGACGTTGCTGGCTGGGCTGCGGCGGGCAAGTTTCACATCATGACCGGCATCGGCCTGGTGCGTTGCGGCGAGGAGATCGTCGCCGGTCGGGTGGTCCTCTCGCCGATGGACCTCCTTCCGTTGTTCCGCCGCTGCGGAACTGGTCCGACCGAGGGTGTGGTGCGGCGAATCATGACGACGGAGAAGGGCCAATGGCAGATCATCACCGATCCTGTCGGCGGGGTCACGGTGGCGGTCGCGGACATGATGATCATGGCCGATGAGGTGCACGGCTTCGAGGAAGAGAACGATATGGTGCGGCGTGTGCCAAGCGGGCCCGGTGCTGCCACGCCCTACGATTGGGAGGGCATGAACATCGCCCTGATCGTGCGAATCCATGACCACGGGCTGCCTGCCACCCAAGCCGAGCTGGTTGCCGAGATGCAGGACTGGTTCGCGGATCGGTCGGAAGGCAAGAAGATGCCCGACAGCCGCAGCATCCGGCGACGGATCACGCCGATATGGAGGGCTTTGCGGCGGGAGGAGGCGTGATGATCCGGGTCCGCGCTGGGCCGCGTCAGGCAGATTTGCGTCCGCCCTGATCGTCCGCGTCATGGACCAGCCGGGGCTTCGGCCGGAAGGCGCTGGCCACCGCGTCGACTCCGGCGCGCAGCGGCGAGTCCATCAGATGGGCATAGCGCAGGGTGGTCTGCATCTGGCTGTGGCCCAGAAGCTTGCCGATCATTTCCAACGAGGCGCCGCCGCTGACCAAGAGTGATGCAAAAGTATGGCGCAGGTCGTGGATACGGACGTCTTGCAACCCGCATTGCTTCTGGACCTGTGCCCAGAAACGGCGGACCTCCTGCACCGGCTGGCCGGGCGTGTCGCCGGGGAAGAGCCACGGCGATCCCGTCGGCACCAACAACAGGCGCTGACGCACGATGGCGGCGGTCTCGTCCGAGATCGGCACACGGTGGGCGCGGCGCTGTTTCGTCATGGTGGGCGGCTTCGACCAGCTCATGTGTTCGAGATTGAACTGCTCGAACCGGGACTGCCGCACCTCGCCCAGCCGGGCGCCGGTCAGCATGCACATGCGGATGATGTCGGCGGCGCGTCGGTCCTCGGCAGCGTCCAGCGCGACGGCGAGCTTGGCGATTTCCTCCTTGGACAGGAACCGCTCGCGCGGGGTCTCGGTGCGGCGATGGAAGCGCTGGGCGGGGTTGTCCTCGCACCATCCCCACTGGACCGCCAGCGTGAACATCTTGCGCAGCACCTCGCCGATCCGGTTGGCGCGCACCGGGGTGGGCTTTGCCCCCTGCAACTTGCGCGCCCGGTTGTTGGGCTTTTCCTTGTGGGGCCGCGCCCTGCCCTCGGCGATCTTCGCCAACAGTTTGTCGACGTCGGTCGGAGTGATTTCCGTCACCAGCTTTCGGCCCCAGACCGGCTCCACCATCTTGGCCAGCGCCGACCGCTGATCGGCCGCGCTCCGTTCCGACAGTTTCGGCAGATGCTCGGCGCAGTAGCGTTCGATCAGGTCGGTCACGCGCGGGGCTTCGCGCTTTGCCTCGCGCTGGCCCAAGGGATCGGCCCCGGCGTCGATCTCGCGCCGCAGTTCCTTGGCCCGCTCCCGGGCCGCCGACACCGACCATTCCGGCCAGCGCCCGAAGGTCATCCGGCGCTGGCGCCCGGCATGACGGTAATCCAGCGTGAATGCCCGCCCGCCGCCGCGGTAAATGCAGGCGGCAAAGCCTCGAACGTCGGTGTCGAAGATCTGGTAGTCCCGCCCCGGCACCGGCTCGGCGTCGCGCAGCACTTTCTCGGTCAGCTTGATGCGTTCGGGCATGGCTTCGGTCCTTCTTGCATCCGACATGAGGCGTGGGTTCGCCTGGTTATCAAGGCAAGCATGAAGCCTTGGGTGGCAGGGAGGCGGAGGGTGGCACGAAGGTCGCCACGGCCGTGCCACCCCTTGTTTTCATGGGATTTCGGCGCTGGGCGGATCAATGCGCGACTGGTGCCGACCTGCACAATGGGACGTCTGAGGCGGCAGGCGCGGTCATCACGCCGCAAATCAGGCCTTTGAAGAGCCGCGCAGCGACAAATCCTCAATGATTTCAATGGGTGGCAGGGGTGCCGTGTCGGATGCCACCCCCTCTTTGCCCGTCATTGCCGGTCAAACACGGTGACTACGGCTGTTCGCACCTGTTTGCAGCCTTGGTGTCCGTTTCTTCCATCCGGCAGACCCGCCCCGCATCGCCCCGCTGAACGCGGCCACCATCGGAAACCCCAACAAAACAAGGGGTGGTACAAAGGGGCCGTCCTTTCCGCCACCCTCCGCCTCGCCGCCACCCCTCGGCCTCTGCGCTCACTGGTCCCTGCAAGACGTCCCCGATTTTCGGGGCCAGGACCAGGAGACCCCGATGCCGCATCTCGGATCGATGCCAGACCCCAAGGACAAGCCCCGCACGCTGCTGGTCGGCTGGATCAGCCGCCTCGACCTCGCGCTGGAACTCGGCCTCTCGGTCGACACCCTGCGCCGCTGGGAAGCCATGCGGACGGGACCGCCCTGCGTCCGTGCCGGGCGCAAGGTCTATTACCGCCGCGCCGCCGTCGAGGACTGGCTGGAGGAGCAGGAGCAGGCCGCCCCGCGCCGCCGTCGTGCCGGAGGGCGCCGGTGATGACTTTCCAACCCCGCTCTGAATGGCCCGCCGACCGCGTGGCCGAGGCGCGCGCTGTCATCGCCGATGTCGCGCATCACAGCGATCTCCTGATCCGGCTCGCCTGCAATGTGCTGGTCCAGCATGGCGAGACCTCGGCCGAACGCGCTGATGCGCAACGCCTGCTCGTCGTCGTTGATGCGCGTCGGCCAGTGCGGCGCGCCCAGCGCGAGGATCAGGGGAGGGACGCGCGATGAAGCGCCGTGGCACCCCCGAGGCCGATCTGCAGCGTGCTGTCGTGCAAGCGCTGCGCATCGCCCTGCCCCGCACCGCCATCATCCATCACTGCGCCAACGAGGTCACCGAGGCCGGGCCCCGCGGGGCGAAGCGACAGGCGATCCTTGTCGGCATGGGCGTCCATGCCGGTTTCGCCGATCTGATGGTCCTAAGTGATGGCCGCGTCCTGTTTCTCGAACTGAAAGCGCCAAGGGGGCGCCTGCGGCCGGAGCAGGAAGCGTTCCGCGATGAGGTGCAGGCGCAGGGGTTCGGCTGGGCGCTGGTGCGCAGTCTCGACGATGCGCTGGGCGCGCTGGCCGATCACGGGTTCACCACGCGCATCGCCCTTGCCCCGCGGAGGCCCGCGCCATGAGCCACGAGGCCACCAACTGGGCCATCAAGCAGCGCGGGCTGAAGCCGACGACCAAGATCGTGCTCTGGCACCTCTGCGACCGGTTCAACCCGGATTACGGCTGCTTTCCTTCGCAGGACCGGCTGGCGCATGACTGCGAGATCAGCCGGTCCACACTGAACGATCACCTTGGCCAGCTCGAGGCCGTGGGCCTGCTGCGGCGGGTGCCGCGGCTGGACCCTGTGACCAAGCGCCAGCTGCCCACCCGCTACATCCTGGGGTTCGAGCCGGGCTTTACACCCGTGGCTGTGGTGCCGTGTCCGGAAACCGGACACGGGGAGGAGGGCGGCGCAGAAAGCCTCGACGGTTCCGATGTTTCCGACGTCGACGGCATGGCCGGTGCGCTGCCGTGTCCGGATTTCGGACACGGGGATGAGGCGGAAGCCGTGTCCGATTTTCCGGCCGACCCGTGTCCGGAAAATGCCGAAAGCCGTGTCCGGATTTCGGACACTAACCCTGTAAGGGAACCTCTAAGTAAACCAGTAAAGGAGGAGGAGGGCGCGCAGGCGCGCGCGGCGATTTCCGATGAGGTTTTCGGGGAGCTGCTGACAGCGCTGGGCCTCGACCCCGTCGCCCTGCCCGGCTGGTGGCAAGGCTGGCCGCCCCGGCTGCACGTCCAGCACTGGCGCGACGAGCTGGGGCTGACCGAGGCAGAGATCATCGCTGCGGCCGAAGCCTCCCGTCAGGAACACCCCGAACCACCCGATGGGCCGAAGGCGCTGGACCGGGCGATGCAACGGGCCGCCCAGCGAAAGGTCGAGGATTCGGGCCGGAAGCGCCGGAAGCCCAAGGCGCCCCCTGCCCCAGCGGCGAGGCCGATTACCGATCTGCCTGCCTTCTACGCCGATCTGGTCAACTCCGACCGCTACCTGCCGGTCAGCGCGATCAGCAACACCATGCGCGATGCCATGCTGGCCCGGGGGCTGGTCACGGCCGAACGCCTGCGCGAGCGCGGGGTGCGGTGAATGGCATGGTGTCACGTCCCCGGCACGGACTGTCCCTCTGCGCAGGCGGCGGAGGCCTTGATCTGGGCCTCATGCTCGCCGAGCCTGGCTATCACACCCGCGCCTTTGTCGAATGGGAGGACTGGCCGCGCGCTGTCCTCATCGCCGCCCAGTGCGAAGGCTACTTCGCCCCGGCCCCGATCTGGACCGATCTGCGCAGCTTCGACGGACGGCCCTTCCGCGGCGCCTTCGATGCCGTCCTCGCCGGATATCCCTGCCAGCCCTTCAGCGCGGCCGGAAAGCGCAACGGCGCCGACGATCCCCGTCACCTCTGGCCCGAAGTCGCCCGTGTCATCGGCGAATGCCGCCCCGAGTGGGTGTTTCTCGAAAACGTCGCCGGGCACGTCACCCTCGGCCTCGAGACCGTCCTGCGAGAGCTTTGGGGACTGGGCTACACGCCTGCGGCGGGCCTGTTCTCGGCGGCAGAGGTCGGCGCGCCGCATGAGCGGCTGCGCATCTTCATCCTGGCCCACACCGATGAGCCTGCACCCCGGAACCGTCCGTTACAACCCGGCCGGGAACAGCGACTTCACGCGGAAGGCCGAGGCGCTTGCGCTGGGCATCGCGAAAGCCCTGCCGAACCACTGGCCGACCCCGGCCGCGCAGAACTGGAAAGGCAGTTCCGAGGCCAGCATCACCCGCATCGACGGCAAGTCCCGGATGGACCTGCTGCACTACCGGGCGGAACAGGGCTTCATCCGCCCGGCCCCGGCGATCTGGCCGGATGGGCAGCAGTCCTCGCCGCACGCCCCGATCTCGCGCCCGCTCTGGGCTTCGATGATTGCCTCGCATGGGCGCGCCGTCTCGCGGCGGATCCTGAAGGGCCGGTTACGGCGACGGCTGAACCCGCTCTTCGTCGGATGGCTGATGGGCTGGCCCATCGGGCACGCGCTCTGCGCCTGCTCGGCAATGGAGTTCACCCACTGGCAGCAGCACATGCGTGGCGCTCTCTCGCAGCTGCCCATGGCCTCAGGCCCTTGGATCTGGCGGCCGACCGATGCGGCCCAGCGCCCGGCGCAGATGGATTTCCTTGAAGGATTGCGGCCATGAGTTTCCACAGTCGCGTCAGCGGCACAAGGAACAAGCGCGCGTTGGGCGTGCAGGCGGCGCTGGAATGGGCGTTCCGGGTGGAACAGGCGCAGCTGGAGCTGCCGCTGCCCGCTGACGTCACCGAGGAAGGCTTCGGCTTCGGCCTGGAGTACGTCCTGCTCCAGCGTGCTGTGCTGGGCTGCAAGATCGAAGGCGGCCAGCACAAGATCGGCGGCTACACCCACGAGGACGCCGAAGTCATCGCCGCCACCGTCGCCGGGATCCCGGACAGCCTCGGCGGCAAGCGCATGGCGATCCGCGTCGCCGAACTGGCCCGCGCCGGGCTGACCCCGGACTGGATGCCCGGCGCCGTCCCGCGCTGCGTGCCGATGATCGTCAAGCAGAACCAGCATGGCACGCATGTGGGGGCCATCGTCGTCGGCACCGAGCGCATCAGGGTGCGCGGTCCAAGCGCGCGGGCCAAATGGAAAACCGTCGACATATTGGCTTGCCCGGTCACCTTCTCCCCCCATCCGCAGCAGATCGATGCCGCCCGGCGCGGCTATGACGACTGGTGCCATGCGCTGGGCTGGGTACGCGAGGGGTTGATCGCGGGCGGGATGCTGCGGGAGGTCGAGGTGACGGCGGCGATGCCGAAGGCGCGGCCGTGGGAAAGATCACAGCCAAGCCGCTGTTAGCGGCTGGATTTCGCCCTCCGGCTGAAATACCGTCTGGAAAAGACTTACCGGGGGGCGGATTTCACAATGGCATCAATCGACAACGGCTCGGACCTCGGGATTGAAGCCGCCCTTTTCAAAGCCGCCGACAAGCTGCGCGGCAACATGGAGCCGTCGGATTACAAGCACGTCGCCCTTGGCCTGATCTTCCTCAAGCACATCTCGGACGGGTTCGAGGCCAAACGCGCAGCCCTCTTGGCCGAATACCCCGAGGGCGCCGAGGATCCCGACGAATACCTCGCCGACAACATCTTTTGGGTGCCACAGGAGGCGCGCTGGTCGCATCTTCAGGCCAATGCCAAGCAGCCCACCATCGGGCGCCTGATCGACGAGGCGATGATCGCCATCGAGAAGGTCAACCCCTCCCTCAAGGGCGTCCTGCCCAAGGACTACGGCCGCCCCGCCCTCAATGCCGTCATGCTGGGCGAACTGATCGACCTGATCTCGGGCATCGCGCTGGGCGAGGGCAAGGACCGCGCGCGCGACCTGTTGGGCCGGGTCTACGAATACTTCCTCGGCCAGTTCGCGGGCAGCGAAGGCAAGCGCGGGGGTGAATTCTACACCCCCCGTTCGGTCGTCCGCACCATGGTCGAGATGCTGGAGCCCTACAAAGGCCGCGTCTATGACCCGTGCTGCGGATCAGGCGGCATGTTCGTGCAGTCGGAAAAGTTCGTCGAGGCGCATGGCGGCCGTCTGGGCGATATAGCCATCTACGGGCAGGAGTCCAACTACACCACCTGGAGGCTGTGCAAGATGAACCTCGCCGTGCGCGGGATCGACGCCGACATCAAATGGAACTCAGAAGGCACCTTCCACAAAAACGAACTGCCCGACCTGCGCGCCGACGTGATCCTGGCCAACCCGCCCTTCAACATCTCGGACTGGGGCGGTGAGCGGCTGCGCGAGGATGCGCGGTGGAAGTACGGCATCCCGCCTGCGGGCAATGCCAACTTCGCCTGGCTGCAGCACATCTTGCACCACCTGTCGCCCACCGGCACGGCGGGGGTGGTGCTGGCCAATGGTTCGATGTCCTCGACCCAGTCGGGCGAGGGCGAGATGCGCCGCGCGATGATCGAGGGCGAAGTGGTCGATTGCATGATCGCCCTGCCGGGGCAGCTGTTCTATTCCACCCAGATCCCGGCGTGCCTGTGGTTTCTGGCAAAGGACAAATCAAACGGCATCGCGCGAGACCGCAAGCTGCGCGACCGGCGAGGCGAGGTGCTGTTCATCGACGCCCGCAAGCTGGGCTTCATGGTGGACCGCACCCGGAAAGAGTTCTCCGACGCCGACATTGCCCACATCGCCGAGACCTACCACGCCTGGCGCTTGGGCGAGGGATACGCCGACGTGCCGGGCTTCTGCAAATCGGCCAGCCTTGATGAAATCCGGTCCCAAGGTCACGTCCTGACCCCAGGCCGCTATGTGGGGACCGAGGTAGCAGAGCAGGACGAGACGACCTTTGCCGAGCGATTCGTGCGCTTGCAGGATCAACTGGAGGCGCAGTTTGCTGAGGCAGAGATGCTGACGGCGACGATCCGGACACGACTGGCGGGAGTCGGTGTGTGAGCAAGCTAGTCGACTTGGTCGAGTTCAACCCGTCGGTACGCCTTAAAAAGGGTGAAGTTGCTCCCTTCATTGAGATGGCAGCCCTGCCAACCAACGCGCGCGATATCCCGCAATTGGGGACACGGGAATTTTCAGGTTCAGGTTCAAAATTCGAGAATGGGGACACGCTCTTCGCGCGGATTACGCCCTGCCTAGAAAATGGAAAGGGTGGCTATGTCTCTACTCTCAGGCCAAGCACCGCAGGGCATGGTTCGACGGAATTCATTGTCATGCGTGCTCGATCCTCGTCAGACAGCCTCTTCGTCTATTACCTCACGAGGGAGCCTGAATTTCGCCGCTTTGCCGAGAAGCAAATGTCGGGAACGTCCGGCCGTCAGCGGGTCTCTTGGCAGTCCCTGGCTGAGTACGACGTGCCAGAAATTCTGCCCGCACAGCGCGCGGCCATCGGCGCCACCCTCGGGGCGCTTGATGACAAGATCGAATTGAACCGTAAGATGAACGCCACGCTGGAGGCCATGGCGCGGGCGCTGTTCCGCGACTGGTTCGTCGATTTCGGCCCCACCCGCGCCAAGACGGAAGGCCGCGCCCCCTACCTATCCCCCGACCTCTGGTCCCTCTTCCCCGACCGCCTCGACGCCGAGCGCAAGCCGGAGGGGTGGGCGTACGAGCCACTGCTGGATCAGGCGGAATGGGTCAACGGCGCCGCCTACAAGAACATGCACTTCTCGGATGCGCCCGACGCCCTGCCTGTGATCAAAATCGCCGAGTTGAAGAACGGCGTGACCGGAAACACGCAGTGGACAGCCACCGACCTAGGCGCGCGTTATTTAATCGACGACGGCGAACTGCTGTTTTCATGGTCGGGCAACCCCGACACTTCGATTGACACCTTCCTGTGGACGGGTGGCAAAGCCTGGCTGAACCAGCACATCTTCGCCGTCCGCTCGAATGGCAAACGCTCCAAGCCCTATCTTCACTCCCTTCTGAAGTTCCTTAAACCGGAATTTGCCGAGCTGGCGCGAAACAAACAAACCACTGGTCTAGGCCATGTCACCAAAGCGGACATGCAGCGCATGATGGTCTGCACGGCATCGCCAGAGGTTCACAGCGCATTTGACCGCCTGATCGAGCCGATCTTCAAACAAGCTCTCGGGCTGCAGATGGAAACCCGCACCCTCTCCCAGACCCGCGACCTCCTCCTGCCGCGCCTGATGTCGGGTGAGTTGCGGGTGGCTGACCTTACCCCCTCCGAAAGGGAGGCCGCTGCATGAAGCTGCCAGTGCGCACCAACAACGCCATGCTGCTGGGCAACGGCCTGATCGCCCATGTCCGCATGGTTCAGGAGTACCGGAAGACGCACGGGAAGCTGCCCAAACGGCCCTACCTGACCTACACCCAACTGGTCGAGCAAACCGGCGCAAAGCTCGCGATGGTCGGCATCGGCAATTTTCTCGACGAGGTGATGACCGCCATCCATGCACCAGATGCCCCCGAAGCTCTGCGAGGCCTGACCCTGTTCGTCACCGACAAGACCGGCTTTATCGCCTATGGCACCGGCAAACACGACTGGCGCGGCATCGATGCCAAAAACGCCCCGGCATACCGCAAGGCTGTGCTGGACCATGATTGGGCGGATTTGGCGTTCATTTCAGCTGATGGCGAGGTTTGAAACTGCGGACTTTGCTTCACACATTCCTGGAGCTCGGGGACGCGGTATCGCGGAACCTTGCCTTCGCACATGCCAATGACGGCAAGATAAGCTATGGCGAAGAGACCGTAACAGAAACTAATCTTCTGGAAATCCTGCGTTGGCACTCCGACCGCGGCACACAATTGACAGCCATCTCAAAAGGTCAGGAAGCCAAGATCGGCGCCGATTGGGAATGGGTAGTCGTTGGGCGGAAATACAGCCTTTTCATGCGCGTGCAAGCCAAGCGTACGAAGAAAAACGATAGCTTGACGATCAAGCACAAAGTCGGCAAGGCACCCAATATCCAAGAGCAGATCGACATTCTCATAAACAACTGTCCTGCAGCCAATCCTGGTGAAATAACCTGGAAGCCTGTGTATTGCTTCTATTCGAAGAACTCGGAGCGAAAGCTCTGGAAGTCTGCTGGAGGAAAAGCCCCTTGGCGCCTTTACGAATATGGGTGCCTCATTGCAGACGCGACCGATATCAAGAAGAAGACCAGCATCAAGACGATTCAGGATGTCGAAGACGTATCAGTTCCATGGCACATCTTCTTTGCGCCGATAGGCTTCAAGACCCGGTACCTTTTTGCAGAATGGGCCGAAGGTAGCGACGGCACCTTGGGTTTCTTGATGTCAGAAGGTGTCATTGCCGTTTCGCCTGACCTAACTGATGACGGCAAGTCGCCAACAATTGGCTTTCCAACCATCGAACAACTTAACGGCGAAATGGCAATCGACAAGGACATGGTCGGCATCAGAGAAACCGACCCCGATGAGCTAGAGCGCGTTCGCACTCGGGATCGTCGGGACGGAGTTGATGCTCCACGGTTCCTGATCCTCGATGTAAAAGATGAACCGAGCAGGAGGCGCTGATGACCACTTTTTCAAAAGCCGAAGTTGAAGCCGCCCTCATCGATCAACTCATGGCGCTGGGCTACACCTGTGTGAATACCGCGGTATCAGGCATAAATCGCTCGACAGCTGAGCCGATGGCCAACTCCAAACAGATGTCGGAGGCGGTGTCGTGACCCGCCGGCCCCTAACCCCGATGCGTTGCGTTTTTCGCAACTGGACTCTTGACCTGGTGGAGAAAATGTCCACTTATGCGTTCATATCTCCCTCGGTGCTTCGGTGCCGGGGCGCGCGGCGGCCCCAGTGGCCGCTGCTGCTTTTTTGGGGGTTCGCATGAGAACCCATGTCTATGTTGACGGTTACAATCTCTATTTCGGCTGCCTCAAGAAGACGCAGCACAAGTGGTTGAATTTACACGCGCTTTGTAGCGCGCTGATGCCACAGAACGACATCCGCGCCATCCGCTATTTCACAGCGCAGGTCAGCGGCACCCCGCATGATCCCGACCAGCCGACTCGCCAGCAGACCTACTTCCGAGCCCTGCGAACCTTGCCGCAGGTCAGCATCCACCTCGGTCATTTCCTGACCCACGAGGTCAGCATGCCCGATGCCGCCGACTGGCAACGGGGAAGATACACCCCGCGGCGGGTGATGAAGACCGAGGAGAAGGGCTCGGACGTCAACATCGCAACGCATCTGTTGATCGACGCCTTCGATGATGCGTTCGACGTGGCCGTGATCGTCAGCAACGACAGCGACCTCAAGGAACCTATCTCTGTGGTTCGCAACCGGTTCGGCAAGACAATCGGCATTCTCAACCCCCAGGCCAAGGTCAGCCGCGCCCTGCAACCGCTGGCGCATTTCATCAAGCCGATCCGGCCAGGCGCCTTGGCGAACGCGCAGTTTCCGGCCGTGATGCAAGACGCCACTGGCCAGTTTCACAAACCGGCGCGTTGGTAGGGGATCGGAATGGCAACATTGACCGAAGCCGAAGTTGAAGCCGTCCTGCTCGATCAGCTCGGAGGGCTGGGTTACGCTCTCCTGAACGACGCGGTTTCCGGCCCTGATGGCAGCGCACCCGAGCGGGAGGCGTATTCCGACACCATCCTGGCTGCGCGGCTGCGGGATGCGATGGCCCGGCTGAACCCCCACATCCCCGAGGACGCGCGCGAGGATGCCCTTCGGCGGGTGGTGGCCAGCGACCGACCCTCGCTGATCGAGGAGAACCGCCGCGTGCACCGCTTCATGGTCGAAGGCGTGCCGGTCGAATACCGGGCAGACGATGGTACGATCCGCGGCGATGCGGTGCGGCTGGTGGACCCGGAGGACGGGCTGAACGACTGGCTGGCTATCGCGCAGTTTACGGTCATCGAGAACGGCAACAACCGCCGCCCCGACGTGGTGGTGTTCCTGAACGGGCTGCCGGTGGGCGTGATCGAGGTGAAGAAGCCGGGGGCCGAGACAGCGACACTAGGTGCGGCCTTCAACCAGCTGCAGACCTACAAGGCGCAGATCCCGTCACTGTTCCGGGCCAATGCGGTGCTGGTGACGACCGACGGTATCCAGGCCCGCATCGGCTCGCTGACTGCCGATCTGGAACGCTTCATGCCTTGGCGCACCACAGATGGCGCCGATGTGGCGCCCAAGGGCGCGCCGGAAATGTCGGTGCTAATCGACGGGGTCTTCGCGCGGCCGCGCCTCTTGTCGCTGATGCAGAATTTCACGTTGTTTGGCGACACGCCTGGCGGCATCGCAAAGATCATCGCGGGCTATCACCAGTTCCACGCCGTAAAGCGGGCCGTGGCCAGCACGGTGGACGCCAGCCGATCAGGGGGTGACCGCAAGGTTGGGGTGATCTGGCACACGCAAGGATCGGGCAAGAGCCTGCTGATGGCGTTCTATGCCGGGCAGCTGGTGCGCGAACCAGCCATGGAAAATCCAACCATCGTTGTCATCACCGACCGCAACGACTTGGACGACCAGCTCTTCGCCACGTTCTCGATGTGCCGCGACCTGATCCGCCAGACGCCGGTTCAGGCCGACAGCCGCGAGGATCTTCAAAAAGCGCTGTCGCGCGCCTCTGGCGGTGTGGTGTTCACAACCATTCAGAAATTCGCGCCGGAGAAGGGCGAGGCCTATCCGCGGCTGACGGATCGGCGGAACGTGGTGGTGATCGCAGACGAGGCGCACCGCAGCCAATACGGCTTCAAGGCCCGGATCGAGAAGACCGGCGAGATCGCCTATGGCTTCGCAAAGCACCTACGCGATGCTCTGCCCAACGCGTCTTTCATCGGCTTCACCGGCACCCCAATCGAACAGGACGATGTGAACACGCCAGCCGTGTTCGGCCACTACATCGACGTCTACGATATCAGCCGCGCTGTCGAGGACGGGGCCACGGTACCGATCTACTACGAAAGCCGCCTCGCCAGGATTGAACTGCCCGAGGAGGAAAAGCCGAAGGTCGACGCCGAAATCGAGGAGCTGACCGAGGACGAGGCGGTCAGCGAGCAGGAGCGTCTGAAGCGGAAGTGGTCGACTGTCGAGGCGCTGGTCGGGGCCGAGAAGCGGCTGCGCATGGTTGCCGAGGACCTCGTCGCCCATTTCGAGGCGCGCGTGCAGGCGATGGACGGCAAGGCCATGGTGGTCTGCATGAGCCGCCGCATCTGCGTCGATCTCTACAACCAGATCGTCGCCCTGCGGCCCGACTGGCATTCCGACGACGACAATGCCGGGCTGGTGAAGATCGTGATGACCGGATCAGCCTCGGACCCGGAAGCCTGGCAGCCCCATATCGGGGGAAAGGCGCGCCGCGATCTGCTGGCCAAGCGGGCGAAGGATCCGAAGGATGCGCTGAAGCTGGTGATCGTGCGGGACATGTGGCTCACCGGCTTCGACAGCCCATCGATGCATACAATGTACATCGACAAGCCGATGCGCGGCCACGGGCTGATGCAGGCGATTGCCCGCGTCAACCGCGTGTTCCGCGACAAGCCTGCAGGGTTGATCGTCGATTACATCGGCATCGCCCAGAACCTGAAATCTGCGCTGGGCCAGTATTCCAAGGCGGACCAGGAACAAGCGGGGATTGACGAGGCAGAGGCCGTTGCCGCGCTGCTGGAGCGGCTGGATGTCGTGCGCTCCATGTTCCACGGGTTCGACTACTCGGCTGGATTGACCGGCACCCCGCACCAACGGCTCGTCGCACTGGCAGAGGCGTTGAACTGGATCCTAGCGAGGCAGGACGAAGCCGCCCAGCGCGAAACCGACAAGGAGGCGAAGAAGGCTTCGCACCGCCGATACCAGGACGCAGTGCTGGCGCTCTCCAAGGCCTTCGCCCTTTGCTCCGCCAGCGATACGGCCCGCGATGTCCGCGACGAGGTGGGCTTCTTCCAGACCGTGCGAGCCGCGATGGTCAAGGCGGCCGACAGTTCAGGTACGTCGGCAGCCGACCGCGACCTCGCAATCCGCCAAATCGTCAATGCTGCCGTCGCTTCGACCGAGATCGTCGACATTCTGTCGGCGGCAGGGCTGTCATCGCCGGACATCTCCATCCTGTCGGATGAGTTCCTCGCTGAAGTCGGCCAGATGGAAAAGAAGAACCTGGCTCTGGAAGCCCTGAGGAAACTGCTGAACGACGAAATCCGATCACGCAGCAAGAGCAATGTGATCGAGACCCGGAAGTTCTCGGAGCGGCTCGAAGAAGCCATCGCGCGCTACCACACCAATGCCATCAGCACGGTCGAGGTGCTGCAGGAGCTGATCGCGCTAGCCAAAGAAGTTCGCGATGCACGAAGCCGCGGTGAAGAGACCGGGCTGACACCAGAAGAGGTCGCATTTTACGATGCGCTGGCCGACAATCAGAGTGCGATTGACGTGCTCGGCAATGATCAGCTGAAGATCATCGCCCATGAACTGCTCAAAGGGCTCAAGGCCAATGTCAGCATAGATTGGGCCCATCGCGACAGCGCTAGGGCAAGATTGCGAGTGCTCGTGAAGCGCATCTTGAGGAAGTATGGTTATCCGCCGGACCTCGAGGATGCCGCAGTGCGCGGTGTCCTGGCGCAGGCGGAGGCGATGCTGTCGGAAATGTCGGGGTCATAAATCGTGGCTACCAAGCTGACGCGAGTTCTTCTGTCACTTCTGGCCATTGCGGCTGCTTCCCCTGCGCTGGGACAGAGCTTCTCCTGTCGAATTGGCACGCAGCCCGCATGCTTGGACTACGGCGACAAGGTCTGCTCGAGCAGCGGCATGTGCGTCGACCGTAACGCTGCTTGCTTCGATCCGTATCAGTGCAACTACGAGGGGTTCACCTGCAAATCAAACGTAACCGAATGCGTCGAAGCACATGATTCCCTGCTGCGAAAACACAATGAGCTGGTCGACGATTTCAATGAGAACCTTGAGATTGCCAAGAGGATGGCAGCGCGCTTGGACGACATCGAAAGCTGCCTGATCAATGCCAGCACCCTCGATGAGGCAATGCGATGCGCGCAATAATCCCCCCACGGCATGGTTCCTCCCCGGCCCTGACCGTATGCGGGGGGGCGCAGCGCGGCGTTTCGCTAGCGACAGGCAGTTTCACCGGGGAAGCCAAGCGGAAGCCACCTGCCGGGTGATCTGTAAGCGGTGCGTGATCCCCGTCGGGCTTT
>JAFGXY010000047.1 GCA_016936395.1 Paracoccaceae bacterium | reverse complement strand
TCAGAACATCCTGTAACGCACCCTTGACGGGACGCAGGGTCCGCGTAGGTAACGCAGCCATGAAGATTGCTTCCCCCCCCGACCGGATTTTGCTTGGCGGTGCCCCCGAAGGCTTTGACGCGCGTCTGCTGGCGCGCGAACTTGATCGCGGGGTGCCGGTCATCCATGTCGCCCGCGACGACAAGCGAATGGAGGCGATGCGCGCCGCGCTGTCGGTGATGGCGCCCGCCGCCGTGGTGCTGGATTTCCCGGCCTGGGATTGCCTGCCTTACGACCGCGTGTCGCCCAACCCCGAGATTGCCGCGCGCCGAATGGCCACGCTGGCGGCACTGGCGGCGGGGGTGCCGGGGCCGTTTGTCTTGCTGACCACGGTCAATGCCGTCACGCAACGGGTGCCAGCGCGCCAGACGGTTGCGGCCAGCAGCTTTACCGCGCAGGTCGGCCGCCGGGTGGACATTGAGCAGCTGAAGGGCTTTTTGTCGCGCATGGGGTTTTCGCCGGTGTCCACCGTGGCCGAACCCGGTGACTATGCGCTGCGCGGCGGCATCATCGACATTTTCCCGCCGGGGCACGCCGGTCCGGTGCGGCTGGATTTCTTCGGCGACGTGCTGGACGGCCTGCGCCGCTTTGACCCCGACACCCAGCGCACGGTCGAAAAACTGCAGGCGGTGGACCTGTCGCCTGTCTCCGAGGTCATTCTGGACGAGGCGTCGATCACCCGGTTTCGGCAGGCTTACCGGATCGAGTTTGGTGTCAGCGGCTCGGACGATCCGCTGTATGAGGCGGTCAGTGCCGGGCGCAAGCATCAGGGAATGGAACATTGGCTGGGCCTGTTCCACGACCGGCTGGAGACGCTGTTCGACTATCTGCCAACCGCGTCGGTGATGCTGGATGATCAGATGACGCCGATGCGCCTGTCGCGGTGGGAAGGCATCGACGACGCCTATGACTCGCGCCACGAGGCGATGACGGCAAAGGGCCGGCTGGACACGGTCTACAAGCCCGCGGCCCCGGGCCTGTTGTATCTCGACGATGCGGCGTGGGAGGCAGCGGTGGCGCAGCACCGGGTGGTGCAACTGTCGCCCTATCCGCAAAGTCCCGGCCCCGGCGTGCTGGATGCGGGCGGGCGGCAGGGGCGCAGCTTTGCGCCGGAACGGCAGGTGGAAAACATCAGCCTTTTCGGGGCCTTTGCCGACCATCTTCGCGCTTTGCGTGAAGACCGTCAGGTGGTGGTGGCCTCTTGGTCCGAAGGCGCGCGCGAACGGCTGGGAGGCTTGCTGCAAGATCACGGTCTGACCGGGCTGAGCCACATCCGCGATATCCGCGATGTGCCCGAAGGCCGGGGCGGGATTTTCCTCATGGTCTGGGCCTTGGAGGCGGGCTTTGTCGCGCCCGGTCTGGCGGTGGTGTCGGAACAGGACGTGCTGGGCGAGCGGATGGTCGGCAAGCCCAAACGCAAGCGCAAGGCTGAAAACTTTCTGCGTGAGGTTGATACCCTGACGCCGGGCGATCTGGTGGTGCATGTCGAACATGGCGTGGGCCGCTATCTGGGGCTGGAAACCATCACCGCCCTTGGCGCACCGCATGCCTGCGTGGCGCTGGAATATGCCGAGAACGCCAAGCTTTACCTGCCGGTTGAAAACATCGAACTGCTGTCGCGCTATGGCCATGAAGAGGGGCTGCTGGACCGTCTGGGCGGCGGGGCGTGGCAGGCCAAGAAGGCCAAGCTGAAAGAGCGCATCAAGGCCATTGCCGAGCGCCTGATGCGGATCGCGGCAGAACGCGCGTTGCGCCATGCCCCCATTCTGGAAGCCCCCCACAGCATCTGGGAGGCCTTTGCCGCGCGCTTTCCCTATCAGGAAACCGATGACCAGTTGGCGGCGATTGCCGATGTGGTGGCGGACCTTGAAAAGGGCAGCCCGATGGACCGGCTGATTGTCGGTGACGTGGGTTTCGGCAAGACGGAGGTCGCGATGCGCGCGGCCTTTGTCGCGGCCCTGTCTGGCATGCAGGTGGCGGTGATCTGCCCGACCACGCTGCTGGCCCGCCAGCATTACCGCAGCTTTGTCGAGCGGTTTCGCGGATTTCCCATAACGATCAAGCCATTGTCGCGTTTTGTGAATGCAAAGGATGCCAATGCCACGCGTGAGGCGATGACGGCGGGCACGGTGGATATCGTGGTGGGAACCCACGCCCTGCTGGCCAAGTCGGTGAAATTCAAGAACCTTGGCCTGATGATCATCGACGAGGAACAGCATTTCGGCGTGACCCACAAGGAACGGCTGAAGGAAATGCGCTCCGAGGTCCACGTCCTGACCCTGACCGCGACCCCCATTCCGCGCACCTTGCAACTGTCGCTGACCGGCGTGCGGGATCTCTCGATCATCGCCACACCGCCGGTCGATCGCTTGGCGATCCGCACCTATGTGTCCGAGTTCGACAGCATCACCATCCGCGAGGCGCTGCTGCGCGAACGCTTCCGCGGCGGGCAGTCGTTTTATGTGGTGCCGCGGATCTCTGACCTGCATGTGGTCGAGGAGTTCCTGAAAACCCATGTGCCGGAAGTCAGCCATGTGGTGGCGCACGGTCAGCTTGCCGCCGGGGATCTGGATGACCGGATGAACCAGTTTTACGATGGCAAGTATGATGTGCTCTTGGCCACCACCATCGTGGAATCGGGCCTGGATATCCCGACCGCCAACACGATGATCATCCACCGCGCCGATATGTTCGGGCTAAGCCAGCTTTACCAGATCCGGGGCAGGGTGGGGCGGTCAAAGACGCGGGCCTATTGCTACCTGACCACCAAGCCCCGCGCGCCGCTGACACCGCAGGCGCAGAAGCGGTTGAAACTGCTGGCCTCGCTGGACAGCCTTGGCGCCGGCTTCAACCTTGCCAGCCATGACCTTGACCTGCGCGGTGCGGGTAACCTCTTGGGCGAGGAACAGTCGGGCCATATCACCGAGGTCGGCTATGAACTGTATCAGCAGATGCTGGAAGACACGATTGCCAAGATCAAATCGGGCGAGATCAACGGTCTGGCCCCGATTGATGACCAGTGGTCGCCGCAGTTGAACCTTGGTCTGCCGGTGATGATCCCCGAAGATTATGTGGTGGATCTGGACGTGCGGCTGGGCCTGTATCGGCGCTTGTCGGGGTTGACGACGAAAGTCGAGCTTGAGGGCTTTGCCGCCGAGTTGATCGACCGCTTCGGCGCGCTTCCGAAAGAGGTCAACACCCTGATGCTGATCGTGCGGATCAAGGCGATGGCCAAGCGGGCGGGGATCAGCCGCATTGATGCCGGGCCGAAGGGCGCGACGATCCAGTTTCACAATGACAAGTTCGCCAATCCGGCGGGCTTGGTCGATTTCATCAAGGCCGAAGGGGTGGGCGCACGGGTGCAAGGCAACAAGATCGTGCTGCTGCGCGACTGGAAATCCGACGCCGACCGCATCAAGGGCGCCTTCGCCATCGCCCGCGACCTGGCGGAAAAGGTCGTGCGGCCAAAGGGGTAACTTGCCGGGTGCCCCCCACCCCATCCCTCCCCACGGGGGGGGGAGGGGGCCACGTGGGGACGGGGTGGCGCCTACGCCCGCCGCATCACCCACAGCGCCAGAGCGGCGAACGCGATGACCGAGATCATCAGCGGCAAGGGCGTGCCGTTATAGGCAAGGCCCACCGGCACCGCAAACATAACCGACAGCACGGTGGACAGCGCGCCAATGACGCTGGCGGCCATGCCGGCGATGTGGCCGACGGGCTCCAGCGCCATGGCATTCAGGTTGCCCATGGTCATGCCGGCCATGAAGAACACGCCGATGGTCCAGATCAGATAGGCGTAGAACGCCGTGCCCTCGGGCCAGATCGACAGCGCAAACGCCAGGGCAAAGCCAGCCGACAGCACGGTTTGGGCAGCAAAGGCGGTGCGGATCAGCCGCCGCATGCCAAGCCGCATCACCAGCGAGGCGTTGAGAAACGACGATGACCCGGCGATCAGCGCGATCAGCGCGAAATACAGCGGAAAACTGTCCCCCCGGCCATAGGTCTGGTCAAACAACTGCTGGGTCGACGACAGGGTGCCGAACAAGGCCGCAAAGCCAAGGGTTTGCGCGGCAATCGACCGGCGGATATTGGCATGCGACACCACCTCGACCAGTGCTGCCCACAGGGGTGCTGCGCGAAACGGGCGGCGATCCTTGGGGGCCAGGGTCTCGGGCTGGCGCAGGGTCAGCCACAGCATCGAGACCGCCGAAAAGCCAAGGAAGGCCAGAAAGATGCTGCGCCAGCCAAAACCCGCGATGATGACGCTGCCCATCAAGGGGGCGGCGGCGGGGACAAGGGTGAAGATCATCATGGCAAAGCTGACGATGCGCGCCATTTTCGGCCCGGAATGCACGTCGCGCACCAAAGCAAGCGCCACAACCCGCGGCCCCGCCGCCCCAAGCCCCTGAATGACGCGCGCCGCCAGCATGGTTTCAAGGCTGGGCGCGACATAGGCGATCAGGGCACCGATGCAATACAGCACGGCCCCCGCCACGATCACCGTCTTGCGGCCAAAGCTGTCGGACAGCGGCCCGGCAAACAGCGTGCCAAGGCCCATGCCAAAGACGAAACTGGTCAGGATCAGTTGCGCCTTGTTGGGAAAATCGGGGGTCAACTCGGCCGCGATCTCGGGCAGGGCGGGCAGCATCGAGTCGATGGAAAAGGCGATGGTGGCAAAAAGCATGGCGATCAGGGCGATGAACTCGACCTGACCAGGCGCCTGCGGTTGGCGGATGGCTGTTGACATGTGGGGGTGTCCTTTCGCCATGCCGTTAGCATGCCCGCCGCAGCGTCGCCAGAGCATTGACAGACTATCTTTCTGATGTATCCCGCCATTGTTGATAAAAGGAGTCGGGATATGAAGATGTTTGGAATTGCGGCGGTTCTGTTCTGCGTCGGGGGCGTTGCAACGGCCTGTGATGCCGATGGGGCGACGGCGGTGGCGCAGGATGTGGCCTATCTGCCCGGTGGCGTGCTGACCTATGAGGTGTTCGAGGCAGCCGTTACACATGAGGATGTGGATACCTGCCCGGCAGAGTTTGACCCCGAGCGGGTGTTTTGCCGCGTCACGCTGGCAGGCGGCGCGGTGCATGTGTTCGTGTTCGACCTGAACGACGATCAGCCGCTGCTTGCGGTCAAGCCGTTGGCCCTGGATCAGGACGGCGTGTTGCCGTTCTGAGCCGCGCGCAACTCGGCGATCACATTGGCCCAGACCTGCGGCGGTTGCGCGCCGGTCACGACATATTGGTTGGCGATGATGAAGCAGGGCACGCCCGTCACCCCGCGTTGGCGGGCATGCAGGTCGCGGGCGCGCAGATCGTCGGCATCGGCATCGCTGGCCAGCAGGCGCAGGGTCAGGGCGCGGTCCATGCCGCTGGCCTGCGCGATGTCGGCCAGCGTCGTGGCATCGCCGATATCGCGCCCGTCGCGCCAATAGGCGCGGAACAGGGCTGAGACGATGGCGGTCTGACGCCCCTCCAGCCCGGCCCAGTGGATCAGACGGTGGGCGTTCAGGCTGTTGGGCATGCGGGTGATGCGGGCAAAGTCGATTTCCAGCCCGGCGTCGCGGGCGGCCTTGTCGACGGTTGCATAGACCTTCACCGCCTCCATCTGGCCACCGAACTTGGCTTCCAGATACGCGGCGCGGTCCATGCCTTCGGGCGGCATGCCGGGGTTAAGCTGGAACGGGTGCCATTCGATGTCGAACGGATGGTCGGGGGCAGCTTCCAGCGCGCGGTCAAGGTTGGTCTTGCCGATATAACACCAAGGGCAAACCGGGTCGGAAAAGATATCAAGCTTGATCATGGCGGTCCCGGGTGGTGCAGGCGCTGGGGTTGAGGGTGGCCTTGGCCCCATGCGTCAAGGCCGACAGGTGAGGGTGACGGGGCGGCGGTGAGTCGGGTCAGTTCAGCCAACCCGACACTCGATTCGCGCCACCGGAAATGTCGCGTCCCACGCCTTCAATCGTGGCACAGCCGGATAGGGCCAGAAATGCGGTCAGGACCGCGATCAGGGGTGCGTTGCGCATCATGGTTTGCCTGTCTTTGTCGTTTCTTGTTACTGCTCATACCACCAGACGTCGGGCTGGAAACCTGTCCAGTCGCCGTAAAGCGGCAGGCGCGCGGGGAACTTCAGCTCCTTGCGATGCGCCAGACGCGAGACAGAAGAATACCACATCGGAACGACATATCTACCCGTGGTCAGCACACGATCCAGTGCCTGTGTCGCGGCGACAAAGCCTTCCTGATCGGGGGCGTTCAAGAGGGCGGTGATCATCGCCTCGGCAGCGGGCGAGGCCATGCCCATCCAGTTGCGGGTGCCGGGTTCGCTGACACCGGCAGAGCCCCAATACAGCATCTGCTCATTGCCCGGAGACAGCGACAGGCCGCGAATGTAATGCGTCATGTCAAAGTCATAGGCATTGGTGCGCTGTTTGTATTGCGCGTCATCCACCGTGGTGACGCGCGCCGCGATACCAAGCCGTTTCAGGCTTTCGACATAGATGTCGGCGGCGGCGATCATGTCATTGGCCCCATTGACCAGCAGGATCTCAAAACCAACCGGCTTGCCGCCTGGGTCTTTCAAGACACCCGCGTCAATGCGGTAGCCTGCCTCCTCCAGCAGTCTGGTCGCGGCACGAATGTTCTTGCGGTTGGCTTCCGACCCGTCCCCCACCGGCACGGCATAGCCTTCCAATGCGCCGGGCAGCAGGCTGTCCTTGAACGGCTCCAGCAGCGCCAGAACCTTGCCAGTCGCAGGCGTGCCGGGGGGCGCCCCCAGCGGCGCGTTGCCGAAATAGCTTTGAATGCGTGGGTTTGCACCGCCGTTCAGCGTCTGGTTCACCAATTCAAAGTTGAAGGCATGGATCATCGCCTCACGCACGCGCCAATCGGCAAACAGCGGGCGGCGGGTGTTCATCACAAAGCCTTCGATCCCCGATGGGCGCTGATGCGGGATCTCGGATTTCACGATCTCTCCCGACGCCACCTCGGGCCAGTCATAGACGCTGGCCCATTTGGCCGGGTTGGTTTCGCGAAAGCTGGTGATCAGCCCGCCCTTGAACGCCTCGAACACCACGCCGCCATCGCCGAAATAATCATAGCGCACCTCGTCGAAGTTGTGCTGACCGCGGTTGAACGGCAGGTCGCGACCCCACCAGTCGGGGTTCTTGACGTAAGTTATGTATTTCCCGGCCTCGAAAGCGCCAACGGTGTAGGGGCCAGAGCCGATGGGCACCTCCAGCGTGCTGTCATCAAACGCCTTGCCATGCCATTGCGCCTTTTGCAGGATCGGGCGCAGGCCAAGGATCAGCGGCAATTCGCGGTCCAGCACGTTGAATGTAAAGCGAACGGAACGGGGTCCGGTCTGGGTGATCTTGCCGATCTTTTTCCACGCGCCGTGATAGCGCGGGTTGCCAAGGGTGCCCAGAGTTTCAAACGACCAGATCACGTCTTCCACCGTGACCGGCGATCCGTCCGAGAATCGGGCCGCCTCGCGCAGGGTGAATTCGGCATAGCTGCGGGCGGCATCGGTGGTGATCGATTCGGCCAAAAGACCGTAAAGCGTGAAGGGTTCGTCGTAGGATCGGCCCATCAGCGTCTCGACCGTCATCGCCGAAAGACCGGCTGGCGCGCGCCCCTTCAGGATGAACGGGTTCATCGAGTCAAAACTGCCGGACGCGCCAAAGATGATCTTGCCGCCTTTGGGGGCGTCGGGGTTCACCTGCGGCAGTGACACAAAATCCGGGGGGAGGGCCGGGGTGCCATACATAGCTATGCCATGGCTGGGGGAATCACCGCTTTGCCCCAGACCCGCCGATGCCGCGAAAACCAGCGCCATGGCCAGTGCGAAAGCCGCTGCCTTGTGGAAAAAATCCGGTCTCATTTTGGCAACAATCCCCCGTGGCCTTGGTTTCTTGGGCCCCACGCTACGCAGGCTTTCGTGCCTTTTCAAACTTTTAACTTGGCCCCCGGCGGAAGGAGGCGTATAAAGGCGTTACTGCTCGATAGGTTTCTTGCCTGTATGAAACCTGCCTCAATAACTTAACGCCAGCTTCGTGCTGGCGTTTTTTTTGGCATTTCGCGAAGCCTTTTTCCTGTCCTTTGCGCTTGCAGCATGTAGTCTGACGCAAAGACAGCAGGGGGGCGAAGATGATCCTGAAGGGTAAGACGGCGGTGGTGACCGGGTCCAATTCCGGCATCGGGTTGGGCGTGGCCGAGGAACTGGCGCGCGCCGGTGCCGATCTGGTGATCAACAGCTTTACCGACCGGGATGAGGATCACGCGCTTGCAGCCAGCATCGCCGCCCGGCATGGCGTGGCCGTGCGTTATATCGCGGCGGATATGTCCAAAGGCGACGACTGCCGCCGCCTGATCGAACAGGCCGGCGCCTGCGATATTCTGGTCAACAACGCCGGCATCCAGCACGTCGCCCCGATTGAAGGCTTTCCGGTGGCCAAATGGGACGCGATCCTTGCCATCAACCTGACATCGGCATTTCACACCACGGCTGTTGCCCTGCCGATGATGCGCGCCAAGGGCTGGGGCCGGGTGGTCAACATCGCCTCGGCGCACGGGCTGACCGCCAGCCCGTTCAAATCGGCCTATGTCGCGGCCAAGCATGGCATCGTCGGCTTTACCAAGGTCACAGCACTTGAATGTGCGGGCCAGGGCATCACCGCCAACGCCATCTGCCCCGGCTATGTGCTGACGCCGCTGGTCGAGGCGCAGATCCCCGACCAGATGAAGACCCACAATATGGACCGCGACACCGTGATCCGCGAGGTGATGCTGGAGCGTCAGCCCAGCCGACAGTTCGCCACGGTGGAACAGATCGGCGGCACGGCGGTCTATCTGTGCTCGGATGCGGCTGCGCAGGTGACGGGCACCACGATTTCGGTCGATGGCGGCTGGACGGCGCTGTAGGCCTGCGCCAGAACGCGCGCATGAGCGATATTCTTTGCATCGGATCGGTCCATTGGGACATCATCGGTCGCGCGCCATCGGCACTGCGGCTGGGGTCGGATGTGCCGGGGCGGATCACCCGTAACCCCGGCGGGGTGGCATTGAACATCGCGATGACGCTGTCGCGCCTTGGCCTGCGCCCGGCGCTGCTGGGTGTCATCGGGCGCGACGGCGAGGGTGATGATCTGCTCGCCGCCTGCCTGCGGATGGGGCTGGACTGCACCCATGTCTATCGGTCGGACGATCTGCCAACCGACTGCTACATGGCGATCGAGGGCGCGAACGGCCTGATTGCCGCCGTGGCCGACGCCCATTCGCTGGAACTGGCGGGCGAGAGGGTGATTGCAGCGCTGGGGGATGGCAGGCTGGGGTCGGCCGAAGCGCCGTTTGCCGGGCTGATTGCGCTGGATGGCAACCTGACCGGGGCCTTGCTGTCGGACATTGCCCGCTCGCCGTTGTTTGCCTGCGCCGATTTGCGACTGGCAGCGGCCAGCCCCGGCAAGGCCGAGCGGCTGGTGCCACTGCTGGACCATCCGAGGGCCACGCTTTACGTCAACCTTGAAGAGGCCGGACTGATCGCCAAGGCGCGGTTTGCCGGCGCGGCAGAGGCGGCAACGGCGCTGTTGGCCCTCGGCGCGGCACGGGTGCTGGTCACCGATGGCGGGCGCTTGGTTGCCGATGGCAGGCGCGGGCAGGGCGTCATCACCGGCCACCCGCCGCCGGTGCTGGTCACCCGCGTGACCGGGGCGGGCGATACCTTCATGGCCGCGCATATCGTGGCCGAGGCGCGCGGTGCCGCACGTGCCGAGGCGTTGACCATGGCGCTGCGCGCCGCGGCTGACCATGTTTCAGGAGAGATCGGATCATGAGCCTTCCCCTTAACCTTGGCCCCGAAGTGGCGCAGGCCCGTGCCGAGGGCCGCGCCATCGTGGCACTGGAATCCACCATCATCACCCACGGCATGCCGTTTCCGCAAAACGTGGAAACCGCCCGCGCGGTGGAAGACGGGGTCAGGGCCGCAGGGGCGGTGCCCGCGACCATTGCCATCATGGGCGGACAGATCTGCATCGGCCTGACACAGAATCAGTTGGACCAGCTGGGTCAGGCGCAGGACGTGGCAAAACTGTCGCGCGCCGATCTGGCGGCCTGCCTTGTGACCGGGGCGATGGGGGCCACCACGGTGGCGGCCACGATGATCTGCGCCCATCTGGCGGGCATCCGCGTCTTTGCCACCGGCGGCATCGGCGGGGTGCATCGCGGGGCAGAAACCACCTTCGACATCTCGGCTGACCTGCTGGAACTGGCGGCCACCCCGGTAACGGTGGTGGCGGCGGGGGCCAAGGCGATTCTGGACCTGCCCAAGACGCTGGAGGTGCTGGAAACCCATGGTGTGCCGGTCATCACCTTCGGGCAGGACGATTTTCCGGCGTTCTGGTCACGGTCCTCGGGGCTTGCGTCGCCGCTTCGGATGGACAGCGCCGCCCAGATCGCCGCGGCCCACCTGATGCGCGCACGACTGGGGCTGCCCGGCGGGCAGTTGGTGGCAAACCCGATCCCGGTCGAGGCGGAAATCCCTTCTGACGAGATTACCCCGGTGATCGAGGCCGCGCTGCGCGAGGCGCAGGCACAAGGGATCTCGGCCAAGATGGTGACGCCATTCCTGCTGGACCGGATGTATGAGATAACGCAAGGCCGGTCACTGACCGCCAACATATCGCTGGTATTGAACAATGCCCGTCTGGCGGCGGCCATTGCCCGCGAAATGGCCGCACAGGACTGAGCGACGCCGCTTTACGCCGCAGTGCCGAGAATTTGCGGTCCCGCGTGATGCTGGTGCATTGCGATTGTCACAATTGCCGCATATTCCGTCTTCAGTTTGAGAGGGATCATGTCAGAGCCGACCCAGAACCAGAAGCGACCCGGCCTGTTTGCCAAGATCCGCGCCTCGTTCCTGACGGGGCTTGTCGTCATTCTGCCGATCGGATTGACGATCTATCTGATCTGGACCGTGATCGGCTGGATCGACGGCTGGATCTTGCCGCTGATCCCCGGCCCATGGAAGCCCGAAGCTTTGATCCGGCAATGGTTCGGTCCAGACGCGGCGTTTCCGTTGCGCGGTGTCGGTGTCATCGTGTTTTTGGTCTTCACCGTCGTGATCGGCTGGGTCGCCAAGGGTCTGATCGGGCGGTCGTTGATCAACTGGGCCGAACGTCTGGTGGACCGGATGCCGGTGGTGCGGTCGATCTACAACGGGCTGAAGCAGATTGCGCAAACCGTGTTCTCGCAAAGCGAGCAAAGCTTTGAGCGGTCCTGCCTGATCGAATACCCGAAGGAAAACATCTGGGCGATCGGTTTTGTGTCAACCCGCGCCAAGGGTGAATTGGAGGCCAAGATGAACCTGAGAGGGGTCACGGACGTGATCTCGGTGTTCGTGCCAACGACGCCGAACCCGACGTCGGGATTTCTGCTGTATGTCGCCGAAAAGGACGTGATCTTTCTGGACATGTCGGTCGAAGACGCGGCCAAGCTGGTCATCTCGGCGGGCTTGGTCTATCCCAAAGGCAAGGACGCGCCGGGCGTGAAAGTGCAAAATCAGGCCCTGCGCTGACGCCAGACTGGTGCGGACACCGCCGATTTGTCAAAAATCGCCCGGCTTTCTGCGCCGCCAGCCACTCTGCGCCCTTGCAAAGCGACAGGACGCGGGGTAGGGACACGCCACTTCACAGGCGGATGCGGGCCATTTCGGGGAGACATCCCGAATGGTCCACCGGTTGGGGCATTGCCCTGAAATCATCCGCCGAGGCGCAAACCGGAAAAGGATAATGGACATGGCGCTCCCCGATTTCACCATGCGTCAGCTTTTGGAAGCTGGCGTTCACTACGGTCACCAGACCCAACGCTGGAACCCGAAGATGGGTCAATACATCTACGGCGACCGCAACGGCATTCACATCATCGACCTGACGCAGACCGTGCCGATGCTGGATCAGGCGCTGAAAGTGGTGCGCGACACCGTGGCCAAGGGCGGCCGCATCCTGTTTGTCGGCACCAAGCGTCAGGCGCAAAAGCCGATCGCCGACGCTGCCGAGCGTTGTGCACAGTTCTACATGAACCACCGCTGGCTGGGTGGCACGCTGACCAACTGGAAAACCGTGTCGCAGTCGATTCAGCGCCTGAAACAGTTTGACGAAAAGCTGGCCAACGGTGCCGAAGGTCTGACCAAGAAAGAGCGCCTGAACATGGAACGCGAGCAGGGCAAGCTGCAAGCGTCGCTGGGCGGCATCCGCGAAATGGGCGGCACCCCGGATCTGATATTCATCATCGATGTGGGCAAGGAAGACCTTGCCATTCTGGAGGCCAACAAGCTGGGCATTCCGGTTGTGGCCGTGGTGGATACCAACTGCTCGCCCAAGGGTGTGGACTATGTGATCCCCGGCAATGACGACGCCGCCCGTGCAATTGCGATGTATTGCGACCTGATCAGCCGGGCAGCCCTTGATGGCATGACGGCGCAGATGGGGGCGGCTGGCGTTGATCTGGGCGCGCTGGAAGAGGCCCCGGTCGAAGAGGCCGTTGCCACTGACGCCGCCGCCGAAGACGCGGACATCGACGCCTGATCGGCTGTCGTCGTTTTGTGACATGGCGGGGGGATAACCCCCGCCAAACTCAGTGCACTGGATATCAGGAGACCGACCATGACAATTACCGCTGCGATGGTAAAGGAACTGCGCGAATCGACCGGCGCAGGGATGATGGATGCCAAGAAGGCGCTGACCGAGGTCGCGGGCGACATGCAGGCCGCCGTTGACTGGCTGCGCACCAAGGGCCTGGCGAAAGCTGCCAAGAAGGCGGATCGTGTTGCCGCAGAAGGTCTGGTTGGCGTGGCCGTCACCAATGGCCGCGGCGTGGCTGTCGAGATCAACTCGGAAACCGACTTTGTCGCCAAGAACGCCGACTTTCAGGCGCTGGTGCGGGATGTGGCAAACGTCGCCCTGACCACCGGCGATTCGGTCGAGGTCGTCAAGGCCGCACATCTGAACGGCAAGACGGTCGAAGAAGTGATTCAGGAAGCCATCGCCCGCATTGGCGAAAACATGACCTTCCGCCGGATGCACATTCTGGAAGGCAGCACCGTTGTGTCTTATGTCCACAACGCGGCGGCCGAAGGCATGGGCAAGATTGGTGTTCTGGTGGCGTTGAATGGCCCGGAAGACAAGGCCCAGGCCATCGGCAAGCAGTTTGCCATGCACATCGCCGCAACCGCGCCGCTGTCGCTGTCCGAAGCGACGATGGACCCGACACTGGTCGAGCGTGAGTTGACCGTGCAGACCGCCAAGGCGCTGGAAGAAAACGCAACCTCGGCCAAGCCGAAGCCCGAGAACGTGATCCACCAGAACATCATTCCGGGCCGGATGAAGAAGTTTCTGGCCGAGAACACGCTGCTGGGTCAGGCCTTTGTGATCAACCCCGATCTGACCGTCGAACAGGCGGCCAAGGAAGCCGGGGTCGAGATCGTGGGTTATGCCCGCGTCGCCGTGGGCGAAGGCATCGAGAAGAAAGAAGAGGATTTCGCCGCCGAAGTGGCGAAGATGGTTCAGGGCTGAGCCCGGGATCATCTGCTCGGCTGGGGGCGGCCTTCGGGTCGCCCTTTTTTTTGCCGGGTGACCAAAGAAAAACGGTGCGCCCCCAGGGACGCACCGTTTCATTATGGCACCGATTTCCTTGGGGATAAGGATCGGGCTCAGGCACACACTTCTGTCGGCTTGACCGATAATTCACCCAACCGACAGCCACACAAAGCAAGGGACGGGGACAGTCCCTTTCAACAAAAACAGGTGGCAGACACGATGAAAATGCATCGCTTGCCACTTGCTGTTCCAACCCAGAAGGTCACCACTCACGGAACAAGTTAAAAATAAGTTAAGAATTGACGTCACGTAAGTCAGGAATTCCCTACCCTGTGGCTTTTGACGACAGGGGGGAAGATCAGGTTCAAAAGCGAAGCCTTTGCAACAGCTTGCGCCGTCGTTTCCACTTGCAGCGCTTCGCGGGCAAGGCGCAGGTGCTTTTCGACCATGGCCGCCGATACCCCCATCAGAATCGCCACGTCCTGGGTGGTCTTGCCATCGGCCACCCATTCCAGCGCCTGACGCTGCCGTTCGGTCAGGCTGCGCTTTGCGGCATGCTGGGGCAGGGTGATGATTTTCAGGTGCATGGCATGGGCGACGGCCAGAATCTCATGCTGACGGGTCTTCCAGATTGCATCGACCTGATCATGCCCGATGCCGGGGTCGGCGATCAGCCCAAGCGCGCCCTTCGACCGGGTCGAGGATTCCGGAAAGCTGACCGAAATCCCGGCAGTGACGCCATGCGCGGCATTCTGGCGGACAGCATCTGATTCTTCCGGCGTCAACTTCCCCGCCTCATAGGCATCGTTGACCCATTTCCACGTGCAGGCCCCGGAATGTGTCAAGGCCCAGCGATAAATCGGGGTGCGGGTGTAAAAGCCGTTGTGAAAGAAGAACCGCTCATAATTGGCATCTCCAGTGGTCAGGAAGATGGCGTCATCCGGATCCCCGACATTGCTTTGGTGAAAGAACCGGGTGTGGCCGTAATTCATTCGAGAAAAGCCGATGTCGGCATAGAATGTAACGGCATGGCCCCAGACCTCGTCAATCGTCGTCCCTTCGGCCATACGACAAATCAGCGGCAAGACTGCCGACATAGCGATCCCCAATACGTTATGCAGTGTATCCCAGGTGTTTTCGCCCCCGTTTTGCATGTAACCGGAATCTGATCGCCCGGTCAAAAGCTACCTCATGACGACAGAATTTAAGTGGTTCCGGTTGCTGTCATGCCTCAATCTGCAACCCACGGCCGCGCTCGCGCGGACGATCCCCGACTCAGGCCTGGGTTGGCCATGGCTTTCATGGTGTCCTGGCGGGCTTGCCGGATCACTCTACGCTCTCAGCGTTTCGATGCGGGGCAGGGCACTGGTGGCTTTGGTGGCTTCGGGCGCAAGGGCCAGCATGGCATCATACATGGTCATATGCACCGCGCCGGTCAGATCGTCGATGAAATGGGTGCGGCGCAGACGGTCCATCACCGGACCCTTCACATCGGCCAGATGCAGTTTGACGCCGGAATCCTTCAGCCGCGTGTTGATCGCCTCAAGGCTTTCAATCGCGCTGCTGTCGACATCATTCACCGCAACGCAATTCAGCACGACATGGCGAATGCGCTTGTCTTCGGCCACTCCGCCCAGAACCGTGTCTTCCAGAAACCGCGCATTGGGGAAATACAGCGCCTCATCCACCCGCAACGCCAGAACATCCGGTGTGGTGACAACGCGGTGACGCTTTATGTTGCGATAATGCTCGGTTCCGGGCACCTGACCGATCACCGCCACATGCGGGCGCGAGGTGCGGTAAAGATGCAGCAGAATTGACAAGCCCACGCCAGCGGCAATGCCAATTTCAACCCCCGCCAACAGAGTCAGCGCAATGGTTGCCGCCATCGCGGCGAAATCGGCCCGGTTTGCCACCCATGTCCGGCGCAGGGCGTGCAGATCGACCAGGCCCAGAACCGCCACGATGATGGTTGCGGCCAGCGTGGCCTTGGGCAGATGATACAGCAAAGGCGCCAGAAACAGCGTGGCCAGCGCCATGCCGACCGCCGTATAGGCCCCTGCGGCCGGGGTTTCGGCCCCGGCGTCAAAGTTCACCACCGACCGGGAAAACCCGCCGGTGACCGGAAAGCCGCCCGACAGACCGGCACCAATGTTTGAAACCCCCAGCGCCACCAATTCCTGATCGGGGTCAATCCGCTGCCGACGTTTGGCGGCCAGCGTTTGCGCCACCGACACGGTTTCGACATAGCCCACCAGGGAAATAAGCGCCGCCGGCAGCAAGATCGCCTGCCAAAGTGCCGGGTCAAGCGAGGGCAGGGACGGCACCGGCAGACCCGACGGGATGTCACCAACAACGGCCACGCCTTGTGCCTGCAAGCCAAAGCCGTAGGCCACCAGCGTGGTCAGCGCGACCGCCGCCACCGGCGCCGCCCGCACCAGCACACCCGCCGTCACCGGGGCGATACCATAGCGCAACAAGGCGCCTTTCAGCCGAGAGCGCGACCAGAACAGAAAACCGGTTGCCGCGACGCCGATCAGCAAGGTGCAGCCATTCGTGCTGTGAAGGTTGCCAAAGATGCCATGCAAAATCTCGGGCAGGGTCTGACCGGGGGCGCGGATACCCAGAATGCTGGGCAACTGACCCACGGCAATCAGCACCGCCGAGGCGCTGATAAAGCCTGAAATCACCGGATGGCTAAGGAAGTTGGCAACAAACCCCAGTCGCAACAACCCCATGATCAGCAGCATCAGGCCCGAACAGACGGCAAGCGCAATCGCCGCACTGAGGTATTCCGGCGTGCCTTGCGTGGCCAGCTCACCCACAGCGGCCGCCGTCATCAGACTGGCAACCGCCACCGGACCCACCGCCAGCGTGCGCGAGGTGCCGAACACCGCATAAAGGATCAGCGGTGCGATCGAGGCGTAAAGTCCGACCTCGGCCGGAAGTCCTGCCAACAGCGCATAGGCCAGCGATTGCGGGATCAACATGATGGTGACGATCATCGCCGCCAGCAAGTCGCTCATCAGCGTGGGCTTGTCATAGGTCGACGCCCAGTCAAGGATAGGGAAATACCGTCTCATCATGCGCTCCGCCTGCGGGCCTTTTGCATAGCCGAGCCTTTGATACATCACAAGTATTGAATATATCGCATCGCAGGAATGCCGTTGGTATGACATAATACTGATTATAGGCGTAAAGGACGGCCAGAAGCCCGGCTACGCTGCCACGGGTGGCGCTCGGTTGCCGTCTGGCAGGCTGCCCCTGTCGCTACGCCTTGCAAAAATCCGATAGCAGCTTATAGGGTTTCGTGAATCCGTTACAGGTCCGTGTCAAACGCCCTGAAGGAGACAGATGAATGACCTTGCACCGCACGACGGCCACCCTTGATGCGATTGTGCCAATGGTCACGCTGCCCGCATCCACCTCTGCAACACCGGCACCGGATGTCAGCATCGTGGTGCCCCTGAAAGATGAGGCACAAAATATCGCACCCTTGGTGCAAAAAATGCGCACAGCCCTTGCGCCCATTGCCCGCTATGAGATTGTTCTGGTCGATGACGGGTCCGGCGATGACACGCGGACCGTGATCCTGGGCCTGATGGCCGAGGCGCCCGAGGTGCGCCTGATCGGGCATGCGCAGTCGGGCGGCCAGTCTGCGGCGGTGCATTCCGGGGTTCTTGCAGCGCGGGCCCCGATCATTGCCACGCTGGATGGTGACGGGCAAAACCCGCCGGAAAACCTGCCGCTATTGTTGGCCCCCTTGCTGAACCCCGCCGCCGACCCGCGTCTGGGTCTGGTGGCCGGCCAACGTGTCGGGCGGCGCGATACGTGGTCCAAGCGGATGGCCTCGCGTTTTGCCAATGCGCTGCGCTCGGCGGTGCTGAGCGACGGCACGCGCGATACCGGCTGTGGACTGAAAGCGTTTCGCCGCGATGCCTTTCTGGCCTTGCCGTTCTTCAACCACCAGCACCGCTATCTGCCCGCGCTGTTTGCGCGCGATGGCTGGGCCGTTGCGCATGTGGATGTGACCCATGCCGCGCGGCTGCATGGCTGGTCGAAATACGGCAATCTGGGCCGTGCCATGGTGGGCGCGGTGGATCTGGTGGGGGTGGCCTGGCTGATCCGGCGGCGAAAAACCATTCTGCCGACCGAAATTCATGCCCCCGCCCCCGTCACCAAGGAACCTGTCGATGCGTGAAATTCTCTGGTCTGCCCTGCACGTCGAAAACTGGGGTGAATTTGCCTGGGTCATGGTTGGTCTGACCGGGCAGTTGATGTTCACCATGCGCTTCATCGTGCAATGGTTTGTCTCAGAAAAGCAGCGCAAGTCTGTGATTCCGGTGGCTTTTTGGTATTTCTCTCTGGCCGGTGGCGTGGTCTTGCTGACCTATGCCCTGTGGCGCAAGGATCCGGTGTTCATCTTGGGCCAAGCCACCGGGCTGGTGATCTACATGCGCAACCTGTGGCTGATCCATACCGAAAAGCTGCGCCATGCGCACGAAGGCTGAACCGCTGGCCGCAGCGATTTCGCTTCCCCTCGTCGCGGTGCTGGCGATTGCCGTCCTGACCTTGGGGCGCGTGGCGCTGGCTTTGCTGGATGCCACCCAGCTTTCCACCGATGAGGCGCAATACTGGGCCTGGGGTCAGGACCTTGCCTTTGGGGCCTATTCCAAACCGCCGCTGATCGGCTGGTTGATCCGTGGCTTTACCGAGGCGTTCGGCACCAGCATCTGGGCTGTCCGGCTGGCAGCACCCCTGCTGCACGGGGCCACGGCTTTGGTGGTGCTTGCGCTGGCCTTGCGGCTGCTGCCACTGGCTGCTGCGGCGCTTGCGGCGGTGTTTTACCTGACCACGCCCGCCGTGGCCTTGGGATCGGCGCTGATCACCACCGACACACCACTGTTGCTTGCGGCGGCACTGGCCTTTCTGGCGCAACACCATCTGGCGCAGCGCAGGGTCAGCGGTGAACCGGGGCTTGGCTGGGCGCTGGGTCTGGGGCTGGCGCTGGGTCTGGGCTTCTTGTCGAAATACGCGATGGTCTATGCCAGCTTTGGCATGGCGCTTGCGGCATGGCTGGCACCGGGTTGGCGGGTCCGGGCGCGCGATCTGGCGGTGGCGGTCGTGGTTGCGGTTCTGATGCTGGTTCCGCATCTGCTGTGGCTGGCGCAGCAAGGCTTTGTCACCTTCCTGCATCTGGCCGATACCGCGCAGCCCGCGGGGGCAGACGGGGCTTTTTCGGCCCTGCCCGCGCTGCGCTTTCTGGCCGAGCAGTTTGTCGTCATCGGCCCCATCCTGTTTGCCGCCTGTCTGTGGGCGATGGCGCGCGCGTCCCGTGGCAGTGATGCCGCCGGTCTGGCAGCACTGGCCGCCGCCCCGCTGGCGATTGTCACCTTGCAGGCACTTGGCGGCAAGGCACTGGCCAATTGGGCGGTGCTCTTCATCGTGCCGGGGGTGATCCTTGCGGCCGGGGTTCTGGTGCAGCACCGGGCGTTGACGCTGGTGTCGCTGGGTCTTGCCTTGGCGGTGACGCTGGCGATCCCTGTTGCCAAGGTCATCGGGACCGGATGGCAAAGGCCGGACGGCCGTTTGCTGCTGGCGCGCTACATGGGCCATGACGTAGTCGGCGCTTGGGTGACCGCACAGGCCGCACAGCTTGGGGCGGCCACGATTGTGTCGCGTGACCGCGACCTGTTGGCCGATCTGGAGTGGTTCGCAACGGGTCAGCCGTGGCAGGTGCGGGCCATCCCACCGCCCGCGCGCCCCGCCAACCATTGGGAATTGAAGCAGCCGTTTCAGCCCGGTCTGGACCCCGCCCCGGTTCTTGTGCTGCAACGCATGGGGGCCCCGCTGCCCTGCCCCACAGCCCTGCCCGCCGCGCAACTGCGGCCCGGCCCGGGCCAGTATCAGGGCCAAAGCCTTGACCTGATTGCGCTACCTGACCCAACCTGTCTGCTTGCCAAAGGCGCGCCGTGACGGACCCGTTGTTCACCCGACTGACCATCGCGCTTCTGGCGGTGACCGTGCTGGCGCAAACCCTGTTTGCCACATGGCCGGGAATAGACCTTGCCTTATCCCGCGCGCTGACCGATGACAGCGGGCATTTCATCGCCAAGGCGGGTGTGCTGCCCACGCTGAACGCAACCCTGCGCACGATCATGGAGCTTGGCACCTTCCTGACCATCGCCACCTCGCTGGTGCTGGCCGCGCGCGGACGGCTGGCGGCCGAGTGGCAACGGCTGGCGGCGTTTTTTGGCCTTGCGCTGGTGCTGGTGCCGGGGGTGATCGTCAATGTGATCCTGAAATCGCACGTAGGGCGGGCGCGGCCGGAAACCGTGACCGAGTTTGGCGGCAGCCGTTCCTTCACCCCGCCGTGGCAGGTGGGCGATGAATGTGCCTCGAACTGCTCGTTCACCTCGGGCGAGGTGGCACTGGCCGCGACCTGGGGCTTGTGCCTGACCGTCTGGCTGTGGCCGCATCTGTCGGCGCGCGGCAAGACATGGGCGATTGCTGCGGCGATGGCTTTTGTCACGCTGGTTTCCCTGCTGCGCATGGCCTTGGGCCGGCATTTCCTAAGCGATGCAGTATTTTCCACCCTGTTCGCGGGATTTGTCGCCCTTGCATTGTATCGCGTGCTGAACATCGGTTCGGCCCGCCTTGCCTGCCCGCCGCAAGACCTGCTGCTTGCCGCCCGGCAGGCTATGGCACACCTGCCTGAACGGTCCAAAGCGCTGTGGTGGCAGATCAAGGTGCTGTCGGGCGTGGTCGTGGTGCCGCAATCGGACAAGCGCGAGGCGCAAGCCGTGACCGCAGTGGCGCATCTGGGGCAACGGTTGGGTGCCATCGCCCGGGCACGGCCTTGGCTTCTGATGCTGGCGGTGGCGCTGTTTGCCTTGGTGGTGTTTCTGCCCGGCTTTGCCAGCCTTCCGGTCACCGATCGCGATGAGGCGCGCTTTGTGCAGGCCAGCCGTCAGATGATGCAAAGCGGCGATCTGGTCGATATCCGGTTTCAGGATCAACCGCGCCACAAAAAGCCGGTGGGCATCTACTGGCTGCAATCTGCGGCGGTGGCGATCAGCGGTCAGGGCGATCAGGCGCCGCTTTGGGTCTATCGCCTGCCCTCGCTGATCGGCGCGGTTCTGGCGGTGGTGCTGGTGGCGGCCATCGGCCTGCCGCTGGTCGGGGCCGGGCCTGCGCTGGTGGCGGCGGTGCTGTTTGCCGCCACGCTGGTGATCGGCGGCGAGGCAAGGATTGCCAAGACCGACGCGGCGCTCTTGGCCAGCATCCTTGCCACGCAGGCGGTTCTGGCCCGGCTTTGGACGGCGACACGGCCTCCGGCAGCGTGGCTGGCCTATGCATTCTGGGGCGCGCTTGGCGTGGGCGTGCTGATCAAGGGGCCGATGGCGCTGTTGGTGCCGGGATTCACGGTGCTGGTGCTGTCGCTGTGGCAGCGCAAGGCGCTGTGGATGCAGCCCTTGGCCCGGCGCGGGCCGATTGTGCTGGCACTGGCGCTGGTGCTGCCTTGGGTCATCGCCATCACCATCAAGACCGGCGGCGCGTTCTGGGCAGGTTCGATGGGCGCCGATCTGTTGCCCAAGATGGCCGCGGGGCAAGAGGGCAAGGGTGCCCCCCCCGGCACCCATGCGCTTGCCACCGTTTTGACCCTTTGGCCCGCCACGGCGGTTCTGATCTTGGCCCTGCCAAGGCTGTGGCATGCCCGGCGCGACGCCGCGACGGTGTTCTTGCTGGCCTGGCTGATCCCGTCATGGCTGGTGTTCGAGGCGGTGCCGACCAAGCTGTTGCACTACACCCTGCCGATGCTGCCGGCGCTGGCGCTGCTGGCTGCCCTGCACGCCCCCGCCGGTCTGGCCGCTGGGGGCCGGGTGCTGCGGGCGGCGGCGACGCTGGCGCTGCTGCCCGGTCTGGCACTGGGTGGCGCGGCGCTGTGGGGGGCGTTCAGCAGCGGGGCCGGCGCATCCGCGCTGCTGCCGCTGGGCCTTGGAATGACAGGCGCAACCCTTGCAGCCGCTGCTGCCGCGGTGGCGCTGTGGCAGCAACGCTTTGCGGCGCTGGTGCTGTGGTCTGTGCTGACCGGGGCGGCGCTGCATATGGGTCTGTTCGCTGGACTGGCGCGCGTGCCCGCCCTTTGGCCCAGCACCGCCGCCGTGGATGAAGCCACGCGCCTTGCCGTTGCCCGGGGCTGCACTGCGCCGCGACTGGTCGGCTGGGGTTACACCGAGCCGTCGCTGGTCTGGCTGGGCCAAGGCCAGACGCTGCTGCTGCCCTCCGATGCCCTGCCACCCGACGCCGCGACCGATCCCTGTCTGGTGGTGGTGCGACCACAAAGTGCCGACAGCCCGTTGCCGCAAGGCTATGACGCGGTCGGCCTTGTGGAAGGGATGGCCATCGGTGCTGGCCGCTGGGTGACGCTTGATCTGTTGATGCCACAGGAAAAGCCATGAAGCACAACCACTTTTTTCTCATCATGCCGCTTGCCCCTGCCCCCACGCGTCTGCACAAGCTGCGCTTGGCCATCCAGCGGCAAAGCCGGTTTTCGCTGGCCCTGACCGGCACTGTGGCGCTGTTGGTGCTGGCCATGGCCCTTGACCGACCGGTACAGACCCTTGCCGATGCAATGGACCCAACCACCCGACAACTGCTGTTTCAAGTCACCCGACCCGGCAATTCGGCCTGGCCGCTGGGCATCGGTCTGGCCCTGCTGGGGCCTCTGGTGTTGGCGCTGCGTCAGGCTGTCGGGCGGCAACGTCTGGCCTTGCTGCGGGTCCGGGCGGAACTGGCGTTCTTCCTTGGCTCGATTGCCCTGAGCGGCACGATTGCCGTGATCGCCAAAAACGTCATCGGGCGCGCGCGCCCCACCAATACCCAAGCCAGCGGAATATTCGATTTCGCACCACTGACCACGGTGCACAGTTGGGCCAGCTTTCCGTCGGGCCACGCCACAACGGCCACCGCAATGATGCTGGCCATGGCGCTGATCCTGCCCCGCCATGCGCTTGGCTTTTTGACCTTCGGCCTGCTGGTGGCATTCAGCCGGGCGCTGATCGGGGTGCACTGGCTGTCGGATGTGGTGGCCGGGGTCGCCCTTGGCGCGGCCGTGACGCTGATGCTGCGCCTGTGGCTGGACAACGGTCGCCTGCGCCCCCGCCTTGGCCCGCGCACCACCCGGCTGGTCCTGCCAGCCTTGCGCAGCGCAGGCCGAACCGGGTTTGCCGCGCTGAGGGCCTGGGTCGCGGCGCTGAAATGTCAGCCGCCCAAGTGACGCGCCAAGGCGGCTGGCACGCTAGCGAAATGACAGGGAAAAGGTCTGGTGCACCCAGCACGATTCGAACGTGCGACCTTTGCCTTCGGAGGGCAACGCTCTATCCAGCTGAGCTATGGGTGCCTGCCACAGGTCTATAGCGGCCAACGCGCGGTCCTGCAACGGCAAAGGCAGCGCGCAGGGCACGAAACAGGCCCGGTCGCACGACCGGGCCTGCCCGATGTCACTTGCAGCGTTCGCGCAGGCGGCCCGGCTCTTCTTCTTGCAGATAGGCTTCCTGTTCCGGCGTCAGATCGATACATTCAAAGCCTGTGACCATCGGCTGCACATGCTTGCGAAAGCCATGACCGATGGTCAGCAGGTAGACATGCGCCACCACAAAGCTGGCAATCGCAAAGGCCGACAGGATATGCAGGTTGGCCACCGCCCAGATCGCGGTGCCGCTTGGGTCCAGATGCTCCCAGAAGGTAAAGCCCAGATACATCAGCCCGGTGATCCAGATCGCCGGGAACAGCATGATCTTAAGCGCAAGATAGGCAAGCGCCTGCAACGGGTTGTGACGGCGGCGCAGGATCTTGCGGTAAGGGTGGGTTTCGCCGTGAAACACGCCCCAAGCGTAGAACTTTGCCACCTGCAACAGGCCGATCTGGCTGGGCAGGAACTGCTTCCACGCACCGGTGGTGAACAGCCAGAACGTCGCAAAGGCCCACAGCAGCAACAGCACAATCGCCACCAGCGAATGCACCGTTACGGCAAGCCCGTAAGGGATCAGGTCATGCAGGCCCATGATCGCCGCACCTGTGAACAGCAGCGCGAAGATCGAGACCACCTGCGACCAGTGCCACAGCCGGTTGAAGAACGTGTAAACCAGAACCTGACGCTCAGCCATGATGACCCTCTTTGCCTTTGCCCGACACCATCCGGAGGATGCCATGCCCCAACACGCCAATAATCGCGAGAGCCAGCATCACCAGCCCCAGCTTGCCGCCCAAGGGCAGCCCGGTGCCCGGAATGTAGATGCCGGTGATCCCGGCCATCCGGCCGCCGGACGAATGGCAGCTTTTGCAATCAACCGCGTCTGACGCGGGCGCGACCATATGGGTGATCGGCCAATACATCTTGGTATCGACGAAATCGAACTTGCCCGAATAGGGCTGACCAACATAGGTGGCCGCCGCCTCTATCGACTTGGCCCAGTCGAAATTGGTCCAGAAGGCGCTGACGGTGGTCGGCCCGTAAACCTGGGTGTGCATCAGCGTGTTCAACTCGGTGTCAAAGGCCTGTCGCCCGTCCATCGCCTTGAACGGCCAGATCCGCGCGCCGGGGTCAGAGGCCGCACCTGTGATGCGGTTCACCTCAACGGTCTTTGACGGATCAAAGGTCTGGTCCGCCGTGGTGTATTCGACCTGCCCGTTGAACCAGGCGTAATGCGGCACGACGTTTTCACCCCATTCGAAATCACCCTTGGTCGACAGATAGGTGTGCAGATGCTTGCCATCCGACTGGGTGAAGCCGTCTTCGTGATAGGGTTTGCCATCCTTCAGCTTGCCGGCGGTGGACCAATCCCATTTGGTCTTGGTCGCGACGCCGCCGCGCGCAAAGCTGGGGATGTGGCAGGTCTGGCAGGCCACCCGGTCGGTGTGATCGTTCAGCTTCAACCCGATCGGCGTCAGGTCGTGCGGTTTGGTGCTGTGGCAGCTTTCGCAGGTCGCCACGTCACGGCGCTGGCCCAGCAGGTGGCTGTCGGGAATGTCCCTCGCCTCGACGTTGTAGCGCGACCCGGCAACCTTGTGGCTTTCGCTGACATGGCAGGCGGTGCAGGTCATGTTGGCGCCATCGGCCGACATGTGCACATCGGTGGACAGCGCCGGGCTGATCAGCGCCGAGGACAGATCGCCATGCTTCACGTTATCGCCGCCGCCGCCGTAGAAATGGCAATTGCCGCAGTTGTCACGGCCGGGCTCCCCCACCGATTGCGCGGCCTTGACCAGATCGACCGGCCAGGCATCGGCCCCGGTGATGGTCTTGGCGCCCTTCGCAACCTCGCCCAAGGGCGGATGACCGGCGGCATCGTCCAGCTTGGTGTATTGCCCCGAGGTATCGTGGCAGGCAAGACAATCGACCGCCGTCGGGTCGGTCGGCGCGGGTTGGCGCACATCGGTCCAGCCATAGCCGGCATGGCACGAGGTGCAGCGCGCCTCATTCGATGCAACATTGCCGCAGAAGGAATTGAGAACGCTGGATTTCCCCAGCTTTTGCCCGGTTTCCGGGTGGGTGTAGTCCCATTTGTAATGCAAGGTGTGCATCACCTGTGTGCTGGCCTCGGTATGGCACGACAGGCAGGCTTTCGTCACCTCGGGGCCCGAGGCGAACGGCCCCTTCAGCACCTCAAATTTGCTGTGATCCGCCGTGCTGCCCTGCCCCGGCACCTCGGGTGCCAGCGACACGGGTTCGCTCGCCGTTTCGGCCCTTGCGGTGCCGACCAGCCCCACCACGGCCAGCACCACAGCAAGACTAAGGGAATGGTTGCGCATCTTGTCCTCCGCGAGATCCCCCTCACAGTCATCCGGATCGGATATGGTGACTTTGCGTTAGATCAAAGGGCGGCTCACCATACCGCGGCATACCGTCGGACATATTGCCGCATGCACGCGCCTAGCTGAAGATGTCGCGACAGAATTCCAGCGCATCTATCAAAGCGTCCACCTCATCGGTGGTGTTGTACAGCCCAAAGGACGCGCGGCAGGTGGCCCCCACCCCCAGATGCGCCATCAACGGCTGGGCGCAATGCGTGCCTGCCCGCACCGCAATGCCGCGTCTGTCCAGAATGGTGGAAATGTCATGCGCATGGGCCCCGCCTTCCAGCGTGAAGCTGAAGATCGCGCCCTTGCTTGCCGAGGTACCCTGCACGGTCAGCCAGTTCAACCCGGCAAGCCGGGCTTGGGCATAATCGCGGATGCTGCGCTCATGCGCCGAGATGTTGTCCATCCCCAGCCCCATCATATAGTCCAGCGCCACCCCAAGGCCGATCTGCTGCACAATGCCCGGCGTGCCCGCCTCAAAGGTGAACGGCGCGTCGTTATAGCTGACGGTATCGCGCGTCACCTCGCGGATCATGTCGCCGCCCCCCAGAAAGGGCCGCATCTCGGCCATGCGGTCGCGCGAGATGAAGATCGCGCCGGAACCGCTTGGCCCGTATAGTTTATGTCCGGTAATGGCATAGAAATCGCAGCCCAGGGCCTGCACATCGACCGGCATGTGCACCGCCGCCTGCGATCCGTCGACCAGCACCGGCACGCCCCGCGCCTTTGCGCGCTCGCAGATTGCCGCCACATCGACCACAGTGCCCAGCACGTTCGACATATGGGTGATCGCCACCAGTTTGGTGCGCGGGCCGATGGCATCCAGCACCGCCTGCGGGTCCAGATCGCCGGTCTGGTCACAAGCCACCCATTTCAGCACCACGCCCTGCCGTTCGCGCAGGAAATGCCACGGCACGATGTTGGCGTGATGCTCCATCACACTCAGCACGATCTCATCCCCGGCTTGCAGGCGCGGTGCGGCCCAGGCGTATGAGACCAGATTGATCGCTTCGGTCGCGCCCGAGGTGAAGACGATCTCTTCCTCATGGCCCGCGTTCAAGAACCGCGCGATGGTGCCGCGCACGGCTTCATACTTGTCGGTGGCAAGGTTTGAAAGGTAGTGCAAGCCCCGGTGAACATTGGCATATTCCATCGAATAAGCTTGAGCCACCGCATCAATCACCGCGCGCGGCTTTTGCGCACTGGCGCCATTGTCCAGATAGACCAGCGGCTTGCCGTTCACCTGCCGCGACAGGATGGGAAAATCGGCGCGGATGGCGGTGATGTCATACATGTCAGAGTGCACTTCCCAACGAGGCCGAAAAGAAGAACGCCAGCACAAAGCCCACCGCAAGCAGCGCAAGCAAGATGCCGCCAAAGGTTTTCAGCACCGAAGAAAAGCCATGAAGTTCGGCCACGAAGTGACTGAGAAGCCAAAGGAAAACTGTCACCGAAAAATACCCGACCAGCAACGAAGCCGGCGGGGCCACCACTTGCGTGACGATCTGCACCAGCTGCAGGATCAGCAAGATGAACTGCAACCAGACCATCAGGATCAGCGCATCCTCAAACCGGCCCTTGCCACCCATGAACCGCCCCAGCGCATCAATCAGCACCACGGCCGCCAGCATCAGCCCACCCTGCATCACCGCCGAGACGAACGGGCTGGGCATGACCGCCGCGTTCTCCGCCTGCGCCGAGACCGGCAGCAGCGCAAAGGACACATGCGCCAGCACCGCCGACACCACCGCCATCAGGATCAGGGCAATCCAGCGGGCCGCCATCGGCACATTGGCCTGCATCACCCGGCGCGCGCCCTCACGCGGGCGTTGCACGGTATCGCGCGCCATGATCAGCAGGTTTGCCATTGACAGATCCATTCAGCCCTCCGCCACGATCAGGGCGTTGATCCAGAAATACAAGAACGACACCCCCGCCAATAAGCCCACCGCTGTCAGCCCCGGCCCCGGCCCGACCATCCCCGCCACCAGCCCTTGCAGTAGCATCATCGGCGTGACCGCGACCAAGGACCAGAACAGGGCAATCCGGGCGCGATACCAACTGCCGTTGCCGCCAAACGCCCGGCCAACCAGACGGCTGAGCGCAGCCAAAGCATACCACAGCGGAATGGTGGCCAACAGGGCCAGCGCAATGGCCAGCATCTGCGGCGCGACCGGGGTGCCCTCGACCTCAAACGCCACGCGCGATGCCCGTGGCCATTGCGCGACAAAGGCAAGGATCAGGAACACAACGAGCAGGCTGAAGGCAAAAGGTTCAGACTGCCCGCGCGACAAATGCCGTTGCACCACCACACGCGGGCGGCGCCAGCTTTCAAGCATATCTTGCGTGACGGACATATCAGCCCTCGTGCCGCGCCAGCCAGCCTTCAAGACGGCTGCGAATGTCTTCGGCGATGGTTTCATCGTCGATCTCGGCAATCGCCTCGGCCAGAAACGCCAGCACCAGCAGGCTTTGCGCCACCCGTCTGGGCACGCCGCGCGATTGCAGATAGAACAGCGCCACCTCGTCGATCGCGCCGGATGTGCTGCCATGGCTGCACTTTACGTCGTCGGCATAGATCTCAAGCTCGGGTTTGGCCAGAAACTGGCTGGCGCCATCCAGCAAAAGGCTTTGGCTGATCTGATAGCCATCGGTCTTTTGCGCGCCCGGTTTGACCAGAATCTTGCCCTGAAACACCCCGACCGCGCCGCTTTTCAGCACCTTCTTGAACACCTGACGGCTTTCGCAGCGCTCGGCTGCGTGGGTCATGAACACAGTGTCGTCATGGTGGAAATCGCCATCGCCCATGGCCGCCCCGGCGATATGGGCCACGCCGTCATGGCCTGCCAACTCGATCACCGCATCGTTGCGGGTCATGCGGCCATTGGCGGTAAGGGTAAACGACTTGAACAGGGCATTCGCCCCCACCCGCGCAAACAGATGCGTGGCCGCACGGCGTTCGGGATCGCGGCCCTGAACCCGGACATGGTGGAACCGGCCCCCTTCGGCCACGTCCACTTCCATCACCTTGGTCAGGCGCGCAGCCCCCGGGCCGTTTTCAAGAACCGTCAGTTCGGCCCCGGCCTCAACCTTGATGCAATGATGCAACATCGCATCCGAAGTCTCTGACTTGCGCAGATAAATCAGATCAACCGGCTTTGCTGCCCGGCCAGTTGCCCGGATCAAGAGACCCTCGGTCGCATAGGCGGTGTTCAGCGAGGCCAAGGGCCGTTGGACCGGGGTTTGCCCGCGCGCCTCAAGCGCGCCATAAAGATCGCGTGCCCAGTGAATATCGGTCGTCTCGGCGGCGGTCAAAGCGGTGATCTCGACCCCTGCCAGCGTCGGATCATCCGATTGCGCCGGATCGAACACGCCGTCAACAAAGACCAGCCGCAAGCGGTCAATGCCGTCAAACGCCGGGGCCTCGTCGGTCGTGTCGAACTGTGCCGCGTGCAAGGCATCGGGTCGCGTCAGGCTGCCAGGATCGGTGTAGCGCCAGTACTCATCACGCTTGGTTGGCAGCCCCATGGCGGCCAGTCGACTGGCCGCATCGCGACGGGCGGCGCCAAGCCAGCCCGAACCGCAGACGGCAAGCCCGGCCACCCGCTCGGCCAGCGCATCAATCTTTGCCTGCGGTTGCGCCATCACTGCGCCTCCGCCAACAGGTCGGCATAGCCGTTGTTTTCCACTTCCAGCGCCAGATCCGGCCCGCCGGTCTTGATGATGCGGCCCGCCGCCATAATATGCACGACATCGGGTTTGATATGGTCCAAGAGCCGTTGATAATGCGTGATAACAAGGAAAGACCGGCCTTCGCTGCGCAGCGCGTTCACGCCTTCTGACACCAACTTCATCGCATCGACATCCAACCCCGAGTCCGTTTCATCCAGAATGCACATCCGCGGTTCCAGCATGGCCATCTGCAAGATCTCGTTGCGCTTTTTCTCGCCGCCCGAAAAGCCCACATTGACCGGACGCTTGAGCATGTCGGCGTCGATTTTCAGCGTCTTGGCCTTTTCGCGCACAACTTTCAGGAAATCACCGGCGGAAAGTTCGGGCTCGCCACGGGTCTTGCGCTGTGCGTTCACCGCGGTGCGCAGAAAGGTCATGTTGCCGACGCCGGGGATCTCGACCGGATATTGAAACGCCAGAAACAGCCCTGCCGCAGCACGATTTTCAGGCTCCATCGCCATCAGGTCTGCGCCGTCCAGCGTGGCGCTGCCACCTGTCACCGCATAGCCTTCGCGACCGGCCAGCACATAGGACAGGGTCGACTTGCCAGAGCCGTTCGGTCCCATGATCGCATGCACCTCACCGGCGCCGATGCTCAGGTCAACCCCGCGCAAGATGACCTTGTCCTCTTCCTCAAGTTTGACGTGCAGGTTCTTGATTTCCAACATTTCTGTGCCTCTTCGTATTCGTATTTGACGCGGGGCGCCTTACTGCGGTTTCAGGCCCCGGCCCACAACCAATTCAAACGATCTGTCGGCCTGTGGTCCGGGTCGAACGAGCGCGGTCCGCGCTGTCAGCCAAGGCGCACCGCCGTGCCACTGGCAGACACCATCAGCATCTGGCCGATCACCTCATAGTCGAGGTCCACCCCCACGATGGCATTTGCCCCCAGACCGTAGGCCCGCTCCTGCATTTCGCGCAAAGCGGTTTCGCGCGCGTCGGCCAGCTTTGTCTCATAGGCACCTGCCCTGCCGCCGATGATATCGGTGATGCCGGCAAACAGGTCGCGCACGATGTTCGCCCCCATGATCGCCTCGCCGGTTACGATGCCTTTGTACTCGACAATCGGGCGACCTTCGACGCTGTGTGTGGTTGTCACGATCATCGCGTAATCCCCTGACGGAAAACCCAATTACCCAACGCTGCCTTCAAGCGAGATCGCGACCAGCGCCTGCGCTTCCATGGCAAACTCCATCGGCAGGGCTTGCAGCACTTCCTTGCAGAACCCGTTCACCACCAAGGCCACCGCCTCTTCTTCGTCCATCCCGCGCGAGCGGCAATAGAACAACTGGTCTTCATCCACCTTCGACGTGGTCGCCTCATGCTCAACCCGGGACGAGTTGTTCTTGACCTCGATGTAAGGAACCGTGTGCGCGCCGCATTTGTCGCCGATCAGCAGGCTGTCGCATTGGGTATAGTTGCGGCTATCGACTGCCTTGGGGTGCATCGACACCAGACCGCGATAGGTGTTCTGCGCCCGCCCTGCGGAAATACCCTTCGACACGATGCGCGATTTGGTGCGCTTGCCCAAATGCACCATCTTGGTGCCGGTATCGGCTTGCTGGGCGTTGTTGGTGATGGCGATCGAATAAAACTCGCCCTGGCTGTCATCGCCGCGCAGGATGCAGGACGGGTATTTCCAGGTGATCGCTGACCCGGTTTCCACTTGGGTCCACATCACCTTGGCCCGGTCGCCGCGGCAATCGGCGCGCTTGGTGACGAAGTTATAGATGCCGCCGACGCCGTTTTCATCGCCGGGATACCAGTTTTGCACGGTGGAATACTTCACCTCGGCATCTTTCAGGATGACAATCTCGACCACCGCCGCGTGCAACTGGTGGGTGTCACGCGTGGGTGCGGTGCAGCCTTCCAGATAGCTGACATAGGCCCCCTCATCACAGATGATCAACGTGCGCTCAAACTGGCCGGTGTTTTCGGCGTTGATGCGGAAATAGGTCGAAAGCTCCATCGGGCAGCGGGTGCCGGGCGGGATATAGACGAAAGACCCGTCGGAAAACACCGCGCAATTCAGCGTGGCAAAGAAGTTGTCCGATGGCGGCACCACGGTGCCGAGATACTTCTTCACCAACTCCGGGTGTTCGCGGATGGCCTCGGAGATTGAGCAGAAGATCACCCCCGCCTTGGCCAGTTCCGCCTTGAACGTGGTGCCCACGCTGACCGAATCGAACACGGCATCAACCGCAACCTGACGCTCGCCGCCCTCGGGGGCTTCGACACCGGCCAGAAGCGCCTGTTCCTTCAGCGGAATCCCGAGCTTGGCATAGGTCGCCAGCAGCTTGGGGTCGACCTCGTCCAACGACTTTGGCTTGACCGCCATGCTTTTGGGTTTGGCGTAGTAATACTGATCCTGATAGTCGATGGTCGGATAGTTCAGCATCGCCCAATCGGGTTCTTCCAGCTGCACCCAGCGACGATAGGCGGCCAGACGCCAATCCAGCATCCATTCGGGTTCGTCGTTCTTGGCGCTGATCAGACGCACGATGTCTTCGGACAGGCCCTTGGGGGCATAGTCCATCTCGATCTCGGTTTCCCAGCCGTATTTATACTGGCCGGACATCGCCTCTACGGTTTCGATCGTCTCGCGATCCACCCCGTCACGCACCTCTGTCTCGGCAGCTTTCATCGGCTTATCCTTTTGTATCCATGGCCTTGCGGCCCATTCTTCACGCAGCGCGCGACAGCGCACGAAGGTAGGCCGCACTCCAGACCTCGGCAAAGCGCAATACCTGATCGCGCGTTGTGCCGGGGCCAATCGAGATGCGGGTCGCCTGACCCGCCAGCCCGTCGTCAAACCCCATCGCCCGAAGCACCCGGCTGGCCCGAACCTTGCCGCTGGAACATGCAGACCCCGCCGAAATGGCAAATCCTGCAAGGTCCATCGCCATCACCTGCGTCTCGGCCTTCCAGTTGGGGGCGATGATGCAGGTGGTGTTCGGAAGCCGGTTGGCCCCTTTCCCGACTAAAATAGTATTGTTTGCCAAATCAGACAATGCCGAATCTAGAATATTTCTAAACTCGGCCACTTCTTCCCATACGCCAGCGGCCAAATCGCGCATTGCAGCCTGTGCGGCGGCGGCAAATCCAGCGATTCCGATCAGATTCTCGGTGCCGGCCCGCCGCCCCATCTCTTGCCCGCCACCGCGCAATTGTGGATGCAGATCAAGACCTTGCCGCAGGATCAGCGCGCCCACGCCCTTGGGGCCGCCCAATTTATGGGCAGAGACCAATCCCATGTCGCAGCCCAGCCAGTTGAAGGCCATCGGCACCTTTCCAAAGGCCTGGGTCAGGTCAGACACCGCCACCCCTGCGGGCAGATCCTGCAGCACGCCGGTTTCGGAATTGGCCAGTTGCACCGCAGATTCGCCCGGTTCGCGCAGCTCGATGCGACCGTCATTGTCCACCGGCAACAGCGGGTCGCACCAGGCGGCGACCGCCTCATGCTCCACTTCGGCGCAGGCCAGATCGCGGCCCGCGCAGGCCAAAGCGGCGGCCTCGGTGGCTCCGCTGGTGAACACGATGTCGGCGCCATCAGCCCCCAAGGCGGCCGCAAGCTGCGCGCGGGATGTTTCCAGCAGCGCCTTGGCGGCGCGCCCCTCGGCATGCACCGAGGACGGATTGCCGACCACATCCATCGCCGCGACCATCGCGGCACGCGCCTCGGGGCGCAGCGAGGTGGTGGCGTTCCAGTCCAGATAGGTGCGGGTCATTCCTCATCCACCACGCGAAACAGCGCGGGCACGGCAGGGCATGGCTGCATTTCGTTGCGGATCACGTCCGACAGCCGAGTCTGGTGCAGGAACACATAAACATGGGCGCTTAGCCCCTCCCACAGCCGGTTGGTCAGGCTTTGCGCCCGCGTGCCCGACACACCCCCGCTCGCCCCTGCCCCGGTGTGCAGCGCATCGACGGTTTCCTCGACCGCCTGCATCACATCGGCCACGCGAATTTCCGACGGGCTGCGCGCCAGTTTGTAGCCGCCCCCCGGCCCGCGCACGGCATCGACCAACCCGGCACGGCGCAACTTGACGAACAACTGCTCCAGATACGGCAAGGAGATATCCTGCCGCTTGGCGATTTGCGCCAGTGACACCAGATCGTCGCCGCCGGTCTTGGCCTCGGTCAGCGCCAGATCGGCAAGGGCGACCATCGCATAACGGCCTTTGGTCGAGAGTTTCATCGCATGACCCCTGAATGACGGCAAATACCGCCTGCAAATGGATTGACGCCGGACAGTCGGCCCATTACCTGAAATCCGATCCATAGGCTGGCATGCGCCACGCTTAGAATGGTTCTAGATATGCCGAGTGACAGCGTCAAGAAATCGCTCGCGGAAAGACAGGCAGGAAAGATATGCCCGAAGTGATCTTCGCAGGCCCCGAGGGTCGCCTTGAAGGCCGTTACCACCCGCAAAAGGACCGTGACGCCCCGATCGCCATCGTGCTGCATCCGCACCCCGCCTATGGTGGCACCATGAACAACAAGGTGGTGTATAACCTGCACTACGCCTTTTACAACCTGGGCTTCACGGTGCTGCGGTTCAACTTTCGCGGTGTCGGGCGCAGTCAGGGCGAATATGATCAGGGCATTGGCGAATTGTCGGACGCGGCCTCGTCGCTGGATTACCTGCAATCCATGAACCCCAATGCCAAGCATTGCTGGGTGGCGGGGTTTTCGTTTGGCGCGTGGATCGGCATGCAACTGCTGATGCGACGGCCCGAGATCACCGGCTTCATCTCGGTGGCACCGCCCGCCAACCTGTACGACTTTTCGTTCCTTGCGCCCTGCCCGTCTTCGGGTCTGATCATCAACGGCACCGCCGACAAGGTGGCACCGCCGAAAGACACCAAGACGTTGGTGAACAAGCTGCATGAGCAAAAGGGCATCACCATCACCCATACCGAGATTGAGGGCGCCGATCACTTCTTCAAGGATGAAGAGGCGCATATGAAACCGATGATCACCACGGTGTCCGACTATGTGCGCCGCCGTCTGGGTGAGGTCTCTCGGTGAGCGACTTCATTCAGGATCTGGCCGATGACCTTGCCCGCGATGTGCTGGCAGGCTCGGTCGAACTTGAAGACCCGTTCTTTTATGAAAAAGTGGCCAAGGTGCTGGGCGCATCGTCGCCCACGCTGCAAGAGGTGTTCATGACCTCGATCCGCATCCGTCTGGCCGAAAAGCGCGCACGGGAGTTCTTTGACAAGGCGCTGGATGCCAAACGCAGCGGCGGCAAACTGCCCGAAGCCCCGCGCGAGGCGGAAAAGGGCGGGCATTGACCGACCGTCTGGAAGCCCAGTTTGCGTTCCTAAATGAGGCCGACCGGCTGAAATCGGTGCTGCGCGCGACCACGCTGTGCGATGGGTCGCGCCCCGAAAACTCGGGCGAACATTCCTGGCATCTGGCGCTTTATGCGCTGGTGCTGGCCGATCAGGCAGGCCCGGGGGTGGATATCAACCGGGTGATCCGCATGCTGTTGATCCATGACCTTGTCGAGATCGACGTGGGCGATGTGCCCATCCATTCCGCGAACGGCCAGGCGCATGGGTCCGCCGATACCCAAGCCAGCGAGGCCCGGGCGGCGGATCGCATCTTTGGCCTTTTGCCGGGCGATCTGGCCGCCGAACTGCGCGCTTTGTGGGACGAATTCGAAGGGGCGCAAACCCCGGACGCGATCTTTGCCAAAAGCCTTGACCGGGTGCAGCCGGTGATGGCCAACCTGCAATCGGGGGGCGGCACATGGATCACCTACAAGGTCACAGCAGAGCAGTTGGAAGCCCGCGTCGGGACCAGGATCGCCCGTGGTGCGCCTGCGCTGTGGGATTGGGTGCGCGCCAAGACCGCGGCCTTCTTCCACTAGCCGCAGGAAATCAGTATGCCGTCGCATACAGTGCTTTCCATAGAACCCACACTCCGCTATAGCGGCATCAGCAGACTCCAACACCGAAAGGGCCGAATATGACCAAGATCAAGGTGGCAAATCCCATCGTCGAGATGGACGGCGACGAGATGACCCGGATTATCTGGGATTTCATCAAGAAGAAGCTGATCCTGCCCTATCTGGACGTGGACCTGCTGTATTACGATCTTGGCATCGAAGAGCGTGACCGCACCAACGACCAGATCACCATTGATTCCGCCGAGATGACCAAGAAGGTCGGCGTTGCGGTGAAATGTGCCACCATCACGCCCGATGAGGCACGGGTGGAAGAGTTCGGCCTGAAACAGATGTGGAAATCGCCCAACGGCACCATCCGCAACATCCTTGGCGGCGTGATCTTCCGCGAGCCGATCATCTGCCGCAACGTGCCGCGTCTGGTGCCGGGCTGGACCCAGCCCATCGTGATTGGCCGCCATGCCTTTGGCGACCAGTATCGCGCCACCGACTTCCACTTTCCCGGCGCGGGCAAGCTGACGATGAAGTTTGTCGGTGACGATGGCACGGTGATCGAGCGTGACGTGTATTCCGCCCCCTCGGCGGGCGTCTACATGGGAATGTATAACCTTGACGATTCAATCATCGACTTTGCCCGCTCGTCGCTGAACTATGGCCTGCTGAAGGGCTGGCCGGTTTATCTGTCGACCAAGAACACCATCCTGAAGGCCTATGACGGCCGCTTCAAGGACCTGTTCCAGAAGGTGTTTGACGAAGAGTTTGCCGATGCGTTCAAGAAGGCCGGCATCACCTATGAACACCGTCTGATCGACGACATGGTGGCAAGCGCCATGAAATGGTCGGGCGGCTATGTCTGGGCCTGCAAGAACTATGACGGTGATGTGCAGTCTGACACCGTGGCGCAGGGCTTTGGCAGCCTGGGTCTGATGACATCGGTGTTGATGACGCCCGATGGCAAGATCGTCGAGGCCGAAGCCGCGCATGGCACGGTGACGCGGCATTATCGCCAGCACCAGAAGGGCCAGCAGACCAGCACAAATTCGATCGCGTCGATCTTTGCCTGGACCGGCGGGTTGAAGCACCGCGCCAAGCTGGACAGCAATGACCAGTTGCACCGCTTTGCCGACACGCTGGAAAAGGTCTGCGTGCAGACAGTCGAAGATGGCTGGATGACCAAGGATCTGGCGCTGCTGGTCGGCCCCGATCAGAAATGGCTGACCACGATGGGCTATCTGGAAAAGGTCGATGAATACCTGAACAAGGCGCTGCAAGGCTAAGGACTGCGGGCCGGGGCAACCCGGCCCTTTTTACTTCACGGTGAAGATGTGGTCCTGCGCACCGATGCTGCGCGCGCTGTATCCCAAAGGCTGCAACAGCGCCTCGGCCTGTGCCAACGCGCCCTCGCGCAGCGTCAGCCATAGCGCCGGGCGCAGGGTCGCCAGCACCTTTGCCCCGCCGCGCAGGATCGCTATTTCATCGCCCTCGGCATCGAGTTTGACAAAGCCAAGGCCCTGAAACTCTTCGGCGTCGATCAGATCATCCAGCGCGACCATCGGGATCGGGCCGTCGTCCGACGGGGCAAAGCTGGTGGCCGCCAGATTGCGCGGGTTGAAGCGGACCACCCTGCCGCGCCCTGACACCTCACCCAACATGCAGTTATAGGCATGGGCCGCGCCCAGACCGTTCAGGTCCAGATTGCGCCGCAGCGTGGCGTGGGTCAGCGGCAAGGGTTCAAACGCCACGATGCGCCTGGCCCCCAGCACACGGCCGAAACAGACCGCATCATTGCCGATATTGGCGCCAATGTCGCAAACCGTGGTCTCCGGCCCGATCAGCCCCATCGACTGCACCGCGGCCAGCAGTTTGGTGCGGTGGAAGCTGCGGTTTTTCAGGATGGATTTCTGGGTGTAATCCTCAACCGCCTCAGGCAGACACAGCGCCACCTGCGTCAGCGCATCGTGCGAGAACCGCAGCACATGGCCGGGCTCCAGCAAGGCCACCCGTTGCAGGTGCAGGCTGTCTTCCAGCAGCCGCAGCACCTGATCCAGCTTGTCCGGGCTTTCGGGCCGGGCAACCGCGTCCAGCCTGCCCAGCGTTTGGGTTTTCGTCTTCCCAGCCGTCTTCTTAAGGGTCTTGATGACCCCGACCGCGTGATTTGCCTGCATGTTTGCCTCATTGGTCTTTTGCCGCCAGCGTGCCCGAAATCGGGCTGTGCGCAAAGAGCAGGGCAGCAACAGTTGCGATCATTTCTTGCCCGACACCCAGATGCGCCGTGGCAAGCGCCCAATTGCCGCGCGATGGCACTGGCCAATCGGCTGGATTCGCGGTATGGGGCAGGCCAATCGTCAGACCCTATGGAAAGTGACCCCTCCCGATGGAGCTTCGCAACATCGCCATTATCGCGCACGTCGACCATGGCAAAACCACGCTTGTGGACGAACTGCTGAAACAGTCGGGGTCTTTCCGCGACAACCAGGCCGTCGCCGAACGCGCCATGGACAGCAACGACATTGAACGCGAGCGTGGGATCACCATTCTGGCCAAATGCACCTCGCTGGAATGGGCAGGTGCGCGGATCAACATCGTTGACACCCCCGGCCACGCCGATTTCGGTGGCGAGGTGGAGCGGATCCTGTCGATGGTTGACGGCGTGGTGCTGCTGGTGGACGCCGCCGAAGGCCCGATGCCGCAGACCAAATTCGTGACATCAAAGGCGCTGGCCCTTGGCCTGCGCCCGATCGTTGTGCTGAACAAGGTCGACAAGGCCGATGCCGAACCCGACCGGGCGCTGAACGAGGTGTTCGATCTGTTCGCCAACCTTGGCGCCGATGATGACCAGCTTGATTTCCCGGTGCTTTATGCCTCGGGCCGCAACGGCTGGGCCGATACCGAACTTGACGGGCCGCGCAAGGATCTGTCGGCACTGTATGATCTGGTGCTCAAACACGTGCCGGCACCTGCGCAGATCGCGCGCCGGGCCGAGCCGTTCCAGATGCTGGCCACCACGCTGTCGGCCGACCCGTTCATCGGCCGCATCCTGACCGGCCGGGTTGAGGCAGGCACCCTGCGCGCCGGAGAGACGATCAAGGCGCTGAGCCGCGATGGCGAGCGGATCGAGCAGTTCCGGGTCTCGAAGGTGCTGGCCTATCGCGGGTTGGTGATGACGCCGATTGATGCCGCCGAAGCAGGCGATATCGTGACGCTGGCGGGCATGTCGAAGGCGACGGTGGCTGATACCTTGTGTGCGCTGGAGCTGGACACCCCCCTGCCCGCGCAGCCGATTGATCCGCCGACGATCTCGATCACCTTCGGGATCAACGACAGCCCGCTGGCCGGAAAAGAGGGCACCAAGGTGCAGTCCCGCGTCATCCGTGAGCGGTTGATGAAGGAAGCCGAAATCAACGTCGCGATCAAGGTCACCGACACCCCCGGCGGTGACGCCTTTGAAGTGGCGGGTCGCGGCGAATTGCAGATGGGCGTGCTGATCGAAAACATGCGCCGCGAAGGCTTTGAATTGTCGATCTCGCGCCCGCGGGTGATCTTTCAGGAAATCGATGGCGTGCGCCACGAGCCGGTCGAGGAAGTCACCATCGACGTGGATGACGAATACACCGGCCCGGTGATCGAAAAACTGACCGGCCCGCGCAAGGGTGACCTGATCGAGATGAAACCAGCCGGTGCCGGCAAGACCCGCATCATCGCGCATGTGCCGTCGCGCGGGCTGATCGGCTATCACGGCCAGTTCATGACCGACACCCGCGGCACCGGCGTGTTGAACCGCGTGTTCCACGGCTGGACCCCGCACAAGGGTCCTATCGAGGGCCGTCGCCAGGGCGTGTTGATCTCGATGGAATCGGGCGTGTCGGTGGCCTATGCGATGTGGAAGCTGGAAGATCGCGGCCACTTCTTCATTGGCGTGCAGGAACCGGTCTACACCGGCATGATCATCGGCGAGCACAGCCGCGAGAATGACCTTGAGGTCAACCCGCTGAAGGGCAAGCAATTGACCAACGTGCGGGCATCGGGCACCGATGAGGCCGTGCGTCTGACCACCCCGGTCAAGCTGTCGCTGGAACAGTGCATCGCCTATATCGACGATGACGAACTGGTTGAGGTCACGCCAAAATCGGTGCGGATGCGCAAACGCTATCTTGACCCGAACGAACGCAAGCGCCAATCGCGCAGCGCCTGATAAAAAGCCCGCCGAAAGGCGGGTTTTTTTGTGTTCCCTTGTGGTTAGCGGCCGACCTTCACTCAGCCGCCATCGCCGCAGTCCGGCAGGGTTGAAAACCCTCCATCACCACGGAGTCACCTTCAAAGGTGCAAAACACATTTGGCGGAACCTCGATCCAGCCGCCCTCATCGGTTTCCAGCGGCTCTGACACCACCGCCCGCCCGCCGCGCGTGTCAGACCAGCGGTGATAGAGCGTGGGCGCATGATCATCGGTGGCATAGCGCATGGCATAAAGCTTGTGGCCCTCCGACAGGGCCCCGGTCAGCCGCAGGAACGGCGCCGCCCCCTTGGCACGTGCCAGTGCGATCAGCTTGGCCGCCGCGCGTTCCATCGCGCCCTTGGGGTCGGCATCCAGCCCTTCGGCAATCGCGATCAAGAACAACGCCTCGGAATCCGTCGCGCCCTTGCGACAGGGGTAAAGCGCATCCGGGATCAGCATATCGGCATCGCGGCGGAAGGCATCGTAACCGCCGATCTGGCCATTGTGCATGAAACTCCAGCGGCCATAGGTGAACGGGTGGCAGTTGTTGCGGCTGGTCGCGGTGCCGGTGCTGGCGCGGACATGGGCCAGAAACAACCCCGACTTCACCTGCGCGGTCAGGCTGCGCAAATTGGGGTCAGACCAGGCGGGCATCACATCGCGGTACAGCCCCGGCTCATCACGCTCGCCATACCAGGCCACGCCAAAACCATCGGCATTGATCGCGGTATGGCATTGCGTGGCGCAATGGGATTGATGGATCAGCGAATGGCCCGGACGGCTGATGATCTCTTCCAGAAAGATCGACGCCCCGGTATAGGCGGCCCAACGGCACATCAGCGTGCCCCTGCGGCGATGAAAAACATTTTGCTGCCTCGGAGTTCTTTTATTCAGAATACCCGAAAAAGGCCTGTCGTAAATATGTTACGACAGGCCCCCACAAAAACGGCATTACTGTGCTGAAATAATCAGCCGATTTCCTCGACCACCACCAGATCGCGAACCGAGGCCCCCTTGGCATGGGCAAGCGCCGCCTGATAATCGGCGCTGTTGTAGCAGGCCACAGCAGCCTCAAGGCTGGGAAAGCGCGCAACCACATTACGGGCGCGCGCGTTGCCTTCCAGTTGGACGTAACGGCCGCCCCGGGCCAGAAACACCCCGCCATGCGCGGCAATCGCCGGCCCCGCACCGCGGGCATAGGTGGCATAGGCGTCAGGGTCGGTCACATCAACATGGGCAATCCACAAGGCGGTTGGCATGGACTATCCCCCGATCACGGCTTCGGCCGCTGCAATCGCCGCATCCGCCTGTGCAATATAGGCGCCGCCGGCCTGCGCCATGTCTGGCCGCCCGCCACCGCCCTTGCCGCCCATCGCCTCGGCCGCGGCCTTGACCAGCGCCACCGCTGACAGGCGCGCCGTCAGGTCTGCCGTGACGCCAGCCGCCACCGCGGGCTTGCCGCCGGTATCGGCGATCAGCAGCACGGCACCCGAGCCAAGCTTGGCCTTCAACTCGTCGATCATCGCCGGAAGATCCTTGCCCGAGACGCCCGAAAGCACCTGAGCAATGAACTGCAAGCCATTGATTATCTTGGCCTCAGCCCCGCCCGACTTGCCCCCCATCGCCAGATCGCGGCGCAATTGGGTGACCTCGTTTTGCAAGGCGCGGCGTTCGTCCAGCACGGCGCGCAGGCGGGCAATGGTTTCAGCCTCCCCCACTTTCAGCAGTCCCTCCACCTCGGCCAGCAACCGGTCCCGGCGACGCAGCTCTGCCAAGGCCGCCTGCCCGGTCAGCGCCTCGATCCGCCGCACGCCCGCCGACGAGGCCGACTCAGAGGTCAGCACAAAAGCCCCGATATCGCCGGTGCGGGCCACATGGGTGCCGCCGCACAGCTCAAGACTGTAGGTATTGCCCTCGGCCCCCTTGGCGCTGCCCTCAAGCACGCCCATCGACACCACGCGCACCTCATCGCCGTATTTCTCGCCAAACAACGCCTGCGCCCCGATGGCACGGGCATCATCGGGCGTCATGATCCGGGTTTCGACGGGGCTGTTCTGGCGGATGTAGTCATTCACCTCGGCCTCGACCTGCCCGATTTCATCCGGGCTGAGTGCGGTGTTATGGCTGAAGTCAAAGCGCAGCCGGTCAGGCGCATTCAGGCTGCCCTTTTGCGCGACGTGGTCGCCAAGCGCGCGGCGCAAGGCCTCGTGCAGCAGGTGGGTGGCCGAGTGGTTGGCCCTGATTTGGCGGCGGCGGCTATGCCCCACCTCCAGCTTGGCGGGTTGGCCCTTGGTGATGCTGCCCTCAACCACCCGCGCGATATGGATGAACACACCCGCCGATTTGCGGGTATCGGTGATCTCGGCCATGCCCGTCGCGGTTCGGATCAGGCCGGTATCGCCGACCTGCCCGCCCGATTCGGCGTAAAATGGCGTCTGGTTGACGACGATCTGCACCGACTCGCCGTCGATGGCAGAGGCAATGGCCGCACCGTCGCGCACCAGCGCAGTGATCACACCTTCGGCGGTTTCGGTGTCATAGCCCAGAAACTCGGTCACGCCATGGTCTTCGGCGATCTCGAACCAGATCCGGCTGTCGGCGGCCTCTCCCGTGCCCGACCATGCAGCGCGGGCCTTGGCCTTCTGCTCGGCCATTGCCGCGTCAAAGCCCGCCACATCGACCGCGCGCCCGCGTTCGCGCAGCGCATCCTGCGTCAGGTCCAGCGGGAAGCCATAGGTATCATACAGCCGGAACGCCGCCGGCCCCGGCAGATCGGCGCCCTCGGGCAAGTGCGCCAACTCGTCATCCAGCAACCGCAAACCGCGATCCAGCGTGGTCTTGAAGCGGGTTTCTTCCAGCTTCAAGGTCTCCTCGATCAAGGATTGTGCCCGCTGCAACTCAGGGTAAGCCGCCCCCATCTGCCGCACCAAAGCGGGCACCAGCTTGAACATCACCGGATCTTGTGACCCCAGCATATGCGCGTGCCGCATCGCGCGGCGCATGATCCGGCGCAGCACATAGCCGCGGCCCTCATTGCTGGGCATCACCCCGTCGGCAATCAGAAAGCTGGTCGAGCGCAAATGGTCGGCGATCACCCGGTGATGCGTCTTGCCCGGACCGTCCGGGTCGCTGCTGGTGGCATGGGCTGAGGCCTCGATCAGGCTGCGCATCAGGTCGGTGTCGTAGTTGTCATGTTTGCCTTGCAGCAGCGCGCCGATGCGTTCCAGCCCCATGCCGGTGTCGATCGACTGCATTTCCAGCGGGCGCAGCGTGCCGTCGGCAAACTGCTCATTCTGCATGAAGACGTTGTTCCAGATCTCGATGAAACGGTCGCCATCCTCATCGGCGCTGCCGGGCGGGCCGCCCCAGATATGGTCGCCATGGTCATAGAAAATCTCGGTGCAGGGGCCACAGGGGCCGGTCGGGCCCATCCGCCAGAAATTGTCATCCGTCGGGATACGGATGACCTTGCTGTCGTCAAAACCGGCAACCTTCTTCCAGATCTCAGCCGCCTCATCATCGGTGTGATAGACGGTGACCAGCAGTTTCGAACGGTCAAGGCCGAAATCCTTGGTCAGCAACTCCCATGCAAAAGCAATGGCTTCGGCCTTGAAGTAATCGCCAAAGCTGAAGTTTCCCAGCATCTCGAAGAACGTGTGGTGCCGCGCGGTGTAGCCCACATTGTCCAGATCATTGTGCTTGCCCCCGGCGCGGACGCATTTCTGCGCCGTGGTGGCCCGGGTATAGTCGCGCGTCTCCAACCCGGTGAACAGGTTCTTGAACTGCACCATGCCCGAATTGGCAAACATCAGCGTCGGATCATTGCGCGGCACAAGGGGCGAGGACTCCACGACCTTGTGGCCGTTGCGGGCAAAGAAATCGAGGAAGGTCGAGCGGATATCGTTCAGCGACGCCATGGTGATAAAGGCCCTTCGGCTCAGAGGTTCAGCGAGTTTGTCCACCGTTTACCCGTGTGCGCTGCCTCTGTCCACCGGGGGCTGGCGCGGCCCCGAAAAAGCGGGCCGCCCCCCGGCCCGCGGCTGCCTGCCCCGAACGGTCAGGTGTCCATCACATCGTCTTCCGATGTGGCGTCGCCTTCGGCCATGTGAAAGTCGAGCCCATTGGCGGCGCGGATCTTGTCCTCGATCTCATTGGCGATGGTGGGGTTTGATTTCAGGAACAGCTTGGCATTTTCGCGCCCCTGCCCGATCCTCTCGTCACCATAGGAATACCAGGAGCCCGATTTTTCGACCACACCGGCCTTGACGCCGATATCGATCAACTCACCGGTTTTCGAGATGCCCTCGCCATACATGATGTCGAACTCGACCTGCTTGAACGGCGGCGCCACCTTGTTCTTCACCACCTTGACGCGGGTCGAGTTGCCCACGACATCATCCTTCTCCTTGATCGAACCGATCCGGCGGATATCAAGGCGCACCGATGCATAGAACTTCAGCGCATTGCCGCCCGTGGTGGTTTCCGGGCTGCCGAACATCACGCCGATCTTCATGCGGATCTGGTTGATGAAGATCACCATGCAGTTGCTGCGGCCAATGCTGGCGGTCAGCTTGCGCATGGCCTGGCTCATCAGGCGGGCCTGGCTGCCCATCTGCATGTCACCCATATCGCCCTCAAGCTCGGCCTTGGGCGTCAGTGCTGCCACCGAGTCGACGACCACAAGGCTGACCGCACCGGAACGCACCAGCGTGTCGACAATTTCCAGCGCCTGTTCGCCGGTATCGGGCTGGCTGATCAGCAATTCATCCAGGTTCACGCCCAGCTTCTTGGCATATTGCGGATCAAGCGCGTGTTCGGCATCAACAAAGGCGCAAACGCCGCCCTTCTTTTGCTCTTCGGCCACCACATGCAGCGTCAGCGTGGTCTTGCCTGAGCTTTCGGGGCCATAGATCTCGATGATCCGGCCTTTGGGCAGGCCACCGATTCCCAAAGCGATGTCAAGGCCAAGCGAGCCTGTCGATGTTGCCTCGATATCCATCGCCGGGCTGTTTGCGCCCAGACGCATGATCGAGCCCTTGCCGAACTGCCGTTCGATCTGTGCCAGAGCGCTTTCCAGCGCCTTTGACTTGTCCATTTCGCGCTTCCCGTTCAAATCGAGGAGGTTCGCCACCGCCATCATTCCGCTCCTTATTTCACAGCCGCGGTTCAGCGGCAATCATTGCGCTTGTTCCCCAAGTGTTCCCCGTCTTATGAGAATAAAAGAGGAACATTTCAAGCGTATTCTCACCAGATCAGGATTTTCACATATTGGTTAAGGGATGGTTTACGCTGATCGGCACGGCGCGCGTTTTGCGTTGGACGGGATGCGTCGGTGATGGCTTGCTGTCCGGAAATCTGTCCTGCGCCCTGCTAATGCAACTGGCCCTGCACAGTGATGGCCAGTTCATTGAGCGAAAACGGTTTTGCCAGAAAGACCGCGTTCGGCAACCGGCCTTGTTCTTCTTGCAGACAGTCTTCGGAATATCCGGACATGAAGACCACGCGCACATCCGGCCTCTGTTCACGTGCCTGTTTCACCCAGCTTGGGCCATCCATCCCGGGCATGACAACGTCGGTCACAAAAACATCAATCTCAAGGCTGGGGTCTTCCAGCAGCCGCAGCGCCGCTTCGGCACAATCGGCTTCCAGCACCGTGTAGCCCCGCAAGCGCAGCGCGCGGCTGGCAAAGGCGCGAACCGGGGCCTCATCCTCGACCAGCAGCACGACGCCCTCGCCCTGGCGCAGAACGATCTTGCGAGCAGGTTCGGGCGAAAGGCTGGCCCGATCCTCCTCCTGTTGCGCGTGGCTGGGGAAATACAGGTGGAACACCGTGCCTTCATCCACCGCCGAATCGACAAAGATAAAGCCGCCGGATTGCTTGACGATGCCGTAGACGGTGGAAAGCCCCAGGCCCGTGCCCTCACCTGGGCGCTTGGTGGTGTAAAACGGCTCAAATATCTTGTCCAGTCGTTCGGGCGGGATGCCGCACCCGGTATCGGTGACCCTGATCACCGCATAGGTGCCGGCGGGCACAACGGCCCGGTCCCGGCGCAGGTCTTCAATCAGGGTCAGCGCCTCGGTCTCAACCCGGATCACCCCCCCTTCCTTCATCGCATCGCGCGCATTGACCACCAGGTTCATCAACACCTGTTCCAGCTGCCGCTTGTCGGCACGGATGGGACCGAGGTCAGGCGCATGCGACAGGCGCAGGCGCACCTTTTCGCCCACCAGCCGGTTCAGAAGATGCGTCATGTCCCCCAGCACCTCTTGCAGATCAATCCTTTCCGGCTTCAGCGTCTGCTTGCGGGAAAATGCCAGAAGTTGCGACACAAGGGCCGCCGCGCGGTTGGCGTTCTGGTTGATCTGAACCAGATCGGCGAAATCCTTGTCTTCTTGCACATGGCGCAGCAGCAAAAGATCACAATGGCCGGTGATCGCCGTCAACAGGTTGTTGAAATCATGGGCTATTCCGCCAGCCAACTGGCCAATTGCCTGCATTTTCTGGCTTTGCACGAACTGCGCTTCCAGCCGCTTGAGCGCCGTTGCATCCTGCACCACCGCCAAAACCCCGGCGCGGCCCTGATCGACGACGCGGCGCAAGGTGACCTGATGGAAGGCATCCGGCTGGCCCTGACGTGCGCGCAGCACTTCCGAGCCATGGGCAAGACGTTCGGTCACCACGTCCCCCAGCCAGTCCTGCACGGACCGTCCCAACCCTTCGTAAAGATCGTGAAACATGTAACTGCCCCCGGCACTAAGGCCCAGAACATCACGCCCGGCGCGATTGGCCACCAGCAGCGTGCCATCGGCGGCAAAGCGCAACAGGGCCACCGGAACATGCTCAAAATCGGCCATGATCTGGTCGGCGCCATCGCGATGGGGGACCGGCAGCAAATAGATCTCGCGCCGTTCGCCCGGACCAGAGATTTCGGCGAGAATGGCGCGCACCGGTCCGGTCTGGCCTGCGACATCCAGCTCTTCGCCGTTGCGCGGGTTGGGCGAGGTGAACACACGGTCCAGCCGTTTCGGCCGCCCCCCCAGAAGGCGACGCATGGCTTCGTTGGTGAACAGGATCACGCCCTGCTTGTTGGCAATCAGCATTGGCAGGCTTAGCCCTTCGGCGCCGCGCCCCGACAAGGGGCGATCGACAAATTCCTCCAGTCGCCACAGAAACTGCGCCTCGGCAATACGATGCACCGAAAGCCGGGAATGGCCGCGCCGGGTGACCACATCTTCGCGTGCGGCCCCAATGGCAGCCGCCCGCGACTGCAAACGATAAAGCACCGATGCCGGGCTGGCAAAATGGTCTTGCAGGGCGGCGATCAGGGTTACCGAGGCAAGGCCAAACCGCGCCTGGGCCGCGGTGTTGCGAAACTGGATCTGACCAGAGGCATCGGTGGTGAAACAGGGCGTTGCATCGTGACCGACCAGCTTTTCCACCGACCGCAGCGCCCGCCGGTCTGACCAGTCTGCGGTGCGCACGATGCCCCACAGCACCATCACCAGCCCTATCAGCGTGACCGCAACCACAAGAGCCGCCAACCGAAATGCCGGCTGCGGCGACAGCGCAAAAACCACGAGGGCCGCCAGAGCCCCTGCCAGCACAAACCGAACCCGCATCGCAAGGCTGCGGGCGATTTCCACCACTTCGGATGTTCCTTGGATCCCCGCCAGCACGCCCTTTGCACCCCCAGAAACTCACTCGGCCTGCAGCAAAGCACGCAAATCGTTAATCTGCCCTTAACATTGACCCAGCCTCACCGATTACAACCGTCGCGTGCATAGGTCAGCCGGTCTTTTGCGTCAATACGGCAAGATAAAATCCATCTCCGCCGGAAAGGGGTGTCAGGCGCAGCTGATCCGTCTGCCGCCAGCCAGGGCTGCGGGCCAGAAATCCGGCGATGCGGCCGCTGTTTTCCGCGTCCAGCAGCGAACAGGTGGCATAGGCCAGCACGCCACCCGGTGCCACCAAAGCGGCGCTCCGGTCCAGGATCAGATCTTGCAGCGCAAGGGTCTGGGCCAGTTTTTCCGGCGTCAGGGCCCATTTGCCCTGCGGATCGCGCCGCCAACTGCCCGAACCGGAACAGGGCGCATCGGCAAGCACCAGATCATAGCTGCCAGCCGCGGGGCTGTCGGTCAGGCTGACCTGCGCGCCGGCCCGTGCGGCGCGTGGCACCAGATCACGCAGGCGCGCCGGCTTGGCGTCATGGGCAAAAAGCTGCAGCCTTGCGCGCGCGGCCATTCCCAGCGTCTTGCCGCCCCCTCCGGCGCAATAATCCAGCACCCGCATGCCATCGCGCAGCGGCAACCGCGCCGCCACCGCCTGCGACGCGGCATCTTGCAACTCGACCAACCCGGTCAGATAGGCCTTGCTGGTCTGGATCTTGCGCGCGCCTTGCGTCACCTCCAGTGCGGTATCGGCCAAGGCGTGCGGATGTGCCGTGATGCCCTCGGCCTGCAAGGCGGCAATCGCTGCGGGCCGGGTGATGCGGGCGATGTTCACGCGCACAAAGACCGGCGCACGATGCCGCATCGCTTCGGCCACGGCGGCAAGATCCTCACCCAGGGACAGGCTCAGTTCCGGCAACAGCCAGTCGGGCAGGTCAAGCGCCTCGGCCCCCTGCGGCATGTGGCCCTGATCCAGCGCTGTCAGCGGGGCTGGCGCGTGGCCGTCGCCGCTGAACAGCGGCGCGGGATCAACGCCCGCCGCGCGCAGGCCACCCAGCACAAGTCCGCGGCCGGTCATCGCGCCACCAAGGGCCGCAAACGACCGCTGGCACCGCAGCGCATCAAACACCAGATCGCGCACCGCCGACCGATCGCCCGAGCCGGCAAAACGGCTGGCGCGACCCCAATGGGTCAACGCGCGCTCGGCGCTCTCGCCGGCCAGAACGTGATCCAGAACGGTGATTGCAGCAGACAGACGCGCTGCCGGGGTCATGCCAGCCACCTGCGCAGCAGACAGCCCGGCGTCAAGGGTCGTGGGCTGGCAGTGATCATTCCAGCCCCGCCCTGCCCTGCCTCGCAGCGGGAATTACCCGCGACCCAACCGATGCGACAGCCGCCGCGCTGGTCTGGTCGCGGCGGGCCCTGCGGCCTTGCCCCAGCATCAGCCGACGCGATAGTTCGGGCTTTCCCGGGTGATCTGCACGTCATGCACGTGAGATTCCTTCAGGCCCGCGCCGGTGATCCGCACGAATTGGCAATTCGTGCGCATCTCGGCCACAGTGGCACAGCCGGTATAGCCCATGGCCGCCCGCAAACCACCAACCATCTGATGGATCACCGCTGCGGCACTGCCCTTGTAGGGCACCTGGCCCTCAATGCCCTCGGGCACCAGCTTGTCGCTGGCCGCGTCCTTCTGGAAATAGCGATCCGCCGAGCCGCGCGCCATGGCGCCCAGGGACCCCATCCCGCGATAGGCCTTGAAGCTGCGACCGTTCCACAAGATCATTTCTCCCGGCGCTTCATCAGTGCCGGCAATCGCGCTGCCGACCATGGCACAGGACGCACCCGCCGCAATCGCCTTGGCAAAATCGCCGGAATACTTGATGCCGCCATCGGCAATGATCGGCACGTCACCCGCCGCCCGCGAGGCATCAAGGATTGCGGTAAGCTGTGGCACACCGACGCCCGCCACGATCCGTGTGGTGCAGATCGACCCCGGCCCGATGCCCACCTTGACAGCATCTGCCCCCGCCCCGATCAGCGTGCGCGTGGCCTCGGCGGTCGCCACATTGCCCGCCACCACCTGCACGGTGTTCGACAGCCGCTTGATCCGCTCGACCGCGCGGGCCACCCCTTCGGAATGGCCATGCGCGGTGTCGATCACCACCATGTCAACGCCCGAGTCGATCAAGGCCTGACTGCGTTCAAAGCCCGCATCCCCCACGGTGCTGGCTGCCGCCACCCGCAGGCGGCCCATCTCGTCCTTGCAGGCATGCGGGTTGAGCACCGCCTTTTCGGTATCCTTCAGGGTCAACAACCCGGTCAACTTGCCTGCGCCATCGGTGACCAGCAACTTTTCGATCCGCCGCGCCTTCATCAGGCTGATCGCCTGATCGCGGTCAATCGGCTCACGCAGCACCGCCAGATTGTCGGCCGTCATCATCACCGAAACGGGCGTCTTGTCATCGCTGGCAAAGCGCATGTCGCGGTTGGTGACGATGCCCAACACCCTGCCTTGCGCATCCACCACCGGAAAACCGGTGATGTTGTAGCGCTCCATCAGCAGCTTGGCATCGGCCAGCGTCTGATCGGGCGTCAGGGTGATCGGGGCATAGACCACGCCCGATTCAAACCGTTTGACCCGCCGCACCTCGCGCGCCTGCGCCTCGGTGTCCAGATTGCGGTGGATCACCCCGATCCCGCCCGCCTGCGCCATGGCAATCGCCATCCGGCCTTCGGTGACGGTGTCCATCGCCGACGACAGCAGCGGAATGTTCATGCGGATGGATTTTGTGACAAAGGTCGACGTATCCGCCTCGGACGGCAGCACCGAGGATGCGGCCGGAACCAGCAGAACGTCGTCAAAAGTGAAAGCCTCGCGAATCCCCATGGGAGCCTCCAAAGGAGTGATCGTTTGGCGGTTCCCTGTCTCACGGCTCTGACAGGGATGCAAGCGGAAACGGCGCTTGTGGCGGCCGGCGTTGCCCGGGGGGCTGTCTGCCCCCCGCACCCCCCGTCTGCCCCCCCGCACCCCCCGTGGGTATTTTCACCAAGAGGAAACAGCCCGCGACGGCGTCTTTCCTCTTGGCCCAAATACCCTCGGGGGAAGGCCGAAGGCCGTGGGGGCAGACAGCCCCCAAGCGAGGCCGGCCAAGGGCGCGCGGTTCAGAGGTCGCGGTAGCGCTGTTCCTGTCGTGCCGTCCAGCGAACCGTCAGCGCCCAGCCATCGTCGGTCTGGCGTTCGGCCTCGACCACGCCCTGTTCATGCAACCAGGCGTGGCGCTTGCCCTCGCTGAAGGGCAGCGTGATCTGGCAGTCCGAGGTTGCTTCGTCAAACACCGCCGACACCCGGTCGAGCAGGGCATCCACACCGTCGCCGGTCAGGGCCGAGATGGCCAGAACATCGTCCCGCCGGGCGGCTTGCTGATCAAGCGCGTCGCGCGCGGCGCCATCCACCAGATCAAGCTTGTTCCACACCTCCAGCATCGGCACCGACCGGTTCAGGCCCAGTGTGGTCAGGGTATCGGCGACATCGGCGGCCTGTTCGGCGCTTTCGGGATGGGCGATGTCGCGGATGTGCAAGATCAGATCGGCCGACAGCACCTCTTCGAGCGTGGCGCGAAAGGCGGCGACCAGCTGGGTTGGCAGATCGCTGATGAACCCCACGGTGTCGGAGGCAATGATCTTGCGCCCGACCCCGCCCCCTTGTGCGGGCAGCGTGACGCCGCGCATCGTCGGGTCCAGCGTGGCAAACAGCATGTCGCGGGCCAGCACATCGGCCCCGGTGATGCGGTTGAACAGTGTCGATTTGCCGGCATTGGTATAGCCGACCAGCGCCACGATCGGGAACGGCACCTTCTTGCGGGCGGCGCGGTGCAACTCGCGGGTCTTGACCACCTTGGCAAGCTGGCGTTTCAGGCGGATCACCTGATCGTCGATCGCCCGGCGGTCGGCCTCGATCTGCGTCTCGCCGGGGCCGCCGACAAAGCCAAAGCCGCCGCGTTGCCGTTCAAGGTGGGTCCATGCCCGCACCAGCCGCGTGCGCTGATAAGACAGCGCCGCCAGTTCGACCTGCAACACGCCTTCGCGGGTGCGGGCGCGGTCGGCGAAGATCTCGAGGATCAACCCGGTCCGGTCCAGCAGCTTGACACCCCATACCTTTTCCAGATTGCGCTGCTGCACCGGCGTGACCGGGCCATCAACCAGCACAAGACCCACGTCCAGCGACGCAAAGCGCGCCTTCAACTCCTCGACCTTGCCCGAGCCGAACAGCATCCCGGCCTGAAGGCGCGGCATCCGGACCACCTCGGCCCCCACCACCTCCATGGCTGGAAGTGCGGCAGCAAGGCTGACGGCTTCGGCCAGCCCATGTTCGGCCAGGCGACGACGGGGCTGCGATCTGATATCAGGATGCAGCACGAAAGCCCGCATGGCCGGGCCTTCGCTTTCATAAGCTGCAATCCCGCCATCGTCCGGCCAGATATCCTCGTCTTCGTCGTCCGGCAAATCGGAAATCAGTCTTCGCCTTCATAAAGGTTGATCGGAGCACCCGGCATGATGGTGGAAATCGCGTGCTTGTAGACAAGCTGCGACTGGCCGTCCCGACGCAGCAGCACGCAAAAATTGTCAAACCACGTGATCACGCCTTGCAGCTTTACCCCGTTGATCAGGAAGATCGTCAGTGGAACCTTCGCCTTCCGAACATGGTTCAGAAAGGCATCTTGCAAATTCTGTTTGTCGGCGGCCATTGATAATGCCTTTATTCTTGCGCGTTACACCCCTGTCCCACGGCTTATATGGCTGCCGGTGGCGCATTGCCGCATAGTATGGGGCTGTAATCCGCCAGATTCCAGCCCAAAAATCAGTCCTTTATCGAATACGCGGCTTAGCGCTGCCAGCCTGAGGGTGTCAGAATCGCCAAAATGGCCAGCGTCTCCAGCCGCCCGACCACCATGACCACCGCCAGAAACGACTTTGCCACGGGATCAAGCGTGTCGTAGGGGATCGCGACGCTGCCCGCGAGGTCCGCCAGCTGGCCGGTGGTGGTCAGCGCTGACAGTGTCAAGACCAGGGCGGGTTCGAACTCGATCTGGAACAGGCCCAGAAAGGCCGTGCTGACCGCAATCGACAGCGCAAACAGCATGAAGAACAGCCAGGCAAAATAGGCCCCCTCACGCCGCAGCCGACGCGCCTGCTGACCCTGCCCGCCGATCGAGGACGGATGGATCAGCCGTTCCAGCTCACGCTCGCCATGGCGAAAAAGCGCGTAGACCCGCAGCAGCTTGACCCCGCCCGCCGTGGTCGCAACCCCGCCACCGATGATGGCAAGCCCCATCAGCACCAGCCCCGGACTGCCCAGCCCCGACCAGTTGCGCGCTGCGGCCCACTCCCCCGACTCGTAGCCGGTTGTGGTCAGGAAACTGATCGCCATGAAGGCAATGCCCCACAGCGCCCGCAAGGCCGAGGCCAGATCCTTGGTCGCATCCACCGAAACGGCACCCAGGAAGTGGCGCAGGAACAGGATCAGGGTCGTGCCAAGAATGATGATCAGCGCAAGGCGCAGTTCCGGGTCACGCGATACCGCCCCCTGCACGGCTGCAAATTGCGTGGCCGGATAAAAGCGCCGCGTCAGGGCCAGAACCAGAAACAGCGCGATCAGCATCTCGCCCCACAGCCCAGAGGTCAGGCCGCGCAGATCGCCCTGCATCCCGATGCCCGAGGTGGACAGCGTTCCCATCGCATGGATCAGCGCCACGATGTTCACCTCGCCGGCGATCATCAGCAAGATCCACAGGATCAGGGTCAGACCGGCATAGATCGGAAACAGCAACAGGCTGAAGCTGAGAAACCGCTCGGCCGGGTCCGCCACGCGGCTGATCTGGGTCAGGCCATCGGTTTCGCGCCCCGGCGCGCTGCCGGTCATCACCTCGACCCCGCCAAGGTTCATCGGCGCCAGCACCGCGGTTGCCGCCACCAGAATGAACAGCCCGCCCAACCAGCCCACCGTGGCGCGCCACAGATGCAGCGACGGCGTCAGACGCCCTGGCGCGTCATAGACCGTGGCCCCGGTGGTGGTGAAGCACGACACCATCTCGAACCAGGCATTGTGAAAGCTGGTGTCGGGCACCGCCTGGGCAAAGGGCAGCGCAAAGATCACCGGCATCAGCGCATAGGCCCCGACCAGCGAGGCAAGCTGGCTGCGGGCGACATTGCCGGGCCGCCAGTTCGCAGTGGCGATCCAGACCATGCCGACCAGGATCAGCACCAGCAGCGCGGCGTAAAAGAACGCCCGCGCCACCGGATGATTGTTGGTCAGATTGGCATGCAGGGCCGGCAGCAGCATCGCCACCCCGGCCAGACCGGCAAGGGTCAGCAACAGCGGCGTTGTCAGAAGCCGGTCGCGCAGCATCAGAAAAAGTCGATGGAGACTTGCAGCAGCCGCTCCACCTCGCGCACGTCCGCTGTCATGGAAAAGATCGCGATCACATCGCCGGCTTCCAGCCGCAGGTCAGAGGTGGGCTTTACCATCTTGTCCCCCTTCATCACGCCACCGACCAGAACTCCGGCGGGAAACTCGATCTCGCGGATCATCCGGCCGGCCATCGGGCTGGTGGACAGGATCTGCGCCTCGATCATCTCGGCCTCGGAATCGCCGATGGAATAGACCGCACGCACCCGGCCATGCCGGATGTGGCGCAGGATCGACGACACGGTGGTGGCGCGCGGGTTGATGTAGGCGTCGATGTCCAAAGGTGCCATCAGCGGTGCCAGCGTCGGGTCATTGACCAGCGCAATCGACATCCGGCACCCCGCCTGCTTGGCCCGCACCGCCACCAGCAGGTTGGTCTTGTCGTCATCGGTCACCGCCAGCACCGCATCGGCGCGGTCGATCGCGGCTTCCATCAGCAAGTCCATGTCCATGCCGTCGCCATGCAGCACGATGGTCCGGTCCAGACCATCGGCCGCCCGTTCGGCCACGGCCCGCGATTTTTCGATGATCTTGGCACGCACCCGGTCGGTCCGAGCCTCCAGCGCGCGGGCCACGCCAAGGCCTACGTTGCCGCCGCCGATGATCACGATCCGCTCTTGCTTGCGGGTGGCCTTGCCAAAGATCTCCAGCGTGCGGTTCAGATCTTCGGAATGGGAAAAGACATAGATCTGGTCGCCCGCGAACAACTGGTCGCCCGGATCGGGCGCGAACAGCCGGCCGTCGCGGCGCACCCCCACCACAATCGCCCGCAGGGTGGAAAACAGGTCATTCAATTGCCGCAGCGGCGTGTTCAGAACCGGGCAATCGTCTTCCAGCGCCATGCCCAGAAGCTGCGCCCGGCCCAGCATGAAGCTTTCGGTGTCAAAGGTGGCCGGAACCGCCAGACGCTGCAGCGCTGCCTCGGCCACCTCGCGCTCGGGTGAGATCACCACGTCGATGGGCAGGTGGTCGCGGCGGTAAAGATCGGAATAGATCGCATCCAGATAGCTTTGCGACCGAAGCCGCGCGATCTTGCGCGGGATCGAGAACACCGAATGCGCCACCTGACAGGTCACCATGTTGACCTCGTCGGAATGGGTGGCGGCGATGATCAGGTCGGCGTCGCGCGCGCCTGCCCGCTCCAGCACGTCAGGATAGCTGGCAAAGCCGACAACCCCCTGCACATCCAGCGTGTCGGTGGCCCGGCGCACCAGATCGGGGTTCATGTCCACCACCGTCACGTCATTGCGTTCGCCCGACAGCTGGCGCGCGATTTGCCAGCCGACCTGACCCGCGCCGCAGATGATGACCTTCATGTCAGCCCCTAAACTGGCGCAGGGCGCGATGGCCCCGCAACGCTGTCCCTTGCATCGCAGATGGCGGCGGGCGGGTCAATGTGGCGGCACGATACGGGCGGCACGGCAAGGTTGCACGTCCAGGGGCAAGGGTCATCACGGCCTTCGCGGTCACTCATCCTCGCCTTCGTCTTCGACATCGTCAAAATGCGCCGACCGCCCGCCCGACTTGGAGGTGGTCACCACGCCCAGCGATTTCAGCTTGCGATGAAGCGCGCTGCGTTCCATGCCGACAAAATTCGCGGTGCGGCTGATATTGCCGCCAAAGCGGTTGATCTGTGTCAGCAGGTATTCGCGTTCAAACACCTCGCGCGCCTCGCGCAGCGGCAGCGTCGCCATCGCGCCGCCCAGCACCAGCCGCCCGTTGCCCTCGACCACGGTTTCCTGTCCCGGCAACTCGCTGGCCTCGATCGCCCCCGAGGGTTCGCCAAGGATCAGCACCCGCTCGATCACATTGCGCAACTGGCGCACGTTGCCGGGCCATTGCGTGGTTTGCAGCATCGCCTCGGCCTCTTGCGTCAACTGGCGCAACGGCAGACCTTGGGTGCGGTGGAACATGTCGATGAAATGCCGAGTCAGTTCGGGAATGTCCTCGCGGCGTTCCTCTAGGCTGGGCACCGGGATCGGCACCACGTTCAGCCGGTCATACAGCTCTTGCCGGAATCGCCCGGCAGATATTTCGGCACGCAGATCGCGGGTGGTGGAGGAAATCACCCGCAGATCGACCCGCACCTTGTCGGTGCCGCCGGCACGGCTGAACTGCTGTTCCACCAGCACCCGCAGGATTTTAGACTGCGTGCCCAAGGGCATGTCGGCGACTTCATCGAAATAGACCACGCCGCCATGCGCTTGCTCCAGCAGGCCCTTTTCCACACCGCGGTCATGGCTTTCGCGGCCGAATAGCACCTCTTCCATGCGGTCAGGCTCTACCGTGGCCGAGGAAACACTGACAAACGGCGCATGAGCCCGGTTGGAATTGGCATGGATGAAGCGCGCCGCCATTTCCTTGCCCGACCCCGATGGACCGGTCAGCATCACCCTGCCATTGGATTTCGTCACCTTGTCCAGTTGCGCCTTGAGCGTGCGGAAAGCCGGGCTTGACCCCAGCATTTCGGCGCTGGTCACATCGCGGCGGCGCAGGTTGGCGTTTTCGCGGCGCAACCGGCTGGTTTCCATCGCGCGGGTGACCACCACCATCAACTGGTCGATGTTGAACGGCTTTTCGATGAAATCATAGGCGCCTTGCTTGATCGCCGCGACGGCAATTTCAATGTTGCCATGGCCCGAGATGATCACCACCGGCACATCCGGGTTGTCGCGGCGGACGGTTTTCAGAATGTCGATGCCGTCCATCCGGCTGTCTTTCAGCCAGATGTCAAGGATCATCAGACTGGGCGGTTCGGCGTTGATCTCGGCCATGGCATCGTCGGAATTGCCCGCCAGACGAATGGCATAGCCTTCGTCCTTGAGAATATCCCCGATCAGATCGCGAATGTCTTTTTCGTCGTCGACAATCAAAATACTCATCTCAGCCTCCCTGGCCCGCCGTGGCCATGTTGTTGCGCACCCGTTTGCGGGACAAGCGCGGCAGGTTGATCTCTGCCATCGCACCCGCATGGGCATTTCCGTCAAAAATCGGGGCATCCAGCAAGGAAAGCTGGCCGCCGTGTTCTTCAATGATCTTCTTCACGATGGGCAGGCCAAGGCCGGTGCCCTTTTCGCGGGTCGTCACGTAAGGTTCAAACAGCCGTGCCCGATCAGGCGGCAGGCCGATGCCATTGTCGCTGATGCGGATGACAACACCATCGGCATCGTGCTGCATCAGGATGCGAATTTCCGGCACATGCCCGTCGGGTGCGCCCTTTTCTTGCAAGGCTTCAATGGCTTCACCGGCGTTCTTGATCAGGTTTGTCAAGGCCTGGCTGATCATCGTGGCGTCAATATCCATCATCACCGCCTTGGCCGGGATGTCGGTCACAAAGCGCACCAAGGGCTGCCCGCTTTCCTGCAACGTCACCGCATCGCGCAACACTTGTGTCAGATCGGTTTCGCGGCGGTCGGGTTCGGGCATCCTCGCGAATTTGGAGAACTCATCCACGATGCGGCGCAAGTCATTGGTCTGGCGCACGATCACATCGGTGTATTGCTCCAGGTCCGCAGGTTCGGCCACCTGACTGCGGAACTTGCGCTTGATCCGTTCCGCCGACAGCGCAATCGGGGTCAGCGGATTCTTGATCTCATGCGCGATGCGCCGCGCCACATCGCCCCAAGCCGCCATGCGCTGCGCGCTGACCAGATCGGTCACATCGTCAAACGCCACCACATAGCCTTCCAGACGGTCGGACTCGCTGCGCCGCATGCTCATGCGCACCAGCAGGCTTTCCAGCTTGCCCTTGCGGGTCAGCCGCACCTCTTCTTGCATCGCCGGTGCGTTGCCGTCGCGCAGCCGGTCAAACAGCGGCGCGAATTCCGGCACGGCCTCGGCCAGCGGCAGATCGTGGCCCGCATTGGCCATGTCCAGCAAGCGCTCTCCGGCACGGTTCACAAAGTCGATCCGGCCATCGGGGTTCAACCCGATCACCCCCGCCGTCACGTTCGACAACACCGAATCGAACAGCCGCCGCCGTCGTTCGGTCTGGCGGTGACCGTCCATCAGCGCCTCTCGCTGACCCTTGAGCTGTCGGGTCATCTGGTTGAACAGCCGCCCCAGCATGGCGATTTCATCGTCGCCCGCCTCTTCCAGCACCTGCACGTCCAGATCACCGCCGCCCACCCGCTGCGCCGCCCCCGCCAGACGCCCCACCGGGCGCGACAGCCGTTCGGCGAACCACAGGCCAAGCCAGATGGCGGCAAGGATCAGGATGATGGCAAAGCCCAGATAGATCAGGCCAAAGTTGAACAGCACCCTGCCGCGGTCTGCCTCAAGCTGGTTATACAGCCGCACGGTTTCCTGGGTGTCGTCCAACAGCGACAGCAGGTTGCCATCCACCTCGCGGCTGACAAACAGATAGCGGTCGGCGTAGGCCTCAAGATGCACCAGCGCGCGAAATTCGTTGTTGGCCCAGTCTTCAATCACCTGCGGGCCGCTGGTGCGCGCAAGATCAAGCTGTTTCTGGGTCGGCTGTTCAAAGTCGAACAGATAGGACCGTTCACCCCGCGTCATCAGGGTGCCGCTGCCGTCGATCAGGAAAGCCTCCTTCAGACCGCGCTGCACCGCTGCCTGACCTTGGGTCAGCAGCGGGCGCAACTGATCGTCACGCAGGAAAAACGTCGATTGCTTGGCGACGTTCAGATAGGCGGCAAGGGCATTGGCATCTTCCAGCAAATCCTCGCGGCTTTGGCGTTCATAGGCTTCGGCCGCCGACAAGGATGTGCCGACCACCGAGCGCACCCGTTCGGAAAACCAGCCCTCCAGCCCGATGTTCACCGTCAGAACCGCAAACACCGCAACCAGCACCGTCGGCACCAGCGCCACCAGCGCAAACACCCCCGACAGCCGCATGTGCAGGCGCGACCCCGCCGATTGGCTGCGCCGGTCCGACACCAGCCGCGCCACCCGGGCCAGCACTAGCGCCGCGACCCCGAGAATATAGACCACATCGGCCAACAGGATCAGCCGCAGCGACGGGCTGTTTGATCCTTGGTTGAACGGCCCCAAGGCCAGAAAGGTGGCCACCGCCAGCACCGGCCCCAGCACCACCAGACCGAATGCTGTCGCCGTCTGCATCCGCCGGGCGCGGCGCAAACGCATCAGCCGATCCCAAGTCGTGGACCCCAAAGCGCGCTGAACCACCCGTTACCCCCCGAACTAGGCGCGCGATGCGTACCCCCTGCGCCACAGCCTGAGCCGATTCCGCAACAGCGCGGAACCGGCCCAAACCATGTTGCGGTTTTACATCAGTTTGCGCCGCCGTGTCACGCGGATATCGAGGTCGGTGATCTTCTTGCGCAAGGTATTGCGGTTGATCCCCAGCAGATCGGCACATTTGGCCTGATTTCCGGCTGTGGCATCCAGCGCAATTTCGATCAGCGGCGTCTCAACTTCGCGCAAAATCCGCTGATACACGCCCGCCGGCGGCAATTGCCCGCCGTGCAGATCAAAATAGCGCTTCAGATGCAGCGCCACGCTGGCCGACAGCTTTTCGTTCTCGCCGCCCCCCTTCAGCGGTTCCATCACCGGCTGGTTGCCCAGAACCGATTCGACCTCGGCGCGGCTGATTTCGGCCTCGGACGAGGTGACCATCAGCCGCTTGAGCGCGTTTTCCAACTGCCGCACGTTGCCTGGCCAGGAATAGCCGCGCACCAGATCTCGCGCGTCATTCGACAGGCGGCGGATGGTGCCCATATCACGCTCGCCCTTGGTCAGGAAATGGTCGGCCAGCAGCGGACTGTCATCCACGCGCTCGCGCAAGCTGGGCACATGCAGCACCACGCCCGACAGGCGATAGAACAGATCCTGGCGAAACGCCCCGGCCTCCATCCGGGCCGTAAGATCAACCTGACTGGTCGCCATCACGCGTGGCGCGCCATCGCCCATCAGATCGAGCATCCGAACGATGCGAGCCTGGGTTTCGTCATCGTAATCGGCCACCTCGTCAAAGACGATGCTGCCGCCCTTGGCGCGCGCCATCAGCGCCGAAGGCCCATCCACCCCTTGCAGATCGCCGGCCTGCGTCACCACGAAAGGCAGCGTCCGGCGATCAGAGAAATCATGGATCGCGCGGGCGATCAGGCTTTTGCCAGTGCCCGATTCGCCGTTGATCAGCACGGCAAGGTCGGTGTTCATCACCCGCGCCACCAGCCGATAAAGGGCCTGCATCGCCGGGGTGCGCCCGACCAGCGGCAGATCATCGCCCGCCTCGCGCAGCGGCTGCACCGGCACCTTGGGCGCGCGGCGTTTTTGTTCCAGTGCGCGGGCCGAGCGCTTCATCAGATCGGGCAGGTCGAACGGCTTGGGCAGATAATCATAGGCCTCGGCCTCGGCGGCCTGAATTGCGGTCATGATGGTGTTTTGCGCCGAGATCACGATCACCGGCAGGCCGGGGCGCATCTTGCCGATGCGGGGCAGCGCGTCCAGACCGTTGCCATCGGGCATGATGACATCCGAGATCACCAGATCGCCCTTGCCCTCTTCGACCCAGCGCATCAGGGTCATCAGGCTGCTGGTCGCATGCACCTTGCAGCCGGCGCGGGTCAGCGCCTGCGTCAGGACCGTGCGGATCGTGCGGTCGTCATCTGCCACCAGAACGGTGCCATCCATCAGCGTTTCTCCATCTGTCTAGGGGCCACGGCAAGCGATACGCGAAACACGGTCCGGCCCGGAACCGTGTCGACCTGCACCCAGCCCTCGTGGTCGGAAATCATCTTTGACACCAAGGCAAGGCCAAGTCCGGTGCCGTTTTCGCGGCCCGATACAAAGGGTTCAAAGATATCAGTGGCGATTTCCGGCGGGATGCCGGGGCCATCGTCGATGATTTCAACCGTCAGCGGCAACACCGAAGGGGTGCCTGTCTTGCGCCGCAGCCGCAGCGACAGGTCGTAGAACGTGCGCAGGCGGATGGTGCCGGGCTGGCCCCGGCTGGCCTCGGCGGCGTTCTTGATCAGGTTCAGGAAGACCTGCATCAACTGATCGGGGTCGGCGTAGGTAGAGGGCAGCGAGGGGTCATAATCCTCGATGATCTGCATATGGGCCGCAAAGCCCACCAGCGCCGATTTGCGGGCGCGATCCAGTGCATCGTGAATGTTTACCGGGCGGCGGTCCGGCGCACGCAGGTTGCCGAACTGTTCCACCTGTTCCAGCAGCTTCACGATGCGGCGGGTTTCCTCGACAATCAGCTCGGTCAGCTCGCGGTCTTCGGCATTGGCGTTCATGCTGATCAGTTGCGCCGCCCCCGAGATGCCGGCCAGCGGGTTCTTGATCTCATGGGCCAGCATCTCGGCCATGCCGATGGCCGACTTTGCCGCCGACTTCACGCTCATCGACCGGCCAAGCCTGTCGGCAATGTCGCGCGGGTGGATCAGCAGCATCAGATAACTGGCGTCGTCATGCATCGGTGCCACCTGAATGTTGCACTGCACCGGCGCGCGTTCGCCATTGGTGACATCGACATCGTTCAGAAAGATCGGTGACTGGTTTTCACGGGCGCGCAGGAAGGCCTCTTCCATCGGCGCGTCAATCGACAGGCGGTCCAGCGCGGGCTGGCCCAGCAAGCTGCGCGACGAGGCATTCAGAAAGGTCTCGCCAGCCGGATTGACCTCGACGATCCGGCCATCATGCCCGATCAGCAGCGCCGGGATCGGCAGGCTGGCCCAGATCACCCCCGGCACCGGGTAGGGCGTGCGATAGGCGGTCATGCGGCGGCCTTTCCGGGTTGGGCAAAGCTGGCGCGCAAAAGTGCCACCACCTGCGCTGGATCATCGGCCGTCACGATCGCGGCGCGGTGATGCAGGATGCCCGCTTCCTCCAGATACCACGACAGATGCTTGCGGGCGGTTCGGACCCCCAGCTTGCGCCCATAGAACGCAAGCTGCGCCTGATAATGGTCGATGATCAGATCGGCCAGCGCCGGGCCGGTGGGCACCACGGGCGCGGGCGTGCCATAAAGCACATGGGCAATCTGGGCCAGCCGCCACGGCGCGCCCTGAGCACCGCGCCCCACCATCACCCCGTCTGCACCCGACTGGCGCAGGGCCTGCGCAGCGGTCTGGGCGCAGGTGATATCGCCATTGGCAATCACCGGAATGCTGACCGCCTGCTTGACCGCGCGGATGGCCACCCAGTCGGCGCGTCCCTTGTAGAACTGGTTGCGGGTGCGGCCGTGGATGGTGATCATCCGCACCCCTGCCGCCTCGGCGCGCCGCGCAAGCTCGGCCGCGTTCAGGCAATCATGGTCCCAGCCCAGCCGGGTCTTCAGCGTGACCGGCACCTTGACCGCACCCACCACCGCCGCGATCAGCCGCACCGCCAGATCAGGCTCGCGCATCAACGCCGACCCGCAGGCGCCATTGCCGCCCGCCGCCGTAACCCGCTTGGCCGGACAGCCCATGTTGATGTCAATCACCCGCGCGCCCTGGCCTTCGGCATAGCGGGCGGCCTCGGCCATCCAATAGGGATCGCGGCCCGCCAGTTGCACGGACGTGGCCGCCTCGGCAAAGCCAAGCTCGGCCCGCGCCCGGGCCAGCGGTTGCGCCCGCACCATGTCTTCGCTGGCCACCATTTCCGACACAACCAGTCCCGCGCCAAACCGGGCCACAATCTGACGAAATGGCAGATCGGTAATTCCGGCCAGCGGTGCCAGCAGCACCGGAGGATCAATCACAACCGAGTCGAGCGAAATGGCCAATTGCCCAATCCTTGTGCGCACAGCTAACAGGTAAGCCCGAGTCAGAGGGATAACAAATCCGGGCCAATAAGAAATGACGTAAAAACATGCATTGCATAATTTTTAATCACTCATGTGCGATTTCTGCACAGGTTGCGCAAGCCACTGCGGTGATTTAACCACGCAGCATGAGGTGAACATGACAACAGCCGCCATCATCGTTGCCGCAGGCCGGGGCACCCGCGCCGGGGGGGATGTGCCAAAGCAATGGCAATTGCTGGCCGGACGCCCGGTTCTGGCCCATACCATTGACGCCTTTCGCGGCCATGTTGACCGCATTGTGCTGGTGATCCACCCCGATGACCGCCCCCGCGCGGCAGGCTTTGACCTGCACATGGTATCGGGCGGTGCGACACGGGCCGAATCGGTGCGCAACGCCCTGACCGCGCTGGAAGGCACGGGCGTGACCCGTGTTCTGATCCATGACGGCGCGCGTCCCTTGGTGCCGGTGCCGGTGATTGCCGAGGTTCTGAAAGCGCTTGACCAATCAGTTGGCGCCGCCCCTGCCCTGCCGGTGACCGATGCCTTGTGGCGCGGCGGTGCGCAGGTCGAAGGCACCGCCAATCGCGACGGGCTGTGGCGCGCGCAAACCCCGCAGGGCTTTCGCTTCGACGCCATCCTTGCCGCGCACCGCGCCCATCCGGGCCATGCCGCCGATGATGTCGAGGTCGCCCGCTGGGCCGGGCACAGTGTTGCCATCGTGCCGGGCGACGAGGACAATCTCAAACTGACCTTTGCGGCGGATTTCGCCCGCGCCGAGGCGATCTTGAAAGGACGCGGTATGGATATCCGGCTGGGCAACGGCTTTGACGTGCACGCCTTTACCGAAGGCGATGGCTGCTGGCTGTGCGGGGTGAAAGTGCCACATGGCCGGGCGCTCTTGGGCCATTCCGACGCCGATGTCGGCATGCATGCGCTGACCGATGCGATCTATGGCGCGCTGGCCGAAGGCGATATCGGCGTGCATTTCCCGCCCAGCGACCCGCAATGGAAAGGGGCGGCCAGCCACATCTTCCTGCGCCACGCGATGGACCGGGTGGCGGCGCGGGGCTACAGGCTTGCCAATTGCGACGTGACGCTGATCTGCGAACGGCCCAAGGTCGGCCCGCATCAGGCGGCGATGCGCGCGGCCTTGGCCGGGATCATGGGGGTCGACGCCAGCCGGATCAGCGTCAAGGCCACCACCTCGGAACGGCTGGGCTTTACCGGGCGCGAAGAGGGCATCGCTGCCCTTGCCACCTGCGCGCTGGTGCGGGCATGATCCGTGCGATCACCACCTTTGGCTATGTGGGCCTCTTGCGCCCGGCGCCGGGCACCTGGGGCTCGGCGGTGGCACTTGCGCTTGGTTTGGCGATTGATCACCTGCTGGGCTTTCCCGTTCTGGTGCTGGCCACTGTCGCCGTGACGGCACTTGGCTTTTGGGCCTGCGATCAGGCGCTGCGCGACCGCCCCGGCGAAGACCCGTCCGAGATCGTGATCGACGAGGTCGCGGGCCAATGGCTGGCGCTGCTGTTCCCCGCCGCTGCCTTCTGGTCGCGCGGGATGGACGACTGGTGGATGGCCGCCTATCCTGGCTGGGTGGCGGCATTCCTATTCTTCCGGCTGTTCGATATCTGGAAACCCTGGATCATCGGTCGTGCCGACCGGCGCGGCGATGCCCGGGGCGTGATGCTGGATGACGTTTGGGCCGGGCTGTTTGCCGGGGTGGCCACGATCATTGCCGCCGGGGTGGCACATGGAGTGTTGATGCGATGACCGCCGATCAGGTGCTTGCGCTTGCCCGCGCCCAAGGGGCGAAAATTGCCACCGCCGAAAGCTGCACCGGCGGCATGATCGGTGCGGCGCTGACCGATGTTGCGGGCTCCTCCGCCGTCTATGACAGGGGCTTCATCACCTATTCCAACGCCGCCAAGGTGGCGATGCTGGGGGTGTCGCCGCTGACGCTGGACCGCCTTGGCGCCGTCAGCGAAGAGGTCGCTGCGGAAATGGCGCAAGGCGCCTTGCAGCGGTCCGAGGCCACGGTGGCCGTGGCGGTGACCGGCATCGCCGGGCCGGGCGGGTCAGAGTTCAAGCCCGAAGGCCGGGTGTGCTTTGGCATCGCGTCATCGCAAGGGGTGCGTGTGGAAACTGTCGAGTTCGGGGCCATCGGTCGCGCCAATGTGCGCGCCGCCAGCGTGACTCACGCGCTGACCCTGTTGGCCGGGGCGTTGCGGGGCTGACCGGCAGGCAGCCGTCAGCGCTACTCGGCACGCGCCACGCGTTTCAGATAGGCTGCCACCGCCGCCCGGTCACTGTCAGCCAGTTTGGCCATGTTTTCCACCACATGCACCATATGCCCGCCGACCGAGTCATAGTCTGGCGTGAAGCCCGAGGTCAGGTATTCCACGATCTCGGCCTCGCTCCAGGTCAGCTTGGCCGGGGTGATGTTGGGAATGTCGCCCTGCCCCGACGGGTTGGGCGCCCCCGCCAGCCAGCGCGAGGTGTCCAGCCCGCCAAGGCTGTTGCGCGGCGTGTGGCACTCTCCACAATGCGCCATCGCCTCGGCGATATAGCGGCCGCGCGCCTCGGCTGCGGTCAAATCTCCCTGCACCACAAAATCGCGGTCCCGGTTCAGGACTTTCCACCCGCCCACCACGCGGCGGATGTTGAACGGAAAGCCCAGATCATGCGGCAGGCTTGCCACGTCACTGGGCGGCAGGGTCTGGATATAGGCGTAAAGATCGGCCACATCCTGCGGCTGCATCCGGGCATAAGACCAATAGGGCAAGGCCGGATACAGGTGCTGGCCATCCGGCGTCACGCCGCGCTGCATCGCATTGGCCAGATCCATCAAAGACCAGCCGCCAATGCCATGGGTCGGATCGGGGCTGATGTTGGGAGCCACAAAGGTGCCGAAGTCCGATGCAAACCGTTGCCCACCAGCCAGCACCCGTTGCGCCTCACCCTTGGCCCCCGGCGCCATGTGGCAAGACGCACAGCCAGTGGCGGTAAAGATGGCTTCGCCGCGCGCGGCATCGCCGGTCACCCCGGCGAAATGCTCGGCAGGCAACGTCTCTGGCATCGTGACCCGCCAGAAGATCGCCCCGCCGATCAGGGCGGCGGCCAGCACAAACAGCGGCAAGCGAGACATGAGCCCTCCCCTCCGAAGCGGAAAACCCGCTTATCTACGTCAGGATAGCGCAACTGTCCCCAAAGGTCAGTTACCCTTTTCGTGACCGCTCAGGGCCGCGGGCGCAGTCTTTCCACCGTCAAGGCCTCGGGCCAGCCAAAGAAGACCTCGATCCCGAACAGCACCAGACAGGCCAGAACCACGCCCACCACCAGCTTGACCCGCCCCCACGACGGCGGATGGCGCAGCCATTTTGCCATGCGTAACAGCCAGATCGGCGTCATCCGGCAACGTCCGTAAACCGCACCTTGCCGATATAGGGCAGGTTTCGGTTGCGCTGCGCAAAGTCGATGCCGTAGCCTACGACGAATTCGTCGGGGATCTCGAACCCGATCCAGTCGGCCTTGATCGCCACTTCGCGCCGCGTCGGCTTGTCCAAAAGCGCGCAGACCTTCAACCGCTTCGGCCCCCGCGCCTGCAGCAGATGCAGAACGTGGCTCAGGGTGAAACCGGTGTCGACGATGTCTTCCACCACCAGCACATCGCGCCCGGCAATCTCGCCGCGCAAGTCCTTGAGGATACGCACCTCGCGCGACGACTGCATGGTGTCGCCATAGCTCGAGGCCTCCAGGAAATCGACCTCTACCGGAAGGTGGATCTCGCGTACCAGATCGGCGATGAACACGAAGGATCCGCGCAAAAGCCCCACCACCACCAGCTTGTCACTGTCGGCAAAATGGCAGGTGATCTCGCGCGCCAGTGCCTCGACCCTTGCCGCGATGGCTTTGGCGCTGATCATCTGGTCGATGACATATGGTCGCTCGGTCATGCAGTCCTCTTGATTTCTGCGGGCTTTCTAATCAATTGCAAAGATCACGTCACGGAAACTGCGCATGCCGACCCATACCGAAACCCGTATCATGCCCTACAGCGCCGATCAGATGTATGCTCTGGTGTCGGATGTGGCGTCTTACCCACAGTTCCTACCGTGGAACTCCGCCGCCCGCATCCGGTCGCGCACCCTTCAGGCCAACGGGTCCGAGGTGATGGAAGCCGATCTGGTGATCAGCTTCAAGGTGTTTCGTGAACGCTTCGGCAGTCGCGTGACGCTTTGGCCCGCACTCCGCAAGATCGACACCGAATATCTGGATGGCCCGTTCAAATACATGAAGTCGACATGGGAGTTCCGCGATGCCCCAGACGGGTCTTCCGGCGGCTGCGAGGTTGATTTCTTTGTCGATTTCGAATTTCGCAATGCCATCTTGCAAGGCATCATCGGCGTGGTGTTCAACGACGCCATGCAGCGCGTGGTGCGGGCGTTTGAGCGTCGGGCCGAAGCGCTCTATGGCCGCACCCGCTGACACAGTCAGCGGCCAAGACACGCCCCGGCGCCAATTTCCTCTTGGCAAAATACCCCGGGGTGAGGCGCAGCCGAGGGGCAGAGCCCCTCTCTTTCACCTGCACAATCCGCTCAGCCGCGGCCCAGCCTGTCCAGCCGCGCCGCGCGCAGGCGGGCGAAATCTTCCCCCGCGTGATAGGAAGACCGGGTCAGCGGCGTGGCCGACACCATCGCGAACCCCTTGCCATAGGCAGCGGTCTCAAAGGCCTTGAACTCATCGGGAGGAACGAAGCGCGCGACTGCATGGTGCTTGGGGGTCGGTTGCAGATATTGGCCGATGGTCAGGAAATCGACATCGGCGCTGCGCAGATCGTCCATCACCTGCAACACCCCGGCCCGGTCCTCGCCCAGACCCAGCATGATGCCGGATTTGGTGAACATTGCGGGGTCCAGTTCCTTGACACGCTGCAACAGCCGCAGGCTGTGGAAATAGCGCGCGCCGGGCCGCACCTCCAGATACAGGCCCGGCACGGTTTCAAGGTTGTGGTTGAACACATCGGGCCGCGCCTCGACCACACGCTCCAGCGCCGAGGGCGCGCATTTCAGGAAATCGGGCGTCAGGATTTCAATCGTCGTGCCCGGGCTTTGGTGGCGCACGGCGCGGATGGTCTGGGCAAAATGCTCGGCCCCGCCATCATCCAGATCATCGCGGTCAACGCTCGTGATGACAACATGCTTCAACCCCAGCTCGGCCACCGCATGTGCCACGCGCCCCGGCTCGAACACATCCAGCGCCTGCGGCTTGCCGGTGGCGACGTTGCAAAAGGTGCAGCCACGGGTGCAGATCTCGCCCATGATCATCATGGTGGCATGGCCCGCGCTCCAGCATTCGCCTACGTTGGGACAACCCGCCTCTTCGCAGACCGTGACCAGCTTTTTGTCTTTCAGAATGGCGCGGGTCTGCTTGTAGCCTTCCGAGGTGGGGGCCTTGACCCTGATCCACGACGGTTTCTTCGGCTGGGCATTGTCGGGGCGATGCGCCTTTTCGGGGTGGCGTTGATCGGGAATGTTTAGGTCGCGCAAGGTAAGATGCCCCCGTTCTGTCATGTCCTCAGGACATAAGCCCGAACGGGGGCAAAGGCAACGCTGCCGCCGCACCATCGGCACGGCGGCATGCAAAGGCGGCAACCCGACCCTAGCCGATCAGCGGATGCGCCCCGCCCATGGTTTCCTCATAGTGCCGCCGCAACCGTTGCAACGCGATGCGCAGCACCACCTTGCCAGAGCGCGCGGCCCAGCCCATGCGTTTTTCCGCCGTCTCGATGCCTTCCAGAAAGCAGCACACCCGCAGCGCCACATCACCCAGACCGGGGCCAAGATCGCGCAAGGCCGCCGCCACCCGTTCGCGGGCGCGGGACGGGCCTTCGCCATGGCCGGCATCGGGGCGAAACGCGCCACGGTCGCCCGCCGTAAGAAACCGTTCCCAGTTCTGCGCGACGCGTGGCCCCATCTGTGCCAACTCGAAATCTTCGCGCAGACGTTCGGCCACGCGGATCAGGTCGGGTTCCAGGAACGGCTGGCCATCCTTGTCACGCCTGCGCCCCAAGAGCGCGATCGGGCTTTCGGCAAGGTTATAGCGGACGCGGCGGGATTGGCCGCCTTCGGCAATGCTGCGCATGTCCCAAGTGCGGTGCTGGTCGGCAAAGGGCATCGCCGCCTCGGCCAGACCGGCCTGATGCGCATGGCGCGCGAGGTCCGCCTCGTCAATCAACCGCTTGAGCGCCGCCCGCCCGACCGAGGTGATTTCATAGCGCGACACCCGGCCTTGCTTGGCGCAAACGATCCAGTCCTTCAGCGCGAAGGCCTGAGCCACGGCCCGGTCCACCACCCCGGTTCGGGCCTGTTTGCCATCGGGAAAGGCGCGGATGACCACGGCTTTTTCCATGTCTGGCGCAATTGCCAGCACGGCCCCCGGCTCGGCCAGGCGGCGCAGGATGCGGCGCCCTTCGCTGGCAAGGGTGATGTCATCCAGTTTTTGGGGTTGCGCATGGGGCATCACAGTCATCTTGGGACCATCCTTTTTGGCTGATGCGGTCGATCTGTCCCCCAACAGGGCAAGGGCTTCATCCACAAGCGGGTCTTCGCGCCGTGCCTCAAGGCGACGGACCTTGCGCATCACGGTCGAGGCATGCGCCCCTTCGCGTCGCGCCAGTTCGCGGATGGGAACCCCGACACCCGTATGGTCCAGATAAAGCCGAACGGTATCTGGCAACCAGGCAGGCAAGGTGAAGTCAGCGGACAGGTTCGATGTCATCTTTGTTTCCGGGGCCGCCGCGCGGTTTCTTGCCCTTTAATTTTGGTTAACGCAACCTGAGGGAGATTAGGTTACGCCTTGGTTAATTTCGGCGGCTATGTGGATAATTTGCTAAAAATATGAAGCGAATTGGAAAGGACCGCGCGGTTATCCCCAAAAAATGCAACGCCAGGTTGTGCTGCTTTATGGTGACGCAGACACAACAGGAGCTGTCCCATGTCCGACTTTCGCACCCGCCTTGCCGATCTGCGCCGCCCCCGTCTGCTGTTGCGCGCCGCCCGGTTCGGCGTGACCGACTACCGCCGGGACCGTGACCTGAAACGGCTCATCGACCTGCCGGCCTCGCCCGAGGTGGCGCTGTCGCGACTGCTGACCGAAGAGGGGCGGATGGAGGCCGACCGCAAGACCGGCGACGCCCGCTATTCGATTGCCCGTCACATCGACGTGCTGATTGCGCTGCTGGCCGAAGCGCAGGTTCTGGTGCGCCCGCTCTGAACCGGGCCAGCCCCTCCAACGGCCTGCCCTGCCCAGCGGCAGGCCGTTGGAGGGGCCTCAGATGAAGGCATCCGGCATCGAGGCTTTCTTGCGGGCCACGTAATCGTCCAGGGCCTCGCGCACAGCGTCATCAAGGGCGGGCTGCTGATAGTCGCCAAGCTGTTTTCTGACCCGCTCGGCGGCCAGCGACTGGGTGTCGCGCGCGCCCTCTTCGGCCCAGGTCTCGAACGGCTTGTAGTCGAACAGATCGCTGCGCCAGAATGCCGATTTGAAATTGGCCTGAGTATGCGCGCAGCCCAGGAAATGCCCGCCGGGGCCGACCTCGCGCAGCGCGTCCATCGCCTGCCCGTTGCTGTCCATCATGATGCCTTGGGCCAGATGGTGCAGCGTGCCCAACTGATCGGCGTCCATCACGTATTTCTCATAGCTGCTGACCAACCCGCCCTCCAGCCAGCCGCAGGCGTGCAGCATGAAGTTCACCCCCGCCAAAAGCGCGGTGTTCAGGCTGTTGGCCGTCTCATAGGCTGCCTGCGCATCGGGCAGCTTCGATCCGCAGAACGCCCCGCCCGACCGATACGGCAGGTTCAGCCGCCGCGCGAGTTGCCCCGCGCCATAGGTGATATGCGCGGCCTCGGGCGTGCCGAAGGTTGGCGCCCCACTGTTCATGTCGATACTGGTCACAAAAGCGCCAAAGATCACCGGGGCACCAGGTCGGATCAGTTGGGAATGGGCCACGCCCGCCAGCACCTCGGCCAGCACCTGCGTCAGCGTGCCCGCCACCGTGACCGGGGCCATCGCGCCGCCCACAATGAAGGGCGAAATGATCACGGCCTGATTTGCGCGCGCGTAAACCTCCCATGCCCCCATCATGATGCTGTCAAAGGTCAGCGGACTGTTGATGTTGATGAGGCTGGTCATCACCGTGTTGCGGTCAACGAACGCGTCCCCGAACAGGATCTTCGACATCGCGACCGAATCCTCGGCCCGGCTGGGTTCGGTGACCGACCCCATGTAGGGCTTGTCCGACAGCACCATGTGGGCGTGCAGCATATCCAGATGCCGCTTGTTCACCGGAACATCCGTGGGTTCGCAAACCGTGCCGCCGGAATGGTGCAGCCATTTGCTCATATACCCCAGCTTCACGAAGTTCTGGAAATCGGTGATCGTGGCATAGCGCCGCCCGCCTGCCAGATCGCGCACGAAAGGCGGACCATAGACCGGGGCCAGCACCAGATTGCGGCCGCCGATCTCGACATTGCGCGCCGGATTGCGGGCATGTTGGGTAAAGCTTGCCGGGGCAGTCGCACACAGACGCCGCGCAAGGCCGCGCGGAATATGCACCCGCTCGCCGCGGACATCGGCCCCTGCGGCGCGCCACAACGCCAAGGCCGCCGGGTTTTCGACGAAATTGACGCCGATCTCTTCCAGCACCGTTTCGGCATTCCATTCGATGATCGCCAGCGCCTCATCGTTCAGAATGTCGAAGTTCGGGATGTTGCGCTGGATGAACCGGACCGTGTCCAACGACACCGCCGTGCGCTCGGCCCGGCGCGCCGATCCGCCGCCGCCGCGCGCGCGCCGCGGGGTCTGATCCGAATCGACGGGTGTGCTGTGCATCGCGCGCTCCTTGTGCGGTGTGTTCTTGCCCTTTGTGTTACCGCCCTGCCCGACTTGCGAACAGAAAATAGCGCCCTTCCGCACCCCAGATGCGACATTGCTTGACGAGGCGACATATCGCCTCATACGAATGTGATCATGCGTGAGGCGTCAAGGCAGGAGGGGCCGTGTCGCCATGACGCGAAAAGTCGGGGTTGAGGGACCCCTTAAGGGAGAGAATTAAAATGACGAGTAAAACCCTGCGCCGCATGTCGGCGCTGGCCCCTGCGGTGGCATGCGCTGCAACCTTGGCAGCAACCCCGGCACTGGCGACCAACGGCTATTTCGCCAATGGCTACGGCGGCGCCTCGAAAGGCATCGCCGGTGCGGGCGTTGCCTTCCCGACGGGCGTGCTTGGCATGGCGCAAAACCCCGCCACCGGCGTGATGGTGGGCAATCAGTGGGGCATCTGCCTGACCTCCTTCATGCCCAAGCGCAGCTATACCATCTCGCCGGGCGGTCCGCTGACCGTGGGCACCCAGTCCAGCGAAAACGAGTTTTTCCTGATCCCCTGCGGCGGCGCGAACTTCAAGCTCAGCGACGACAGCACCATCGGGGTGTTTGCCTTCGGCAACGGAGGCATGAACAGCGAATATAACGTCAACCCTTTCGCCGGACTGGGTGCCGGAACATCGCCGCTTGGGGTTAATCTGGAACAGTTGTTCATTCAGGTGAACTACGCCAAGCGCATCGACAACACCTTCAGCTTCGGCATCGGCCCGGTTCTGGCGATCCAGCGGTTCAGCGCCACCGGGCTGGAGGCGTTCGAGGGATTGACCAGCGCCCCCGGTTTTGTCACCGGCAACGATGACGACTGGTCGCATGGCTTTGGTGTCAACCTTGGCATCCTGTATCAGCCCAATGCGCAACTGACCTTTGGCGCGGCCTATCGCACCAAGATCAACATGAAACCATTCGACAAATACCGTGGCCTGTTTGCGGAAGAGGGCGATTTCGACATCCCGGCCATGGCAACCGTCGGCGTGGCCTACAAGCCTGCCACCAACCCGAAACTGACGCTGACCGCCGAATACCAGCGCATCTTCTACAGCGATGTGGCCGCAATCTCAAACCCGAATGCTGGGTTGGGTGGGCCGCTTGGCGCGGCGAACGGCCCCGGTTTTGGCTGGACCGACATGGATGTATTTCGCGTCGGGGCCAGCTACGATGTTGATGAACGGCTGACGGTGCGCGGCGGCATCAGCCACAATTCCGAGTTCATCGACGGCAAGGACGTGGCCTTCAACATCCTCGCCCCCGCCACACCCACATGGCATGCCTCGGTCGGCGCCAGCTACAAGATCAGCGATCGGGCCACCTTGACCGGGTCCTACACCTATGCGTTCGGCGATGCGATCGAAGGCGCTGGCTTTGGCAACCCGATCTCGCTCGAAATGACCCAGCATGAAGTTTCTATGGGCGTCAGCTGGAAGTTCTGACCCTGAAAAACCAACGCCCGCCCCCGAAAACACCTGTCAGCGGGGGGCGGGCCTCTTGCACCGGTCATGGCGCCGCATTATTGCCGAGCCATGACACAGCATGACCGCCTTCTGATCATCGACTTCGGCTCTCAGGTGACGCAGCTTATCGCGCGCCGCCTGCGCGAGTTGAACGTCTATTGCGAGATTCACCCCTTCAACAAGGTGGACGACGCTTTCCTTGCCGATTTTGCCCCCAAGGCTGTCATCCTGTCGGGCGGGCCTGCGTCGGTGTTTGCGCCCGGCGCGCCAATGCCGCCTGCATCGCTGTTCACCGCCGGCGTGCCGGTCCTTGGCATCTGCTATGGCCAGCAGGTGATGATGCACTGCCTTGGCGGGCTGGTTGAACGCGGGCATGGCACCGCCGAATTCGGTCGTGCCTATGTCACCCCCAGCGGCACCGGGCTGCCGCTGCTGGAGGGCTGGTTTGACCCCAACACAACCGGCGGGCGCGAACAGGTCTGGATGTCGCATGGCGACCACGTGTCAAGGATTGCCCCGGGGTTTGAGGTCTACGGCACCTCGCCCAATGCGCCCTTTGCCATCATCGCCGACCCGGCGCGCCAATTCTACGCGGTGCAGTTCCACCCCGAGGTGCACCACACCCCCAAAGGCGCGAAACTGTATGAAAACTTCGTGCGGCTGGCGGGGTTCACCGGCGACTGGACGATGGGGGCCTATCGTGAGGATGCCATCGCCAAGATCCGGCAGCAGGTCGGCGATGCCAAGGTGATCTGCGGCCTGTCGGGCGGCGTCGACAGCTCGGTCGCCGCCGTGCTGATCCATGAAGCGATCGGCGACCAGTTGACCTGCGTTTTCGTCGATCACGGCCTGCTGCGGCTGGGCGAGGCCGAGCAGGTCGTCACCATGTTCCGCGACACCTACAACATCCCGCTGATCCACGCTGACGAGTCGGATCTGTTCCTTGGCGCGCTGACCGGCGTCAGCGACCCCGAGGTCAAACGCAAGACCATTGGTCGGCTGTTCATCGACGTGTTCCAGAAACACGCGCATGAGGTGGGCGGGGCAAAGTTTCTGGCGCAAGGCACGCTATATCCTGATGTGATCGAGTCGGTCAGCTTATCGGGCGGGCCGTCGGTCACCATCAAGTCGCACCATAACGTCGGCGGCCTGCCGGAAAAGATGGGCCTCAAGCTGGTTGAACCCTTGCGCGAATTGTTCAAGGACGAGGTCCGCGCACTTGGCCGTGAACTTGGCCTGCCCGCCAGCTTCATCGGCCGCCACCCCTTCCCCGGCCCCGGTCTTGCCATCCGCTGCCCCGGCGAGATCACCCCTGAAAAGCTGGACATCCTGCGCCGCGCCGATGCGGTCTATATCGACCAGATCCGCAAGCACGGGCTGTATGACGATATCTGGCAGGCCTTTGCCGCCATCCTGCCGATGAAGACCGTGGGCGTGATGGGCGACGGGCGCACCTATGACTATGCGCTTGCCCTGCGCGCGGTCACATCCGTCGATGGCATGACCGCCGACTACTATCCGTTCACGCATGAGTTTCTGGGCGAAACCGCGACGCGGATCATCAACGAAGTCAAGGGGATCAACCGGGTGTTTTATGACTGCACGTCCAAACCCCCCGGCACGATCGAGTTGGAATGATCCGTCTGCGCGGCCATCTGATCTGCACGACCGAGGCCGAGGCGCAGGCCGTGCGCGCCCATGTGGCGGATCACATCCGCCTGTCGCGGGGCGAACCCGGCTGCCTGACCTTCGAAATCACCGAAACCGATGACCCGATGGTGTGGGAGGTGATGGAGAGCTTTCGCACCCGCGCCGATTTTGACGCGCACCAGACCCGCACCCGGGCAAGCGTCTGGTTTGCCGCCACCAGCGGCATCTTGCGCGATTTCCGGGTTGAGGAGCTGCGCGACTGACCGCGCCACACCGCCCCCTTGCCGCCGCGCTGTGGATGATTGGCTCGATTGCCGCATTCAGCGCCATGGCGGTTGCGGCGCGGCAGATCGGCGGGGTGCACGACACCTTCGAGATCATGGCCGCACGGTCGCTGATCGGCTTTGTCCTTGTGGTGATCGTTGCCGCAACCCTTGGCCGCCTGTCCGAGGTCGGCACCAAACGCCTGCCCGGCCATCTGTTGCGCAATGCCATTCATTTCACCGGACAGAACCTGTGGTTCTGGGCGCTGACCCTGATCCCGCTGGCGCAGGTCTTCGCGCTGGAATTCACCTCACCGATCTGGGTCATGCTGCTGTCGCCCTTGCTTTTGGGCGAAAAGATCACCGGCGTTCGGGCCTTGGCCGCCATGATTGGGTTTGTCGGCATCCTGATCGTCGCCAAGCCCGACCTTGGCGCGGTCAATCCCGGCGTGCTGGCCGCCGCCGCCTCGGCCCTGTGCTTTGCCCTGACCAATATTGCCACAAAGCGCCTGACGCGAGCCGAAAGCATCGTGTCGATCCTGTTCTGGCTGACGGCGATGCAATTTACCTTCGGTGCGGTGCTGGCGGCATCGGATGGCCAGGTCCAATGGCCGACCACCGCGACCGCCCCCTGGCTTGCACTGATCGGCGGCGCAGGCGTTCTGGCGCACCTGTGCCTGACATCGGCGCTGCGACTGGCGCCTGCGTCTTTCGTCATGCCCATCGACTTTGCCCGCCTGCCGCTGATCGCGGTGATCGGCGCCACGCTTTATGCCGAGCCGATTGCAATCAGCCTGATCTTGGGTGCGGCACTGATCATCATGGCCAACCTGATCAACCTGCGCGCCGAAACCCGCAAGCCACACCGCTGAGTGTCAAGGGGTGTGACGTTGCGTCTGAATTGACGCTTTTTGACGCAACCGATACGGGAGGTGTGGGGAAATCCTTCACTCAGGATGAGGAAAAAATGAAAAGACTGTTACTCGCCGCAGGGACAGCGGCATTGGCAACCGGTTCGGCACAAGCAGGCGGCTTTGAGCGGTCATCGGTCCCGCTCGGCTTCATGTTCGAAAAGGGCAACTATGTCGAATTGACCTATGGTTATGTCACGCCCGATGTGGCGGGCGCGCTGAAATCCAACCCGGCCGTCACGACCGGAGATGTCGCCAAAAGCTATTCGACCGTCGGCTTTGCCATCAAGACCGACCTTTCGCCAAAGTTTTCACTTGGCCTGACAATTGATCCGTCGTTCGGCGCAGACATCGATTACCCGGCTGGCAGCCTTTACCCAATCCGCGGCTCGAATGCCAAGTTGCGCGGCGATACGGTGGCCCTGATCGGGCGCTACAAGTTCAGCGATGCAATCTCGGTGCATGGCGGGGTTCGATCGGTCGGGATCGGCGGCAATGTATCGCTAGCAAATGGTGGCACCACGTTTTACTCGGCTTCCGTCACCAATGACCGCGATATTGGCTATCTGATTGGTTTCGCTTATGAAAAGCCTGAAATCGCGCTGCGTGTCGCACTGACATACGCCTCCAGCACGAAACATGATCTGCTGCATACGGGCGTGTCGGTCTTCGCGGGCGGGGCATTTTCGGCCAGCACCGAGGTGGAGCTTCCGCAGTCCCTGACGCTGGATTTCCAATCGGGGGTTGCCAAGGACACGCTGGTGTTCGGGTCGATCCGTTGGGTGGACTGGACCGCAACCACCTTGGTGTCACCCTTTGCCGGCACCGCCAACCCGCTGGTCGACTATGATGACGACACCATCAGCTATTCGATTGGCGTGGGCCGAAAGTTCAGTGATGCGTTCGCGGGCGCGATTTCAATCGGCTACGAAAAGACCCACGGCGGCATTGTCGGCAACCTGGGTCCGACCGATGGCTACAAGTCCATTCAGGTCGGCGGCACCTACACGCATGAGAACATGAAAATCTCGGCCGGTGTGCGCTATGTCGATATCGGCAATGCCAACGCACTTGGCGGCGCTTCAAGCTTTTCGGGCAATCATGCGGTCGGCGTTGGCATGAAGGTTGGCTATTCGTTCTGATTCAGCCGCACGGCACGGACAGACCCCGCCCCGCAATCCGGGGCGGGGTTTTGCATTGAAGCGGCACGCTTGGGGCGGTAACTGTCAGGCGGGCCGACAGGGGGGCGCGATGATTTATGACTCCGGGGCAGACTATCTGGCGGCCACGCACAAGCGGGTGCTGTTGTTCGGCATGTCGGGTCTGGGCAAGACCTTTTTGTCCAACATGCTGCGCGACACCCCCGCCCGCGATGGCGGCGGCTGGTTCCATTACTCGGTCGATTACCGCATCGGCACCCGCTACATGGGCGAATACATCGCCGACAACTTCAAGCGCGAGGCGATAAAGGTGCCGCTCTTGCGCGAACTCCTGATGACCGACAGCGTCTATATCGCATCCAATATCACCTTCGACAATCTGGCGCCCCTGTCCACCTATCTGGGCAAACCCGGCGATCCGGCCAAAGGGGGCCTGCCGTTTGCCGAATATATGGCCCGGCAGGACCTGCACCGCAGGGCCGAAATCTCGGCCATGCTCGACACCGGGCATTTCCTGCGGCGGGCCGAAGAGATTTACGGCTATCAACACTTTGTCTGCGATACCTCGGGCTCGATCTGCGAGGTGGTCGATGCGGCCGATCCTGCCGATCCGGTGATGACCCATCTGTCCGGCACCGCCTTGCTGGTCTGGATCAAGGGGTCAGATGACCATACCGCCGAACTGGTGCGCCGCTTTGACCGTGCACCAAAGCCGATGTATTACCAACCGGCGTTTCTTCATGCCATGTGGGAAGAATACCGCACAACATACGGACTAACCGAAGAAACCTGCGACCCTGATCATTTCGTGCGCTGGACCTATGCCCGCGCGCTTGCGCATCGCCAGCCGCGCTATGCCGCCATGGCCGCATGGGGTGTAACCGTCACGGCCGATGAGGTGGCACAGGTCAAGACCCCTGCCGATTTCGACACGCTGATCGCCGCCGCCATAGACCGGCGCGATGCGGTGCCCAGCTAACGTCTGAAAGGACGCGCCCTCCATGCCCATCACCCTGCCCGAGACCCTGCCCGCCTTTGACGTGCTGCGCCGTGAAGGCGTGTCGGTCATGTCGCCAGAACGCGCGGCGCGGCAGGATATCCGCCCGCTGCGGATTGGGCTGTTGAACCTGATGCCCAAGAAGATTCAGACCGAAAACCAGTTTGCCCGGTTGATCGGGGCCACGCCGTTGCAGATCGACCTGTCGCTGATCCGCATGTCTGAACATCAGACCAAGAACACCGCCGCCGCGCATATGGAGGCGTTCTACCGCCCGTTTCAGGAGGTGAAGACCGAAAAGTTCGATGGCCTGATCATCACCGGCGCGCCGATCGAACACCTGCCCTTTGATCAGGTCACCTATTGGGACGAGTTGACCGAGGTGTTCGACTGGACCCAGACCCATGTGCAATCGACCTTTGGCGTGTGCTGGGGCGGCATGGCGATGATCTATCACTTTCACGGCGTGCAGAAACACATCCTCGACCAAAAGGCCTTTGGCTGCTTTCGCCACCGGAATCTTGCGCCCACCTCACATTATCTGCGTGGATTTTCCGATGATTGCGTGATCCCCGTCAGCCGCTGGACCGAAATGCGTCAGGCCGAGATCGACGCCGCCCCCGGCCTGCACACTCTGCTGGGGTCGGATGAGGTTGGCCCCTGTCTGGTCGAAGACCCCGGTCACCGCGCGCTGTATATCTTCAACCATTTTGAATACGACAGTGACACGCTGAAACAGGAATATGACCGCGATACAGCGGCGGGCAAGCTGGTCAACGTGCCGGTCAACTACTATCCCGATGACAATCCCGCGAAGCCGCCCCTGAACCGGTGGAGAAGCCACGCGCACCTGCTATATGGCAATTGGATCAACGAGATATATCAGTCAACACCTTATGACCCGCAACACATTGGCCGTTAGTGCCGCCCTGCTTGGCCTTGGGCTTGTCGCAGCCACCGCTTGGCGGTTGTCCGCGCGCGACGCGGCGGCCCTCGCCGCGCATCCTCCGACTGGGCAGTTTGTGACAGTCGAAGGCTTGCAGGTGCATGTGCAGATGGCGGGCAGCGGCCCCGATCTGGTGCTGATCCATGGTGCCAGCGGAAATTTGCGCGAATTCACCTTTGCGCTGATGGCGCGCTTGGCCGACCGTTACCGGGTGATCGCTGTCGACCGCCCCGGTCTGGGCTATAGCGACGCCCTGCCCGACCTTGACCCTTCAGTTGCCAGCCAAGCCCGCATCCTGCGTGGCGCGGTTGCCGCCTTGGGCGTGGAAAATCCGTTGGTTCTGGGGCAAAGCTATGGTGGCACGGTCGCCTTGGCATGGGCGTTGCAAGACCCGCCCGCCGGGTTGGTGCTGGTGGCGTCGCCGTCCTTGCCCTGGCCGGGAACCCTGGACCCCTGGTATCGGCTGACATCATCGCCACTGGGGCGGGCAACGCTGGTGCCGCTGGTGTCGGCCTTTGTGCCGCAGGGCTTGGTACGCCAGGCGATCAACCGGGTGTTCGCGCCGCAAAGCGCGCCCAAAGGCTATGCCGATCATCTGGGCATCGACCTGACGCTGCGGCGGCAGACTTTGGCGGTAAACGTCAGCCAGATCAATGCGCTGCGCCCGCAAGTTGAGGTGATGCGCAAGGATTACCCCAGCCTGAGCCTGCCGATCGAGCTGGTGCATGGCGATGCCGACACCATCGTGCCGATGCACGTTCACTCGCAGCCGCTGATGCAGTTGATCCCGAACGGCAACCTGACCGTGTTGCCCGGTGTCGGCCACATGCCGCACCACACCAACCCCGATGACGTGATTGCCGCCATAGACCGCGCCGCCGTGCGCGCTGGATTGCGCTGAACCCGGCAATCGCTAAACTGGCGAAAACCGGGGGACACAGCCATGAACCTGCCATTCGACGGTGCCATCAGCCGCTTTTTCAACGACCAAGCGCCCAAGGCCATCCGCAAGGCGATAGAAGATGCCGATAAGGACGATATCCTTGATAAATCATATCCTTATCGTGAGGAGATGAAGAGGAAGGATTATGAGGCCCGGCTTGACGCCTTGCAGATCGAGCTGGTCAAGATGCAGTCCGACATCAAGGCCAGCGGCAAGCGTCTGGTTGTGGTGTTTGAGGGCCGCGATGCCGCTGGCAAGGGCGGCACCATCGGCACCGTCCGCACGAACCTGAACCCGCGGGTGGCACGGGTGGTGGCTTTGGCCAAACCGTCGGACCATGAGGCGGCACAGTGGTATTTCCAGCGCTATATCAATTGGTTGCCCGCACGGGGTGAAATCGCGCTGTTTGACCGGTCGTGGTATAACCGCGCCATCATCGAACATGTCTTCGGCTTTTGCACACCGGAACAACGCGCGCATTTTTTCGCGCAACTGCCGGAATTCGAACGAATGCTGGTCGAGGAAGGCTTTATCTTCCGCAAGATCTGGCTTGAGGTCGGGCAGGCCGAACAGCTCAAGCGGTTTCTGGACCGCGAGAAAGACCCGCTGAAACAGTGGAAGCTGTCGCCCGTCGACATTGAAGGCCTGGGCAAATGGGATGCCTATTGTCAGGCGGTCGACGAGACGATGGCGCAGACCAGCTTTGACTTTGCCCCGTGGACGGCGATCTTGTCGGATGACAAGCGGCGGGCCCGGATTGCGGCGATCCAGACCATTCTGGGCGCGGTCGATTACAAGGGCCGCGATCTGGCGCTGATCGGCACGCCCGATCCGGCGATCTGTGGCGGGCCGGCCATGCGCAAGGGAAAAGCGTGAAGCGCGGCTATCATCATGGCAACCTGCGGCAGGCCTTGGTCGAAGCGGCCCTTGGCCTGATCGCCGATCAGGGGCCGACCGGGTTTACCCTGTCCGAGGCCGCCAAGGCCGCCGATGTCACCCCTGCCGCGGTTTACCGCCATTTTGCCGGTCGCGAAGACCTGCTGGCCGAAGTGGCGCGCCAAGGCTACGACATTTTCGCCGCCCTGATGGAATACGCCTATGACGACGGTCGCCCCTCGGCGCTTGCGGCGTTCGAGGCGACGGGCCGCGCCTATCTGGCCTTTGCCCGCAAATACCCCGGCCATTACATGGCGATGTTCGAAGCGGGCCTCAGTTTGAACGATCACCCCGATCTGGCGCTGGTGGCGGCCAAGGCGCGCGCGGTGCTGGAGCGCGCGGCCGAGCGGTTGTCGGAACATCTGCCAGCCACCCTGCGGCCGCCCTCGACGATGTTTTCTGCCCATATCTGGGCAATGAGCCATGGCGTGGTGGAACTTTACATGCGCGGCAGCGCCACCGGCAGCAGCCGTAGCCCGTTTCCCCCCGAAGAATTGCTGGAGGCCGGGATCGGCATCTATCTGCGCGGTCTGGGCCTGTTGCCGCCCGATGGGATGACGCGGACCTGACGCGGCGCGCGCGGGACGCGGCGTCGAATGCGCTCCGCGCGGGAGTATTTTTCAAGCAGCAAATCCGGTGGGGTGCGCTTGGGTGATCGGGCAACACCCATGACCTTTGCGCGCCGCAGCATTGCAGCGCGGCAGCACCGGCGGTAGAGCACGGCTTACCCCGTCAGGACAGTCTTGCCATGTATCGCGTGTCGCCCTTTGTTCGCCAGTTTGCTGTTGCCCTGCTGGCCGGGGCGGGTGCCGCGACGCTGTGGGTCAACCTGTCGCCGTCCAGCTATTATGACGCCATCGAATGGCGGCTGATCGAGGTCGGCCTGCCGCTGTGGCTGACCCCGTTTCCGCTGGGCCTGACGCCGATGGGGCTGGTTTCGGACGGGTTGATGGCGCTGTTTTTGTTCTTTTTCGGCAAGGAGTTGTGGGAAGCGATCCGGCTGAAGCGCGGCGCCCTGTCGGGGCGGCGCGGCGCTCTGCCCTTGGGTGCCATGATCGGCGGCTGGGTTGGCGCGGTGGGGGTCTGGCTGCTGGCGGGGGCGCTGTTCGAGACCGCGCTGGAGGCCACGCCGGGTGCCGGCTGGCCGGTGCCGATCGGGTCGGATGTTGTGCTTGGCTATCTGGTCGGGCGGTGGGTCTTTGGCGCGGGCCACCCGGCGCTGCATCTGCTGCTGCTGATCACCATCGCCAATGATATCATGGGGTTGGTCGTGGTGGGGCTGGTCTATCCGGTGGCCGGTTTGCGGCTGTCGTGGCTGGTGCTGTCGGCGGTGGCGGTGGCGGCGGCATAGGCGGGGTTTGGCAGGCTGGCAGGGCGCGACCGGCCCGAGCGTGACCATCGCCGCGCCTTTGCGCTGTGGCCCTATGTGGTGGCGGGGGCGCTGTGCTGGGCGGGCGTGGTGCTGGCCGGGCTGCCGGGGGCCTTGGGCCTGTTGCCGATGATACCGGTGATCCCGCATGCCGACCGGGCCTTTGGCCTGTTTGCCGAAGCCGAAGAGTTCTTGCACGATCCGCTGAACCGGCTTGCGCATCTGCTGGTGCGGCCGGTGATCGTGGTGCTGTTCCTGTTCGGGCTGACGCGGGGCGGCATTGATCTGCGCGCCTTTGCGCCGACGACCATCACGGTTCTGGCGGCCTTGTGGCTGGGCAAGCCGCTGGGGATGATGCTGGGGGCCGCGCTGGCGGCCCGGGTCTTTGGGGTCTCGCTGCCCGCCGGGGTGCGCGTGCCAGACCTTGCGATTGTGGCGCTGATCTCGGGCATGGGGTTTACCGCGCCGGTTCTGGCGCTGGAGACCGCCCTGCCGGGCGGCGGCATGGCCGAGGCGGCGCGGCTGGGCCTTGCGATATCGCTGATCGCCGGGGGGCTGGCCGTTGGCATTGCCCGCCTGCTGCGGTTGCGATGATACACGCGGGCGATGCTGGGCAACCTTGGACACAATGCTGCCTGAAAACCCAGATAGAACCTGCGCTTGGCGCGGTGCTTGCAAAACGCCTGCAATCGGGCATTAACCCTTTGCCGATAGGCTTGGAAGGCCGATAGTGTGGGGATGTCCGGCGGTCAGGCGTCTGACAGGGGTCTTGCCCGAAGGGGGCGGCAGGTGATCGAGTTCGAGAATGTCTCCAAGTCCTTCTGGACAGGAACGCAACGCAAGGTCATTCTGGATCGGGCGTCGTTTCAGGTGCGGCTGGGCAATTCGCTGGGCATTCTTGCACCGAATGGCGCGGGCAAGACAACGATCATCAACATGATGGCGGGGCTTGAAAAGCCCGATGAAGGCCGGGTCACCCGCACCAGCCGGATCTCGTTTCCGCTGGGGTTCATGGGTGGCGTGGTCAACAAGCATACCGCAACCGAAAATTCCCGCTACGTGGCGCGGCTGTATGGCCTCGACCCCGATTACGTCGAAAGCTTTTGTCGCTGGCTGTGCGGGATCGAGGAATATTTCGACATGCCCGTCGGCACCTACAGCCAGGGCATGCGGGCGCGGTTCTCGTTTTCGCTGATGCTGGCGCTGGAGTTTGATATCTACCTGATCGACGAAGGCATGCCTGCAACAACGGATGTCGAGTTCAACCGCAAGGCAGGCCGCATCCTGCGCGACCGGCTGGGAAATGCCACCGTGGTGATTGTCAGCCACCAGGCGCAGACGCTGGAAAAATTCTGCAAACAGGCTGCCGTGCTGCGCCACGGGCAGCTTTACATGTTCGACACTCTGGAAGAGGCCAAGCAGCTTTATGACTATCAAGCTCAGGGTTAAGCGCTACAACCTGCGCCGTGCCGATCCGGCAGCCGCCACCTCAACGGCGCCGGTTCAGCCGGCGTTGCGGGCGGCGCGGTCTGCCAAGTCGGCGGTTGCAGCGATGTCGGCCAACCGCCCGGCCCCGCCGGTGGTCGATGACGGCTTTGGCGATGCGCCGTTTCCCACGGCAAGCGATCAGGTGGTCGCGATGATGGCGGCGGGCAGCCAGTCCGCCGCCGCCCCGGCCGATCTGGACCAGATCCGTCAGGAAGGCCTGACCGGGCGGCAGTTGCGGATGGCGCGGCGCATGGCGCAGAAATACGGCCTGCCCGCCACCTCCGATTTCGATGCCGTGCGCCTGTTGCGCGCGGCCGGGATCGACCCGTTCCAGAAATCGACAATCATCCAGATGATCACTGCCGATGAGGCGGACAGCCCCGAGGCCCCCCCCTCCACCGCCATGGCGGTATCGCCGCGCGGCGATGGCGTGCGCCTGCCGCAAACCATCAAGCCGATCAAGGTGCCGTCAACCGAGGTGCGCGCCGAAGACAGCCACCTGTCGGACCTTCAGCGCATCCAGCGCGATCTGGCAAAGCGACGGCGGCGCAAGTCGGCGCTGCTGACGGCGCGGTTGTTCTTTTTCGTGTTTCTGCCCACCTTGCTGGCGGGTTGGTATTACTATGGCGTGGCCACCCCGCTTTATGCCACCAAGGCCGAATTCGTGATCCAGCAGGCCGATCCGGCGGGCACGCAGGGCATGGGCGGGCTGCTTTCGGGCACGCAATTTGCCACCTCGCAGGATTCGATCGCCGTGCAAGGCTATCTGCAATCGCGCGACGCGATGTTGCGGCTGGACGCCGACAAGGGGTTCATCGCGCATTTCTCGGACCCGGCGATCGACCCGATCCAGCGCCTGCCCGAAGGCGCCACGCGCGAAGATGCCTACAAGATTTACAAGCGCAACGTGAAAATCTCGTATGATCCGACCGAAGGCATCATCAAGATGGAGGTGATCGCCGCCAACCCCGAGGTGTCGGCCGCGTTTTCCACCGCCCTGATCGGCTATGCCGAGGAACAGGTCGATCACCTGACCCAACGCCTGCGCGAAGACCAGATGCGCGGCGCGCGAGAGTCGTATGAGTTGGCCGAGGCCGCCATGATGGCGGCGCAGCGCCGGGTGGTAGAGCTGCAAGAGCAGTTCAAGGTCCTGTCGTCCGAGGTTGAGGTTGGCCTGATCACCACCCAGATCGGCCAGTTGGAAACCCAGCTCAGCACCGAACGGCTTGGTCTGGCGCAAATGGAGTCGAATGCGCGCCCCAACCCGGCGCGGATGGAGCCGGTCAAGCGCCGCATCGCCACCTTGGAGCGAGAGATTGCCACCCTGCGATCGCGGCTGACCGAAGGCCAGAATGGCGGCCAGTCGCTGGCGCAGGTGCAATCGGAACTTCTGATGGCGCAGACCGATGTGCAGACCCGGCAGCTATTGTTGGCGCAATCGCTGCAATCGATGGAAACCGCGCGCACCGATGCCAACCGGCAGGTGCGCTATCTGTCGCTGTCGGTCAGCCCCACCCCGCCCGATGAGGCCGCCTATCCGCGCGCCTTTGAAAACACCATGGTTGCCCTGCTGGTCTTTGCCGGGATCTACCTGATGCTGTCGATGACCGCCGCCATCCTGCGCGAACAGGTCTCGGCCTGATTTGCGCGCGGCGGGGGCTGTTTCTTTGCGGTCAAGCTTGGCGCGTCGTGGTTTGCGGCGCGCAGGGGGCTTTAGCCTGCGGCATGGGTGCGCTAAAAGCGGGGGCAAACCTGCTGATGGACCCTCACCGATGCCCCGGATCACCCGTCGAACCGCCCTTGGCCTTGGCCTGCTGCTGACCCTGCCGGCCTGTGGCGGCCGCCGCGTGCCCGAGCCTGTGTCGCAGCGTGGCCTGCACCCCGGCGAGACGCCGCAACTGCGCGCCTTGATTGACAGGTATGCTGCCGAATATGACATTCCGGTCAGCCTGTTGCACCGCGTGATCCAACGCGAAAGCGGCTACAATCCGGCGGCGCGCAATGGCCCTTACTGGGGCCTGATGCAGATCCTGCCGCAAACCGCGCAGACCATGGGCCACCGCGGGCCGCCCTCGGACTTGCTGGACCCCGAAACCAATCTGAAATACGGCGCGAAATACCTGCGCGGGGCCTGGCTGCTGGCGGACGGGTCGCAAGATCGCGCCGTGATGTGGTATGCCAAGGGCTATTATTATGAGGCCAAGCGCCGCGGCATGCTGGTGCAAACCGGCCTGCGGTCATGACCGCCGCATTGCCCCCGGCGCGCGCACTGCACAGCGTGGCCGATCTGGTGGCCGAAGGGCTGGTCCCGGCCGCTGACGCCCCGGTGCTGGAAACCGTGGCGCAGGCTTTTCGTGTGCGTGTCACCCCCCAGATGCGGGATGCCGCACGGGCCTCGGACCCGGTCGCCCGGCAATTCGTGCCAAGCGCGCAGGAACTGACCATCAGCCCTAATGATCTGGCCGACCCGATCGGCGATGATGCGCATGCGCCGGTGCCGGGTCTGACGCACCGTTACCCCGACCGGGTGATCCTGCATGTCACAAAGACCTGCGAGGTCTATTGCCGGTTTTGCTTTCGCCGCGAAACCGTGGGGGAAACCGGCCATCTGCCGCAGGCCCAGCTTGACGCCGCCCTCGATTACATCGCCCGCACCCCGGCGATCTGGGAGGTTATCCTGACCGGCGGTGACCCTTTGGTGCTGTCGGCGCGGCGGATTGCCCATCTGATGGCGCGGCTGAATGCCATCCCCCATGTTGGGGTTGTCCGGCTGCACACGCGGGTTCCGGTGGTGGTGCCCGACCGCGTCACAGATGCGTTGATCGCCGCCCTGCGCCTGCACCCCGCGGTCTGGGTGGTGATCCACACCAATCACGCCGATGAACTGACCGCTGCCGCCCGCGCCGCCCTTGCCCGTCTGGCCGATGCCGGGGTGCCGCTGCTTTCGCAATCGGTGCTGCTGCGCGGCGTCAATGACAGTGTTCAGGCGCTGGAGACGCTGTTTCGCGCGCTGGTGCGGCTGCGGGTCAAGCCATACTACCTGCATCATTGCGATCTTGCGCGCGGGGCCGGGCATTTCCGCACCACGATTGCCGAAGGTCAGGCCTTGATGGCCGCGCTGCGCGGTCGGCTGTCGGGCACCTGCCTGCCGACCTATGTGCTGGATCTGCCGGGCGGTTTTGGCAAGGTGCCGGTGGGGCCGGACTATCTGCGCCATGATGGCGAACGCTGGCTAGTGACCGACTTGAACGGTGGCATCCACGGCTACTCAGACCCCGCTGAAAGCTAAGATTTCATCTTAGCGTTGAACGCCAACCCGCTGATCTCAGACCACTTGCCCTGCCGCCCAGCCCGATGACCAGGCCCATTGGAAATTATAGCCCCCCAGCCAGCCGGTAACATCGACCACCTCGCCCACAAAATACAGCCCCGGCACAGACCTGGCCTGCATCGTGCGGGCATCCAGCGCGGTGGTATCGACCCCGCCCAAGGTGACTTCGGCGGTGCGATAGCCTTCGGACCCCACCGGCATCAGCCGCCAGCCGGCCAGCAGCGCGGCCACCCGGTCCAGCGCGGTGTTCGGCAGGGTGCCAATCGGGCCTGCCGGTGCGATCACCGTCTCCAGGTGCCGCGCCAGCCGTTCGGGCACCAGCGCGCCCAAGGCGGTGCGCAAGGCGGCCTTGGGCGCGTCAGTGCGCGCCTGACACAAGGCGGCCAGACAATCGCGGCCCTGGCTCAGGTCCAGATGAATCGGTTCGCCCTCGCGCCAATAGCTTGAGATTTGCAGGATCGCCGGACCCGACAGGCCGCGATGCGTGAACAGCATCGCCTCGGCAAAACCCGTGCGGCCCAGCGACACCCGGCCATCGACCGACAGGCCCGCCAGCGGCTTCATCCAGGCCAGTTCCTGCTCGGCAAAGGTCAGCGGCACCAGGCCGGGACGGGTTTCGACCAGCGGCAGGTCGAACTGCTCGGCCAAGCGATAGCCAAAGCCGGTGGCTCCCATCTTCGGGATTGATTTGCCCCCCGTGGCCACGATCAGACTGTCGCACCGCACATCCCCGCGCCGGGTGGTCACTGCGAAGCCGCCGCCCGGTCGCGCGGCGACCCCGCCCACCTCGCAGCCCAGCCACAAGACCCCGCCTGCCCGCGCCAGATCGCGGGTCAGCGCGCTGACCACCTGCACGGCAGAGCCGTCGCAAAACAATTGCCCCAGCGTCTTTTCATGCCAGGCGATGCCCCAGTCCTCCATCCGCGCGATGAAATCCCATTGCGTGAAGCGTTTCAGCGCCGACAGCGCAAAGCGCGGATTTTGCGACAAAAAGCGCTCTGGCGCGATGTTCAGGTTGGTGAAATTGCACCGCCCCCCGCCCGAGATGCGGATCTTTTCACCCGGTGCTGCGGCATGGTCAATGACCAGCACCCGGCGACCACGCCTTGCTGCCTCGATGGCGGCAAACAGACCGGCGGCCCCGGCGCCAAGGATCACGACATCAGCTTTTTCCATCACCGCCGTTTAGCGCGCCGGCCGCGACACGTCCATCATCGCTTTTTTTCCCGTATCCCCCTTGCACCCCCAAACGCACTTGGCTAAACACCGCGGCACAGTTGGGGCGTCGCCAAGCGGTAAGGCATCGGTTTTTGGTACCGACATACCCAGGTTCGAATCCTGGCGCCCCAGCCAAGCTTTCCACCGAAAGCCACCTTGAAAAGGCCCGCCTTGTCGCGGGTCTTTTGTTTTTGTCCAGACTTAACGTCGTGCTGCAAGAGCCTCTGTCAGAACGCTTTTCACCACGTCACCGGGAACATCGTCCGCTATGAACGACGCGCCGATGCCGCGCGCCAGCACAAAGCGCAGCTTGCCATCGACCACCTTCTTGTCTTGCCCCATCAGCGCCAGAAGGCCCTCGGCATCAGGCAGATCGCCCGGAATGTCTGCGATGTCCACCCGAGTGCCCATGGCGCGCAGATGCGCCCGCACCCGGCTGGGGGCTTCCTGGCTGCACAGGCCAAGGCGCTGCGACAACTCGAACGCCAGGGCACAGCCGATAGCCACCCCTTCGCCATGCAGCAGCCGGTCGGAAAACCCGGTGGCCTTTTCCAACGCATGACAGAAGGTGTGGCCAAGGTTCAGCAGCGCGCGCTCACCCTCTTCGGTTTCATCGCGCGACACGATACCGGCCTTCATTTCCACCGACCGGCGCACCGCATATTGCCGCAGCGTGCGGTCGGCGGCCATGTTCGGGGCGTTGACCTCCAGCCAGTCAAAGAAGGCCGCGTCGCCCAAGAGGCCGTATTTCACCACCTCGCCATAGCCTGCCAGAAAATCGCGGCCGGTCAGGGTGCCCAGCACATCGATATCGGCCAGCACCAGCGTGGGCTGATGGAACGCGCCGACAAGGTTCTTGCCTTGGGCGGTATTGATGCCGGTCTTGCCGCCGACCGAACTGTCGACCTGCGCCAAAAGGGTGGTGGGGATCTGCACAAAGCGCACGCCCCGGCGCAGCACGGCGGCGGCAAAGCCCGCAAGGTCACCGATCACCCCGCCACCAAAGGCCACCACCAGATCGCGGCGTTCAATCTTTTGCTCCAGCAACCATTCGGTGGTGCGGGCGAATTCGGGCCAGCCCTTGGTGCCTTCACCGGGTGGCAGTGCCAGGGCGGTGGCCTCGATGCCGCTGGCGGCAAAGGACGCCATCAGCCGGTCCAGATGCAAGGCGGCCACGGTTTCATCGGTCACCACCGCGACCTTACGACGGTGCAGGAAGGGCAGCACCTGCGCAGCCGCGCCATCAATCAGGCCGGGGCCGATGCGCACCTCATAGCTGCGCGCTCCAAGGTCAACCGCGACCACATCCAGTGTCATCCTACTCTCCATCCAGCACATCAGGGCGGGCTTGCAGCCCCTCAAGCACCCGCGCCGCCATGGCCTCGATCGACAGGTCGGGACAGGCGTCCACCACCACATCGGCCAGGCTGTAAAGCGGCACCCGCGCTTCATACAGCGCGCGCAGGGTTTCGCGCGGGTTGGCGGTGCGCAGCAAGGGGCGCGTGGTCTTGTGCCGCACGCGCTGCCACAACAGGTCAAGATCGGCGCGCAGCCAGACGGCCACCCCGGCCTCGGAAATCAGCTTGCGATTGCTTTCGGCCAGATAGGCGCCGCCGCCGGTGGACAAAACGCAAGGCGGGCCGCGCAACAGCCGGGCCAGAACCTCGGATTCGCGGGCGCGAAAGAACGGCTCGCCATCGCGCTCGAAGATCTCGGCAATCGGGCGGTGCGCGGCGCGGACGATCTCTTCGTCCGAATCAACGAACGGCACCGCCAGAAGCCTGGCCAAAGCCGTGCCGACGGCGGTCTTGCCTGCCCCCATCATCCCCACCATGGCGACCGTCTTTTTCAGCCGTGCCATGCTTTCCCCCCGCGTCTTTGGCCGCTTTCGGGCCTATTTGTCCAAGGTGGCAGGCTTTCGCCCGCATCACGCGCATTTTTCATGTCATGGCGTGAACTCTGCGCGATTGCCATATATAATCGGAGCGAAGGCGGTAAGGGTGCAGGTGACACTGCGCCCCGAAGGCCTTTGATGCGGACAAGACCTTCGGACAAAACCGGGGCGGGATATCGCAGATTTGAAAGGCACAAGGCAGTGATTGCGCGGATCATCAAAGCAGGTCTGGTTCTGGGGATTTTGGGGTTGGCGGGGCTGTCGGCCTATGCCTATCTGGCGGACCTTGCGCCGGTGCGGTCGGAAGTTTCGGTTCCGGTGACATTGCATGCCGACTAGGCTTCGGCTGACCTGCCTGTCGCTGCTGGCAGCGGTAAGTGCCAACGCGGCCCTCGCGCAGGATGCGCCGTTGTCGGCGATCGACTGGTTGTCACAATCGGTGGCGACGCCGGCGGGGGCAAAGTTGGGCACCCCGGCCAAGCGCGACGAGGCCCCCGTCACCACCGGCGGAGCCATGCCGCAGGACGTGGCTGTCAGCAGGCTGGACGGTCTGTCGCCCGATGGATTGGGCTTGCTGTCTTCTACGGTGACCGGTTTGCCGCGCGACCTGTGGGGGATGGGCCGCGAGGCCGAGATCGTGGCCGCCCTTCAGGCCCACCAAGGCGAAGCCCTGCCCGCGATGCAAGGCCTGATGATGACCCTGATGCTGGCCGAGGCGACCCCGCCGCCCGACAGTCTTGGCAAGGGCGTCTTGCTGCTCGCGCGGATCGACCGGCTTCTGGCAATGGGGGCGCTGGATCAGGCGGCCGCCCTTTTGGCCCGCGCGCCCACCGGCAATGCCGAATTGTTTCGCCGGGCCTTTGATGTGGCCCTGCTGACCGGGCAAGAGGAACAGGGCTGCAACACCATGCGGGCCACCCCCGATCTTGCCCCCACCTTTCCGGCGCGGATCTTCTGTCTGGCCCGCTCGGGTGACTGGAACGCCGCCGCGCTGACGCTGCGCACCGCTCAGGCCCTTGGCTTTGTCACCGAAGACGAAGACGCGCTGTTGTCGCGGTTCCTTGACCCCGACCTTTATGAAGGCGAGGCCCTGCCGCCGGTGCCCGCCACCATGACCCCGCTGTCCTGGCGGATGTTCGAGGCGATTGGCGAGCCGCAGCCCACCACCCGCCTGCCGCTGGCCTTTGCCCATGCCGAATTGCGCGACACCGCCGGATGGAAGGGCCAGATCGAGGCCGCCGAGCGCCTGACCCGCGCCGGGGTGATCGGGCCCAACCTGCTGCTGGGGCTTTACACCGAACGCCTGCCCGCCGCCTCGGGCGGGGTCTGGGACCGGGTCGATGCCTTTCAGCGCTTTGACACCGCCCTGCGCGCCGGAGACCCCGGCGCCGTGGCGCTCAGCCTGCCGGGGGTTTGGGCGCAGATGGCCGAGGTGGAGCTGGAGGTGCCGTTTGCGCTGCTGTTCGCCGCCGATCTGTCACGCCTGCCGTTGACCGGCGACGCCGGGCGCATCGCCTTTGAGATCGGGCTGTTGTCGATGCAGTATGAAACCGCCGCGCGTGCCCGCAAGCCCGAAACCCCGCGCGAGGTGTTTCTGATCGGCCTTGCCACCGGGTCTTTGGCCGGGGCCACGCCGCCCGACTCGCTGGGCCGCGCCATCGCGCCCGCCTTCCTGCACGCCCAAAGCGCCCCCGCCTTTGCCCAGCTTACCGACCAGCGCCGTCTGGGCGAGGCGCTGCTTCTGGCGGTCGATCAGATCGGGCGTGGGGTGCAAGGCGACCTGAAGGGCGTCACCGACGGGCTGGCCTTCCTGCGCCATGTCGGGCTGGAAGACGTGGCACGGCGCACAGCACTGCAGTTGATGCTGCTGGAGCGGCGCGGATGACAGCCCCCCCGCCCGCGCCTTCGCCTGCCTCGTCTGCCCCTGCCACGTCTGATGGCTGGATTTCCACCTTTCTGGCCGCCCATGCCGCAGACCTTGGCGCCGCGCGCAACACCCAGTTGGGTTACGGCCGCGACCTCAGGGATTTCGCGGCCTGGCTTGCACATCGCGGCACAGGCTTTGCCGCCGCCACCCGCGACGATGTCGAGGCCTATCTGGTGTCATGCGAGGCAAATGGCCTGTCCAAGGCCACCCGTGCCCGGCGGCTGTCGTCGATCCGCCAGCTTTACCGCTTTGCGCATGACGAAGGCTGGCGCAGCGACAACCCCGCCATCCGCATCAAGGGCCCTGGTGCCATGCAACGCCTGCCCGATGCCCTGGGTCAGGAGGACGTCACCCGCCTGCTGGACGCCGTGCGCCGCCATGGCCGCAGCCCGGCTGATCGGGCGCGCAACACCGCCCTGCTGGAACTGCTTTACGCCACCGGCATGCGGGTCACCGAACTGGTCAGCCTGCCGGTCGCGGCGGTGCGCGGCGACCCGCGCATGGTTCTGGTGCGCGGCAAGGGCGAAAAGGAACGCATGGTGCCGCTGTCGGGCCCGGCCCGCAGCGCACTGAGCGCATGGCTTGCGATCCGTGACGCCGCCGAAGACACCGCCCGCAAGGCCGGCAAACCTGCCGCGCGGCACCTCTTTCCCGGTCCGGGAGCCGACGGCCACCTGACCCGCCAGCATTTTCACCTGATGCTGAAAGACATTGCCGTGGCGGCCGGGGTTTCTCCGTCGCGTGTCACGCCGCACGCCCTGCGCCACGCCTTTGCCACCCACCTGCTTGCCGGCGGCGCCGATCTGCGGGTGATCCAGACCCTGCTGGGCCATGCCGATCTGTCCACCACCGAGATCTATACCCATGTTCTGGACGAACACCTGAAAGCCCTGGTGCTGGATCATCATCCGCTGGCCAAGCCCAGGACTTGATCCGTGACTTGATCCGTCCCGCCTTCAGACCGATAACCCGTTTGCCCCGATACAACTGGACACAAGATGGACCCCGCCTCGATTGACACCGCCTTCTGGTTCACCACGGCCGGCATTCTGGCTTTGCTGGTTCTGTCGGCGTTCTTTTCCGGCTCGGAAACCGCGCTGACCGCCGCATCCCGCGCCAAGCTGAAAACGCTGGCCGACAAGGGCGGCCGTGGCGCCGTCACCGCAATGGCCGTGACCGAAGACAACGAGCGGATGATCGGTGCCATCCTTCTGGGCAACAACGTCGTCAACATCCTGTCGGCCTCGCTGGCCACGGCCCTGCTGACGCGGGTGTTTGGCGATTCCGGCGTGGCCTTCGCCACCCTTGGCATGACCGCGCTGGTCCTGATCTTTGGCGAGGTTCTGCCCAAGACCCTGGCCATCACCTATCCCGAGGCCGTCGCGACCCATGTGGCCCCGGTGATCCGCGTGCTGATCCTGGTGTTTTCGCCGATCGTCACGGTGGTGCGCGTGCTGGTGCGCGGTGTGCTGCGGCTGTTTGGCGTGCGCGCCGACCCCGAAGGCAAGATCCTTGCGCTGCGCGATGAAATCATGGGCGCGATTGCCCTGGGCCATTCCGAAGGGGCGGTGGAAAAGGAAGACCGCGACCGGCTTCTGGGGGCCCTCGACCTTGGCTCGCGCACGGTGGATGAGATCATGCGCCACCGCCGCACCATCGAAATGCTGGACGCCGACATGCCGCCCGCCGAATTGATCACAAAGGTTCTGGCCAGCCCGCACACCCGCCTGCCGCTGTTTCGCGGCGATGAGGAAAACATTCTGGGCGTCGTGCATGCCAAGGATCTGTTGCGCGAGGTCGATCGTCTGGTGCGCGGCGAAGAGGGCTTTGTCCAGTCGATCAAGGATCTGGATATCGTCAAGGTGGCGATGAAGCCGTATTTCATTCCCGACACCACGGCGCTGGACGAACAGATGCGCGAATTCCTCAAGCGCCGCACCCATTTCGCGCTGGTGGTCGATGAATATGGCGCGCTTCAGGGCCTGATCACGCTCGAGGACATTCTCGAAGAGATCGTTGGCGAAATCTCGGATGAATTCGATGTGGTGCAAAAGGAAAACGTGCCCAAGGCCAGCGAGAACGGCGATTACTTGGTCGAAGGCGCGATGACGATCCGCGATCTGAACCGCGCGCTGGATTGGGCGCTGCCCGATGACGAGGCCAATACCATCGCCGGGCTGGTGATCCACGAAGCGCAGATGATCCCGTCCGAGGGCCAGGCGTTCAGCTTCCACGGCTATCGCTTCGAGGTGGTGCAGCGCCGTGAGAACCGGCTGACCAAGCTGAAAATCCGCCCCCTCTGACGGCGCCGGCCTCGTCACCCGGCAATTTCCTCTTGGCAAAAATACCCCAGGGGGGAGGCGCGGCACGCGCCGGGGGGCAGAGCCCCCCTTTGTCTGATCAACCGCGGGCAGAGCCCCCCCTTGTCTGATCAGGCGCGGGCAGAGCCCCCCCTTGTCTGATCAGGCGCGGGCAGAGCTCCCCTCTTTGATCAGGCCACGGCGCCGCACGACTTACCGGCTCTTGAAGATCGACCCCAGCACGCCGCGCACGATGGCTTGCCCCGACTTGGTGCCCAACTGGCGCGCAAAGCTCTTGGCAAAGGCCTCACCGATCGAATCGCTGGTGGATCGCCGGCTGGTGGTGCGGGGCGCGCGCTTGGCCGGGGTATCGGGATCATAGCGGCGGCCCTGCTTGAACTCGGACGGATCAATCCGCAGGCTGGACTCGCCGCGTTTCGCCGTCTCGGCCGCGGTTTCGGCCTGCGCCACCGCGGCAGCCGCTGCCTGCGCACGGGCGCGCAAGCGCTCATAGGCGCTGTCGCGGTCCAGCACGGTGGCATATTTGCCCCTGACCGGCGACATCGCCATCAGTTGCGCCCGCAAGGCAGGGTCGATCGGCCCCAACTGGCTGGCGGGCGGGCGGACCAGCGTGCGCTGCACCATGCCGGGGATGCCCTTGTGCTCCAGAAACGAGGTCACCGCCTCGCCGGTTCGGACCTCGCGGATGGCGTCTTCGGTCTTGAAGCCGGGGTTGTCGCGATAGGTTTGCGCGGCCATCCGCAGGTCTTTCTGGTCCTTGGCGGTAAAGGCGCGCAAGGCATGCTGCACCCGGTTGCCCAACTGGCCCAAGATGTTTTCCGGCACATCGGCAGGATTCTGGGTGATGAAATACACCCCCACCCCCTTGGACCGGATCAGCCGCGCCACCTGTTCCACCTTTTGCACCAGTGCGCGAGGCGCATCATCAAACAGCAGATGCGCCTCGTCGAAGAAAAACACCAGTTTCGGCCTATCGGGGTCGCCCACCTCGGGCAGGGTTTCAAACAGTTCCGACAACAGCCACAACAGGAACGTCGCATACAGCCGCGGGCTGTGCATCAGCTTGTCGGCGGCCAGAATGCTGATCTGCCCAAAGCCTTGCGCATCCGTCAGCATCAGGTCGCCAAGGTCCAGCGCCGGTTCGCCAAAGAAGCCAGCCCCACCCTGATTTTCCAGCACCAGCAACCGGCGCTGGATCGCCCCGATCGAGGCGGTGGCAACAAGGCCGTAGCGGGTGGAAATGGCAGGCGCGTTTTCCCCGATATAGACCAGCAGGGCTTGCAGGTCTTTCAGGTCCAGCAGTGGCAGTTCCTCTTCATCGGCCAGCCGGAAGGCGACGTTCAGCACGCCCTCCTGTGCTTCGGTCAGTTCCAGCAGGCGTGACAGCAGAAGCGGCCCCATCTCGGCCACGGTGGCGCGGATCGGGTGGCCCTGTTCGCCGAACAGATCCCAGAACAGCACCGGAAAGGCGCGATACTGCAGGTCCAGCCCGATGGTGGCCGCGCGTTTGGTGAAGGCCGCGTGCAGCTTGCCTGCCGGATCCCCCGCCGCCGCCAGCCCCGACAGGTCGCCTTTCACATCGGACAGAAACACCGGCACCCCCGCTGCCGAAAAGCCCTCGGCCAGAATTTGCAGGGTGACCGTCTTGCCGGTGCCGGTGGCCCCCGCAATCAGCCCGTGACGGTTGCCATAGCGCAGCAAAAGCTGTTGCGGCACGGCGTAGGCATCACCGCCGCCGCCGACAAAGATAGAAGGCTCTTCCGACACGTTCAGGCTCTCCTCGACCGCGTGACTGCGCCGGGTTTCTGGCCCCGGCGCGCCCCAACCATACCGGGTTCGCCGCGTGATGCCAGTCTTGATCGCAGCGCCCCCAGTGTCTGTGGCATCGCACACCGGGCCGCAAGGGTCGGATGGGTTGCCCCTTTGAAAAGGTGTATCTTTTGTATGCTTTTGGGTCACCGATCCGGGGCCGATTTCCTGTTGACGCCTGTGACATTACGCCGTAGCGTCTGGCCCTATGACGTCGGCCAGTCCGACAGGGAGCATAAAAACACCAGTGAAAAAGGGCCGCGACGCTGGCCCTTTTTTGCCCGGATGTGTGGTTGCTGCCCGGCGAGAACAGGATGTCGGCGGCAGATGCAAAGTCACGCTTTTGCCACCTGACAGGGGTCGCGCTGCATGCTATGCCGACCACGATGGCACAAGCCTCTAATCGGGAACATGGACCTGACATGACAATTTCTTTCTCTGCAACCCTTTCCAGATCCGTCTCCTTGGCGGTGCTTCTTTCGGCGGGGCTGGCCCTGTCTGCTGTTGCGCAAGATACCGCGCCGGCGGCCGATCCTGCCGCTGCAGCCCCTGCCGGGGCAGATGCAGCGGTCAGCGATGATCTGTCGATGGGCACCGAGGTTGGCCCCGATGGCAAACCTGTCGCCCAGGCAAATGATGGCGTCGGCTCGTCTTATGTGCAGGCCAAGTTTGATGCCTGGGAACAGCGCTGCATCCGCACCGCTGATGGCGCGGACCCCTGCCAGTTGTATCAACTGCTGAAAGACCCGCAGGGCAATTCGGTGGCCGAGTTCAGCATGTTCAACCTGACCGATGGTGGCAAGGCCGCTGCTGGCGCGACCGTGGTGGTGCCGCTGGAAACCTTGCTGACCGAAAACCTGCTGCTGTCGGTCGACGGCACCAAGGCCAAGGTCTATCCGTTCACCTTCTGCTCGACCATCGGCTGCATCTCGCGGATCGGCTTTACCGCCGAAGAGGTGGAGCAATTCAAGAAGGGCGCCAAAGCCGTGATCACCATCGTGCCGGTGGTTGCCCCGGATCAGAAGGTCTCGGTTGAAGTGTCTTTGAAGGGCTTTACCGCCGGCTACACCGCGGTGTCTGCCACCAACAAGTAACGCTCTTGCAGAGTTCCCAGGAAGGCCGCCGCCATCTGGCGTGCGGCCTTTGCTCAATCGGCGCGCGTGATGGCCAGAACCGCGTTCAGCCCGCCAAAGGCAAAGGCGTTGGACAGGGCGACCTCGACCTGCGCCCGCCGCGCGATATTGGGCACCACGTCCAGCGGGCAGTTCGGGTCGGGCTGTTGAAAGCCCAGCGTCGGCGCGATGATGCCGTCGCGCAGCGCCATAAGACAGGCCAGCAACTCAACCGCGCCGGTGCCACCGATCATGTGGCCATGCGCCGATTTGGTTGACGACACCAGCGGTGCGTCCGGTCCGAACACCGCGCCAATCGCGGCCGCCTCGCTGCGGTCATTGGCCGCCGTGCCGGTGCCATGGGCGTTGACATAGCCCACCTGCGCAGCGTTCAGCCCGGCATCGGCAAGCGCGCCGCGCATCGCGCGCACCGCCCCTTCGGACGCCGGCATCACCACGTCATGCGCATCAGAGCACATGGCAAAACCCACGATCTCGGCAAGGATTTCGGCCCCTCGCGCCAGAGCGTGATCGCGGTCTTCGAATACAAACACCGCCGCCCCCTCGCCCTGCACCATGCCAGAGCGATTGGCCGAAAACGGCCGGCAGGCATCGGATGACATCACCCGCAAGCCTTCCCAGGCCTTCAGACCGCCAAAGCACAGCATCGCCTCGGACCCGCCGGTCAACATCACCGGGGCGGTCCCTGCCCGCACCATCTGAAACGCAAGTCCCATGGCATGGTTGGAACTGGCACAGGCGGTCGAGATGGTAAAGCACGGGCCCCGAAGCCCGTATGTCATGCTGATATGGCTGACCCCGGCATTGGCCATCAGCCGTGGCACGGTCAGCGGGTGGACGCGGTTCTTGCCCTCGGCATAAACGGCGCGATAACTGTCATCGGTGGTGTTCAGCCCGCCCCCGGCAGTTCCCAGAACCACGCCTGCACGGTCTTGCAAGGCGCTGTCAAACTGCAACCCCGACTGTTCCACCGCCTGGCGCGCCGACCACAGGGCAAACTGGGTCATCCGGTCGTAAAGGCTGAGGCCGCGCAGATCGAAGTGATCGGTCGCCTGCCAGCCCTTGACCTGCGCGCCGATGCGCACCGACAGACGGTCGACATCGGGAATGTCCAGCGGCCCGATCCCGCACTGCCCCGCCGCGAAGGCGGCCAACGTGTCGGGCACATTCAGACCCAGGGCATTGATCGTGCCCGCCCCGGTGATGACGACTCGCTTCATGCAGGCTCAGGCGGCTTTCTGCGACACCAGACCTTCAACCGCCGCGATGATCGCGCCGATCGAAGACAGGTCAAACTCACCCTTGCCGGGTTCGTTGGCGTTGAAGGGGATGGCGATGTCAAAGGTCTCTTCCAGCGCGAAGATGATCTCGACCATCGCCAGACTGTCCAATCCAAGGTCGGCAAGGCGCGTTTCGGCGCCCAGATCCGATGGCTGCAACAGGGCCTGTTCAGCAATGAGGGCGATGATGGTTTGGGCGGTCTGACTGCTCATGACGGTATCCTTTCGCTTTGGCCAAGCACGTAAGGAACTTTCATGACTTCTGGATGACTTTCTCCAGTTCTGCAACCTTTGCCGCAAGCCTTGGCAGGCGGCGCAGTGCCTTTTGCATCTCGACATGGGTTTCCATCTTCACCGCCGGATAGCCCAGCAGCACCCGGCCGGCGGGGGCGTTGGTAAAGACCTTGGTGGCACCGCCGCAGATCACGTCATCGCCGACAAAGATATTGTCGTTCACGCCGCACTGCCCCCCCATCACCACCCGGTCGCCGATGCGGGCAGAACCGGCGATGCCGACCTGACCGCACAGCAGACAATCGCGCCCGACAACCACATTGTGGCCGATGTGGACAAGGTTATCCAGCTTGGTGCCCGACCCGATCATGGTGTTGCGGATGGTGCCCCGGTCAATGCAGGCATTCGCGCCGATTTCCACGTCATCTCCGATGGTTACAGCGCCCAATGAATGTATCCGTGTCCAGCTTTGCACGGTGATCTGGTCGCGTTGGCCAAGACTTTCGCGGATTTCTTCGACGCCGGATTTCTGCGGTGTGACAAAGGAAAATCCATCCGCCCCGATCACCGCGCCCGGTTGGCAGATCAGGCGGTCGCCGATCACCACCCGCGCGCCGATCCGCGCGCCTTGCAAGATCAGTGCATCCGCCCCGATATGCGCGCCCTCGGCAATACTGACGTGGCTTGCGATCCGCGCGCGCGGCCCGATCATCACCCCTGCCCCGATGGTGACAAACGGACCGATGGCCGCCCCTGCGGCAATCTGCGCCGACGGGTCAACCACACTCAGCGCATGGATGCCCGGCGCGATGGCAGGTCCGGGGTCCAGCATCGCGGTCAGCCCGGCCATCGCCAGCCGCCCGCGCGGCGCAAAGATCGCCGCTTGCAGACCCAAGCCCTGCCAATCGGCCCCCGGCCACAGCAGCGCCGCGCGCGCCTGCCCCAAGGCAAGCCCATCGGCATATTTGGGGTTCACCGCGAGCGCCAGATCATCGGGTCCGGCCTGCGCCGGTTCTGCCGCACCGCTGACCTGCAAATCGGTTGCCCCGGCACAGTCGGCACCAAGGGCGGCGGCAATCTGGGAAATGCTATGAGCCATCACGACACTCCTTCCGGCCGGACACGGCCTTGGGGCCGGTGTCTAGCCACGAACCATCGGCAAGACCACCCCGGCGGCCTCAAGCGCCTGAAACAGTTTGGCATCGCGGTCATAGATGTCGGCGCGATAGGTCATCTGGCCCTTGGCCCCCGGAAAGGCGGTGAAATACACCAGATGCACCGGCAGCTTTTCTTCGATCTTCACCGGGCTTTCGCGTCCGGTCTTCAGAACCCGCGAAAATTCGGCCTTGGGGTCGGGCGATTGTGTGGCCATCAAGGTTTCGGCGAAATCAATCGGGTCGGCCAGTCGGATGCAGCCGTGGCTGTAGGCGCGCACATCATGGCTGAACAGGTTTTTTGCCGGCGTATCATGCAGATAGATGTTGTGGGTGTTGGGGAACAGGAACTTGACCTTTCCCAGCGCATTGCCATCGGAAGGCGGTTGGCGCAGGCCGAACGGGAAGGTCCGGGCCGAGTATCCGGCAAAGTTGACCGCCCCGCGCGACACCACCCGACCGCGCCGGTCGATCACCTGCAAGTGGCTGACCGCATTGGGATTGCGTTGCAAAAGCGGCAGGTATTCGTTGACGATGATCGACCGCGGCACGCCCCAGGACGGGTTGATGACGATGGTTTCCATCACATCCGAAAACTCGGGCGTGCGTTGGTCCGGCACGTTCTTGCCGATCACGGCGCGGGTTTCGAACGTTACCTTGCCGTGGTCGATGATCTTGGCGGTGTAATCGGGCAGGTTGACCCAGACATGACGGTCGCCCAACGGGGTATCACCCATCCAGCGCATCCGCTCCATGGCGACCACGATGGATTTCAACCGCTGTTCCGGCGCGACATTCAGTTGCGCAAGGGTCGCGGGCGTGGCGATGCCATCCGGGGCAAGACCGTGGTCAAGCTGGAACCGGGTCACGGCGGTCTGGATGGCCGCATCATAGCTGCGGGTGGCCGACCGGCCCAGATACCCCATGGCCACCAGCCGGTCGCGCAAGGCGACGACAGTTTCCCCCGTCTCGCCCGGGGCAAGCGCGCCTGCCAGAACCGTCGGCCCCCAGCCCCCCGCGGCAATCTTGCCTTCAAGCGCCAGTTTCGCGCGCATCAACTGGGCGTAATGCGGGCCTTTGGGGGGCAGATCCTGCATCACCTCAACCGGGTTGCGACTTTGCAACTGGGCCAGCAGACCGGCCGGATCGGGGCGCGCGATGTCACGCACGATGCCGGTGTCCACCAGCTTTGGCTCGGTCGCGCCCGACCGCACATCGCGGGCGTAGGACAGAAAGGCGCGGGTCAGCGCCACTTCGGCACGGGCGCGGTCGCCTTCGGTGACCGCCTGCGACAGCATTGCGGACAGCGCCTGAACGTCATATCGGGCCGTCGGCAGGCCATGATCCCCGGCCCGCGACACGGCATTGAACAGGGCCGCGCGGCGGGCGGCGTCGGCCTCGCCCGCGCCGGTCCACAAGGGGCGATAGTCATTGTCGCGATAAAACGCAGCAATCGCGTCATCGTCGGACGCGGCCACAGCGATGGTTTGCACGAAAGGACTGGGGAAATCCTGGGCCAGCGCAGGCTGCCCCATCAAGACCGCAAGGACAGATGCCACCGTCGACCATGCCCGCAACCGGGCGATGCCCCTGTCCGTAATCATCCTGCGCAAACCTCTGTTCAAAACCGCGAATGTGACAAGGGTCTGCGATGTTGCGGGCCGAGTCCATTCACGTTCCCGCCGATTGCGCGCATCGGCCCCGGAAAGCGTTTCTATTTTGCAACAAATGCATGAGAAAAATGCAGCGCATCGTGGGGGCAGCTTTCAGCAATTTTTTGCCGACACCCGGCACATGCTGGCGACAGGAAGGAATCCGGTCTTGGGTAAAGAATCAAAGCGTGGCATAAGCTCTCCAACACTTGGGGATACGTGCAGATGAACCACCGTTCAGGTGGTCGAACAACACGACGGGACAGGCGCTTAGAATGGCAGATGAATCGACGTTCGGCTTCACGCGGCGCGGACTATTGGGTGCCTTCGCGGCAACAATGGTTGTGGCAGCCCCCACCTACTCCAATGCGTTCGGGTTGTTGAAAGGCGCAGGCGATATTCGCCGCGTCCGGATGTACTCGGGCCGCACCGGCGAAAGCATCGACACGATCTATTGGGTCGAGGGGGAATACGTCCCCGAGGTTCTGAAAGAGATCAACCACTTCATGCGCGACTGGCGCTCGGGCGATACCATCAAGATCGACCCGCGCACGGTGGATATCATGGCCGCAGCGCATCGTCTGATGGATGTGTCGGAACCCTACATGATGCTGTCGGGCTATCGCAGCCCCAGCACCAATGCGATGCTGCGGTCCAAGTCGGGCGGTGTGGCGAAGAATTCGTTGCACATGAAGGGTCAGGCGGCTGACCTGCGGCTGAAGTCGCGGTCGGTCGGGCAGATGGCCAAGGCGGCGTCGGCCTGTGCGTCGGGGGGGGTGGGTCGCTATTCGCGGTCAAACTTCGTCCACATGGATTGTGGCCCGGTTCGCACCTGGGGCGGCTGAGGCCCGTGCAGATCAGCGTTTGGTGAAAAGGCACCCCGTGGGGTGCCTTTGGCGTGACTGCAACAGTGGAATATCGGTTCAGTCATCGGTTCGGTCGTGATCATCCTCGGCGGCTTTGGCCGCTGCAAGCGCCCTGCCGCGATAGCCCATCGCCACCACGAATTTTTCCGAACTGTCCGACCGGCTGGCCGGGGGTTTGACGTTTGCCACCTTGGTGAAGTTCTTCTTCAATACGGTCTGCATCGCACTTTCGGCCCCGCCCGCCAGCACTTTGGTCACAAAGGTGCCGCCATCTTCCAGCACGTCAAAGGCAAACTCCAGCGCCGCCTCGATCAGGGCCACGATGCGCAAATGGTCGGTGCCCTTGTGGCCAGACGCAGCCGCCGCCATGTCGGACATCACCACATCGGCGCGGCCGCCCAGCCAGCCCTTGACAAGATCGTCGGCGCCGTCCGACAGGAAATCAAGCTGGTGCAGCTCGGCGCCCGGAATTGCCTCGATCTCTTGCAAGTCCACCCCCAGCACGGTTCCCACCGGCTTTTTCGGGTTCTGCGCCAAGGCGTTGACCCGCACCACCGCGACCTGACACCAGCCCCCCGGCGCACAGCCCAGGTCAACCACCCGCGCCCCCGGCTTCAAAAATCCATAGCGGTCATCCAGTTCCAGGATCTTGTAGGCCGCGCGGCCGCGATAGCCCTCTTTCTTGGCGCGGATAACGTAAGGGTCGTTCAGCTGCCGCTCCAGCCACAGCGTGGACGAAAGCTTGCGGCCCTTGGCGGTCTTCACCCGCACCCGCAATTCGCGCTGCCCGCGCCCCGAGGTGTTCTTGTCGGTCATTCGAATGGTCCTTCGGTCAACACGCCATCGGCGGTCATCTGGGCATAAAGCAGCCCCTCGCGCAGGCCACGGTCGGCCACTGACAAACGGTCGGTCGGCCATATCCGCATCAGCGCCTGAAGGATAGCCGCCCCCGACATGATCAGCGCATGCCGGTCACGGCCAATGCGCGGGTCGGTGCGGCGGCCTTCCGGGCCAAGCGACAGGTAATCGCGGATCACAAAGTCGATCTGGTCACTGGTCATCTGCAAGCCATCGACCTTGGTCCGGTCATAGCGGCGCAAACCGATATAGCTGGCAGCCACCGTGGTCACCGTGCCGGAGGTGCCGATGATCTGAAAGCCTTCGCGCGGGTGCTGGGCGTTATAGGGCGAAAAGCTGGCAAGCTGTTCTTCAAAGAACCAGCTCATCAGCGCAAAGCGGGCAGCGTCATCGTCAACATCAATGAACTGGTCGCGCAAGGTTGCCACCCCCAGCGGCACCGAAATCCAGTCCACCACCCGCGCCCCGCCCTCGGGCTGGGCCTGAAAGCCAGAGTGCAGCCCCATGATGGCGCGCGGTCGGTCCTCGGGTGCCACATCGGACAGGTCGATCCACACCAACTCGGTCGAGCCGCCGCCGATATCGACGACCAAAAGCTGCTCGGTCCGCACGTTTACCAGCGGCGCACAAGAGATCACCGCCAGACGTGCCTCTTCTTCGGGCGGGATGATTTCAAGCTGAAGGCCGGTTTCACGCTTGACCTGACGGATGAAATCGCGCGCGTTGCGAGCACGCCGACAGGCCTCGGTCGCGACCAGACGCATCCGCACCACACCGTGACGCTCGATCTTTTTCTGGCAGATCCGCAGGGCCTGCACCGTCCGCCCCATCGAGGCACGCGAAAGCCGGCCCGAGGCTTCCAGCCCCACGCCAAGCTGAACAGTCTTGGAAAAACTGTCCACGACCGTAAACTGACTGCCCTTGGGTTGGGCAATCAGCATCCGGCAACTGTTTGTGCCCAGATCAAGCGCTGCATAAAGCGTGCCTGACCCCGGCTTCTGAGGGGGTGACGAGTCGATGACACGGGAGCCTTCTACCAGCTCGACCGATGTTTGCGATGCGTCCCCCCCCCGGGGACGCTCGGGCGTCATATCCGCCCTCCATGAGTTGTTGGTCTGAAGGTAGCGCTGATCCCCCCCTGTCGCAAGCGGTGATCCGGCAAAACGGGCGTCATCACAGCGTTACACGGGCTTCATGCATGATCTGCATGAGAAATATTCGTATTTCCCCCCGTCGCCGCGAAGGCCGGTTTGTATTACATCGCTCTGACGCGGGTCGCGTCCGCGTCGCGCTGTGTCGAAAACGCACCCTTTTGTCGCGGGCGGGCGATTAGAACAGGGTCTTGGGAATGAAGGGAATCACGGCATGGCAGAGGTCACGGTGGTCTATTGGCGCGACATTCCAGCCCAGGTGATTGTGGGCAAGGGGCGGCGTGGGGCCAAGGTGCAACTGTCGGAACGCTTTGAGCAGGCAATCGACCGTTGCGCGATGAAAGTGGGGGCCAAGGAGGCCGATGCCTACCTTGCCGAGTGGCGCAAGGCGGACGCCTACACCGTGGAAGGCGACGACATGGCGGTCGCCCAGACTGAAGCGGCGCGTCTGGAAGCCACCTATGACACCGAGCGACTGAAAGCGCTGATCGCGGCCGATGGCTGGGCACAGGCCTAAGGCACCGCGCATGACCCTGAGGGAGAGAGTGATGGCCTTGTTTAGCTTCCGGTCCGGCAAAGCCGACCTGCCCGCCTCGCCCCAACCGACGCTTGAGGCGTTTCTGAAAGGCTATTCGATCGAGGTGATGCCGCGCACCGCCGAAAAGATCGACGACTTCCGCACGCTGCTGCCTGCGGGCACACGGGTCTACATCGCCCATATCGACGGCACGCCGATCGAAGACATGGTGGCGACGGCACGGCGACTGTCGCAGGAAGGCTTTGCCCCGATGCCGCATTTCCCGGCGCGGATCATCAAGGACCGTGCCACCCTGACCGAATGGGTCAGCCGCTACCGCGATGCCGGCGTGCGGCAAGGTCTTTTGCTGGCGGGCGGCGTGGCGAAGCCGCTGGGCGATTTTCACACCTCGATGCAATTGCTGGAATCGGGCGCGTTTGATGGGTTTGATCGCCTGCACGTGGCAGGCCACCCCGAGGGCAACCGCGACATCGACCCCGATGGCTCAGACCGGATGGTGATGCAGGCCGCGCGCTGGAAATCTGCCTTTGTCGAGCGCACCGATGCGAAGATGGCGATGACGACGCAGTTCTGTTTCGATGCCACCCCGGTGATTGCCTGGGTCAACCGCTTGCAGGCCGAGGGTGTGGCGCTGGCGGTGCACATCGGCGTGGCAGGGCCGGCCAAGCTGCAAACCCTGATCAAGTTCGCCATTGCCTGCGGCGTCGGCTCGTCCTTGCAAGTGCTGCAAAAGCGCGCGATGGACGTGACAAGGCTGCTGGCCCCCTATGAGCCAGCCGGATTGCTGGCCGATCTGGCCGCACATAAGGCCGCCAACCCCGGCTTTGGCATCGAACAGGTGCATTTCTTTCCATTGGGCGGTATCAAGACCTGCGCCCAATGGGTGATGGATCACGGCGGCGCCTCGGGCAGACCCGCCATAGCTGCTTAATGTAAAGGCTTAAGAATGACCCGCACCGTACTTGAATCAAAAACGAAAACCGTCACCATCGGCTTTGATGAGCCGTTCTGCGTGATCGGCGAGCGGATCAACCCGACCGGACGCAAGAAGCTGGCCGCCGAACTGGAGGTGGGCAATTTCGACACCGTCCTGCGCGATGCGCTGGAGCAGGTCGCCTGTGGGGCCATGGTGCTGGATGTGAATTCGGGGGCGGTGTTCACCAACAAGATGGCGGAAGACCCGCGTTATGCCGACAACAACTTTGTCGAACCGCCCTTGATGAAAGCGCTGATCGAAATGATCCAAGGCACGGTGGACGTGCCCTTGTGCATCGACAGCTCGGTTCCGGCAGCGCTGGAGGCTGGTCTTGCCGCCTGCGAGGGCCGCCCGCTGTTGAACTCGGTGACAGGTGAGGAAGAGCGGCTGGAACTGGTGCTGCCGCTGGTCAAGAAATACAATGTGCCGGTGGTGGCGATTTCCAACGATGACACCGGCATCAGTCCAGACCCCGACGTGCGCTTTGCCGTAGCGAAAAAGATCGTGCAGCGCGCGGCAGATTTCGGCATTCCGGCGCATGACATCGTGGTTGACCCGCTGGTGATGCCGATCGGCGCGATGGCGACCGCCGGGCATCAGGTCTTTGCCCTTGTCCGCCGCCTGCGCGAGGAATTGGGCGTGAACACCACATGCGGCGCTTCCAACATCAGCTTTGGCCTGCCGCAGCGCCATGGCATCAACGCCGCATTCCTGCCGATGGCGATTGGCGCGGGCATGACATCCGCCATCATGAACCCGGTCCGTCAGGTGGAAATGGAGGCGATCCGCGCCGCCAATTTCGTGATGAACCATGATGCCAACGGCGGTGAGTGGATCCGCTTTGCCAAGGTGCTGGAGGCGGTCGAGGCCGGGATGACATTCGCCGAAGCCTCGGCAGCACAGGCGCAATCGGCAGGCGGGCGTCGTGGTGGACGGCGCGGGCGTGCGTGATAACCCAGTGTTAACCATGAGGCCGGTAGTCTGGCCGCACGCAACCGATCATCAGACAGAGCAACGCGGATTACTGGGTCGATCAGGTGTTTTCGGCCAAGCAGGCGCGTGGCGGTGTGGTGCGACGCAGCGTGCATTGGGTGCAACGCGAGATCGGGCAAGACCGCTTTGTGCACGAGGTGCGGGCGCGCGGCTTTCACCTGTTGCGGGCGGGCGATCAGTTCATCGTGATCTGCGACCCGCGGCCGGTTCAGATGCTGTTCTGACGAATTCTCTACGAGAATTGCGTTCATCGAGTTTTCTACGAAAACTCTGGATGATCAGTGGCGTCTTTGATCTTTCGCAGAAACATCATGAACTTGATTTCTCGCAGAGAAATCGCGTGCCCTGTTCCATTGCCGCGGCGCCGAAAGCCACTACAAGCAGGTGCGAAGGAGTTGCCCCATGTCAGACGACCCCCTTGTGATCTTCACGCCTTCGGGCAAGCGCGGACGTGTGCCGTTCGGCACGCCGGTGCTGGCGGCCGCGCGTCAGTTGGGGGTGGACCTTGATTCCGTCTGCGGCGGGCGGGGCATCTGCTCGAAGTGCCAGATCAGCCCCGGTTATGGCGCGTTTTCCAAGCATGGCGTCACGGTGGCCGAGGATGCGCTGAGCGACTGGAACGCGGTGGAAGACCGCTACAAACAGCTACGCGGCTTGGCAGAGGGACGCCGTCTGGGCTGTCAGGCCCGGATCATGGGCGATGTCGTGATCGACGTGCCGCCCGAAAGCCAGGTCCACAAGCAGGTGATTCGCAAGTCGGTGACCGAGCGGGTGATCGAAATGGACCCCGCAACCCGCCTCTTGTATGTCGAGGTGGCCGAACCCGACATGCACGAACCCACCGGCGACTTTGAACGTCTGGCGCTTGCGCTGCGCAACCAGTGGCAGGTGGCTGACGTAACCGCCGATCTGGCCCTTTTGCGCCGCTTGCAGCCGGTGTTGCGCAAGGGCAACTGGCGCGTGACGGTCGCGTTGCACAAGGGCAACCATGACGCCGCGCCGCGCATCCTTGATCTGTGGCCCGGCTTTCATGACGTTGCCATCCATGGGCTTGCCATCGACCTTGGCTCCACCACCATCGCCGCCCACCTGTGCGATTTGCGTGATGGCCGGGTGCTGGCCTCGGGCGGGGTGATGAACCCGCAGATCCGCTTTGGCGAGGATCTGATGAGCCGGGTGTCCTATGTCATGATGAACCCCGGTGGCGATGTCGAGATGACCCGTGTGGTGCGCGCGGCGATCAACGATCTGGCGCTGTCGATTGCGGCGCAAGGCGGTGTTGATCCGGCCAGCATTTATGAGGTGGTCGTGGTCTGCAACCCGGTGATGCACCATCTGCTGCTGGGGATTGATCCGGTTGAACTGGGTCAGGCACCGTTTGCCCTTGCCACCAGCGGCAGCCTTTCACTGGATGCGCGCGATCTGGATCTGGCGGCGATCAACCGGGCGGCGCGGGTTTACATCCTGCCCTGCATCGCCGGGCATGTGGGTGCCGATGCGGCGGCGGTGGCGCTGTCGGAGCAGCCGGGAAAGTCGGACGAGATGGTTCTGATTGTCGATGTCGGCACCAATGCCGAGATCCTTCTGGGCAACAAGACCCGAGTGCTGGCCTGTTCTTCCCCCACCGGCCCGGCGTTTGAGGGCGCACAGATCAGTTCTGGCCAGCGGGCCGCCCCCGGCGCGATCGAGCGGGTCGAGATCGACCCCGTCACCAAGGAACCACGCTTTCGCGTCATCGGGTCTGAGGTGTGGTCCGATGATGCGGGCTTTGCGGCGGCAACGGCAGCGTCCGGCATCACCGGCATCTGCGGGTCGGGCATCATTGAGGCCGTGGCGGAAATGCGGATGGCAGGGCTGGTCGATCCGGGTGGCCTGATCGGCGGGCCGGATCAGACCGGCACGCAGCGCTGCATCCCGGATGGCCGCACCCACAGCTATCTGCTGCATGATGCCAGCGCCGCGGGTGGGCCGCGCATCATGGTGACCCAAGGCGATATCCGCGCCATCCAGTTGGCGAAATCCGCGCTTTACGCCGGGGCGCGGCTGTTGATGGATGAAATGGGCATCGATCATGTGGACCGCATCACCCTTGCCGGGGCTTTTGGCGCGCATATCAGCCCGACACACGCCATGGTGCTGGGGATGATCCCCGACGCCCCCCTTGACCACGTCACCAGCGCCGGCAATGCCGCAGGCACCGGGGCGCGCATTGCCCTGTGCAACGTGGCGGCGCGCGACCAGATCGAGGCGGTGGTGCATGACATCCACAAGGTGGAAACCGCCATCGAGCCGCGGTTTCAGGAACATTTCGTCAATGCCAATGCCATTCCGCATGCGGTCGACCCGTTCCCGAACCTGTTTTCGGTGCTGACCTTGCCGCAAGTGTCGTTCAACACCCAGGGCAGTGGCAGCGATGGTCGGCGGCGGCGACGTGGATAGCGCACAGGCCCGGCCAGCGGCCAGAACCGACATCTGCCTGCTTCTGGAACGCGTGGCAAAACAGGATCGTGCGGCCTTTGGCCTGCTCTACCATACGGCCGGGCCGAAACTTATGGGGGTTCTGCTGCGTATCCTTGGCACCAAGGCAGAAGCGGAGGATGCGTTGCAAGAGGTGTTCACACGGGTCTGGCTGCGGGCGGGGCGCTATGATGCGGCGCGCGGCGTCGGCATGGCCTGGCTGGTGGCACTGACCCGCAACCACGCGATTGACCGTTTGCGCGCCCGCAGGCCTGAACAATCCGAAGACGGCGAGGCGGAGTCGATCCCCGATCACGCGCCACGCGCCGAAACCCGGCTGATCGCGATGGGCGAGGCGCGGCGGGTGGCCGAGTGTTTCGACACGCTGGAACCGGCAAAGGCACAGGCGGTGCGCGGGGCCTATCTGGACGGGCTGTCCTATGACGCCTTGGCGCTTCGCCATGCGGTGCCCCTGAACACCATGCGCACCTGGTTGCGCCGCAGCCTGTTGAAACTTAAGGAGTGTCTTGACCAATGACCGACACTTCATTGCCCCCCGAAGATGATGACGATGCCTTGGCCGGTGAATATGTGCTGGGCGTGCTGGATCTGGCCGATCGTCTGGCGGCTGAGGCGCGGATCAAGGCCGATCCGGTGTTTGCCGCCCGCGTGACCGATTGGGAAACCCGACTGTCGCCGTTGAACGACGGATATGATCCGGTTCCCCTGCCCGACCTGTTGCCGCAGATCGAGGCGCGGCTGTTCCCGCACCCTGCCCACGCGCGCCAAAGCTGGCGGTTGTGGCTGGCCGGGGCCACGGCGGCAGCGGCCTTGGCGGTTGGGGTGTTGGTTCTGGTCCCACCTGCCCCGCAAGCGCCGTTGCTGGCGACGCTGGGCAGTGCCAATGCCCCCCAGGCCTATGAGGCTCGGCATGACGGCAGCCGCCTTTCCGTCCGCCAGATCGCGGGCCTGCCTGCGCCCGCGGGCCAAAGCTATGAGCTGTGGATCATCGCGCCCGACGCGGCCCCGGTGTCGCTGGGCCTGTTGGGCGCGGCGACGTTGCAGGTAAGCACGCCGCGCCCGCCTGCGGGCTGGGTGCTGGCGGTGTCGGTGGAACCGGCGGGTGGCTCGCCCACCGGCGCGCCGACCGGCCCGGTGATCCTGACCGCCGAAATCGGTGCCTGATCACAGCGACGTGAGGTGGGGCGAAAAATCGCATCGGCCTGAAACTCGAAGGGTTTTCGCTTCGTAGATGGGAGGAAGGCAGGGTGGTCCTGCCTCAGAACACCGGAGAAGACCCGATGAAACTGACCCTTGCCGCATCAATCCTTGCCCTGTCCAGCGCCGTTGCCTTTGCCGAAAACCCGATGGTCGGCGGCGCCGCAATGTATGAAGACAAGAACATCATTGAAAACGCCGTGAATTCGGCCGATCACACCACGCTGGTGGCGGCGGTGCAGGCCGCCGGTCTGGTGGAAACGCTGTCGGGGGCTGGCCCGTTCACCGTGTTCGCGCCCACCAATGAGGCCTTTGCCAAGCTGCCCGCAGGCACGGTGGAAACCCTGCTGAGGCCGGAAAACAAGGATCAGCTGGTGAAAATCCTGACCTGCCATGTGGTGGCCGCCAATGCGATGGCCGCTGACATCGACAAGATGATTGCCGATGACAAGGGCATGCACCCGGTTGGCACCGTCGGCGGCTGCGAGTTTACCGCGATGAAAGACGGCGATGCGATCAAGATCAAGGATGGCATGGGCAATATCGCCACCGTCACCATCGCCGATGTCAAGCAATCGAATGGCGTGATCCATGTGATCGACACGGTGCTGCTGCCCGCCATGTAAGGCCGAGGACTTGGTTGCGCGGGGTCATCACTCCCCCCCGCGTGCCTTGCCGCGTGTGTTGGTGGCGCGCCTGTTCAATGTCCCCAAGGGTTTGCCCCGGCACGCGCGTGTTCTGCCCCCCCGATCCCCAGTATCGGGGGGTCTTCTTCTGGCCAAACCAGATGGATTTAGCCTCACCCCGCTTGACCTGCGCCGCTGCTTGTCTTAACTCAACCTTTGTGCGGGTGTATCTCAATGGTAGAGAAGCAGCTTCCCAAGCTGATGACGAGGGTTCGATTCCCTTCACCCGCTCCATCCCCTTTCGCTGCGCGACGCCCCCTTTTCTTTGCCGACGCTGGCCGCTAGGCAAGCGGTCGGCAATGACCGAAGGAGAGCGCCATGAACGACGACATCAAACGCCTTGGCACCGGCACCCGGATGAGTGAGGGCGTGTGCTACAACGGGATCATCTGGGTCGCGGGACAAGTCGGCAAACCCGGCGACTCGGTGGCCGCGCAGACCCAGACCTGTCTGGCCGAGGTGGACCGGATTCTGGCCGCCGCCGGCACCGACAAGACCCGCATCCTTTCGGCCCAGATCTGGCTGGCCGACATTGCCGACTTTCCCGAGATGAACCGGATCTGGGATACCTGGGTGCCACAGGGCCACACGCCGGCCCGCGCGACAGGCGAGGCAAAGCTTGCTGCCCCGGCCTACCGCGTGGAAGTGATCGTCACCGCCGCGCTGAAGTAAGGCAAAAAAGGCGGGGGGCTTGCCGCCCCCCGACCCCCCGCGGGTATTTGCACCAAGAGGAATGGGAGGGCGGTCATTCCCCCCGAAACCATGCGGCAAGGCGGGCGGTGGACCCGTCCTTGCCGTCAATATCGGTCTTGCCCTCCAGCACCGGTTGCAGGGCAAGCGCCAGTTCCTTGCCCAGTTCCACCCCCCATTGGTCAAAGGAATTGATCCCAAGGATCACACCTTCGACAAACACCCGGTGTTCATAAAGCGCGATGATCTGGCCAAGGGTAAAGGGCGTGAGTTGGTCATAGGCCAGCGTCGTGGAAGGCCGGTTGCCCGGAAACACCCGGTGGCGGGCCTGACGATCAAGCTCGGCCCCGGTCAGGCCCTTTTTCGCCATCAGCGCCGTTGCCTCATCCAGCGTGCGGCCACGCAACAGGGCCTTGGATTGCGCCAGACAGTTTGACACCAGCATCAGGTGCTGATGCGCAAGCTCTGGCTCATGGCCGCGCCGGGCCACCAGAAATTCGCAAGGAACCACGCGGGTGCCCTGATGGATCAGTTGGTAAAAGGCGTGCTGGCCATTGGTGCCCGGCTCACCCCAGACCACCGGGCCCGAGGGATAGGCCAGATCAGAGCCATCCATCGCCACGCGCTTGCCGTTGCTTTCCATCTCAAGCTGTTGCAGATAGGCAGGCAAGCGGCTAAGGCGTTGATCGTAAGGCAAAACCGCGCGGGTTGTATAGCCGCAGATCTGGTTGTGCCACAGCCCCACCAGCGCCAGCAACACCGGCAGGTTCTGGCCAAACGGCGCCTCGCGGAAATGCCGGTCCATCGCCGCGCCACCGCGCAGGAAATCGTCAAACGCCTGCGGCCCCACCGCCAGCATCACCGACAGCCCGATCGGCCCCCACAGCGAATAGCGCCCGCCGACCCAATCTTCGAAACCGAACACCCGTTCATCAGGAATACCGAAGGCGGTGGTCTTGTCGGCGGCGGTGGACACGGCGGCAAATTGCGCCGCCGGATTGGCCACATGTTGCGCCATCCAGGCCCGCACGGTTTCGGTGTTGGTCATCGTCTCGATGGTGGTGAAGGTCTTGGAGGCCACGATCACCAGCGTGGTTTCGGGGTTCAGGCCGCGCAAGGTATCGGTCGCATGCGCGCCATCGACGTTCGAGATGAAATGACAGCGCGGACCGTCATGATAGGGGGCAAGCGCCAGCACCGCCATCGCCGGGCCAAGGTCAGAGCCACCAATGCCGACATTCACCACATCGGTGATCCGCCCGCCCTGCCCGACAAACCGGCCTTCGCGCACATCGGCGCAAAAGGCTTGCATCCGGGCATGGGTGCGCCGCACCGGCGGCATCACATCGACACCGTCCACCAGCACCGTCGCATCCAGATTGCGCAGCGCGGTGTGCAGCACGGCGCGGCCTTCGGTCTGGTTGATTCTGGCGCCGCCAAACATCGCATCGCGCTTTGCCGCTACCCCGGCGCTGTCGGCCAGATCCAGCAGCAACCCCAGGCCGCGCGGATCAAGGTTGGTCTTGGAATAGTCAAACAGCATCCCGTCACTGGTGGCCGAAAATTCCACCGCCCGCGCCGGATCGGCGAACAGATCAAGGATCGGTCGCCCGCGAACGGCCGCGTGATGGTCTTTCAATGCGTCCCAGATCTCAGTCATGTTATTCGGCCCAATGCACGGTTGCGAGATCCAGCACCGCCCGCACCGGGGCCTCGCTGGCAGAAAGACCCTGGGCGCGTTCCAAAGCCGCGCGCTTTTCCGGGCCCTTGATCAGGATATGCGTGTGAAACGCCGACCTCAATGCCCGGGCCGACAGGGTGATGCGCGGCTCGCCTGCGGCTTGCGCGCGCAGGGCCATCAGGATGGGCGCGGTGGGGGCAAGCGCCTGTTCCAGCAGATCAGCGCCCGGAAACAGGCTGGCGGTGTGCATGTCGGCCCCCATGCCCAAGAGCAGCACAGAAATCGGCAGGTGCGGGGCGATGCCATCTGACAACGCCTCCAGCACATCCTCGGGTTGGGCCGCCGGGGCGTAAAGCGGCACCAGTTGCGCCCGACCGGCCGGGCCGCGCAGCAGGCGTTCGCGCAAAAGCCGGGTGTTTGACCGCGGGCTGGATTCGGGCACCCAGCGTTCATCGTTCAGAAAAACCGCGACATTCTGCCAGTCCAGGTCCGCCCCGGACAGCGTGTCGAACACCGGTCCCGGCGTGGTGCCACCCGGCACGCAGAATGACGCCCGGCCATCGCGACGCAAGAACGCCCCCAATTCGCCCGAGATCTGTTTGGCAAGCGCCAGATACATCAACTCGGCATCGGGATAGGCGATGAATTCCATCACCTGATCTCCCGCCAGCGGCGGCCGTCGCGGTGCATCAGCATCAGCGCATCTTCGGGGCCCGATGTCCCAGGATCATAGCTTTGCGGCTTGTCGCCGCGCGCGGTCCAGCCCTCGATGATCGGATCAGTCCAGGCCCAGGCAGCCTCGACCTCGTCGCCGCGCATGAACAGGGTCTGGTTACCGCGGATCACATCCATGATCAGCCGTTCATAGGCATCGGGCAAATCGTCGTGATCATCGCCAAGCGCATCGGCAAAGGACATGTCCAGCGGCACCTGCATCAGCCGCATGCCGCCCGGGCCGGGTTCCTTGATCATGACTTTCAGGTGCATGCCTTCATCGGGCTGCAACCGGATCACCAGCACATTTTCGCGCCAGCCCTGCGCGTCGTCAAAGATCGAATGCGGCGGTTCCTTGAAGGTGATGGCAATTTCCGACGCCCGCGCCCGCAACCGTTTGCCGGTGCGCAGATAAAACGGCGTGCCCTTCCAGCGCCAGTTCGACACATGCACCCGCAGCGCGATGTAGCTTTCGGTGGTGGAATGGGGGTTTTCGCTATGGGCGGTATAGGCCCCCTGCCCGCCCCCGGCCAGATATTGACCACGCACGATATCTTGCGGGCGAACCGGGTCCAGCGCGCGAATGACCTTCAGCTTTTCATCGCGCACCGCGTTGGGGTCAAAGTGATAGGGCGGCTCCATCGCGATCAGGCACAAAAGCTGCATCATATGGTTTTGCACCATATCGCGCATCGCGCCCGACTTGTCGTAATAGGCGCCGCGGCCCTCTACCCCCACGGTTTCGGCAACCGTGATCTGCACATGGTCGACGTATTCGGCCTTCCACAACGGCTCGAACAGGATGTTGGCAAAACGCACGGCCATCAGGTTCTGCACCGTCTCTTTGCCAAGGTAGTGGTCGATGCGGTAAATCTGGGTCTCGTCAAAGTGCAGCGCCAGCGTCGCGTTCAACGCCCGCGCCGAGGCCAGATCGCGACCGAACGGCTTTTCCACCACGATCCGCGATGCCGCATCGGCCACACCATGCTGACTCAGACGCAGTGCGATATCGCCAAAGAGCGTGGGTGCCACCGAGAAATAGAACGCCCTCACCACGCCCTCGCGCATCAGGTCTTTCAGCGCGGCCCAGCCGCCCGCACCGGTGGCATCAATCGCCACATAATGCAGACGGGTAAGGAATTCGGCGATCATCGCCGGGTCTTGCCGCGATTCCGAGACAAATTCTGCAATCGCCTTGGCCACGGTGGCGCGGAAATCGTCGTCAGACAATTCGGCCCGCGCCGCACCGATGATCCGGCTGTCAGCCGTCATCTGCCCGGCCAGAAACCGCCGATACAGCCCCGGAAAGATCTTGCGTCGTGCCAGATCGCCGGTGCCGCCGAAGATCACAAGATCGAAAGGCTCGACCGGGATAACACGCGACACCATGACGTTACCTCTTCGGTTGCGATGCGCCATTAGCGCTAACGACGCCTTCTAAGGGCGATCGTCGAAAAAGTCTAGCATTGCAGCAAACCGATTCAAAGCGGTCTGGACTGCGCCATAAAAAGCACAGCGTTAAACGTAAACCACTGATTTTCCTAGATCGCGGATGCTTCCGGTTCGAAATGACGCATAGAATTCACACAACGGCATCGGAAGGTTCACCAAGGATCTTATTTGCGGTCAAAGCGACCGCAGTGTCGCCGGAAACCGCCTGTTTTTCGGTTGTTTTCTCGCGGGGGTCGGAAACACCGCATGCCGCAGCACAACGAACAGACCGTCACACCGGTGGAATTTGCATGGACCAAAGGCCCTATGACGCAGGGTCTGCGCCATACGTGGCGGCCAAAGCAATCATCCCGCACCAACATGACGGTCTGGTCCGCCCGATCTTGGCACGTTTATGACCGAAGGTGCGGAAACGGTTCTGGCATTTGGCGCAAATGGCCCATCCCCCCGCATGCCTCAGGTTTCCGATCTGCCTGTTGCCTGCATGTCGCTCAACCCGGACGCTGATCTGGTTTGCAGGGTTTGGATCAGCACGGCAAGAAGGCCGAACCCCGCCGTCAGGGCCCAAAGGTGCCACAGGGGCATCGCAACATCCGGCAGTTGTGCACCCATCTGGCTGACGCGGACCAAGCCAGAGATCGCGGGCGTAGATGGCACAAGCTGGGCCACGGCGTTCAACACCGGTGGAATGGCTTCAACCGGCCAGGCAAAGCCGGACAGAAAGAAGAACGGTAACCCCAACGCCAGCAGAACGATCTGAACCACCGCGTCGGATCTGAACACTGCAGCCACGCATTGGGCCAGCAAGCCGGCTGCCAGAACGAACGGCAAGCCGATGGCAAGAGCATCGCGGACACGCCCCAAATTCGGCAGACCGTAAAGCGCGGGCAGCACGATCAGATAGATCGGCAGCAGCACCGCATAGATCGCGACCCACGCGGCCATGCGCCCCAGCACCAGCACCACCGGATTACCTGCCCCCTGCAAGCGCCGCGTGGCGGCCAGGGCAAGCCCCATCAGGATGGTCTGTTGCAGGATCAACACGAAAGCCGCCGGCAAGACATAGGTGGCGTATCCCGCAGCTGGGTTGAACAGCGGTACCTCCACCTGAGTGGCCGGGCTGACCTGCGCCCGCGCCACCTGAAGTGCTGCGCCCGCGGCCATCAGCCGCCCCACCTCGACCTCGGCCCCCATCTGGCGGATCGGCACGGCAGCGCCTTGCATGACGCGCTGATACATCAGAAAATAGCTGGCATCGGCATAGACCGCGACCGGGCTTTGCCGCCCGCGCAGCAGTTGGCGCTCAAATCCTTCGGGGATCAGCAGCACACCGTAGGCGCGGCGTTCCTGCACCAGCCGCACAGCTTGCGCCATGTCGCGCGCGTCGGTGCGAATAGCGACCGCCTCCGAGGCATCAACCCGGCGGGCAAGGTCGGCCGAGGCGGTCGTGCGGTCCTGATCGACCAACACCACGGGCACATCGCGCAACAGTTCTGCCCGGTAGGGCAGCGGGTAGATCACGGCATAAATGAGCAGCGACACCAGCAGGATCGACAGCACCTGCGCATCGCCGAACAACGCCCGCAATTCATCGCGCATCGCGCGCAGCACGGCGTTCATGTCGCCACCGTGCCTGTCCGGTGCAGGCGCGTCAGTTGCGCCAGCACCAGCGCTGCAAGCCCCAGCGCGATCAGCGCCAGCCACAGAACAGGCCAGATCGAAATCTCGACCGGCGTCGCGCGCAGCGATTGGTCGATGCGCAATTGCACATACCATGTGCCGGGGATCAGCGCGCCCCACGCCTGCGCCACCGGCGACATCGCTTCGCGCGGGAAACCAAGACCCATATAGCCGAAGGCCGGGGCGGTGATCACCGCGACGATGCTGGCCGCCGTGCCGATGTTGCGCGTCAGCACAAAGGCCAGAGTGCCGATCAACTGCGCTGCCAGCACGAACAGAACCGCGCCTGCCGCCATCAGCGGCAGGGATCCGCGCAACGGCACGCCAAGCCAGCCATACAGCACCACATCCGACAGCCCGAGAACCAACAGGAACGCCCCGGTATAGGGCAGAATCTTGCCCAACATCGCAGGTAGAATGCCGCCCGCCAGTCGAACCAGGTCGCGCGGATCACGACCGGGACCGAAATCCAGCGAAATGGCATAGGCCGTCCCTGCCGCCGCCAAGATCTGCAAAACTGTCGGCACCAGCGCCGCGAGCAGGAAATGCACATAATCAAACGCCGGGTTGAACAGCGCATGGGTTTGCATCGGGATCGGTTGCAGGGCCGATTGCGCCTGCGCGGGCGCCTCGCCTTTGCCTTGCCGGATCGACAGGCGCAGACCGGCGAGGGCTGTGTCGATCGCGCCCCGCGCACCCCGTGCAACCATCGACCCCGCACTCATGTACTGGTTGTCGTAGAAGGTCACGATCTCGGGCCGCTCGCCGCGCGTCATGTCCCGCTCCAGCCCCGCAGGCAGCCAGACTGCCCCGCGCACCGCGCCAGAAACGATCAGGGCGCGCGCCTCGGACAGGTTAAGCGCCTGATGCGTGACCTGCACTTCGGGGGCCGCATCCAGCATCCGGGTGATGCTGCGCGACAGGTCAGACCGGTCAAGATCGACCACGGCCACGGCCATGCCGGTGGGAATTCCTGCACGAAAGATACTGGTGAGCAGCGCGATCAGCAGCACCGGCAACACCACCACCAGCCCCAACAAGACCGGGCGGCGCAGCAGCAGGGCCAATTCGCGCACCATGACCCGGCCCATTCCGCCCTAGCCCCCCAGCGTGATCAACGCCGACATGCCGGGTCGCAGACCGGCCAGCGGTGCCGTGGTGCGGGCGCGCAACTCGAAACTGCGCAGGTCGAAATCGCCAGTGGCGCGGGTGGCCCGCCAACTTGCGTATTGGCCCTGAACGTTTATCAGGCTGATCTGCGCCACGACCTCCGCCTCCAACGCAGGCACCCGCACCGACAGCAAGTCGCCAACCTTCAGGCCTGCCAGCAGATCCTCGCGCAGGTTGAAGGTGAACCATGCGTTCTCCAGATCGACGATCGTGAACAGCGGCGTGCCGGGGCCGATATTCTCGCCGGGTTCGATCAGTCGGGCAGAGATCTCGCCGGACATCGGCGCGGTGACGGTCAGCTCATCCAGATCGGCCTGCCGTTGCTCCAGCGTCGCCCTGGCCTGCGCCACCTGGGCTGCGGCCACGGCCCGGTCTTCTGGTGACGCACCGGCGCGGGCCAGATCAAGCTGCGCCTGTGCGGCCTCGACCCGGCGGGTGGCGGTTTCGACGTTGCGCAATGACTGGTCTAGCTGCGCCTGCGGGCGCAGACCCTGTTGCGACAGTTCGGTGTCACGGACGATCTGTCCTTGCGCCAGCCGCAAGTCGGCCTGCGCCAAGGCAAGGTCAGCTTCGCGCACACGGATCAATTCCGGTCGGGTCGCCCCTGCTGCAATCTCGGACGCGCGCGCCACTTCCAGCCCCGATGCCGCCGCGGCATGAGCGGTGACAAGCTGGGGATTGCTCAGAGTAACCAACACCATGCCGGTCTCGACCGTATCGCCCAGATCGACCGCCACTTCGGAGACCCTGCCAGAGGTGCGGGCCGACACATCGACGCGCGGGGCGGCCACCTCACCCTGGATCAGCAGCGGTCCGGGGCGTGTTACCCACCAGACTGCGCCCGCAACCGCCAATGCCAGAACGGCCAGCAGCACGAAGGCCCATGTCGCCTTTGGCGCGGAGGACTCTGGCTCGGTCACAAGATCATTTCCTTTGCTTGGCGCAATTCACTGTAGAGTCACCCATAAAAAGCACAATTTTGGACCTTAAGTAACTGATTTCGTTGAAGCCGCGTTCTGCCGAACGAGATGGGTGACGCATCGGATTCACAAAATGACATCATCGGATTCACCAAAATCGCCATTATTGCCAGATATCACGGTTTTATTGCCGAAAACAGCGTCGACGGGCGCGTGTTTTCCAATATTCGTCGGCACTGATGGCTGCATGCCCTGTGAGGCGATGAGCGCCGCCACATCAGCGCGCCGATAGATCCGAGCGCCGAGGGACGAGGCATCTGTGGCAGGCACGATGCCAGCCTTGTTCAGCTCCCGACGGACGGAGGTGAAATGCCGTCCGACTTGGCGGGCAACCAAAGCAAGCGTGATGTATTCGGAGAGAAATCGTTCAATTTCAGCTGTCGAGACATAGGCGGTGCCTTGCAGGTCTGCGATGGCGGAAGCAGCCGCTGGCGAAAGCCGTGGACCGCTGCTCTTTGCTTTCAGAAGCTTTTTGACTGACTTCGGCGAAATACCGAGGATCGTGGCAACAAGCGTGACGCGGTTGAGGTCGGATCCGCGCCGTTCCTTCGCCAGTGACAATATCGCCTGCCGATCAAACCGCAGGTGATCAAGCCGTCGGACGCCATCCAGAAGACGGGTCCCGCGCAGTTGTCCACCAAGTTGCCACTGCAGTATCTCGGCCGTTGACGACTTGCCTGTTACCGCCGCCGTCAAGCTGACAAAATCTTCGGATTCAGAAGTGTGATACCGCGTGTCTTGAAACACCTCATCGTTGAACGCCTCCAGATCATCCCGGTTGAACTGCCCCCATGTCTGGCCGATCTGATCGTTTGCGATCGGCGTGACCGAGGTAATCAGCCCGTGTTGCGCGAGAACTTCTGCCTGGGTTTTACTGCACCCCAGCACGTGTTGAACCTTGTTCAGAGGCACAGAGTTTGCGACCCTGGCGACCAGCCGCTCGCCCTCTTCAGCCGGAAATACCCATTGGTTGAATGCCGCGGCATCGTCCGTTTCAGGTATCATCCCGGCCTTGCGCATCAGCCTGTAAAGCCGCCATCGATTAAGCCCGGTCGCATGGGAGAGTGAGTTCACGGAATGGACGCGCCGCTGCGTGATTTCCTGACCCAGAATGACCTCGCCCGGTCCGATCGCAAAATTCTCGACGATCGCTTCGCGCAAAATATCCCGAAGCAAACCAGAGTCCCGCGCCCGCGCGTTGTGTTTCAACCAGTTGAAGAAAAAGCCGTAGGCCGCCTGCGGCCCTGCACGGCCACTGGTGTGACCGCCGGCCACCCGCAACCGCCCAAAGACGTCTAGGATCGCATCGGGACCTGAGGAGCAGACCTCAAAACCGATATCGCCAACCCGCGCCCAGTCTTCCTCGGAATGATTGATCACCTGCGCGGTCGGTCCGCCCTCGATCAGCGCGCCCAGCATCTCGCATGCCTTGACCGCCGGGGCGATGTCTTGGCCATCCAGCCACGCACCCCCTGCCCCACCCACAGACAAGCGGCTGACGACGTAGTGCTGAAGTGGGCCCGGTGCGAGGATGTCAGTGCTGGTCATATCGGCAAGCTGAACGTCCTGCTGGGCGAACAGCTTCGGAAGGTCAAAAGCGTTGACTGGATCTGGCGCGGGCAACTCTGCCAAGCGCACATTATGGATGGGACAAGCAACGACTGGACGCAAGAGCCATGCCCACCGCAGTCGGGATGCACCCTCAGCGATACCGGAAAAGCCTTCGGTATCGGCACGAAGGCATTCAGGGCAAAAGCGCGCAAATGTCCTCCGGACGACCGGAAGCGCGAGTTTCTGTCCTCGGAGATGGAACACATCGGCCCCATCCTGGCGCAGGGTGTTGGCCTCAATGCGCTCCAGTTCAACGCCAGACAAAGCGGCGACCGCCTCGATAAATGGGGCTCTGCCGGACCGGAAGTCGAACCTGTCGACGGTTGAATACCGACAGAACTTGCCAGCACTTACCCCGGCGTGGAAATAGCCCAGCCGCGCAAAATACCCCTGACCATTTTCGTCATCATGCAGGGGGAGAGGTGGCGACAGGGCAAACCGGATCATGATGACGCCTCTGCCGTCTTGCGCGGCCGACCGCGTTTCCGCTTCGGCTTTTCGGTGGGATCCTGATTGTAAATGTCCGTCGCGGCAGTCGGCGGGGCAAGCATGATGGCACTTGCGCGTGACGCCCAGTCACTGATGTTGAACGGGTTCTCAGGATTGAAGTGCCGATACTTCAGACCGAAAAACCGGCGGAAGTCCTCGATGTCGACGGTATCTCCACCCTCCTCGAGGGCGCGCACAACAGAATTGGCGATCAGGAACATGCAGCGTCCGTAGCTGCCGCGGCAACCATCATAGATGCGGTCGGCGAAATAGGGGTCGGCGCGAATACTCATAGCGAGTTTGATGCCGGCATCGGTGGCCAATCCTTTCAGGGCGCCGCTGATGAGGCCAATGGTTTCGTCCCGCGGAAACCGTTCCAGGGCCATGTCGAAATAGCGCTCTGCCAGCTCGATGTTGTCGGAGTTTTCATAGATGAAGTCATGCACCTTTGGCGTCCCGATCAGAATGACGCAAAAGCCGGTCCCATCCTGAACGAGCGTTCTGAGGAAAAGATTGACCGGCTCGGTGTTCTTGAAAAGGTTGTGAATCTCGTCGATGACGATGATTGTGATCCCCTTTTTGCGCAGACAATGCATGGCCAGATCATTGGCTTCTGTCCGGGTCAGCTTGGCAGGGAAATTGAAATACCCGGTCGAACGGCAAAGATCCTTGTAAACGCTTGTAAGAGTTGCGTCAGTGCGAAGGCGACAGTATGCGATTTTTTCACCACACCGCGTGTCCGTGAAGCTGTCGTTGAACAGCCGCTTGAGGACTTGCACGACCAGCGCGGTTTTCCCGTCCTGTGAGGCGGCCGTCACCGTAACGCCCTTGCGCTCACTGCGGAACAGCTTGCCTTCCGGAAGCAGATTTCCATCCCTGTCCCGCCGGAGAACCATCCCGAGGCGCTCCAAGAATTCATTGTCCCATCTGCTGACGTAATACCGCCGAAAGAGCCATTCCACGAGCGCCGGGGTGTCATTGAGCGGTGGACGCGGGTCGTGGTCGGTCAGCGGCAAGATCTCGGTGTCAGCCGGGTTCGCGCTGTCAATTTGGTTTTCCAGCTTATCCATCGGGATCATTCCATTGTTCCGGGTTTCCAGGTTGTGGCTTTTCTCCGACCGCGCGGTGCCGACTGAGCGGGCCTTGGTGGCGCAATCGATTTCTCGCCGCCGGTCTGATTTTTGTGCTTCACCGGCAAAGCACTTGCGGCGGCTTTACTGTCGGTCGCCACCTCGTCCGCCCCCGGCAGAGCGCCGATGGGCACGCCATAGATCCCGCTGGTTTGATCGCTGGTGATGCGCGTGGTCGGGGTGACGAAAAAGCGAAGTGTGGCCTCCTCAAGGCGCATAAGATCCGCCTCGGTCGCGAAGGTTTTGCGTTTGACTTTCCTGCGCAGTGCAATGCGGTCTTGCACCAGAGCATCAATCTCATCCTCGGCCATTTCACGTCGCGAGGCGGCTTTTGGATCGCGTTTGACATGCGCCCGCTCGAAAACCCGGATCCACTCGTCAACACTAAGGCCCCTTGCCCGTTCGTCCATGACCTCGAGTGGTATCCATACATTCGGCCGAATCTCCACCTGAGCTTCGCTCATGTTTTCTTCCCACCACCGGACCCGGAACCGGCGGGTGGGATCGCGCAACAGGTGAAGGGCAAACTCTTTCGAAAAATAGTTGGCATGCATGATGCGAATGCCGTTCTGTTGCGCCCGCCGCATGAGGGTTGTGCCGAAAACATGGGTCAGTGTTTTCAATCCCGGAACGGGACGGCAGCCCATGCCGACAGTCATTTCGTGCGCCCAGAGATCTGCCGGCGCCAAGTCGTCACGGCCGAGGTTCTGACTGTTATGGTAGATGTCCACCACCCAGATCGTCAGAATTCGCACCAGGTCATCGAGGCTAAGGACAGCTTCGGCCTCGGAGTCGTATTCTCCGCGCAGCACGGTGTTGGAGAACGTCTTTCCTGGAATCGAGGATAGCAGCATCTCGTGGACCGAGCGGAAAATGCGCTCCAGCATGCCGCGGATATAGGCCTTGGCTTTCGGCGCAGATACCTTGTCGATCCGCAACTGGGCGCAAAGCGCCTCCGTCACATAGGCCAAATATGTTGATCGGCGCGCAATAGTGACCCCGCTACCGGGGTGATCGGCGTCCAAAAGGGACCCCTCCTGCGGGGCATGGGTCCATAGTCC